>JBCBZB010000001.1:0-220291 GCA_039815565.1 Planctomycetota bacterium
CGAGGTGATGGCCTATGGACTCCAACCCGATCGCGTCGAGCGGCGCGAGGTCACTCGGCCACGCGATCCGCTGCGGGTGACTTTTGGTGGGGTGCTCTCACCGTGGAAGGGACCACACCTCGTCGTCGAGGCGGTCCGGAGCATCGAGGGGCCGATCGAGCTGAGTGTTCGGGGGCGTCTCGAAGAACCGGTCTTTCAGGACTACATCGACGGATTCCGGAATCAGGCTGCGGGCGACGATCGCATCTCGTTCCCAGGGGCCTTCGATCATGCGGAGCTGAGCTCGGTGCTCGCTGACACGGACCTCCTGGTCGTGCCCTCGACCTGGTACGAGAACACTCCCTTCGTGATGCTCGAGGCCTTCGCCGCCGGTGTGCCGGTGCTGGTCTCCGACCTCGGCGGGATGTCCGAGATCGTCGAGGAGGGAGTGAATGGCTTCACGTTCCGTTCCGGTGATTCGGAGGATCTCCGGGCCAAGATCGAGGCGATCCGCGACGACAGGGCGTTCTGGGAGTCCGTCGACGTGCGTGAGCCATCGACGATCGCGACCAACCTCGATCGCCTCGAGGTGCTCTACGCCAGCGACGGAATCTGCTGACGGAACAGATCGACCGTCTTCTGCGCGATCGCGGTGTCAGTGAGGCGTTCCTCGACCACGCGCCGAGCAGCTGTGCCACAGCGCTCGCGTAGCGCTGGATCCTCGATCATCTCCTCGAGGCGTGCGATGAAGGACGACGAGTCGTCGTTCTTCGCGAGCACGCCGTTCTGGCCTTCCTGGATCAGTTCCGGCATGCCACCGCAGTCCGAGGACACGATCGCGCGGCCAGCGGACATTGCCTCGATGCACGAGTAGGGGCAGTTCTCCCACAGGCTCGGGATCAGGAAGATGTCGATCTGCTTGAGGATCGCGCGAACGTCGGGCAGGTCGAGCTTGCCGAAGTAGTGGAACCGCTTCTTCAGTTTGTTCTTCTTGATGAACGGCTGGATCTCGCGCTCCATGAAGCCGTAGTGGTCGGCGCCGGCGAACGCGAAGTGCACGTGCGGGAACTTCGTCATCACCGAGAAGCACATGTCACGCACGAGGTGGATGCCCTTGCGTGGCTCCATGCGGTTCGCGAAGAAGACGGTGATCGCGTCCTTGTCCTTCGGGAGCCCGAACTTCTTGAACACGTCGATTCCGTCGTCGCGGTCGAAGAGCTCGAGGTCGATCCCATTCGGCACGACGTGCACCGGTTCCGGGACGGCCATCCTTGTGATCGTCTCGTCGGCGAGGAATCGGCTGCAGCTCATCCGGAGCGTCGCCTGATTGATCGGGATCTGCTCGACGACGGCCGTGATCTCACGATCCATCTTCGGCGTGTCGTAGATGTCCATGATCAGCCGGGCTGGGCTGTGGAACTTCACGGCCGAGGGGAGATCGGGGAGCAGGGTCGTGACCAGCAGCCCGTCGGCGCCACACTCGGGGAACTCGACGACGTCGAAGGGCCGCTTACCGTGCTCGCGCGCGAGGGCGAGGTAGGCGGCGTAGCCGGTGCCGATCCGGTTCTGCGCCCAACCGCAACGGCGATCCCGGAGGCTCTGCAGGCTCCGGTCGACCCAGTCCGTGCGCTTGATCCGGGTGACCTTCACGCCCTCGTGCTCCGAGTGATAGATGCCCTCGGTCAGCGAGCCGGCGAAGACGTGGACGTCGTGGCCGAGCTTCGCGAGCCCTCTCGCCTGGTAGTAGGCGTAGGTGCCGATGCCGCCGAAACCGGTTTCCGGGGGGTATTCGTAGCTGAGGAGGGCGATACGCATGGTCGGTGAGGCAGGGTAACGAACCGCTGCCGGAATTCCGCGCGGGGCCCGAAACCTGGGATTCGGCCTCTGGCCCTGCTCTTCCCTGAGCGGGGCCGATCGCCAACACTCTCCTTCCCCCGACGAGGACGCGGATCCCAGGAAAGGAATGCCGATCGTCCGCGTTGTGCGGCCTCCAGGAGTGCACCTGCCGATGACGACGACCGAACCGAAGAGCCCCGCGCCCGAGAACGAGTCCCCGAAGGGTCCCGAAGCCCAGGTTTCGACGGCTGCCCAGGCCCTCGCCGCGGCCGGCGACCTGGCCCAAGCCCAGGACGTCTCGGCCCTGGACGATGCGGTCGCCGCTGCGATGAAGCGGCTCGGGCACACCAAGGCCTCGCTCGTCGAGCGTCTGATCTACGGTCCGGTGCCTTCGGTCGAAGAATTGCGCAGCGGCGCCGGCATCAACACGGCGGCGAGTGCCGATGCGCAGCCGGTCATCGACGCGGCGCTCGGTTCGCTCGAGCGCGGTGAGGCGTTCACCGCCGATGGCAAGCTCTCGGACGAGCTTCGCAAGGCGGTCACCGACGCGGGTGGCTATGGCTTCACGGTGCCGACCGAGTTCGGTGGCAAGGCCAAGAGCTATCCGTCGCTGGCAGTGGTCGAGGAGCAACTCGCGGCGAATGGCCTCGGCCCTCTCGCGGTCGAGGTTTCGGGTGAATTGACGATCGGCGCGGGTTCGCTGATCGGCTACGGCAACGACACGCAGCGGAAGACCTTCCTCCCGATGATCTCGGAAGGACGATTGATGGGCTTTGCCCTCACCGAGGTCGGAATCGGCGTCAACGCGAAGAAGGTGCAGGCCTACGTCGAGCACGACGAGGCCAACGACTGTTTCCGGCTGTTCGCCGACGGCGCCCGCAACAAGCTCTGGATCACCAATGCGCACCACGGTGGGCTCGTCGGACTGGTTGCGCGGATCGGGAAGGGCGGCAAGAAGGTCGGCCTCTTCGTCACTGAGCTGCCTGACCAAGACGTGCAAAAGGGCGGCGACAAGGAGTTCGACTTCTGGCTCAAGCCGTCCGGGGTCGACGCTTTTGGCGCGAACTACAACTCGCGCCTGCACTTCGAGAACTACCCGATTCCGACCCAGAACCGTATCGAGGCGGACGGCGTCGAGGTGCTGTTCTACTGCCTCCGGATGGGCCGCTGCATGCTGGCCGCGATGTCCGCGGGCTACCAGCGAATGATGGCGGCCGACGCCGTTGCCTACGCCAAGGAGCGGCAGGGTGTCGGTGGGCCGGTGCTCGCGCACGAGCTTCCACGTCTGGCGCTCGGCCGTGTCCTCGGTGGTGCGCTGCAGTCGCGCGCGCTCAGCCACCTGTCGTTGAAGCAGGACGCGGACGGCGTCGATCTCGCCGGCCTGCGCGACCTGACCAAGAGCGCGGCGGCGACGACGGCGTTGCGATCGCAGATCGCGACCGAGCGCGTGCTCGGTGGCCGCTCATTCACCAAGGGATCCCGCGTCAGTGAGGCGCGCGCGAACATGCACGTGTTCGGCGTCGTCGAGGGCGAGGACGACCTGATCCTGATGGGGATGGTCAAGGACGTCACGACCAAGTTCGTCGACACCTACATGGCCGGGATGCTCGGCGTCATCCAGTCCCTGAACACCAAGCCGGACGGACAGCCAGTCGACAAATCGGATCGCATCCTGCGCATCGGTCCCAAGGAGTTCCTGCGCTGGCCAGGTCGCTGCCTGAAAGCGACCGGCATGCTGCTCGGCAACAAGGGGTTCTGGTCGCTGGTCGGCTGGATTCTCGGCAACGGCGCAATGGACCTGCTGCGCTGGCCGGGCAAGCTGATTCCGACCGGGCTTCTGCCGCGCTACCGAAAGCTGCCGAAGTCGCTCCGTCGTTCGGCCCGCTTCGCCGAAGGCCAGCTCCGCAAGCGCCGCTGGGTCTACCTGGGCGTCAACCTGTGGTTTCAGCTCGAGCTCACACGGGCGCAGATCCCGCTCCAGCGATTCGGCAAGGGCATCGAGCACCTCGTCTCGATCTTGGTCCTCGCGCACCACGCGGCTGAGCAGGACGAATCACAGCAGCGAGTCGCCGCCCTGCAGGCCGAGCTTCTGCGGGAAGAGTTCACGGGCATTCGCGTGCTCCGCGGCTTCCTCGCGATCGAACGTCAGCGGAGCCTCTTGTCCGGTGTTGCCGCCGATCTGAAGACCGGCGACTCGTCGCTGATCGCCGACGTCAAGCCCGAGCCCTTCTCCCACGACTGGCGCTGAATCGTTTATCTGTGAGACGGATCGACGCCGAGTCGGGGATTTTCGGATCTCGGGCACCGCTTCGGCGTGGGAGCGAGATCCGGAGCCCCGGTGCTTGGGTTCTTCGCGGCTGCGGTCCAGAGTAGCCGGCTGCGAGAGCCTTCGGGCTTCGCGGAACTCCTCACCCCATGGCCGATCGAGATCCCGACCCCAAGGTCCCCGACGACGGAGACCGGAGAGACAGCGAGCCCACGGCGCCACTTGGTTCGACGCCAACGCCGATCGGCGAGGACGACAAGACCATCGACTCGACGCACCGAGTCAGTGAATCGGCAGCGACCGAGGGCGAACTCCCCACGGAGTTCGGCGAGGAGATCTGTCCGCTCGAGCCAGGTGCCCGCTGCGGCGGCCGTTACCGGATCCTCGAGAAGGTCGGCGCCGGTGGCATGGGTGAGGTCTGGCGTGCGCGCGACGAAGCTCTGAAGCAGGTCGTCGCCCTGAAGTTCCTGGGGGGTGAATACCTGCGCAACCAGCGCGAGGGTCTGGAGATCCTGCGGAACGAGGTGAGGCTTGCCTGGCGAGTCAGTCACCCGAACGTCTGTCGCGTTCACGACATCGGAGAGGTCGGGGGGCGGACCTTCCTGTCGATGGAGTTCATCGATGGCGAATCACTCGATCGACTGCTCACTCGCATCGGTCGACCCTCGCCGGAGAAGTGCCGGGAGATCGCGCGGCAGTTGGTTGCCGGAGTCCAGGCCGCGCACCAACAAGGGGTGCTTCACCGTGACCTGAAGCCGGGCAACATCATGCTCGACAGTCGCGGTGAGGTCCGGATCACCGACTTCGGTATCGCGGGTGATCTCGGCGAGGTCACCGGCACGGCTTCGGGAACTCCGGCCTACATGGCTCCGGAGCTGTTCCGCGGCGAGCAGCCGAGCGTGCAGACCGACCTCTATTCGCTGGGTCTGATCCTGTTCGAGCTGTTCACCGGTGAGCGCGCGTTCAGGGCGTCCTCACTCGAGGAGCTGATCGAGAAGCACCGGCGTTCCCTGCCGCTTCCGTCCGATCGTGTCGCGAACATCGACCCCGCGATCGAATCGCTGATCCTCGACTGCATCGCGAAGGACCCGGCAGACCGGCCGGAGTCCGCGTTCGAAGTGCTGTCTCGGCTCAGTGGGTCGAACCTGCTGAACGAGATGGTGCAGGCCGGGCAGACGCCTTCGCCCGAGATGGTCGCGGGCGCGGACTCGAAAGATCGGCACCACGCCAAGATCAGCACTCTCGTTCTGGGCGTGTTTCTCCTGTGCATGACCGGGCTGTTCTGGCTCGAGTCCGAGGTGAAGTTGGCGTCCTATGCCTGGCTCCCCGAGAACGGGCAAGTCCTGGCGGCGGATGGTCGTCGACACCTCGATGACCTCGGCTTCAGTTCTGGCGAGGACCAGGCCTGGGGCTTCGACGTCAACTCGCCCTACATCCGACTGATCTTCGATCGCGAGTATCGCGACGAGATGCTGCTCGGCGTCGGGCAGTCGCCGTTCGAAGGCCCCGGGGACTTTGCGCGCCGAGACTTCGACGCGCCGGGTCGATTCCGGATCCTGTCCGAGGAGAACACGCTCGGATCGGCGATCGACTTCTGGTTTCGAACCTCGCCCGAGCCGATGAAGGGCGGTGGGCTCTCGGGAATCGTGAGCTGGTCCGATCCGCCGCTCGACGTTCCCGGCATGACGAGGGCACGCCTTGCTCCGGATGGAGCCTTGCGCGCGTTCGACCGAGTGTCCCCGCTGGTAGTCGAGATGATCGGGGGTCGGATCGAACTCCCGGCTGAATCCGAGAGCACCGCCGACGAACTCTCGGAGTCGAAGCTGTTCGAGGTCATCCAGCTGCCGCGGGAGAACTTCGAGCCGATCGAACCGATGATCCGCCCGGTCGTGTTCGCGGACAGGACCAAGGCTTGGCAGAGCACGGATGGCAAGATCCGGGTCGAAGCGGGATTTCTCGACGACGAGGTCGTCTCCGTGCGTGTGTTCGAGACCGAGCTACGCGCCCTGGCACTCCACCAGCCGGACCGTCCGAGACCAGCGGGCGGCGCGACGCCGCTTTCGATTTTCCGTGCGATCTTCAGCATCGCAGCCGCGTTTCTCGCCTGGCGGACGGTTCGACGAGGAGGTGGTGATCGGGCCGGAGCGTTCCGGATCGGACTCTCGATCTTCGGTCTGGTCGTGATCTACACGCTCCTGACCGGGCACCACCCGAAGGGCTTCGTGAGTTCGGGTGACCTGCTGCTGTCGTCGATGGCTCGCGGTCTGCTCGTGTCGATTCAGTACGGACTGTTCTACTTCGCCCTCGAACCATACGTACGACGCGTGTGGCCGCAGATGCTCGTGCCCTGGTATCGCTTGCTCCGCGGAGAGTGGCGCGACCCGGCGATCGGATTCAGTGTCCTGTCCGGGGTTGCGGCGGCGTCGTTCGTCACCTTGCTGGTCTACCTGTCTCGCATCAGTCGCGCATGGCTTGGAGAGCCGGGCTCACCGCCGCTGATCCCGCGCGCGCGCACGATGGAGGTTCTCCACGGTGGCTCGGACTCGTTCGGTGCGTTGCTCGAAGTCGTGGTGTCCTGGACCGATGTCGGTATGGGCATCGTCCTCGGGCTGGTCTGCCTGAAGATGCTCACGAAGAGCAAAGTGTGGGCGGTTGGGCTGATGATGCCGATTCTGATGGGCCTCTGGGCGATCGGGTTCACCGGCTTCGACGTCGTAACCGTGCTCTCGCTGATCCTGATCGCCGCGGCAGCGATCTTCCTCGTGGTCCGGGTTGGCATGCTCGCGTTGCTCGTCGCGCTCTGCACCTTCCAGGCGATGACGATCTTCCCGTTCCGCTCCGACCTGTCTCACTGGCTCGGAACCGCGACGATGATGGGCACCGCGGTTCTGGTCGCCTCCGCCGTGTTCGGCTACGTCACGAGCCTGCACGGGCGCAGCTCCGTGCGTGCTGCCACCGAGCTGCGGATGGTCGGTCTCCAGCGCGCCATTCGCTGAGGGTTTCGGTCGGATCGCGTCGTCCGACGCTGCCGCTACACTCGCGGCGTGATTCGCCTCCCTAGGATCCTCACTCTCGGCCTGATGATCGGTCTCTCGCCCGGGGTTGAGGCCCAGCAGGGTCCTGCGATCCCCCCGCTCGGCGGGCCGGTTCGCGCTCTGCGGTCTCCGGAGGAGGCGCTCGGAAACCCGATCGGGGCCGATGGTTTCCTCGCCGATTACACCGCGCTTCGTTCGTATTGGAGCGAGCTCGCAGACGCCTCCGACCGTATGTCGGTCGAGAGCATCGGCACGACTTCCTACGGGCAGGATCACATCGCGGCGATCTTGAGCTCGCCACGCAATCTCGCCCGCCTCAGCGAGATCCGCGAGACGAATGTCCGGCTCGCGCTCGGTCGTGATGAAGACGAGTCGGTCGCAGCGCAGCTTGCCAACCGGGATCCAGCCGTGATCTGGATCGATGCCGGCCTGCATGCGACGGAGTCGATCGCCGGGCAGAACATCCTCGAGCTGGTCTGGCAGATGGTGTCCCGGGACGACGAAGAGGTGCGACGCATCCTCGACCACGTCGTTCTGATTGCGTGTCCCGCCAACCCGGACGGCATGGAGATGGTCGCGCGCGGATACATGGCCACCGGTCAGATCGGAAGATTACCGGTGCTCTACCAACGCTTCGTGGGGCACGACAACAACCGCGACCACTACGCGGCGAATCAGCCGGAGGCGCGCAACGTGTCACGGATGCTGTATCGCGAGTGGTTGCCGCAGGTGATCTACAACCACCACCAGACGGCACCCCGTGGCACGATCCTGTTCACGCCGCCGTTCCGGGATCCGTTCAACTACAACATCGACCCGCTGGTGATCCGCGGTATCGAGTTGGTGTCCGCGCACATGAACCACCGGTTCAGCTCGGAGGGAAAGCCGGGCGTGATCTCGCGCAGTGGGGCGAGCTACTCGACCTGGTGGAACGGCGGGCTCCGCACGGCGGCCTACTTCCACAACCAGATCGGTATCCTCACCGAAGCGTTCGGATCGCCCGATCCGGTCGAGATCCGACAGACGCTGAACCGCCGGCTGCCCTACAGCGACTATCCCGATCCGGTGCCGACGCAGATCTGGCACGCTCGCCAGACGATCGACTACCTGCAGACGGCCAACTTCGCGATCCTGGATCTCGCCTCGCGGTTTCCCGCGCGCCTCAAGCTCGATCAGTGGCGCATGGCGCGACGTCAGGTCGCGAAAGGTTCGAAGGATCACTGGACCGCGACTCCGAAGCTGCTCGAAATCGCCCGGGATCGAGCGGCGAAGATCCGTGAGGGCGAAGAAGTTCGGCCGGCTTTCGAAGACCCGGAACTTCGTGATGCTCGGCACTTCGTGCTGTCACGTGGTCAGCCCGACTTCAACGCGGCCGTCCGGCTGGTCCGCTGCCTGCGGCGGACCGGTGTCGAGGTCCGGCGCCTGACTGCGCCGGTGGATCTTGGGTTCCAGGGCGAGGCTCCCATCGGCAGCTTCGTGATCGACGCGGCTCAGGCGTTCCGACCTCAGGTGCTCGACATGCTGGAGCCGCAGTGGCATCCGGACGACCTGGACTCCGGAGATCCGGTGCGCCCCTACGACAGCTCTGGTTGGACGCTGTCGATGCAGATGGGTGTGGAGGTCATCCGCGTCAGGGAAGCGCTCGAGTATGAGGGTGAGTGGATCGACGAGGTCGAGATCGCTTTCCCTGCGGCGGATCTTCCGAAGGCTCAGGCCGGCTGGCTGATCGATTGTCGGGACTCGAATGCGGCCATCCTGGTCAATCGATTGGGCGAGGTTGGTGTGGAGGTCTCGGTCGTCGAGAGTCCGCTCGTGATCGACGGTGGCAAGCTGCCGCCGGGAGCGTTCTTTATCCCCAACTCGACCGATGCCGTCCGCGTTCTGGAGACGGGCTGCGGTGAGCTCGGCCTCGAGTGCATTCCGCTCGATGGTGCGCCGAGTGTTTCCCAGCGACCGATCGGGTCTCCCCGGGTCGGCGTCCTCGATGTCTACGGCGGTCACATGGCGACCGGTTGGACGTCCTGGGCTCTCGGAGAGTTCGAGTTCGACTACGAGGTGATCCATCCGTTCGAAGTCGAGAACGGAGATGTTTCTGATCGATTCGATGTGTTGTTGATCGCGACTGGCTTGCCGCCGACCTCCGAGCGGGCGCGTCGGGAGCAGGCATTCCGACGCAGCAATTCCGTGGTCGACGAGGAGCTCGTGCAGAAGCTCCAAGCCGCGCTTCCGCCGTTCGAGGACTGGTCGGGGATCGGGGCGTGGCCGACGCCCATGACCGTGGACGTCGGGGTCGCGAACCTCCGCGAGTTCGTCGAGCAGGGTGGTCGAATCTGCGCGTTTGGCGATGCGGCTGCCCGGCTCGTCGATCTCTTCGAGCTACCGATCCGAAAAGGGCTCCTCATCAACGAGGAAGGTGGTTCGACGCGACCGGTCAGCTCAGCCGAGTGGTTCGTCCCGGGGTCCCTGCTCGCCCTCGACGTCGATCTCGAACATCCCCTGGGGTTCGGAGTGGCAGACGGTCAGGTCGCGATGTTCCGACGAAGTCCGGTTTTCTGGAGCGAGGAGTCGGATCGAGCGCGCGTGATTGCGTCCTACGCGTCCACCGGTGAGCTGCTGCGGAGCGGCTGGGCGATCGGTGCCGACCGCATGCGTGGAGGAGCGGCGATCATGGACGTGCCGCTCGGACGCGGGTCGGTGACGTTGTTTGGGCCGGACGTGATGTACCGCGGCCAACCGATCGGAACCTTTCGGTTCCTCTTCAACGCGATCCGGTCGGGCTCGCGCTAGCGGACCTGAGTCGCTCGCGGAGGCACGCGGCCATCTCGAGTCCGAGGAGCCGGCTGAACGGCTGTTCGTCTCGGAACTCCTCGGTGTGGGCGGCCCGCACGAACGACTCGAGTGCTGGCGCTTCGAAAAGGGCGGCCGTTCGCATCTCGCCTGGGTCGAGGATCTTGCGCACGCGTTCGTCGGCGAGCATGGCGAGCCGCGGTGCTGAGGTCTCCTCGACCGTCGTGGCCTTGCGCGCCGCTCCGAGAACCTTGCGGACGACTCGCCGACCGAGTTTCCAGGCCATCGGTGTGAAGCGCCACAAGTTGGTGGGTGTCATCGGGACCGCCGGGCCCCCGTTCTCGAGTCCGCGCCTGGCGAGTTGCGGGTGGAGTTCAACCAGGAGCCGGCGCACGAGGCGGTCATGCGCTCGGTCGAGGGGTCGCGTGCGGAGCAGCGGCTCGAGCACCTCGGGGAAGATCAAAGGCGAGAGGCAGGGCCAGATCCGATCGGTCGTCGTCGCGATGCGGCCCTGCCACGAGCGCATCCGCATACGCAGATAGGTCCGGTCCAATCGCAGGCCCTGGGTCGCATTGGGATTCGCATCCGCATCGACTCGTTCGAGGATCGCGGTGAAGTGATCGGTTGGGTCGATGCGATCCGCGCTCCGGAACAGATCGAAGGAGGGTGCGGTTGCGGCGTATCGGCGCTCCGCGATCAGCCGAGCCGGCACGGCCCGCACCGCGCTCGGACCCGGGCTCAGGATCTCCCACCAGTAGCCCCGTGCGACCTCTCCGAACGAGCCGTTCAGGGACATCGATCCGCGCTCCATGAGCTGGCGGTGGACTCGCAGGATGCGAGAATAGGCGACCGGGTTGACCTCACCTTCTGAAAGCCGCGTCGACTCCTCGAGTTCGTCGAAGGTCGGAGCGGCCATGGGAGGAATCGTCACATGGTCGAACCCGAACTCTCTTGCGATCGACTCGGCGATGCGGACGTCCGCGGAATCGCTCGAGCCGGTGACGGTCGTCGAGAACTTCACTCCCTGATCCAGCAAGGCTGAGATCAGCAGGCGCGAGTCCCACCCGCCGGTCAGGTCCGCGATCAGCCCCTCGTCGTTGCGGAGCCGTCGGGCCATCCGACGGAGTCCGTCGGCGCAGGCTTCGATCGCTTCCTGGCCAGAGAGATCTCCGGTCTCTGGCAGGGTCAGCCGTCCTGCAGGTCTCGAGGTCAGTCCGTCGCGTGCGATTTCGAAGATCGTGTCAGGGTCGAGGCGGCGCACCGAACGCCAGGGCGTGCGGTCCTCGTAGAGGATGCCGGTGAGCAACAGCTCCTGGCAGCCGATCGGATCGAGCTCGTCCTCTCCGAGAGCACTCAGGAGCAACGCAGAGGTTGAGACTGCGAGGTGGTCTTCGCCCTGCCGCCAGTGGACCTGGTGACTGGCGATCGGATCTGTGCTGACCCGGGTCGAACCGGGGCTCAGCTCGAGGAGAGCACCGAAGCCTGCGACTTCCGAATCATCGATCGCGAACGTTCCCGAGTCGCCGTCGGGACCTCTCCAGGTGCCGACTGCGATCCGGGTGGTTCCGTCCTGCCATTCGACGTCGGGGCGGCTGCCGTCTCGCCGGGCGAAGAGTAGGCAGGTCGCCTGCTCGGTCTCGACCTGATCGCAGGGATTCCCGAGACCGAGGAGCTCAACGATGCGCCGAGCACGGTCGGCCTCTCGGGCGCGAGTCTCGCTCGGTCCGACGATCAGGAAGAAGTCCGCCACGCGGGCATCATCGGTTGCTCACCGCGCGACTGGAACAGTGATCTGTGGACCCTGTTCTCGAGCGACCGGAACCCTTCGTCCGCGGTTGCAGCGGTGATCCGGGCTGGCGACGATGCGGCGACTCCGAACGAGGACCCACGGATGCCAAGAGCGAAGACCGTCGACGAATACATCGAAGCCCATCCCGACTGGGTTGCCGAGCTCGAGAAGCTCCGTCGCATCCTTCGGTCGACGGATCTGGAGGAGAGCATCAAGTGGGGCGCGCCGAGCTATGGGTTCGGCACCAAGAACATCGTCGGGATCGGTGCGTTCAAGAGCTACGTCGGCCTGTGGTTCCACCAGGGTGTCTTTCTCGCCGATCCTCTCGGAGTCCTGGTGAACGCTCAGGACGGGAAGACCAAGGCGATGCGCCAGTGGCGCTTCGACGGCGAACGCGTGATCAAGGTCAAGGACGTCAAGGCCTACGTGAAGGAGGCGATCGAGAACCAGAGTGAGGGCAAGGAGGTCAAAGTGGAGCGAGGCAAGGCCGTCGACGTGCCGCCCGAACTCGCCGCCGCCTTCCGGAAGAACCGCAAGGCGAAGACTTCGTTCGAAGAACTGACGCCGGGTAAGCAGCGAGAGTTCGCCGAGCACATCGCCTCGGCGAAGCAGGACAAGACCAAGCAGTCGCGGCTCGAGAAGATCCTGCCGATGATCGAGGCCGGAAAGGGCCTCCATGACCGCTACCGCAACTGCTGACTGATCAGGACTCGACGTGGGGCGAGTTGCGGTCCGGGATCCGCGACGACAAGAGCTCGATCAGATCCTCGCGCGACACCGGCTTCTGCAGGAACTCGTCGGCACCGCCATGTTCGAGGAGGGCCTGGGCCCCGTATCGTGAGTAGCCGCTGATCAGCACGATCTGAACGTCACTCTGGGCGCGGATACGGCGCAACACTTCGCTGCCGTCCATCTTGGCCATCGTCAGGTCCAACAAGACCAAGTCGAAAGGGCCGTTCTCATGGAGTAGCTCGAGACCTGCAGGTCCATCGGCTGCGTCCACACACTCGAGATCGAGGCTCGTCAGTGTGCGGCGGACCGCGGTGCGCACACTGTCGTCATCGTCGATCAACAGGACGCGGCGCACATCCAGACTCGCGGAGGGCGGCTTCTGCGGAGTCAGAATGGCCGGTTCGCAGGCAGGCAGGACGACTCGGATCGTCGTTCCGAGATCGCGGGTCGACTCGACCAGCATTCGACCGCGGTGAGCCTTCACGATGCCGAGAGAGGCTGCAAGCCCGAGTCCGCGACCGGTCTTCTTGGTCGTGTAGAACGGATCGAATACGCGGCGGATGGTCTCCTCCGACATTCCGGAGCCATTGTCCGCGACCTCGATCCAGGTATAGGCGCCTTGGCCGAGCGGCGCGTCGGGGTGGGATTTCTCGAGTGAGCCGCCTTGGTGCGCGAGCGTCCCGGTGCGGACCGTGATGATGTTCCGCTGGTCGCGGCTCGATTCGCACGCGTTCATCAGCAGGTTCATGACGACGCGACCGATTTGGTCCGAATCGACACGAGCGTACGGGGTCTGCTCGGAGAGGTCGAAGCACACAGTCGCTTGTCCCCGAATCGTCGACTGCATCATGGAGCACGTCGACTCGACCAGTTCATTGACCGAGGTCGGCACGAGTTGGTTTCGGACCTTGCCGGTGTAGTCGAGGAGCTGCTTGGTGAGGCTTGCCGCTCGCCGAGTGGCTTCGATCGCATCATGGATCGCCTCGCTCGACTCCGGGTGGTCCGGGTCGTCGTCGACGAGGCTCAGATTGGCGAGCATGCTCGTCAGCAGATTGTTGAAATCGTGGGCGATCCCGCTGGCGAGGACGCCGAGGCTCTCGGCCTTCTGCGCTCGCAGCAGCTGCTGCTCGAGCCGTTCGCGTTCGCGTTGCTCGGTGACGTCGCGTGAGACCAGGTATGCGCCGCGTCCCGATGCTGCGGGGAGCCAGGTCACTTCGAGTTCTCGCGGACCGTTCGCGAGTTCGATTTGATGGCCGATCGTGGATTCCTCGCCGAGTAGTGCCCGGTTCAAGCCCTGGAGGATCGGTTGCCATTCGGGCCGGCCGAACACGGCGTTCACCGGCACTCCCAGGACGTCGAACTCATCCAGTTCGAAGTCGAGGAGTAGCTTCGAGTTCACGAACGCGATCACACCGTTGTCCTCGACGTGTGCGATGTGGATCGGAACCGCATCGGTGATCGCCTGGAGTCGTCGGGCCGTTCGATCTGCGAGTCCACGAGCCCGTTCGAGTTCACGTTGGGTCCGGCGGAGTGCTTCGAATCCGGAGCCTGGGTCTTCGCTGCGTACGTCGAGTTCTTCGGCGTAGCGATTCGCAAGTATGTGGATCAGCCGAGCGCCATCGGAGCGCGCCTGTTCCCAGGACAGGTCTTGTGCCCTCTGGGAGAACCTTTCGGCCTGCGAGGGCTTGCCAACGGCCAGCTGCACGCGTGCGAGAGTCCCGAGGGCGCGGATCTCGGCCATCGTCGGGACTTCGGCGAGTTCCTCCGCGAGTCGTTCCCCGGTGTCGATGGCGGCGGGGATGTCCTCCTCATCGAGCGCGATGCACGTGATCGTGTCGAGCAGCGTGACGCGATTTCGCGGCTCGAGTTCGTGCCATGCGATATCGAGGGCGCGCTGCGCCAACTCCCGAGTTGGCTCCAGGCCCGGGTCCAGTCGTGACCCTTGTGCCAGAGTGCTCCAGATGATGCCCTCCTCCCGCGGGCTGAGGTCTCGCCGCGCTGCAGGAATCTCGCGCACGCGTCGGATGGCATCGAGCGTCCCTTCGTGGGTGGGGTGCTCCATCAGAATCCGCGCGTGCAGGCAGCGGAGTTCGACTGCGGCACGAGGATCGGAGGGCACGTCGAGGTCCGCGATCTCGAGGATCCTCAGGGCATCGTCGGGCTTACCCAGGTCGAGCAGGATCTCGGCGAGGTTCGAGCCCGCGCGAACCGCTTCGCGAACGTTGTTCTGTTCGCGCGCGCTGCGCAGGGCGGCGATCAGCGGTTGTGCGGCGTCGCCGAAGCGCCCGGTCGCAGAGAAAACGAAGCCGGCGTAGTTGAGCAGCCGAACCCAGATCTCTTCGTCGACTTCGTTCTTGTCGATCGACAGTCCTCGATCGATGACGAGTTCGGCCGTCCGGAAGTCGTGCTCGACCTTGATCGCGAGGTGCGCGCGCGCGAGTAGCAGGCAGGCGAGATCGCGAGATGCGTGCTTCCCGGGGTCGAAATCGGAGATACGTCGGCGCACCTCGTCTTGGATCCCCGGGTTCGAGGGGTCTTCCCAGACCCTCTCGACGAGCTCTGCCGCCGCACCACTCACGTGGTCAGGCTAGCAGAGCGGCGTCGCAATCGGCTTCGGTGATTCGAAACCTGTTCCGCGTTGGGCGGGAGGATCGTCGTGCGATCAGAGGGCGCCGAAGGCTTCGTCGAAGTCCTTCGCAGCCGCATCCGTGAACTCGAAGTTCTTGCGGATGTACGCGAGGGTGGACTTCTCGGTGTCCGTGACACCCGGGCCGTCTTGCGCCGACTTGAACAGCTCGGCGACCTCGTCCTTCGAGAGCTTGCCTTCGCCGCGTCCGGTCGTGTGGTGCTTCGCGAGCTCGATCAGTTCCTTCTCGTACTTCTCTCCGTCGATCGTGACGTACGCCATCGTAGGGTTCTCCGTTCGTGGGGTTTGGGGAAACCCCTGAATTGGAGAGTCGGACCGGTCCGCGATCAAGCTCTGCGTTGCCAGCTCAGAGGGAAGTGCCGAAACCCAGGACCAGGGCGACGTCGAGTTGGTTGACTTCGGGGTCGAAGAACGGGGCGTCGAAGGTCTGCACGCTGCGGACCTCGATGCCGAGCGTCCCGAAGAGTGACTCTTCGGCAAACCACTCGATCCCGGTGCCGCCGCCGAAGGTGAAGATGCCGGTGGTCTCGCGAATCCGTCGGCTGGTTGAAGTGAACAGACCGTTCTCACGAAACTCGATCTCGCCGACCTGCAGACCGCCACCGCCGAAGGCCTCGAAGTAGGGACGGACTGTCTGTTCCCTCAGGTCGCCGAAGTAGACCCGGCCGACGATCTCCCCGATCACATCCAGCGCTTCGTAGTCCAGGCGGCTGTCGTTGTCGAACTCGGTGCCGCGGCCACCGATCAGGAAGCGCGGGCCGATCTCGAAGTTTGATCCTGGCGCCCAGAGGATCTCGGACCGGAAGTTTCCGACGCCTCCGAAGTAGTCGCCGGATCGACCGTCGATCGTCGATCCGGAGGCTTCGAATCCGGTACCACCGAATCCCACGGCGCCGCGCACCCGGAACCCGCCATCTCGCCGCTCCCAGCCCCGTTCCAGCACCTCCTGATACTCCACGGCATCCAGCGTCTGCGGCAGGTCCCGCGGGTTGTCTGGGTCGATCGTTCGCGGCTGGGTCGGATCCTGCGAACCCGGGTCCGGGTTCTCGGTGCGACCCGGAGCTTGGACGTCTTCAGGCAGCGGCCATTGCGAGGGGTTCTCCGAAGCAGAAAGGTCCCGGAATGGCTCGGAGTCGGAGGACGCCGCGAAGCGGCTGTAGTCCGCGTCACCCGTGCTCGCACAGGCCGACAGCACGGAGGCTGCGAGCACGGTGCCGAGGGTGAGAGCGCGCGGACGGGGAACGGAAGGTCGAGGCCAGTTCATCGAGTGATCGGTAGACGGTGAGGCCGGGGACAGCACGTCGCGTGCCGCGCACAGCTTGCGTGCCCGAAGGAGGCGAGGGAAGCTCTCGCCGTGCCTGCTGCCGACCGATCCGAACCGCTGGAGACTTCGCCGACCTCCGGCGAGCTGGACGCTCTGAGTCGTTGGGCCATCGACTACGTGTCCTCGACGGACCTCCAGCGAAAGATCCGTCCGGTCGCACCGCCTCGCGCCGAAGACCCGGCCGAGTCCTCGGCGCCTGTGCCCCGTGAGACACTCCGTGTCTCGCAGCCAGGGCGGCCGCCCGAACTCGACGTCGTAACGCGTTCGCCGAAGTCCAAGGGCCGTGGCGCGATGGTGAAGCCGCTCGAGCGGGCTCGGCTGCTCCACACCTTCTGGCACCACGAGCTCCAGGCCGCGGAGCTGTTCTGCTGGGCCGTATTGGCGTTTCCGGAGACCCCGGACGAGTTTCGAATGGGCCTCGTCCGGCTGTGGGCCGACGAGGTGCGGCATATGCGGCTCTACCAACGTCGCATCGAGGCGCTGGGGAGTTCGCTGGGAGACTTTCCGGTGCGTGACTGGTTCTGGTCGCGCGTCCCGACGGCCCAGACGCCGGTCGAGTTCCTGGCGTTGATGGGGCTTGGTCTCGAGGCGGCGAATCTCGACCACGCGGATCGCTTCGCGGAGTGGCTCGACGAGGCTGGCGATCCGCTCAGCGCCGCGGTGCAACGTCGGGTCGGGCGGGACGAGGTCGAACACGTACGGTTCTCCCGGACCTGGTTCGAGCGACTTGGTGGACGATCGGTTTCGTTCGACGCCTGGAGCGAGGCGCTGGCCGACCCCTTGACGCCGGTGATGTTCGTCGGGCCGACAGTGGCGCGGGCCGCGCGCAAAGAGGCGGGGCTCGACGACCAGTTCGTCGATGCTTTGGTGCGTGCCCGGGCCGACCACCTCGCGCGGTCGCGGGACCGCTGACCGATGGCGCACTTTGCTGTCGTCGGAAACTTCGACGCCGAGTTCGAACTCCTGGAACCCGAAACCGTGCGGTCCCCGCGACGTCGGGCGCTGTGTCGGAAACTCTGCGAGTCGCTTCGCGAGGAGCTCCGTGAGGATGGGTTCGATGCGATCGTGCTCGAGCCCGAGTCGGGTGCCGCATCAGGATCTGAGCTCCGGGGGCTGCGCGGTCTATGTTGGATGCCGACCCCGAAGGGTCTCGCCGTGGCACGTGCCGCTCGATTGTCGGTCGGAGAGGCGCCGCCGGTGGACGTGCTACGCCGAGCCAACGGCCGGGACCTCGCCCATCGGCTGTCCGCGGAGCTCGACAAGGAATTCGTCACGGAGTTCTGCGCGAGCTTCGATCACGCGCTCGCGGTCGTTCGCGAGTTGCTCGCATGTGGTCCGGTGCTCTGCAAGCGCATGCTCGGGTTCTCTGGTCGTATGCGGAAGGAGCTCAACGAAGGCTTCGTGAGCGAGACGGAGGAAGCTTGGATCCGAGGCTCCTTCGATGGCCTGGCTCCCGGTTTGGTCGTAGAGCCGTTGTGTGACGTCGACGCCGAGTGGTCCTGCCACGGCGTGCTGACCGCGGAGGGCGAGCTGATTCGGCGTGGGGTCGTCGCGTTCGACACAGGGTCGCGTGGCGCCTTCGCCGCCGCGCGCGCAGATCAGCAGGTGTCGAGCGAGATCGTCGAGCAACTCGAGGTGGCTCAGTGCGAGGTCGCGGACGGCTTGAGAGAGGTCGGCTACTTCGGGCCTTTCGCGTTCGACGCGTTTGCTTACCGGGTGTCAAGCGGAGGGCCTCGACTCCGGCGTCTGTCGGATCTCAACGCGAGATTGACGCGCACGACGTTCGCGCCGAACCTCCTGCGCTTCGATCCCGAGCTCCTCTCCTGAACCACGACGAACACAAGGCCGACCGATCCGAACCCGATCGGGTCCTACCGCCGAAGCAATTCAGTCCGGCCTTCGTCCGCGGCATCGTCGGGTTGCTTTGCGTGATCTGGGGCAGCACCTGGGTCGTGATTGCCGAGGGACTCGACGATCTACCGCCTTACACCTCGGCCGGAGCGCGGTTCGCGTTGGCCTTCTTGGTCATGTGCGCCGCCGTCCCTCGACTGCGACGGATGGAAGGCGGCGCGAACCCACCGACCTGGCTTTGGATGTCGGTCGGCTTGCTGAACTTCGCGGTCAGCTACGGGATCGTCTACAAGGCTGAGCAGGTCTTGGCGTCGGGTCTCACCAGCGTACTGTGGGCGGTGTTCCCGCTGCTGATGGCGCTCTCTGGTCAGTGGTTCCTGAACGAGCGGCTGCGGTTCCTGCAGTGGCTCGGTTTCGGGGTCGGGTTCCTCGGGGTCACCCTGTTGTTCCTGAAAGACCTCGACGGGGCCACGGTCGAGGGGGAGGAGTTCGAGGCCGCCTTGCTGCTCTTGGGCAGTCCGTTCGTCTCGGCTATCGGCCAGACGCTGATGAAGCGTTACGGCCAGCACGCGTCATCGCTGGCGCTGAATCGAAATGCGATGGGTCTCGGCGCCTTGCTACTCCTCGTCATGGCGGCGTTCACCGAGCAAGACGCCGAAGCCCGTTGGACGACCTCGGCGATCCTCAGCATCGTCTATCTCGGCGTCGTCGGCACGAGTCTCGCGTTCTCGTTGCTGTTCTGGCTGCTGCGATCGCAGCGTGCGTCGAGTCTGAGTGTGATCGCATTCCTGACCCCGCTGCTCGCGCTGATCCTCGGCGCAGTTCTGCGTGGCGAAGAGCTCACACCGCCGCGACTCGTCGGAGCGGGACTCGTGCTCGTCGGAGTCGCACTCGCCGTGAAGAAGTAGGCGGAGTTCAGTCCGTCGAAAACATCGGGTAGTAGCCCGCGACGACCAGGCCGACACCGAGGAGCCACCAGCAGGAGCGCGTGCGCGAACGCGTGGTCCGGATCCTCGGCGAGCATCCGCTGCAACAACTGGATCGCCGGCTTCTTGTTCGGGTGTTCGTTGAGCGACTCCGCGGTTTGACCCTGGCGCTCGATGTCCATGGCTGGTTCGGCACATCGAGCGCCCGAGCGCGGCTCAGTCGATCGAGGCCTGTGACATCAGATCGGCGATGTCTTTCGCGAATTTGGCCGGGTCGCTGGGGAGGCTGCCTTCGGCGAGCATCGCCTGGTCGAACAGGAGTCCGCTCCATCGCGAGAGTTTCTCGCTCGAGGCATCCTCACTGCCGAGAGACTGCAATTTCTGCACGACCGGATGCTTCGGGTTGAGCTCGAGGATGCGCTTCTGGTCGGGGACCTCGCGACCGCTGGCCTTGAGAATGCGCTCCATGTGCGGGCTCAGTCCGGACTCGTCGGTGACGAGGCAGGCCGGGGAGTCCGTCAGGCGGTTCGTCAGCCGGACGTTCGAAACCCGGTCATCGAGCGCCTTCTGGATGCCCTCGAGCATCGGCGTCATCTCCTTCTCGGTCGTCTCGCGCTCGTCCTTCTCTTCGTCCGACTCAGGAAGGTCGAGGTCGCCCTTCGCAGCCGAGAGGAGCTTCTTCTCCTCGAACTCGGTCAGCGCCTGCACGATCCATTCGTCGATCGGATCGTGCATGTAGAGCACTTCGTAGCCTCGCTTCTGGAGTGCCTCGAGGTGCGGGCTGTTCCGACAGGATTCGATCGAGTCACCGGTCACGTAGAAGATGCCCGGCTGCTCCGGGTCCATCTTGGCAAGGTAGTCGTGGAGGGAGATCAGGCCTCCCTCGCGGGTGCTCTCGAAGCGCAGAAGACGCGCGATGTCGTCCTTGAACTCCGGGTCGTAGTGGACGCCCTCCTTGAGCACGCGGCCGAAGGTGCGCCAGAAGGTTTCGTACTTCTTCTTGTCCGCGTCGTCCGTGCTGTCCGCGAGCTCCTCGAGCAAAGTCAGCGTCTTCTTGGTGACCTGCTTCTTGATAGCGCGGGTCTGACGATCCTGCTGCAGCAGCTCGCGGCTGACGTTCAGCGGCAGATCTTCACTGTCGACGACGCCCCGGACGAATCGCAGCCACTCCGGCAGTAGCTCCTCGGCGTCTTCCATGATGAAGACGCGCTTCACGAACAGCTTCACGCCACGCTGCGCGCGGCCCTCCAGGAGATCGAACGGGGCCTGCTCTGGGATGAACAGAAGGCCGGTCATCTCCTGCGTGCCTTCGACCTTGAAGTGCGTCCAGCACAGCGGGTCGTTCCAGTCGTGTGAGAGGTGCTTGTAGAAGTCCGTGTACTGCTCGTCGTCGATCTCCGACTTCGAGCGGGTCCAGAGTGCCGAGGCCTGGTTGATCGTCTCCCACTCGGTGACGGTCTCGTGCTTCGGGTTGCCTTCGTCGTCCTTCTCACCCTCGAGTTCTTTCTGCTTCTCGACGAGCATCCGGATCGGGTGGCGGACGTAGTCCGAGTACTTGCGCACGAGCGATCGGAGCTGCCAATCGTTCTGGAAGTCCTCGGTGTCGCCCTTCAGGTGGAGGATCACGTCGGTGCCGCCGAGCGGGCGGTCGGCCGGCTCGATCGTGTAGCCGTCCTTCGCGTCGCTCTCCCAGCGCCACGACTCGTCGCTGCCAGCGGCGCGGCTGATGACCTCGACCCGGTCGGCGACCAGGAACGCGGAGTAGAAGCCGACACCGAACTGGCCGATCAGGTCGAGCTTCTGCTCACCCGAGTCTTTGGACTGCGCGAGCGCTTCGGCGAGCTGGCGGCTGCCTGAGCGTGCGATCGTGCCGAGGTTCTCGACGAGCTCGTCGCGGCTCATTCCGACGCCGTTGTCTCGGATCGTCAGCGTCTTGTCGTCGCCGTCGGTGTCGAGCTCGATCATCACCTGCAGCGAGTCGGAGTCTTCCAACAACTCCTTCTCGGTTAGCGACCGGAACGCCAGCTTGTCGAGCGCGTCGCTCGCGTTGCTGATCAATTCGCGGAGGAAGACCTCGCGGTGGCTGTAGAGGCTGTGGACGACGATCGACAGGACCTGATCGACCTCGGCTTCGAAACGGTGCTTCTCAACTCGCTGCGTGCTCATGGGACTTCCGATCCTTGGGATCTCTGGGGAATCGGGCGGGCAAGAGTTCGGACATCGGAGGACTAAGTCAAGCGGGCTAGGGGCCGCGAAGAGGAAGATGTGCCCCTTTCAAGGCTGGAGCGGGCTGAGAAGGCCTCGGAGGCTCTCACCGCCGAACTCCGCATGACGGACTCGGCCCTCGGCGGTAACATGCGGCGGTTCTTCTCCAACGCCGCGCCTCCCCTCTTCTCGAGCGAGACGGCTGACTCCGGTCGGCTTTCTCGACGTGTTTCGTTGCCTGCCACGCGGGCTTCTGCGCGATCATGCTCCGTTCTCTCCCCCGATCCGTCGCGACGGCCAGTGTGGTCGTGTGCTTTCTCTCGTCGGCGGCCCAAGCGCAGCTGGGGCCTGTCGTCGTTTCCGATCCAGATCGTGTGGTCTTGCATCTGAAGGCGCAGACCTTCGATCCCGCGAGTGAGGATCCGGTTCTCGATCGTCGGCTGCGGAGCCGTTCGGGGTTCGGGACGGAGGCCGAGCTCTGGCTCGTTCAGACGGAGGGCCGGCCGACGGTCGCCTCGCGAGGTGAGGTCGAGTCGTTGGGGCTGGAGGTGAAGGGCTACCTCCCCACGCACACGTTCCTGTGCCGTGGCAAAGCGTCGGCGGGTCGGGCCGTTGAGCGGAGTGGTCGGTTCCGAGCGGTGTTGCCCTACCATCCGGGCTTCCGACTCGACTCCGCGTTGCGCGCCCAGGTGCTCGACCAAACCAGCACGTCGGCCCTTCGGGTCAACGTCGTGCTCGTCGACAAGGTGAGCGATCGGTCGACGCTGCTCCCGGTCCTGGAAGCGCTCGGGGCCGAGATCGTGAACGGGGCCGAGGGCGGTGGCCTGCTGCTCGACGTTCTGGCGACGCCGAGTCAGCTACTCGCTTTGGCCAACCGACCCGAGGTCGCGTGGATGGATCCGTGGATCGCGCCGGAACTCGACATGGACAACGCGCGAGCGCAGGGTGGTGCCGATGCGGTCGAGACGTTTGGCGGTTACACCGGTGCGGGCCTCAACGGACATGTCTACGAGGGCGTGCAGGACGATCACCCCGACTTCACGAACCCGCCGATCAACGTGCGGAGCGGCGGAGAGGCGGCGAATCATGGCCATGCGACGGCCGGCATCGTGTTCGGGAACGGAACGAGCAACCCGGCCGGCCGCGGCCTCGTCCCAGACGCGCAGCCGTTCTTCACCAACTTCAGTTCGGTCGAAGACATGGTGACGCGCTACCAGGTCGTCGAAGACCTGGTCCAGATCCACGACATCTCGTTCACCACGGCTTCGTGGGGCAACGGACGCACCTTCGACTACACGGCGATCTCGGCGGACTCGGACGACATCGTCTTCGACCACGGGATCATCTGGACGCAGAGTCAGTCGAACGCGGGGGATCAGGCGAGTCGCCCGCAGGCCTGGGCCAAGAACGTGATCTCGGTTGGCGGCGTCCGTCACGGCAACAACAGCGACCGGACCGACGACAGCTGGGGCGGCGGCGGGTCGACCGGCCCGGCGGCAGATGGTCGGATCAAGCCGGACCTGTCGGCTTTCTACGACGGCATCCTCTGCTCGGACCGGACCGGCACGGACGGATACACCAATGACGACTTCGTGAACGGCTTTGGCGGGACCTCTGGGGCCACGCCGATCATCGCCGGCTTCAACGGCCTCGCGTTGCAGATGTTCACCGACGGGCTGTTCGGCAACTCGCTGCCCAACCCGGGCGGAAGCCGCTTTTCGAACCGGCCGAAGTTCACGACGCACAAGGCGCTGATGATTGCGAATGCGCGTCAGTACCCGTTCGGGGTCGAGTCGGTTTCGAACCGGCGGGAGCAGGTCGGCTGGGGATTCCCAGACTTGCAGCAGATGCTCGACAACCGCGACGACATGCTGATCGTCGATGAGTCCGTCGTGCTGACGCAGGGCTCGACCTGGTCGCAGTCGTTGAACGTTCCAGCCGGGGCCCCCGAGCTGAAAGTCTGCATGGTCTACGCGGATCCGGCCGGCAACCCGGCATCGACGATCGCGCGTATCAACGATCTCGACCTCCGCCTGATCGCGCCCGACGGCACGATCTACCGTGGCAACGTCGGACTCCGGTCTGGCAACGAATCGATCCCTGGTGGCGTCGCGGACGATCGGGACACCGTGGAGTGCGTGATTCTTCGCGATCCCCAGGTCGGTGACTGGATCGTCGAGGTCGAGGCCGTGCTGATCGCGATGGACTCGCACGTCGAGACGATGGAAGTCGACGCGGACTTCGGACTTGCGACGACTTTGGGTATCGCCGAATCGGAGCTCGAGGTGTTCGGGGCGGCTTGCTCGGGTTCCGAGTTCGAAGCCGAAGTCGTGGGTGGGGTGAACGAAGCTGGGGGAGATCTTCTGATTCGTTCCTCGGGCTCGCTGCATGCCTACCCGATCGTCATCGAGCAAGACATGACGCTGACTGCGGTCGAGATGTTCACCTCGTCAGTGCGGGGTCGGACCGTGACGATCGACACGGCGGTCTTCCTCGATGTGGAAGGAGTTCCGGAACTCGATCCGGTCGCGAGCGGCACGCTCACCGCGGATCCGGAAGTTCGGTTCTACCGGTCGGAGTTCGACACCCCAATCGCCGTGACCGCAGGGCAGACGATCTACATCGGGCACTCGGTTGCGTTCCAGACGCTGATCAGCGACCTCGCGTCGGGTGAGGAGGCGTCGAGCTTCTTCTTCGCTCAGGGCCAGGACGGTCCGGAATGGCGTCAGAGCTCGTTCGTCGACCGACCGGCGATCCGTTTGCTCGGAGCCGGTGTCGGAGCGATGCCTCGGACGCCGGAGTTTCGGATCAGCGGCGTGCCCGTCCCCGGTGCGACACTGACGCGGACCGTGCGTCAGGGGCCGACGAATGGTGCGGCGTTGGTGCTGACGGCGTTCGACGATCCTGCGACAGATCCGCTCGGATTCCCGATCGAACTCTCGCCGTTCGGAGCTCCGGGTTGCGCGCTGCAGATCAACGCGGCGGTGACCGAGTCCCTGCCCCTTGACCTCGAAGGTCGTGGGCGGATCGATTTCGAACTTCCGGCATCCAGCGCGCTCGCCGGCGTCGAGTTGTTCCAGCAGGTCGTCCTGCTCGACCCCCTCGCGAACACGCTAGGTATCACGGCGACCGAAGCCGTTCGATTCCGCCTCGCTGCACGCTGAGGCCACGCAGCTCCTAGAGCTCGAATGCCAGAAGGTCTTCGGCGAGCGTGACCTCGCCGTCGAAGACCGCCCGGGCTTCGGCCTCGAGATCGTGTCCGATGCACTCGGGATAGAAGTGTGTCGGCACCAGGTGCTTCGCTCCCGCTTGCTGTGCCCTCCGACCAGCTTCGGTCGGTGTCATGTGACCGACTCCCGGTGCAGCGGTCGGGAACGCCGTGTCGCAGACGAATAGATCCGCGTCACGCGCGAGGTCGACCAGCGCGTCGCAGTCGACGGCGTCTCCGCTGAACGCGGCGACCCGACCCCGTGAATCGGAGATCCGGTAGCCGAGGCTGTGTGCGGTGTGTTCGACGCGGATCGCCGAGAGCGGAACACCGAGCACCTCGTGTTCGCCGGCGTCGATCTCGCGCAGCTCGAGGAACTTCCGCCCGCGCTCGAGCCAGGGCCAGGCCAGAGCCAGGCGGTCGAACATCTCGACCAGTCCCGCGGACCCGAGGATCGGAAGGGTTGTCCGATGTTCATAGCGGGGATTCAGCAGGCCGAACGCCAGGGCGGCGAGGTCCGCGCAGTGATCGGTGTGGTAGTGCGTCAGCAGGACCGCATCGATCGTGTCGAGGTCGAGGCCACAAGCGGCTGCGCGTCGCAGGACCCCTGGTCCGAGATCGACGAGGACACGGCGTCCGTTGGTCTCGACCAGATAGCCAGCAGGGAATCGGTCCGGGTTGGGAACCGAGGTGCCGGAGCCGAGAACCGTCACGCGCATGCCCTCATCCTGCGCGATCTCGTCGCTCGCGCAACGCCGGAGCGGATCCCGCGTCTCAGCTCTCGGTCGGGGAGTCGGCCGCGACGTCGGACTTCTGGGTGATCAACTCCGGGTTGATCGCCGGCTGCTCGGCCTTCTCCAGGTAGCGAGCGAGGACGCGGGTGAGCTGCTGGCGGTCGAGTGGCTTCGTCAGGAAGTCGTCGCAGCCGGAGTCGAGGCACTTCTCCCGGTCTCCGCTCAGCGCGTGGGCGGTCAAGGCCACGACCGGGGTCTCGTCTCCGCGTTCGCGCAGTTCGTTGGTCGCCGAGTATCCGTCGAGGACCGGCATCTGCATGTCCATCAGGACGAGATCGTAGTTCTGCTTCTCGAGTGCGCGCAGAGCGATGCGCCCGTTCTCGGCGGTCTCGCTCTCGAGTCCGAACTGCTTGAGAACCGTGCGGATCAGAAGCTGATTGTCGCGCGAATCGTCGACGAGCAGCACCTGTCCACGGAACTTCGGGCGCTTCGCGGGCTTCGACTTCGCGGCGATCGCGATCTCGTCCTCGCGCGGGAGACCCAGTTGGGTGAAGACCTCTGGCGACGGGCCGCGCGCCGGCTGGACCGGGACGAGCACTGTGAACTGCGAGCCACCACCCGGGTGCGGGTCGCACTGAATCTGGCCGCTGAGTTCCTTGACCGCGCCGGCGGCCAGGGCTAGCCCCAGGCCGAGTCCACCGTGGCGACGGGTTGGGCTGAGATCACCACGTTCGAATGCGATGAAGGCGTCTCGCCGTTCTTCGTTGCTCATCCCCGGCCCCGTGTCGTGGACGCGGAAGCGCAGCGCGCGATCGTCGACCATGCCGACCGTCAGGCCGATGTGGCCACGGCGGGTGAACTTCACGGCGTTCTGCAAGAGGACGCGAAGGACCTGGCGCAGGCGGTCGGGGTCGACACAGACGCGAGCCGGGACTTCGTTCTCGGCGTAGATCGCGAGCAGGAGCCCCTTGCGATCGGCTTCGGCGCGGACGGTCGCCTCGACTTCGTTGAGCACGCCTTGGAGGTCGACGTCGACTGCGTGCAGCGTCAGTCGGCCCTCCGACATCCGTGCGTAGTCGAACACGTCATTGATGAGTTCGAGCAGGTGACGGCCTTGAGCAAGCGCACGACGCAGGCACTCCTGGCGACGCTCGGGTTCGAGCGACGGTTGCTCGGCGACCTCGGTCAGTCCGAGCAGGGCAGTCAGCGGCGTTCGCAGTTCGTGAGCCGCGTTCGACAGCAGTCGGTCGAGTGATTGTCGGGCCGTGGCTTCCGACTCGCGTTGCGCCTGGCGCAGCTTTCGCCGCGAGCGGAGCGCCCATGCGGTCGCACCGGCGGTCGCCGTCAAGCTGATCCAGGTGAGTGGGTCGATGGCCATGTCCTGCGCTACGAGTGCCAGACGCGGCGTTTCACGGATCGCGATCCACCGCGAGAACGTCGTTCGTCAAACCGATAGGGGAATCGGCAAGTGTGGTGGTCCGAGTTGAGACGTCGCCTCGGTCAATTCCGGTCGAACCGAAAGGGGGCCCCCAGAGCCCTTCTCAGGGCGGCTTCGCCACCACCCGGTGTGACTCCCATCCGACCGGCCGGAAGGCTAGCCCCCTCGAAGTCGCCGCCGGGCCGCCTCGAGTTGCTCGGGGGTATCGATGTCGAAGGCGGCACTGCCGGACGGGTCGATCGCGGCCGACTCCGCCTCACTGAGCACCAGGACCTTGTCGAACTCGGTCAGGCTCATCGCGCGCTGCTCGCCCGCCTCGAGAAGTGCTTCGAGTGGTTCGAGCAGGGAGGTTCGGTAGACCGCGCACAGCGGTTGGGCTCGACCGTCGAACTTCGGTACGACTCCGTCGGACTGGGAGTCCAGCCGGTCGAGAAGGGCCTCGAGAGCGGCTGTTGTGACGAACGGGACGTCGCAGGCGAGGACGATCGCTCGATCCACGGTGGCGAGTGCGCTGAGGCCTGTCGCGATCGCTTGCAGCGGTCCGCCGCCTGGCGATCGGTCGAAGACGACGCGCTGGTCTCGGAGTGGAGGCAGCTCCTGCGCGGAATCACGCGCACAGACCACGACTTCTCGTGCGAGGCCCGAAACGCAATCGATCGAGCGACCGAGGAGCGTGCGGCCTTCGAGATCGACCGTGGCCTTCGGTTGGCCCATGCGACGACCGAAGCCGCCGGCCAGAACGAGTGCGCCGACCGTCATGGTGCAACGAGCGTACCCGATCGGGTGCTGGAACCGGGTCGGGGTTTCGGGTCGACTCCGAGACGGACCCACCCCTAGATGACCGACCCGTCCTCCAAGGTCAGGAAGACCCTCCGAAGCATCCTCGACTCGTTCGACCCGAAGGTCGTCGGTCCGATGTACTGCACCGAAGGCGGGGAGGCGTTTTGGACCAAGCGCCGTGATGCGGTCCGCAAGGGCGGTGAGGCCTGGGGGCGTGAACTGCTCCGCTTGCTCCCGCACGGAGGTCGGAGCCTCTACTTCGGCGCGGGTGTTGCAGAGCTGGGTGGGATGCTCACCGAACGAATCGATCTCGGGCGGGCGGTCCAGGGTTGCACGCTGCGCGCTGAGGAAGCCGAGCTACTGACCCAGGCCTTCCACGATCACGATGTCGACATCGTGGTCGAAGCACGAGACGTGCGCGACGCGGCGAACGACGGTCCATTCACCCACATCAGCGCGGTTTCGGTGTTCACCGATCCCGAGTTCTGGCCGGAAGTCTGTGGCGTGACCTACGGTCGGCTTCCGCCGCCGCTGCTCGACGTTGGCGCGTTCGAGCGTGAGAGGTCCGAGATCCGGGCGATCTGCCAGGCTGTCGGTGAGCCGCTCACCCGTCCGGGGCTGATCACGACCACGGTCGAGGAGGCTGCCTGGTGGCTCGACTGGGTCGATCGGAACGACCTGGTCGCAGCGGCTGATGATGCGACGGTCGACGCCGCCGTCGTCGGGGATCCGATCGGCTGGCTCTCGATCTCGGGGGCCTGACCGTTCCAGGACTGGAGCTCGGGGTCCCGCTTCGGGTTTCCGTGGTGGTGCGGCCGACCGGCGCCGGGCACGATCCCGACCGTGTCGCAGATCACGAGAGACAGCCTTCCGCCAACTATCCTCGCACCCCTGACCAAGGGGGGGAACCTGCCCTTCCGACGCCTCTGTGTGTCGTTCGGTGCGACCTGGACGATGTCGGAGATGGCCTATGCCCGGCAGCTCGTCCGCGGGTCGAAGAAGGAGTTCGCTCTCCTTCAGAAGCACGACAGCGAACCGTTCTTCGGAGTCCAGCTCGCCGCCGGACGCGTCGAGGACGCGATCGAAGCGAGCCGGATCGCGGTGGACAAGGGAGCCGACTTCATCGATCTGAACTGCGGCTGTCCGATCCACGACGTGGTCAAGCGGGGCATGGGATCGACTCTGCTTCAGCGACCGAACGCTCTCGCGCGCATCGTCGAAGCGATGGTGGGGGCGGTCGATGTGCCGGTCACGGTCAAGATCCGGTCGGGGTGGAAGGAGTCGCAGATCAATGCGCTCGAGATCGGTCGCCTATGCCAGGACGCCGGCGCGCAGATGCTCACGCTGCACGGTCGGACCCGAGAGCAGCGCTACACGAAGTCGGCCAACTGGGATCTCGTCGCGGACCTCGTCCGCGAGCTCGATATCCCGGTCGTCGGCAATGGAGACATCCTCACCTGGCACGAGGGCGAGTCGAGGCGTCAGTCTTCCGACTGCGCGTCCGTGATGCTCGCTCGGGGGGCGTTGATCAAGCCGTGGTTGTTCTCGGAGTTCGAGGACAAGACGACCAGGACGCCGTCGGCGGACGAGCGGCTGGAGATCTACCTGCGGCTCGTGACGTTCATGAAGGAGCACTTCGGCGCCGACGACCGGGGCCGCAAGCGGGCGTTCTTCTTCCTGCCCTGGCATTTTGGATTCCTGACCCGCTACCGACCGATGCCCGACGCGGAGTTCCGAGACCGCGCGCTGGAGCACCCGCTGATGCAGACCCGCGACGAAGCGTTCGAGACCGTGGACGAGCCTCTCGAGCGCATCCTCCGCGACCCTCGCGAGTCGACGCATCAGGCGATGGCGGACGTGCTTTGGGATGCGGATGGCGATCCTGGGGCCGCGCGCGAGGCGCTGCTCACGATCGAGGGAGCCTTGGAGGACCCCTCCGCCGAGGCTTCGGAAGTCCGGGTTGCTCAGGGCTGAAGGGCGAGGGCTGAGGAGTGAAGTTTCCAGGACGTTCCGATCTTCTCCCGGGTGCCCCGCCGCCATAATTCCGCGCCGCCTTGAATCCACTCATCCGCATCATCCCACCGCGTCTCGTGAGGCTGTTCGCAAGCCCCTACGTCGCCGGAGACTCGCTTCAGAAGGCGATGGACGTGGCTGCGCGGCTCTGGAAGCAGCGCGAGTTGAGTTCGACGCTCGATCTGCTCGCCGAGGACATCAATTCGCACGAGACGGTCGAGGAGATCGTCGAGACCACGCGCGCGATGATCGACGCCGCCGCGACGGACGAGCGACTGCAGGACCCGAACGCCAAGGCGACGGTTTCCCTGAAGCTGTCGAGCTTCGAGATCCCCTCCTCGGACCAGGCGGGGGAGCGTGACAAGGCGAAGGCGCACGTGTTCGAGCTCTGTGAGCACGCTGCGCGCCAGGGCGTGAAGCTCACGATCGACATGGAGGGGTCGGATTGGACCGACTACACGCTCGATCTCTTCGACGAGATCCACGCCCGCGGTCACGACCACGTCGGGTGCGTGCTCCAGACGCGGCTCCAGCGCACGCGGGCCGACCTAGATCGGCTGCCGGCTGCCTGCCGGGTCCGCCTCGTCATCGGGATCTACCAGGAGGACGAGTCGATCGCGATCACGGACAAGAAGCAGATGAAGGAGCGCTTGGTCGAATACGCCCAGGTGCTGCTCGAGCGCGGCCACTACGTCGAATTCGCGACGCATGACGAGGCGTTCATCCACCGCTTTCTCGGGGATGTTGTTCAGGCCGAGTCGATTCCGCACGACCGTTTCGAGGTCCAGATGCTCTACGGGGTTCCCCGCCCCGGCGTGCAGCGTCAGCTCCGTGAGCAGGGGATCCGCTGCCGGCTCTACGTTCCGTTTGCGAACGGCTGGCCGATGGCGATCGCGTATCTGAGACGCCGTCTGGACGAGTATCCCGCGATGATGTTTCTGGTCGCGCGAAACCTGTTCCGCCGGCGCTGAGGGGGCTTCCGTGCCGCTGGGGGGGGCGCTCCGAGTGGGCATTCGGCAGACATGCGACTCCCTGCGGGGGACCCGGGCTTTCCCGCGAGACAGCGATCGGTTACGCTTCGCGGTTCAATGTCTGGACCTCTGGCGACGATCGTTGAGCGTCTCTGCGCGTGGAAGGACGTCACGCGCAACACCGAGAACGGTAAGGATAGTTTCTTCGTCCGCGGTCAGATTTTCGCCTACCTCGGCAAGAAAGGCGTCGTCGTACGCCTGGCTCCGCCGCAGGTGATCGAGGCTCTGAAAATCCAGGGCGCCAAGCGGCAGCCGGATGATGGGGATCCGAACTCGCGTGAGTTCGTCGAGATCCCGGTCACCAGCCCCCGTGAGGTCGAGCGGGCGATGATCTGGCTCCGACGGGCCTGCCGTCTCGGCAGAACGGCTGCCGGACCGGTGTGATCCGCTGAATCACCGGGATCTTCCCGGTGCCGAGCGGTCCTCTCAGGGCCGCCTCCGCGGCCGGCTCCACAGCAGCGGTCAAGCGGCGCTCCGTGGATGCCGATGTCCCGTTCATGGGGCAACTGGTCCTCGAGAAGCCAGCCGCGACCAAGTTGCTCACTGCGGTCGAGGCGACCCTCGCGCGGTTGGGCGCGATGCGACTGAGCACCGAGAGGGAGACCCGTTCGCGCCGCGACGTCGATTCGCGTGAGCTGGCCCGTATCTACGGTGCGGTCCGGCGGATGCGGGACATGATCCGTCGGAGCATCGGCTTGTTCGGCCGTGGTGAGCCCGTGGAGTTCAGCGACTCCGATCAGAATCTTCTGGTCCAGTGCATCGCGCACCGCGTCAGTGAGCTCGAGGCGCAGGAGCAGGCCGCCGAGCGCCCGGTCGATCGCAGGCTCCACTCGGAACGGCGGCAGGCCTTTGAGGCGCTCGCCGAGCAGATCGCGATCGGCCCCGTGCCGGCCTTGCCAACCGAGCAGACCCAGCGAACGGGCGCGGCGGAAGGGCTTCGGCGTCGGTTGGCCGCGCGCGCGAGAGAGGTTCAGGACGCCGAGACCGTCATCCACGCGGGCGGTGAGTCTCGCGTGCTTTCCGGCTCGAACGGCCCCACGGTCGCCTCGACGGCGACGGTCGGAGTCGACCAGCAGGAATCCGACGGCGAGTCTCTCGTCGTCTACGAACTCGGTTGCGTGCGGGATCCTCGACTGCGCTCCGCCGTGACGATGGACCTCCTGGCCCTCGAGCGTGCTCGTGGCCGATCGGACTGGCGTCTCGCTGCGGTCCACCTGATGTCGGTCGTCGAAGCCGTGCTGATCGACTTTGCGCTGCCGCGAGCCCGGACGCTCGGGCTTCAGGGCGGGCCTGAGGCTTGGCGGCTCGAGGCCCTCGCCAACGCCTGTTTCGACGGGCTCGATGCGCGGGATCGGACTGTCATCGCCTGGCTCGCACGCTGTGACTCGATCGTTCATCCGGGTCGTGCCCTCCGCACGCCGGTGTTGCTGACCGAGCAGGTGCTCGACGACCTCTTGTCGAGCGCTCGCGAATTGCTCAGCCGACTGCCGACCTCCCGCTGAACGGTCGTGTTCGGCGTCTCAGGACGGCCATCGTGGCGTCCGAATGACTTGTCCAAGGCTCGGCGGCAGGTTACTCACGGACCCGAATGCCAGGTGACACCAGGGTTCACCCGGACGAACTTCGCTCGCGCCTCACCGACCTGCTGGTCGGCAGCCCGATGCCGAAGGGGCGCCGGATGCTCGGAATCGAATACGAGCGATTCCTTCTAGACGCGGAAGGTCGGTCTGCTCCGACCGCGTTCTCGATCGATCTCATGCGCCGTCTGGTCGATCGCCTGGGCGCGAAGGCGATCGCCGAGGGAGACCTGGTCAAGGGGCTGATCGCCGACGAGTTCGATCTCTCGCTCGAACCCGGTGGGCAGCTCGAGGTGGCCTTTCCGCCGTTCGAGCGCCTGTCCGAAGTCGATCGCGTGATGGCGAAGGTCGATGCCGAGCTCAACGCCGAGCTCGAGGGCTCGGGCTACAACCTGCACGCGTTCGGCTGCGCGCCGGAGACCCGGCCCGACGAACTCGAGCTGCTGCCGAGGCCGCGCTATGGGATCATGGATCGAGAGATGGTCCGTCGTGGCGACCTGTCGCAGTGGATGATGCGGGCCACGGCTGGGTTCCAGATCACCTACGACTTCGAGAGTGCCGAGGACGCCGCGACCAAGATCGCGATGCTCTACCGCCTCTCGCCGGTGTTCCTTGCGACCACCGCCAACTCCCGGCGCGCCGGTGGTCAGGACACCGGCTACGCGAGCTATCGTCACCACATCTGGAGCCGGACTGACACCGATCGCAGCGGTGTGCCCGATGGCTGTCTGCATCCGTCGACTGCGATCTCCGGCTACGTGGAGTACGCCTGCAAGGCGACCGTGCTGTTCCAGGAGCGCGATGGCCGGATCGTCGAGGCCGAGCACATCTCCCTGCAGGACCTGGTCGCAAGAGGTGATGTCACCGAGGCCGATCTCGAGCTGCACCTGTCGAGTCTGTTTCCGCACGTCCGGCCGCGGAACTACCTCGAAGTGCGCTGCTTCGACGGCTTGCCCTGGAGCGAGGCTCGCTCCGTGATCGCCTGGATTTCCGGGTTGGTCTACTGCCCACACGCGACGAAGGCCGCATTCGAGCTGAGTGAGGAGTTCGCGATCGACGATCCGCAGGAGCTCCTCGCTCTTCACGAGCGCGCGGCGAAACAGGGGCTCGACGCCCAACTGCGTCCGGGTCGCACTCTGCGCGACGTGGCGCGGGAGCTGGTGCGCACTTCGATGGCGACCCTCGGCGGACCCAGCTGTGACTGGGCTTCGACCGAGGATCTTCAGGCCGTCGCAGCGCGCGTCGAAGCGCCAGTCGGAACTGTTTGAGGCTCGCGATGCGGCTCTTCGCGATCTCCGACCTGCACTTGAGCTTCGGCGTCGACAAGCCAATGGACGTGTTCGGCGACCACTGGTCTGGTCACGCGGACAAGATCCGCGAATCTTGGGACGCTCGCATCACCGACCAGGATTGGGTGCTGGTCGGCGGAGACACGTCCTGGGGCCTGAACATGGCGCAGGCGCAGCCGGATCTCGATTGGCTGGGTGAGAGGCCTGGTCAGAAGATCCTCATCCGCGGCAACCACTGCACCTGGTGGTCGACCCTCTCGAAGGTTCGCAAGGCCCTGGACGCGTCGGTCCGTCCACTGCACTGCAACGCCTTCAAGATGGACGACGGCACGGTCGTCGTTGGCGCACGCCTCTGGGACCCGCCGAATGCTCCCTGGGCCGACGAGAACGCAAAGAAGATCTTCAACCGCGAGATCGAGCGGTTCCGCCTGTCGATCGAGGCCGGCAAGAAGCTCGACGGCGATCGGATGATCGCGCTCGTCCACTACCCGCCGCGCTACTCCGACGGGCGCTGCACAGCGGCGGTCGAGCTGATGGAAGAGGCCTCGGTCGAGGCCTGCATCTACGGCCATCTCCACGGCCGGAAGTACCACAAGCAGGGCTTCCAGGGCGAGGCGGGGGGAATCCGCTACTACCTGACCGCCTGCGACGCGATCGACTTCGAGCCGATCGAGATCCCCCTGGGGTCCGGTGTCGCAGAGGCCTAGCCGACCATTGCCCGAGCGGCAGCCGGGCCCGACACTCGGCGCCATGGCGGACCAATCGATTCGGGATTTCGCGCAGGCGCTGGGAACGAAGACTCCGACTCCGGGCGGCGGTGCGGCCGCGGGTCACACGGCACTGTTTGGGGCTTCGCTCGGCCAGATGCTGATCGAGTTCGCGCGGGGCCGGAAGGAGAACGCCAACCGGGTCGAGGAATTCGAGTCGGCCGCCGATCGCTTGCGAACCGTCGTCGAACACCTGACTCCGATGGCCGAGCGAGACGCCGCGGCGTTTTCGCACGTCGCTGGAGCCTACGGGCTGCCGAAGGGTACGAACGACGAGAAGAACACGCGTATCCGTGCGATCCAAGAGTCTCTGCTCGGCGCGCTGGCCGTGCCCGAAGAGATGGTCCACCTCTGCCGCGACGCGCTCGTCGCCCTGTCGTCGATCAGTGACGGGGTCGGTCGAAACCTCGTCGGCGATGCGGGAACCTCGGCAGCGCTTCTGCAGTCCGCGGCGCGAGCTGGCGAACTCCTGGTCCGCAGCAACGCCTCCTACCTCCACGATCGCGACAAGGCTCGCGCGACTTTGTTGCGCGTGGACGCGGTCATGCGGGAGATCCAGAAACTGCGTCGGGAGATCGACCTCCGCGTCGAGGATCTGATCGACGGATGAGTCGTCTTCGCCCGCTACGGGTTGCCACCGTCGTCTTCGTCGCCGCCTACGCGGCCACGTCCTGCACCGGTCCTGGTTCGGATATCGGTCCGTCTCTCGGGTTTCTCGAGCAGTCGATCTTTCGCGTCGCGATTCGTGATGGCTCCGGTCAGCCTCTCGTCGACGCCCGAGCCACGCTCGGTACCGTGAGCGTCCTGACCGCGGCCTCGGGCACCGCGGAGTTCGAGGTTCCGTTCTCGAGTTCGACGACTCTCGACCTCGACGGAGCGCTCGCCTCCGCGGTCGACGGGCAATCGTTCGGTCGACTCCGAATCGATCTGCCGGCGCCGGCGTCGATCGACGGGCAGGTTCCGTTCACGATCAGCCTCCCGGATCTGAGCGATTCTCCGGAACAGCCGACGACGATGCCGCTCGGTGGTGGTGTCGTGCTGGATGACACCGCCCGAAGCGGTGCAGTCGTGACGTTCGCGGCCGGGACGAGCTTCGGAACTGCGATCGATCCGGTCCGGCTTGGCGAGCTTTCTTCGGATCGCGTTCCGCCGCTCGATCTCTCAACGGGCCCGATCTCGGTCAACGATGCGGTATTCCTCGCGCCGCTCTCCGAGACGATCACGCCGCCTGCCTCGCTGCAGTTTCCGAGCACGCTCGGCGTACCGGGCGGAACCGTCGTGACGATCGCCCGACTCTCGCCGACGACCGGTATCTGGGAGTCGATCGGGCCCGGTTCGATCTCGGGCGACGGAGCGTCCGTTCTCGCACCGTCCCTCGCATCGAGTGGCGGTCTCTACACGGCGTTCATGAGTTCCGCATCGGTCGACCTCGTCGGTCGGGTGCTCCTCGATGAAGACTCGCAGGCGGCGGGTCAGAACCTACTGGTCCGGAGTGGTCAGGCGACGGCGACGACCACACCCGATGGGCTCTTCAGCCTGGAGGATGTTCCTCTGCGCTCCTCGGTCACGTTGCGGGTCGATGGCGGCCTCGATGCGGGATCGGACATCGTCGAGTTCGACGTCGATCTCTCCTCTGCCGTCGACGGGGAGGCGATCGATGTCGGAGACCTGCTGTACCCGTTCGTGCCGACGACGGACTTCCGGGGCCAGATCTTCTCGCGCAGTGAACTCCGCCGCTTCGCCCGCATCGGTGTGAACTCGCTGAGCGGCGACCGTGGAGTCGCGATCTCGACCGACGCGAACGGTGAGATCGAGGTCTCCGACGTCATCGGTGGATTGATCAGCATCTTTGACACGACGCTCAACCCACGGAACCCGCAGCAGGTGCTCGCGATCGAGAACTTCCTTCTCGTCGACCTGGTGCAACGCACCGACGACAACCAGGTCTTCACCGACCTACAGTCGCTCGGGTTCCCGGCCGCGGCGACGCTGCTGTTCGTTCGGGATCGTACGTCGCGAGGATTCCCCTCGGACGTCTGCGTGCTCGAGGCGTCGGAAACCGGAGACCTGGAAGTCATCGGGGCGACAACGGAGATCCCACCCGGAACGCCGCCGCTCGTCGTCACGCCGTCGCGTGAGCCGGTGCTGGCCGTCGCTCGTCGCGAGACTCCTAGCGGTGACTCGTTTGTGTCGGCTCAATCGATCTTCGGAGAGTCTTCCGGACGCATCGAGTTCCTGGTCGACACTCGTCCGACGCCACCGCGCGCCACGACAGTGACCGTGAGCGGAACCATTCCCGGCGCGGGACCCGAGTTCGAACTGATCACCGCTCCGATCCTCGATCGCGACGGGTTCTTCGAGCTGTTCCTCGACGAGTATCCGATCGGAGCCGCCCTGTCGGCTCCGACGGATGGCGCCGGGTCGGGCGACCCGATGTTCGAAGCCGCCGTTCGTGCTCGCGCCGGGAGTGTCCTTGTTGCGACGAGTTCGACGCTGAGTGGCGCGAGGCGACAATTGAACTCGGCCTCGACGATGGAGATCGATCCCGCGAATCGAGCGAGCTCTGTTCCGGCTGAGTTTGCGACCGTCTCGGCGACTTCGATGGTCGAGTTCACCCGTGGGCTCGTCGGTCTTGATCCGGCTCTGGTGGCCGCAGAGCCTCGGGCGGTCGTCGGCTACCAGCGTGTGGATGGCCGGGTCGTCGTCCTCGGCTCGAACCTCGCCGTGATCGGGCAACCCGACGGGGACGGCGCGGTGGTCGTTCCGGCGGCTCAAGGCGCGTTCGCTGCCGCGACTCCGATCGGTTTCCTCGAGGTCGCGGACGACGCGTCGTCGGTGCGCCGTCGACAGGTCAGCGTGTTCACTCGCGGACCCGAGGTGGATGCGCCACTTTTGCCCGTGCCGACGATCAACAGCCCATCCGATGGCGACACGGTGACGGAGGCGGGCTTCGACGTCGAGTTCTCGCTGCCTGCGGATGTGCTCTACGGCAGAGTCTCCTTGGTTCGGGACGACGGTCTGGTCGAGTGGAGCGCACTCGTCCCGCCCGGTTCGACCTCCGTTCGATTCGACCCACTCTCAGACGATGAGGTGATCCTCGAAGCGGGCAACTACGAGTTGAAGGTGGAGGCGACGCGAGTCGCCGGTGACAGCCCGCACCTGGCGCAATCCCTCGAGCCCTACCAGTCCTTCGTCGGGCGTCAGTTGTCGCTCGGTTCTGCGGAGAGCCTGGTGACGGCGCGTTCGTCGATCGCCTTCGACATCCAGATCGTCCCATGAGCGGGTCGGGCGAACGTCGATTCGAGTACTTCGTTCGTGGGCGTGTTCAGGGTGTGGCGTTCCGCGCGCACACGCGGGACGCAGCGATCGAGCTGGGTCTCGCTGGGTTTGTTGAGAACCTGGCCGACGGCCGCGTGCACGGGCAGGTCGAGGGATCGGAAACGCAACTCACGGAGTTCCGTCGTTTCCTCGGTCACGGATCGCGGTGGGCGCGGGTCGACGAAGTGGAGTGGCTGGAGGTCGAGCGGTTGGCTGGTGAGCCAGGGGAATCCGGGGCCTTACCCCGAGAGTTCACGATTCGGCGCTGACCGTTCGGATGCGACGCGCATCCAGTCGATCACGACGTCCGTCGTTCCAGGGTTGGCCGCCGAACCGGACCTCGTTGTAGGCGGCGAGCACGTCTTGGAGCACATCCGAGACCTTGCCGGTCTGGACCACGCGATCCGCAAACGAGGTCAGCGGCTCGTTCGGTGTGCGGACGTGCCCCTGCTCTCGCAAGGTGCGCAGGACTTCCTGCAACTTGCGGTGGGGTTCGCGAGGGATCTTCGGCGCCCTTGGTGCATTGGAGCGCCGGGCACTCGAGCGCCGGGAGAAGAACCAGAAGGCCGCAAAGCCCAGGGTCACGGGGATCGCGCCGAAGAACCACCACCAGTCGGGGAGCTTCGCCTCCGAGTCGAACGCTTGGGCGACCGAACGGGCGACTTCCTCGATCCCGGTATCGCTGTCTTGCTCCGGCCACAAGCGACCCAGCTCCCCGTCGAGCGCAGCCGGCGGCGTTGGATCCACGACCACGAAGCCAGCGCCTTCGTAGGGGATCTCGACCCACGCGTGTGCATGTCGTGACCCGAAAAGCCGCGTCCCGTCCTCCTGCAAGGTGCCGCCGAACAGACCCGTCGCGAGGCGGCACGGCACACCCTGGCGGCGTAGGCAGATGGCCAACGCGCTTGCGAAGTGCATGCAGTAGCCACGGCCGCCTTCCTGCAGGAAGTTCAGCATCTGCGAGCCGTAGGGTCCGGCGGGTGTCCGGAGCTGATACTCGTGCCGGCTCTGCAGTGCGCCGGTCAATGCGAGCGCGAGCCGCATCGCGTCCCCGCTGCGAGAAGCTGCTTGGACGGCGGGATCGAGGAGCAGCGGCTTGAAGAACTCGACCCGCTCATCGATCTCCTGCGGCAGTGACGTCCACATCGGATCCACGATCGTGCGATCCCTGACGTCCGGTCGTCCTTCGGGCGTGATGTCCGAGAACAGCAGTGTTCCGTTCGGCGGGACCGAGTCGAACTGGAAGACCAGCTGCTCGCGATCCCCCATGAGGCTGACTGGTCCATGCAGTTCGGTCGTTCGAGCCGGCACGTAGGCGAAATCACTGACCGGGTCGATCAGGCGAATCTCGAGGGAGATCCGTCGCTCGTCGACTTCGAGGAGGTCCGAGCGAAGGAACCAGCCACTCCACTGCGCGGGCACGAAGTTGCGCTGCGGCGACGGCTCCCAACCATCCAGACCCGCCCTCTCGAACGCGTGCGAACGGAGGTAGAGCTTGGACGGCACCACGCCGCTGGGGTTACGGACTTCGACGATCTTGTCGGCGACCAGGCTGAGAGGAAGGTCGCCACCGGCATCGAGTCGAAAGTCGCGGCTGAGACCGACGGTCGGGTTACCGCCGGACGGTGCCTGTCCGGTCGTGCGCCAGATCGCGTGACCGATGCCGCGGTGCAGGAGCACACTGAAGATCACTCCGGCGAGGCCGTAACCGACGCCGCGAGCGATCCGCATGCTCTTGCTCTTCGTGAGCAGGAGCTGTTCGGCGTGCAGGGAGCAAAGAGAGACGGTCAGGAACGCAGCCAGTGCAAACCAGTGCGGCTCGCCGAGGATCGATCCGATCAGCACCACGCAGAACGCGAGGAACAGGCTGCGGTGGACATCCGCGTGGACTGCGCGGGCAGCTGAGAATGCGAGCGGCGGAAGCAGCGAGGCCCCCGTCAGCGCGATCGGGGTGAGGCCCTCGTCGAGGCTGCGTGCGATTCCAGCGAGGAGGAACTGCAGAACGAGGCAGGTCGGGACCGCGACGATCCGTGGTACCGAGACCGTTCGGACGAAGGAGTAGACCGCTGCCGGCAGCGTGCAGGCCGCGAGCCACATCGGCGGGAACAGCGCCGTCGGCAGAGTGCGGATCGCGATGACTGTGCCGAGGAGGAGGAGTGCTCGTCTCTGGATCACGCCTGCACCTCCACGAACCCATCACTCTGGACCGCGGAACGGACCGTGGCGTCGGAGCATCCTTGGGCGGAGATCCAGAGGCTCCCGCCCTGTCGTCCTCTGGGGATGTCGTCGACGTCGAGAGTCCGATACTCGACGGGCTGAGCCATCGCGAGAACCTCGAGTGCGCGCTTGGCCGTCGCTGGGCGTTCGACGTTGTAGTGCGTCGTCTCGGCGCCGATGACGGTCAGGGTGAGCTCGACACCGCGCTGGACGGCGAGGTCGATGACGTTGGCGACTCGCCCCAGCTGGCGTTCGAACTCGCGCCGGCGACTGCCGTCGACGGCACCCGGCGCGCGACGCAGGTCGAGGACAACGGTCCAGCGATCATCGGCGAGCGCCTGATCGACCCGAACGACCGGACGACCGACCGTCGCCGAGCGAAGCGCGTGAACCCGCCGGGCGTCTTCTCCGGCTCGGAGCTCTCGCATCGAATGGAACATCTCCGGATCGCCGTCGCGACGAGGGCGGCGCTGCGCTTGATCGCCGTCCAAGGCCGCCTGCGCGTGTGCCGGCAGGGACTCGCGCGCGGGTTCGACAACGAGCACGGCGTCCAGGCGTGGTGTCGCTCGCCAACGCCACAGTCCCAGCGGGTGGCCCGTGCGGATCTCGATGATGCGATCCTCGTAGCGACCGCGCCGGAGTCCTCGGGACGGGATGCTGACCTCGCGTTCCTCTTCCCGTGCGAGGCTGTCGACCGTCGCACTGCGAGTGGATCCGCTACCGCGATCCGCGCGGAGTTGCAGGCCGAACATCGTCGAGCGACCGTTGCGGAGGTGGATGCGGTCGAGGAACGGCCGACGAGCTTCGACGCGTGCTGGTGGAGACGTCAGCGCCAACTTCGGCCGACGGCGTACCTTGTCCAGCACGTCGATCGCAATCGGCGCGAAGAGCAGCGAGGCCGCGAGCTGCGCCGTGCGGTCACCGGTCAGAAGCGCTGCACCCGACGAGATGTGAAAGAGTGCGAGTGCGGTGGCGCCCAGCGGGGTGATTTCGAGTCGGACGCGCAAGTGATCAGGCCGGAGCTGCCGTTTGCTGGAGCAGTTCGTGGATGAGAGCCGAGGCCGCGTCGATGCCGCCATCGACACCGACGCGGTGTCCGAGGACCGGCACGGCCAACTCTTGGATGTCGTCGGGGAGCACGTACTCGCGATTCTGTAGGAAGGCCCGGGCGCGACAGGCCCGGTGGAGCGCCTGAGCTCCTCGCGGGCTGACTCCGACCTCAACCTCCGAATGCGTCCGGGTCGCGCGCACGAACTCGACCAGATAGCGGAGAACATCTTCCTGCACGCGGATGCCGCGCACTTGTTCGCGCGCGACGACCAGGTCCTGCTCACTCGCGACAGGCTCGAGACTCTCCAAGCTGCGGTGGCCGTCTTCCCGCGCGACCACAATCAGCTCGTCGTCGAGAGCTGGGTAGCCCAACGAGACCCGCACGAGAAAGCGGTCGAGCTGGCTGTCGGGAAGCGGGTAGGTGCCAGCGCTCGTCGTGGGGTTCTGGGTTGCGACGACGAAGAACGACTCGGGCAGATTCCGAGTCTGACCATCGATCGTCACGCAACCTTCGGCCATGCACTCGAGTAGGGCTGACTGCGTCCTCGGTGGGGTCCGGTTGAGCTCGTCGGCGATCAGAACCGACGTGAACACTGGTCCCTCGCGCAGTTCGATCGAACCGGTGGCCGGGTCGTAGACCGGCGCGCCCAGCACGTCGGCCGGCAGGAGGTCCGCCGTGCACTGGAGGCGCTGGAACGGCAGTCCGAGAGAGCGTGCAAGAGCTCGGGCCAGCAGGGTCTTGCCGACTCCGGGGACGTCCTCGATCAGAACGTGACCGCCGCCGATCAGGGCGGTCAAAGTGCGTTCGATCGCGTCGCGCTTGCCGAGCACCACGGTCTCGATCGATTCGAGCAGGCGCTGACCGAGATCGGTCGTTCCGGGGTTGGGGGTCGTTGGCATCGGGGTCTCAGAGCCTCGCGTGCGAGCGACGAGGCGGCTCCGCGCCTTCTGGCGCGCGGATTGCATCCACACAGGGCCACGACGTCGCGACCACCGTGTCGAACCAAGGCGTCAGCGCGTCCGGCGGTCCGAACGACCGTTTTAGCCCCCCTGACAGATGCACGAAAGGCGGCCCTGAGACCTTGGGGCTGTCGCCTGATCGAGACAGATGCACTCCAGGCCGAACAGAACCAGATCCGAGCCACAGCGACGCTCTTGCCGGGTTCTGCGGTGGGGGCTCCCGTTCTGGGGCCGGGCCCTGCCGACCGCCCTGCTGCTCCTGTTGAGCCTCCTCCATGGCTGTGTTCTTCGCCCGGGGCCCGACTGCGTCGACCAGACCGTCACACGACCAGGGCAGGTCCATCTCGGCGACGATTCTCTTCGCCGTGTGCTCACGATTGGGCCGGAAGTCGTTGGCTACGACCGCCACGGCCTGATGACGGTCGAGGTGCCGGTTCACAACGACGGTCGGTCCGACCTGCAGCTCGAAGCGCAGTTCGTCTTTCTCGGGCCCTACGGCGTCGCGACGAACGACAAGACCGCGCGTCGCACCTTCACCGTGTCGCCGAGCGGCACACACCAGATTCAGGCCTGCGCGCGCACCTCGAGCGCCGCCGACTACCGCCTCTACCTATGGAACGTCGAATGAAGAATCTCACGCTGTCCTCCAGCCTCGGTGCCTTGCTGCTCCTCTCGGTCGGATGCTCCTCGACCGATTCGGCTCAGGTCGTCGATTCGGCATCGGACTCCCACCGGTCGGTGTCACGTCCGATGGGGGAGGACGAAGCCCGTCGACTCTTCGTGACCGAAGAGCGTCTGCGTCTGGGCATCCGACCGCCGGTGGATCGTCCATCGATCCAGACTCCACCTCGTCGAGTCGCGGAGCCCGAGCCCGCGCCCGGTCGGATCACGCATGCCGAGGCCTACCGGAATTCGCGTCGCGCCACGGGCTTCGAGGCTCAGCCGCGTGAGATGGAGTCGACACCGGTCGGCTTCCTCCGCAGCGGCGCCGTCGAATCGGGAGCCAGCGCACAGCCGACGCGTTTCCTTGAGATGCCCGCTGGACGCACGGAGGGGACGCGGACCTTCCTCGATCGACCGACCGATGGGTCGGGCCGTCGTCTTCTGCCCGGTGTAACGATGCCAGGCCGGATCGAGCAATTGCGAGGACCGGCCGTCTCGGCGCGCCCTGGCCTGTTCTTCGACTACGTCGAGACTCCGGACCCGGCCGATTCCGAGTCGCCCCGCGACCCGGTCAACTGACCGAGTGAGCCGCTCGAGTCCTACGCTGCCCGATCGGCGAAGGCTCTGGCGAGCTTCTCCGCCGCACCTGGGCCGTGGCGGAAGAACATCGACGGCTCGACGAGTTCGACTTCGTTGATCCGCAGCGCACCGTCGTCTGCGCGCAAGAAGTCGACGCGCCCGTAGAGCAGCTTGGATGCCTCGATCCCGAGGGTGTCGACGCAGGCGTCGAGCGTTCTCGTCGCGAACTCCAGATCGCCGGCCTCGTAGGCCCACGGCATGTCCGAGGCGCCGTAGTCGTCCTGCACGCGGTAGTCGCCTGGGACCGGGACCTTCCGGACGCCATGGGTCGCCTTGCCGTCGACGAACACGATCGAGAACTCGCCTTCGTCGAGTACCGCCGAGAGGAACGGCTGGATGATCATGCCCTCTTCGCGCAGCAGTCGATCGAGATGCGCCTGGCCCTTCGCGAGGCTGTCGTCGTCGAACTCCACCGGCAGGGTCTCACGTGCGGACGCGCCGACAGTCGGCTTCAGGAACGCCTTCTTCCACGAACGCTCTTCGCACAGGGCTCGCAGGTCGATCGGCTGCCCACGATCCGCGAAGACCGAGTCCGTGATCCGAATCCCGCGCTGCTCGAGGTCGCGGAGGTAGATCTTGTCGAGGTTCCACTCGAGCACCTCGGGGCCGTTGAAGAGGCGGGTCTGCTCAGCGGCCATCTTGGACCAGGCGAGGAAGTCCTCGATCCGATCCGCGTAGTCCCAGGTCGTCCGGATCAGGGCTGCCCCGAAGTCCGACCAGTCGGTCCCAGGATCGTCCCAGGGAACCAGCCGGTAGTCCGCGCCCAGGCGACGGAGTTCCTCTAGGAGCGGAGTGTCGTCGACCTCCCAGTCTGGCAGGTCGCGGCAGGTGACGATCGCGAGCTCGGGCACTGGCGGGATTGAAGAGGCCCGAGCCGGCCCCGTGAAGCGTTCTCTAGGCGAATCGCGGCCGGCGGTGGGAATCTGTGATCGGGGTCGGGCGATCGGCCGGAACTGCCGATAACAAGGACGTGTTCCCCCATGTCGCATGCCTGGCCCTGAGTCTCCTGCCGCAGATCCAAGAGGCGGCGCCGGCTCCGAGGTTCGTGAACCTCTCGAACTCCCTCCGAGTCGTCTGCGCGGTCGGTGTGCTCCGACCGGGAGGGCTCGACCCTCGGGCTCTCGGTCTCGGGGACGGCGGTTTTTCGACCGAGCAGGTCCAGGCCGAGCCCGAATCCGAGAGCGAGGAGGCCGGGATCTACGCGGATGGAGCGATCACCCCGGGCGGTGCTCGATTGCGGGTGCAGCTCGAAGGCGTGAAGGTCGACCTGCCCAACGGTCGGGAGCTCCTTGTGGATCGCCGTTGCCGAGTACACCTGCGTGATGGCAACTACTCCGAGCCAGCGCCGCGAGGCATCGTCCTCTGGTTCGGAGATGGCAGCCTGCTCGAGTGTCAGCCCGGCGATCACAGTCTTCGTTCGGTGCGCTTCTTCGAGTGGGCGGGGGGCCAACCCGAAATCCTCTGGGCGCAGGGCCGTCAGCGTCGGCGTGACCGCCGCTCGCCTGAGCCGAGTGGACGCTGCCTCGCCGTGCTGGGCGACGGCCGTTCGCTCTATGACCTCGTGTGCTTCGGACCGGTCGTCGCAGCCAAGCGGGCGCTGACCCCGCGCCTCGATCCGGAGCAGGACATCGATCCCGCGGACCTGCCGCCGGCCGCTGCGGCCATCCTGTTGGGGGATCTGCTGCGCGGATCGCTCGGTCAGCTACCGACGCACGCACGTCGTGCGGCAGCGGGTCGGGCTCAAGTCCACCAGCGCTGCGACGCACTCGCCGGGGTGGCTGGTCGCTTATTCTACGAGACCCGGACGCGTGACATCGAGATTGGCGACGAGTGTTCGATCGCCCTCGGCCAGAGCCTGCGTCTTCGCATCGAAGCGCGTGAGCGTGGTCGCGTCTCGATCGAGATGTGGAACACCGAGGGCGTCGCGGTTGCTCAGTGGATCCACACCAACCGCACGATGCTCCATCTGTTGGAGAAGGATGGGGAGGGCCGAAACCACTACGTGATGCCCGCCCTCACCCTCGATCGGCGGTTCTGGAACGTCCTACCGGTTCCGAACTCGCCTGCGATCCTGGGCGACGCACGGTCGCTCCTGATCGGTCGGCCGCGGCCCGAGACTCTCGAGCGCGGCCGCTGAGGCTCAGCGGCGTTCGCCGCCGCTCTCGATGATACGGATCGCGTCTTCGCTGCCGTGGGCACGGAGCGCCTTCACCAGGCCTTCGCGCCGGCCGCTGCGTTCCCACTCACGACGCAGGCGGTCGAGTGCGCCCTGAGTGCGCGTCGCACCGACGGCGATCAGGATCCGATCCCTTGCCGGTCCTCGCACTCGCTCCAGCAGATCGTCGAAGGCCGAAGCGGCTTCCTCGCCCATCTTGAACTGCGCGAGTCGGCCGACGGTCGTCGCGAACTCTTCGTCGTCGTTCTGGTGGACCGCTGCACACAGAGCCGGCAACGCGTTGTCGACGTTGGCTTCGACGCAGAGGCGGGCGACCGAACGCTTGAGGTTGGAGTCCTCGGAGCTTCCAACCGCGAGTAGCAGCAGCTGATCAGCACGGACGTCCGGGATCTCGTCTCGCAGCACGACGCGGCCGCGGAGGGTCTCACTGGCTTCGAGGCGGGCCTGTCCTTCGCCACCGAGGAGGATATCGACGACGCGGTCACCGATGTCGGCGGGCTTCACACCGCTTTCCGAGTCGAGCAGGGCACGCACGAGCGAGACGAGGCCTTGGGACTCCTCGGAGTCATCGACTACGAATCGATCACCCTGATAGCCGGTCAGGCGGTAGATCGGCAGGAATCGCTCGGGCACATCGTTGCGACGCGTCGGACGAAGGCAGAGGAGCTGGTTCGATGTCTCGAACCCCGGCGACGGAGCGTCGGCGACGCGTTTGGGCACGGCGATCGAGAACGTGTCCTGGGGCTCGCCCTTCAGACGATCGATGACCTCGAAGCGGTGCAGCACATGATCGCCGAGCGGCTGGACGGCCACCTGACGGGCGATCACGACGTAGTTGGCGCGGGCGACCCCGAGACGGAGTTGCTGCGCGGTGAGCGTGCTCCCGAGCAACAGGCCCAGGGCGACGAAGCGGATGAGCGTGGCCTTCATTGCGGGTTGTAGAGCGCTTGTTCGCGCAGGTAGGACATGTTGAGGGAGTTGAAGCGCGTATCCGGATCGAGGGCTGCCTCGATACCGATCGCTGGCGACATGATGTTCTGTTCGTCGCCGGGGAACCCGGCCGAGTTCTCGATGTGGTTGCTCGCGGCTGCGTCAGGATCGACGAAGATCGCGGAGAGTGGAAAGTTGATGCGGTCCCCACCGTAGAGGCCGATCGGCATCGCCCCATCGATGACGAGTCCCATCGAGTGGCCAAACTCGTGGGCCGCGACGACTGCGATCACTCGTGCGACGGTGGCGATTGCGGTGTCGATCTGCGTCTTGCGAGCGTCGTTCATCGAGCCGGCGAGGCGCTGGGCGTCCTGCATGTCGTCACCGATCGGGATCGCGGACGGGTTCAGGATCGTCAGGAACGGTGCGAGCGCCATCACGAAGTCGCTGCTCGGGCCGGAGCTCACACCGACGTCGGCGATCGTGTGGACGAAGACGCCGAGTCGGGTCGTGCCTCCGAAGGTCTCCTGGCAGTTGTCGTTGTGCGTGGCGTTGTTCGGGTCGACGATCGCTGCGCCCAGCGTGCCCGAACCGCCTTCGGTCGCCGCACCGGCGAAGCACATCTGCGAGAACGACGAGCCGCTGAACGGGAAGGACGAGCTACTCGGGAAGGCGCCCTGTGAAGTCGTCGTGAACAGGATGTCGACGCCGGGGAAGAACCCGTTCAGCTCGTCGATCGTCTCGGACAGGAGGCGATCACGGACCGTTGCATCGGTTCCGGAGGGGGTCGAGGCGAGCAGGCCCATCGCCTGCAAGATGTCTTCGAAGTCCGAGCGGCCGTTCGGCGTGTCGACGACGTCGAAGCCGAAGTTGAATGGGAACGGGACACCCGGATTCGGGGTGAAGGCCTCGAGGTCACGGGACACGTCGATGAACCAGACCTGGGTCGCCTCGAACGGTCGGTTTGCGCTGTTCGCGTCCGTGGTCTGGAACGAGAACGACACCGGTGCCGAGACGCGGCCGGACATGTCCACGACCTGGGCGGTGATCGTGATCGCGCCGAACGCGAAGATCACGTCAGGACCGACCTCGAATCTCAGCGTGCCCGGTGGCAGCGGCGATCCGAGGACCGCCGAGACCGCACCGAGGACGTCCGTGAAGTTGTCGCCGGGAAAGAAGGTCCCGTTCGAGTTGGACGAGACGATCCCGCTCGCAGTCAGGATCACGTCGCTGACCGCCAGCACCGAGTCCGTGAACTCGAGATCGATCGTGAACCCCGACCGTGGAGTCTGGAGGGTGCCACCGGCCGCGCCACTGCCGTTCAGAGTCCGATCGATGCCGTTGATCGTCAGGCTCGTGATCACCGGGTCCTCGCCGTCCCCGGCGGTCACGGTCACTGGAGTCTCGCCGATCGCGAGGCCCGCTCCGACCCCTTGGACTGCGTCGAAGTCCTCGCTGAAGGACAGCCTCGTCGTGCCAGGAACAAGGTCGACCCCGGCACCAAGCACGATCTGCAGCGTGTTGCCGGCGATCACGGTCGGTGTGGTCGTCAGCGCGCCGAGGGTCGATCCGCCGCCTTGGAACTCGAAGTCCGTGTCGTCGAGCGTCGACATCGGAGCGAGCTCGATCGGCCCAGCGAAGACCAGCAGCAGGGCATCGCCCGCCGCCGGCGCCGCACCGGCTCCGACGAACACCGAGCTCGCCAGCGCGGGGCCGTTCGCCCCACCTCCGCCGCCACCGCTGCTGCAGCCGCCGAGGGCGGCCAGCGAAACCAGGACGCAGAGCGCCCCGCCAATCCCAAGAGAGTGATCCATCGTCGGTCTGAGTGAATCCGTTCGCCCGCCGCCGAAGCCCTGCTTGGGCGGCTCATGACTACGAATAGCCGTTGTCATCGGCCATGTCTTGCCCGCGACTGCAGTGTTGTGGAACTCCGACACTCGCCGGGGAAGCACGGGGCGTGCCACCGAGATCTAACTTCTTTCTGGCGCGCATCTGCCGGCGTCACGGACCGTCAGGGAAGGCCCCAGACCGGGACTATAGAAAGCCTCCCGGGGAGACGATCGATGGTGCAGCAACTGGGGAACTGCAACTTAATGATGAAGCTGGCGACGGGAGAGGTCGTTCGGGGATACCGAGTCGATGAATTCTTGGGACGTGGGGGTTTTGCCTCCTGCTACCGGGCCATCGAGGAAGAGACGGGCGAGACCGTCGCGCTGAAGGTGGGCCACCCGTCGGGTGGCGGCCGTCAGGTGACGCGCTTGCTCGAGGTTACGTCCCGAAGGACCCCCGAGGGCATCAGCCCTGATGAACTGCCCGGTGAGGCAGTGTTCTTGGGCTCGGATCGCGCCCGGATCGATCTGTTCGACGACCAGGAGGTCCGCGACCTCCTCGCGGCGGAGGCTCGCACCCTCGCCCAGGTCGACTCGTCACAGGTGGTCCGATTGCGCGGCACTTTCCTTGACGAGGAGCGGCCGTTCCTCGTTCTTGACATGGTCCGCGGCCAGACGCTGCGTCAGAAGATCCGTGACCTGCACGGCATCCACCTGAACTGGTTCCTGTCGGTGGTCCGCTCGTTGATCGAGCTGAAGGAGAGCGAGGCGCTCGACTTCCACGGCGACCTGAAGCCGGAGAACCTGATCGTCAAGCCGAGCGGCAAGGTCGTCATGCTCGATCCGGCGCTTCGCACGAACGAGCATGGCGCGATCACCACGACGCCGCACTACAACCCGCTGCTGCTGCAGGACTCGAAGGCTGACGTCACGGCGATCGGCATCATGATCTACGAGATCCTGACCGGCACCCTGCCGTTCGACGAGGTCCCGTGGGAGTTCGCCGGCCTGCCGCGCGGCGGCGAGACCACGCGTCTGTCGCTGTCGTTCTTCTACAGCTACACGCCGCCGCAGGTGATGAACCCGAAGACCCCGCCCGAACTCGAGCGCATGGTCTACCGCTGCATCACCGTCCCGGACTACGGCCTCGAGGAGCTCCGCGAGGACCTCGAGGACTTCATCGGGCGCGCCTGAGCGTCGAGGCGCGGTCCTTGCCTGCCAGCTAGACTGGCGGCGTGGACGAGCCGCCTCCGCCACGACCGCCCGATCCCGAGATCGAGGCGAAGCTGAACCGAGCCGTCTGGTTCGGTCTGTTCGGGTTTCTGGCCCGACTGGGAGCTCTCGTGGCGGGACTTGTTGGCATCGCGAAGTCGCCGGGTGTGCTGTTCGGAGCCGAGGACGAGGATCCCGAGAGCCTGCAGCACCTGGAGACCTGGCTCTTCGTCAGCGGGGCTCTCGATCTCGCGGCGTTGAGCTTTGGCTGCTACGCGCTCGCGCTCGGCGGGATGGTCTGGCAGGTGTCGTCCCCGAATTCCCGCGAGCGACGCTGGTTGTCGCTGGCCTTCCTGGGAGCTCTCGCCGCGGTCTTGGGCACTCGCCTAGGCTGCACGCGCGTCTTCGTGTTTTGAGCGTGCGGGTGCTGCGCTCCGCCAAGAGGCTGCCGATCTCCGTCTCGCGGATACGATCACGGCGAGAGTCACTCCATGGAAGAACGTCATCACCCGGTCCCGCTCTACATCATCCTCGGGATGGCTCTCGCGGTCTTCGGCCTGGCGTTCCTGTTCGAGTGGATGGACCGGTCGCCGATCATTGGGCTGATCGCGATCGTCGGTACCGCGGTCACCGTCTGCGTGGTGCTGATCGCGATGGCGCGTTCGCACCCCAGTGACAACTCGCGGTTGTCGCGGCTCTACCGATGGCTCTGCACCGACCGGGGGCCGTACCGCTATCCCAAGAGCGACGGCAGCGAGGAGAAACCGATCGATCCGTTCGGTGGTGCCTGAGACCCTCGCTGGCGTCGCAACCGCGAACTTCAACAGCCTTCGGGCGGCCGTCCACCGGATAGCGTGCCCGCATGCGAACCCTCCGGCTCGTTGCCTCCACGCTGCTCCCGCTCCTCGGATGCGCCCGAGAGCTGCCAGCCCAGCGCCTCGTCGATCTGATTCCCGAGCCGCAGACGGTCTTCTCGGAGGACTCGACGGCACAGGTGGCGTTCGATTCGATCTCCGTTCGAACGGAGGATTCGCGATTGGATGCGCATCGGTCGGCGTTGAGTCAGTTGTTCGGGCGCGTGCTGCCGCTGCGGAACACGCAGATGGGCTATCCGGTCGAGCTGGCTCTCAATCCGTCGATCGAAGGCGAAGAGGCCTATCAGCTCGTCGTTCGTCCGGAGGGCACACGAATCGAGGCGTCGACCGCGGAGGGCATCGCTCGGGGGAGTGCCTCGTTCTTTCAACTCGTCGACAGTCAGAAGCGGGCCGGGCCGTTCACCATTCCTGCTGTCATGGTCGCGGACGCGCCGGCGAATGACTACCGCGCCGTCTCCCTCGATGTCGCGCGACAGCCTCACAGCGCACAGACGATCCGCGCCCTGATCGATCTGATGTGGTTCTACAAGGTGCGGTATCTGCAGCTGCACCTGACAGACGACCAGGCGTTCACGATTCCGTTTCCGGAGATCACGGATGCGCTCGGCGGGCGTGGGATGCTCTCGATCGAGGCCTGGAAGGGGCTCGTGGCGTACGGCGAGGCGCGGGGCGTGACGCTGATACCCGAATTCGATCTTCCGGGCCACTCGACTCAGCTGAAGCGCTCTGGGTATCTCGAGGATCCGACGCCGGAGGATGGGCTGTCCGATCGCGACGTCGCGCATCCGGTCAATCACGAGAAGGTCTTCCGCGTGATCGACGCGATGCGGGAGGTGTTCCACACTTCGCCGTACTTCCACATTGGAGGTGACGAGTCGGGGGCGGGGCGAACGCTCGAACCGTTCCTCGCTGCGGTCAACGAACATCTGCGCAAGCCGGACGTCGATCGACCACCGGTGCGAATGATCGTGTGGGAAGGCTTCCACGGCACGCCCGAGTCGCTTCCCGCCACCGGCCCCGATCGCATCCTCGTCGCGAGTTGGGAGTCGGCCTACAACCCGCCGTGGAACCTCCTCGACGCCGGCTACGAGTTGATCAATGCCAGCTGGAAGCCGCTGTACGTGGTCGGGGGTGGCACGCCCCGCTACCCGCACATCGGTGGGCGAAAGTGGTCCGCCGAAGACCTGATCGAGTGGCACAAGGATGACTTCTGGCACTGGCAAGCAGGGACTCCGGTGTTCGAGGATCGAGGTCCTTCGGATCGCAATCGAGACGATGGTCGCTGGCTCGCGCCCGCGCCTCAGCGTGGGCAGATCCTCGGCGGGCAGTTGTCGTTCTGGGAGCAGAAGGAGCACACGGTGTTGCGAGACGGGTTCGAGCGCATCCCGGCTCTGGCCGAGTCGCTCTGGTCTCGAACGGCCGCGACGGACTTCGTGGACCCGGTCGGCTTTGCGCGTCGACTCGACGCTCTCGATGGAACCGCGCGTGCGATCGCTCAGCCGATCGATGTTCAGATGGTGTCGACCTGGGTCGTGCCTTCAGATCACCCGACCGCCGACGATGCGGTGTGGGTGGCCGAGGGCACGATTCTCGCCTTTGTCGGCCCGACCGCGACGTCGCCGCTCGACATTGACGTTCGCTTCACGAGAGATGGATCTGTCCCGAGCCCGAACTCGGAGCGCGCAGACATCTTGCTCGGATTCGAGCCGAACGAGGTGCTCCACGCGCAGGCGTTCCTCGGTGGCGAACCGATCGGCGCTCCGAAGCGAGTGACGTTCGACACTCGGCCGGCTTTGGTTCGTTGTTCGTGGTTCGATCTTCCGCGACGAGCGTTCGGCGTGGTCCCCGACTTCAGCGATCGGGGTCGGTGGACGCCGAGCAGAGTCGATCTCCTGCCGGAGTTGCGCGGCCCGTATCGCACGACGCACCCGGTCGGCCAAAGTCTCGAGGCTGCGATCGACGTGCCTGCGGATCAGGTGGGGGAGTGGGAGTTCCGGCTCAAGACCCGGGACGGTCGTGCCGTGCTCTACGTCGATGGCGAGCGCAAGACAGCCGACACCGATCCGGGCGAACAACCGCTCTTCGCCAAGTGCGAGTTCGCCGAGGGCGTTCACACAATTCGCGTCGACCATGCGAGTGGGCCGATTTCACCGGTTGTGCTGCTCGCGGTGAAGGTGCCGGGCAGCGACGAGTTCGTCGGGATCGAACGTGTGCTCGCCACGATTCCCCGCGATGTAGAACCGGAGTTCGTCACCGCGCCGTCCGGCGAAGTCGATCTACTCGCGAATGGCCTCGAAGACTGGCGCTTCGTCGGCGACGCAGAGATCACAGACGTAGCCACGGTCGGTGCCGATCGTGTCCTGCGTATCGCAGGTCGTCCGCAGGGCTACCTGGAGACCAAGCGCTGGCATCGCGACTACCAGCTCGATCTCGAGTGGCGTTGGCCGGAGCGTCCGGGGAACAGTGGAGTGCTGGTCCACGTGACCGCACCCCGGATGTTCTACGGCTGGCCGCGCTCACTCGAAGTGCAGCTCGCGTCAGGCCGTGCCGGCGACTTCTGGACGATCGGGGACGACATCTCGATCCGGGTCGAGGACGCCAAGCGTCGCGTGCGTCCTTGGGTGCCCGGCGACCTGCACAGTCACCGCCGCATTCCGCGGTTGCGAGACATCGACGAGGCTGCTGCCGAGGACGGTTGGAATCGTATGTCGATCCGGTGCGAAGGCGACGAGATCGTCGTCTTGGTCAACGGCATGGAAGTCCAACGCGGTGATCACTGCTCGGTGCAGAGTGGCGCGATCGCGCTGCAGTCCGAGGGCACTCCGATCGAGTTCCGGAATCTGCGGTTGCGTCCTCTCGCACGGCAGATTCGCTAGTCCCGGTCGCTACTCGATCGGCTGACCCGAGGAATCGAACCGCTCGGTCCGTACGACTTCGCCGTGCTCGAAGGTTCGAGCCTCCGCGATCAGGCCGTTCGGATGGAAGCGCAGATGCTTGCCGACCGGCTCGTCGGCTTCGTAGGTGCCGCGCTCGACGATCGTCTCACCGTCCTCGCCGTAGCCGATGCGTTCACCGTGGAGCAGTCCGCCGCGGAACATCGCGTCCCAGACGAGGGTGCCGTCGTCGCGGTAGAGCCGCCACTGGCCCTCTGGGAGTCCGTAGACGTAGGAGCCGGAGAACGAGACCTGTCGTCCGCCGGGGTGCCACATCGTCCAGCGGCCGTGTCGTCGGCCGGTGAAGTACTCGCCCTCCCCACGACGGTTGCCGTCGTCGTCGTATTCGACCGTCCATCCGTCCGCGGGCTCGTCGTCTTGGTCCGGCGGCCAGCTCGCTGCGGTGGCGGAAGCCGCGGCTTCCGTTCCGGAATCACCTGCGAGAAGCGTCTCCGCCGCACCGTGGCAACCAGCACAGGACTTGGGGCCAGGGACAGATCCGGACTCCGAGATCATCGACCAGTGCGGATGTGGGTTCGGCATCTCGGTCGGGGGGCGTTCGTCCGATGTGCTCTGCGAGTCGAGCTCGGCTCCCGACTCGAGGCCGGTCATGCTCGCGCGTCGCGTCGAATCCAGCGCGAGTTCCGGCGAGTCGACCCGGGCTTCGCGAGCGCTGGGCAACATCGAGGCCTCGGCTCCTCCGGTGTGCGCGACTTCGCCGCTCCGCTTCGGAACGACGCTCTCGGGAGTCGGCCCGAGGGCGAGCGTGCCGCCCAAGACCAAGACAGCGGCCGTCGCCGCGAGTGCTTTCGCGTTCATTGCTACTAATCCCACACCCAGGTGCCGGAGTTCTCCTCGGCCCCGCAACATCTCAATGCCCCTGGTGATGCGCTGGCGCACGGTCGTCTCACGGACGCCGGATGCGATCGCAATCTCGCGATGGTCCCAACCGCGAAGGAAACGCCTGGACATCGCGCTGCGGTACGGCTCGGGCAGTTCGGCGATCGAATCGCGAACGGAATTCAGTCGCTCGCTCGTCTCCGCCGGGTCGGCGAGATCGCAACGCTCCGGACGGGCTGCATTGCGTTCGCGTCGAATCGAAGCCTGCGCTCGTCGTCGTCCGTCGAGCCAGAGCCGGTGGAGTGTGACGCGCGCCAGCGAGTCCGGGAACTCGCGCGGCGTGAATCCTCGTCGCCACAGGCGCACGAGCGTCTCCTGGACCAGGTCGTCGGCCGTCGAAGGGCAGCCCGTGCGACGCCTGGCGAATCGAGCCAGGCGCCTCAGAGCACCTTGGAGTTCGCTATCGTCGAGTGCTTGCTGCATCGGGCATCAGCTTCACGCGGCCAACGCCCGAGTTGTGACAGATTTCTCGCCGGCCCTCGGCGAGCTCGAGCCTTCCGATCCGCCGTGCCGGTGAATCCTCAGATCACGAAGTCTTCACCGCCGCAGTCGGGCGAGAAGTACTTGATGCGCATCGGTCGGACCTCGTTGCTCTCGAGGTCGAAGACGTTCACCTCATCGATGTCGCGGCCGTAGATGTGGATCGAGATCGTGTCCTTCTCGGTGTTGTTCCCGATCTTGTGGACCTCCTGATACGGCGGCAGCAGGTAGCTGGTGGAGCCTTTGACCACCTGGCCGCCCTGGAGCTCGCGGAGCTCGGCGAAGCCCGGGCGAGAGCCGTCGTCCAGGCGCTCGTAGGCGATCTCCTCGAGGGCATTCTGGAGAATTCCCATCAGGCCCCAGCACGAGTGGTCGTGGATCGGGGTCGCCTGGCCCGGCTTCCACACCAGCGCCAGGACGACGAATCGGTTCTGGCGATCCTTGTGGAGCAAGTGGCGGGCGTAGCAGTCGTCCTTGGTGGCCCGGTGGGACTCTGGGAGCCACGAATCATCGCTGCAGAGCTTGAACAGCGACTTTCCGACCTCCTTGATGGTGATCGGCAGGGAGGGCCTCTGGTCCAGGACTTGCTCCACATCGCGGACGAAATCGGCCAGGGTGAAGGGCGAATCCGAGGTTTGGGAATCGGTCTGCTGACTTGTGCCGGAAGTCATCGGTGGGAATATCTGCGAGAGTAAGTCGTCCCAGCCAGACCGTCTGGGATCCCCAGTCGGTCGGGCAGGCGCCCTAGGCGAACACGAGACATGCAAAGAAGTCATCCCGAGATCGCAGGTTCCTCGCCCGAGATCGCCGAGAAGCGAATCCCGGGTCGTTCGCTCGGCTCGTCGATCCGCGGCTACGGCCTCGGTTCGCTTTGCGCGATCGCGATCGCCTCACTCGGCGGCTGTTTCGTGCCGGAGCAGGGCGCCTACGACCAGGTGATCGAGTTCTGGGAGGCCCAGAACTACTTCCAAGCCTACCAGGAACTCGAGCGCGTTCGCGCCGAGGATCCGGAGGACCCGGAGGGTGAGCGGATCCACGAGTTCGTCCGCCGTGACTACCTCCTCTGGAAGGCTCGGAACGCCATTTTCGCCAACGAGGAAGTCGAGGCGCTCGGGCTGCTCGAGGAGGTCCTGACTCGGGACACAGACGATGCCGAGGCGCTCGGCCTGCGCTCGAAGTGTCGCCAGAAGCTCGCGGTCATGAACGTCCAGCGAGCCCAGACGCTCCAGATCAGCGAGCTCGACAAGGACCTGCGTGAGGCATTCCGTCTCTACAGCGAGGCCCTGGAGTTCGACCCGGGCAACGTCGAGGCCGAGGAGGGGCTCGCCGAGGTCGATGGATTCTGGGCCAAGCGCCGCGCCAATGCGGAGGAGCGACGGATTGGCGGTATCCGTGCGCTCGCGAACGGGTTCCCCGATCGCGCGGCGCACGACTTCCAAGTCGCTCTCGACGAAGACCCTCGGATGGAGTCGATCGACAACGCCTACGCGCAGGCGCGTCGCGAGATCGCTGAACAGAATTTTGCGCTGGGCCAGCGTGCCGAGGAGAACGCGCACTGGGATTCCGCGAGAGCCATCTACGAGTCGCTGGCGGACTCGGGCTTCGAGCTCTCGGGGCTCGAAGAACGTCTGGAGTTCGTCACCAAGGAGTCCGAGGCCCGCAAGCTGTTCCAGCAGGCCGAGGTCGCGATCTTCCAGGCGAACTTCGCCGATGCGCGAGAACTCCTGGAAGAGGCCGCGGGCCTCTCTGAGATTCAGCGAGCGGATATCGCGATCGCTCAGATCCTGGTGACGGAGCGCGAGGCGGAGATCCGTGCGGCGCAGGCTGGTGACCAGGACCTGCAGGGTGAATTGCGGCGGGCCCTCGAGATCTATCTCGAGATCCAGGCCGACGCCCCCGTGGAGCTCGATGTCGATGCGAAGATCAAGGACCTCCAGATCCGAATCGAGGAGGCGACCAAGGCCTACGACGCTGGCCGGAAGGCTGAGGACGTCGGCGACGACGAGGAGGCGATCTCGCAGTACGGGTTGGTCGAGCTGTTCTGGCCGGGCCACGAGGACGCGGCGGAACGGAAGGCTGCTCTCGAAGCGAAGGCCGCGGGCATGAACGGGGAGTCGACTTCGGAGGGCGAGCCGAGCGACGCGTCTCCGGCCGAGGAAGTCGTTACGGAACAGCCGGCGCAGGACGGGCCTCAGCAAGATGAGCCCCAGCCGGCCGTGCCCCAGCAAGATGGTTCTCAGCAGGAGTTGCCCGCGGTGGAGTTGCCCGCGGAGGAGCCGGTGAACGAGCAGCCTGTCCAAGAGCCATCGCGCATCGTTCCGATCCCGCTCGTCGAGCCCGAGGAAGTTCCGCCCGCCGAGAGCCCGACGGTCGAGAACCCGACCGTCGAGTCGCCGGCTTCCGGCGATCAGCCGCCGAGCGGCGGCGTCTGAGACGCGGGAGTTCCGTCGTGTTTCCGTCGTCGGTTGCGGCGGTGGATGGCCGACGAGTGACGATCTGTGCCGCGCTCCTGTTCGCCCTGAGCAGTTGTCAGGCGGCGAGCGAGTCGTCTGAAGGCAGCCGGTTCGGTGATGCGACTCGGTTCTTGGATGATCTGGTCACCGTGCGCGTCGGGTCGTCGCCTTTCGGTGCGATGTGGCTCGAGCGGGTCGATGGTCAGTTCGCGCCGATCGAGGTCGCTGCGGACGGAGGAGAGTTCCACTTGCCCGAAGGCGCTTGGAGGCTCCGTTCGACGAACCCGAGAGCCGAGGTTGCTCCGATACCGGTCCCTGCGTTCGTCGAGCGATCCATCACCGTCCGACTCGGCCCGGCACGTTCAAATGATGAGGAGTTCCGGTCGATCCCGGCTGGGCCCGCGCTGATCGGGGATCGGCTCGGCGTCGGTCAGCCCGACGAGCGACCGGTTCGGATCGTCGAGGTCCCGGAGTTCCAGATCGGTCGCTACGAGGTGACCAATGCCCAGTTCGTGGAGTTCCTCAACGGCGTCGAGGATCGAGCCGCAATCGAGGGCCTGGTCGACTTGCGTTCGCGAAAGTGCCGGATCCGCCGCGGGGACGAAGGTCGCTTCGTGACGGATGCACCGGACCTGCCGGTGGTGACGATCAGTTTCGAGGGTGCGCGCGCCTACTGCGCGTTTCGGGCCGAGCTCGACGACGGTGCGGTCTATCGGTTGCCGACCGAGGTCGAGTGGGAGAAGGCCGCGCGCGGTCCGAGTTCGCTCGTCTTCAGCTACGGCGATGTCTACACGCCCTCGGCTGCGAATCAGGAGAGTGGGCGTCTACGTGAGGTCGGCGCGTTCCAGCCCAACGAGTGGGGTCTTCACGACATGACCGGCAATGCGTTCGAGTGGACCTCCGATCTCGAAGACGTGGGAGACTCCGGCGCCTCGCCACGCGTCTATCTGCGCGGTGGGTCTTTCGTCCTCGATGGGATTTTCCTGCGCAACGCGTTCCGGATGATGCTGCGTCCGACCGTCCGAGCGGATGACGTCGGCTTTCGGGTGGTTCGGGAGTTCCGCTGAGCGGCCGTTCGTCGACAATGCCGAAGACTGTGACCGCGACTCGGAACCGAGGGGATCTCATGAGACGACCGAATCTTGTTGCTTCGCTGATCGCCGTGACTGGCGTGGTCCCGGTGACGGCTCAGATGGAGAAGCGAGCGGGGGAGCTCTTTGGCCGTGCGGCGTTCGAAGCGCAAGCGCCGGCTCTCGCCGCCGAAGTGCCCGACCTCGCTCTCGAGACGATCGGCGGCCGACCGTGGTCGCTCTTGCAGCGCCTCGGCAAGACCGTGGTGCTCGTCAAGGCGAGCTTCACCTGACCGCCGTTCCGGCGCAGCGTCGCAGGTCTGCGGCGCGTCTACGAGCAGTTCGAGGGACGTGACGAGGTCGAGTTCGTGCTGGTCTACCAGCGCGAACCGCACGCGCGACGGATGGCGTTCGAGACCGTTCCGCAACCGACCACCTACGAGGAGCGGTTGGCGATCGCGGAGCGAACGCGAGACGAGTTCGATCTTCGGTGCACGATCGTCGTGGACGGGATGGACGATCGCAGTCGGGCGTTCTTCGGAGACCAGCCGAACTCGTTGTTCGTCGTTGGGCCCGACTCAGTGATCCGCCTGAAGCAGCCTTGGGCTGACCCGGACGAACTCGGCGAGTTCTTGCCGGGTTTCCTCGAGATGGCGCGCGTGAAGCTCGAGACCGCGGCAGGCGCGGTGGACGCCTCATTGCGCAGCCGCGTCGCTCTTGAACTCCTGGACTCGGAGCCGGCTGGTCGAGCGTCGCTGCTCGAGCGTTGGGCCGGGCACACCGAACATCTGCGAGGATCCGCCGAGCCCTGGCGATACCAGCGACTGCAGTTCGCGTTGCGACTCGTGGACTACCAGCCAGAGGCGGCGACGCTCGGCCGCATGCTGGCCAGGGGTCGCGGGGCCTTCGGTCTGATCGCGTTCCGCACTGAGGACGACACGGAGTCACCGATCGACCGTCGATTGGCGCTCGGCGCGATGCTCGTGCCGGTTCTCGAGCAGTCCGAGGGGGAGGTGCGGTCGACGCTGATCGAATTGATGCGTGAGCTGCTCCCGTCGAACGGCCGGGCCCAGCAGTGGCTGCAGACCTTCGAGTCCGGCGAAGAAGAGCCTGACTCGGAGGGCAACTGAGCGACCCACCCTCGCCTGATCGGGCCGGATCCGCGACCATACGTCGGTGCGTCTCCGGTCCCTGACGACCCGATTCGTCCTGACGGTGCTGATCGCCACCGCGGGGCCCTTCCTGATCTTCGGGTGGATCGTCCGTGGTGGAGCCGAGGAACGCCTCAACAACACCGTGACGAAGCTCGTGCTCGCCCGTGAGGCGACTCTGGTTGCACGCGAAGTCCAAACGCTGATCGACGGGAAGTTCCGCAGCTGCGAGCTGATTCTCCGCGACCTCGAGCGGGCGCTCGGGGAGCGCGACGGCCAAGCCGGCACGGAGTATCTGCTGGAAGCGCTCGAGGGTCAGGGGCTCGACAGTCAGTTCGACTATCTGGTCGTCGTGCATGCCGATGGCGAGATGGCGGCGCAGTTGCCCGGGCCGATCTACCGCGACGGGCAGGACATCCAGCGCATCGAATCTCGCCAGCTCAGGGACTTCTCGGAGAACGACGATGCTCTGCAGCAGGCCTGGTTCGATGCCGTGATCCAGGATGGTCTTTCGTTCTTCACGATCGACCGACACCTCTCGCCCTGGCTGCACGACAACACCGAAGTCAGCTCCCAGAGTCCGAACGATTACTCGTTTGGGTTCGCGTTCCGGCTGGGTGACGAGACCCCGACGGGCGTCGCACTCGCGTTGTTCCGGTGGAGCGATGTGCAGGAGCTCATCGACGAGGTGGCCGGGCAGCTCAGAGTCGGCACCGAGTTCCAGTCGGTGCGCGTCGAACTCGTCGGGCGCGAGGCGTCCGTGCGGAGCAGTTCGGGTTCTCGTGAACGACTGATTGCGAGAATCGAGCGACCCGAACTCGTCCAGGCGATCGTCGAGCCGGAGAAGAACGGAGAGGTGATCCGAGGCCTCGAAGACGGAGCCTCGGCTCGGATCGGAGTGGCTCCGGTGGGGAAGACCATCGCGGGGGACTTCGGCTGGCGTTGTCTCGTCGCAGCGACGGATCGGGAGCTGTTCTCGATCACCTACGAGTTCGGAGAGCGACTGTTGCTCGTCACCGCGCTCACGGTCGCGGCGCTGGTACTCGCTGCGTTCTTCGTTTCGCGAGCGACACTTCGGCCGGTGCGCGATCTCGTCCAAGCGACCGAGGCGCTCGCTGACGGCGATCTTCGGACGCGAGTCCGGGTGCGTGGGCGCGACGAACTGTCCGACCTCGCTGAATCGTTCAACTCGATGGCTCGGCAGCTCGAGGAGACGCAGTCCGAATTGCGCAAGGCGGAGCGCAATGCCGCCTGGGCCGAGATGGCTCGTCAGGTCGCGCACGAGATCAAGAACCCGCTGACGCCGATGCGGATGGGGGCTCAGTTACTCGAGCGTGCTCGTGCTCGTGGCGACTCGCGCGTCACGGAGCTGGCCGACCGGATGGCCCGGACGGTGCTCGAACAGACCGAGCAGTTGGCGCGCATCGCTGAGGACTTCCGGCACTTCGCGGGTCGTCCGAGGCGTGACCTGCAGCCGACCAGGCCGAGCGAGCTGCTGAACGCGGTTCGGATCGACTACTCCAGCGCGGTCGATGGCGAATCGGGTGCCGTCGTGTCGATCCAAGAAGCCGAGCACGCCGAGCGAGAGCCCTTGGTCCACGTGGACTCGACCGAGCTGCGGCGAGTGTTCCTGAACCTCGTCGAGAACGCTCGCCAGGCCGCCGGAGACACGGGGCGGGTCGACGTCGGATTCGAGATCCATCGCGACCGGGTCGAGTTCCTGGTCCGGGACGATGGGCCAGGAATTCCCGAGGACGTGCTCCCGCAGCTGTTCGAGCCGTACTTCACGACTCGCTCCTCCGGAACCGGTCTCGGTCTCGCGATTTGCCGCCGAGTCATCGAGGCCCATGGCGGCGCGATCCGGGTCTCTTCGAGCCAGAAGGGCTGTACGGAGTTCCGGTTCAGCCTTCCGGTCCTCGCGTCCGACTCCGAGTCTCCGAACGGCTCGGAAGCCTGAGTCCGGCGACAGGGTGCATCCCTGAGTGGCCACCCGGACGAACAGCCTGCCCGGCCGTCACCCCAACCCTCCGCCTCCGTCCTCTCACTCCCCCTACATGGCACGACGTGTTCTGCCGGTGCTCTGCGCCGCCGTGGCCGGGCTTCTCGCCTGGTTCCTGCTCTTCGACGACGACACACGGGCTCCCGAGGCGGTGCCGCAGCGCCAGGAGACTTCTGGCGTCGACGCGCTCGGAGCGAACAAACCGAGCGCTGCGGGTGCCCAGGACTCGGTGATTCGGCGGGACCAAGAGGACTTCGAGCAGGCTTTGCGCGATCGTCCGCCGGTCGCTGCCGTCGAGGGAGTCGTCCTGGACGCCGAGACCCTCCAGCCGGTTGGCGGTGTCGAGGTCCTCGCGATGTCGCAGCCACCGTCGGTGGAGCGATTCTTCACGCGAATCCGGAGCGCCTTCGCCGGACAGGGGATCGCGATGCAGAGCGCCCTGCCTGAGGCGCCGGTGTTCGCGCGCACGACGACGGGTCCGGATGGGTTCTTCCACCTCGACACGCCGGAAGTCGGGCGGGTGTTCCTCGACGCGAAGGGGCCGTATCAGTTCGTCCGCACGCCCTCGCGGATTCGATTGGCGGCTGGAGAGACGCTGAGTGGTGTCGAGCTCCTCGCGAGTGTCGGTGGACAGATCGTCGGCACGGTCACGGGTCCTGATGGCGGGCCGGTCGAGGGTGCGGTCGTCAGTGTTCGGCCGGGCCTGAACGCTTTCCTCGGTCAGCTCACGCAGCGCAACTACCGTTGGCTCGAGACTACGACCGACGTCGACGGGCAGTACGCGCTGACCGGTGTGCCTGCCGGCGACGGATATACGCTGGTCGCGGCTGGTGAGACCATCGCCCTGACGCAGGAACCCGGTCTCACGGTGCGCAAGCGCGAGACTCTGGGCGTCGATCTGATCGCACGCGAGGGAGCGTTGATCGCCGGAACCGTCGTCGACGTCGAGGGTCGGCCCGTTCCGAACGCAGTGGTCGCGATGGTCTACCTCGACCTCAATCGTGCGTTGTTCAGCTCGGATGGCCGGTCGGAGCCGGCGCGGACGGATGCTGAGGGCCGCTTCGCACTGCCGCACGTCGCGAGTGGTCGAGTCGGGATTTCCGCGTTCGCGGATGGACTCGCGCCCTCCGATATCGTCGAGGTTCAGGCCGTCGACGGCGGACGCTACGACGACCTGGAGTTGTTCTGTGGTGTGGGTGAGAAGTTGATCGGTCGTGTGGTCGGCACCGATGGGCAGCCGATTCAGGGAGCTGCGATCGAAGTCCGTCCGACCGAGCGCCCGAAGGATCCCGATGTCGTGAAGCTTCTGCTCAGCGCGCGGCTGCTGCGAACCGTGTCCGATGTGGATGGCCTGTTCGAGGTCGACGGCCTGACTGGTTCGCGCACGACCGTTCAGGCGACCAAGGAGGACTACGTCACGGCCGTGCGATTCGGCGTCGAGTCCGGGAGCACCGAGCCGGTCGAGATCACGCTTGAGAAAGCGGTGACGGTCCGGGGTCGGGTGATCGATCCGAGCGGTGAGCCGGTCTCGCGCTTCAGCGTCGAAGTGAGGTCTCGTCAGATCGATCCCGAGACCGGTGAAGAAGTGCCCCGGAACCGCCGTCGTGGTCCACCCTGGGCGCAGAGTGGCCAACTCCGACTGGAGGAAGGGCAGGGCTTTGGCAACGCCAACAGCCCGGTCTTCGGCGGCAGCCGTTGGAAGGAGTTTCTCGACGAGGACGGTCGCTTTGAGATCTCGGGTATTCCGCCGGGCAAGCTGAGAGTCCGTGTTCGCAACGAGGAGCGTCTCTCCGATCAGCAGGAGGTGATCCTCGCCGCTGGCGAGGAGTCGGAGAGCCTCGAGTTCACGCTCGACCTCGGCGCCGTTGTGCGTGGTCGGGTTGTGGACGCGATCGATGGTCAGCCGGTCGCCGGCGCTCAGGTCACCGCCTACGAGGAGCGCGAACGCGAGTCGAGCAACCGACTGTTCCAATTCCGCTTCGACCCGGAAGACTTCGATTTCCTCGGCCTCTCGCAATCGACGCGTCGATCAGCGGTGACCGAGAGTGACGGCACCTTCGAGGTGCGAGGGCTCGCGGAGGGTGCCTACCGACTGACCGCGCGCCACCCCGACCGGGCCAAGGCCAGTGAGCGGAGCATCGAGGTCGTGAGTGCGACGCCGACCGAAGATGTCCTGCTCGAACTCGAGACCGGGGGTTCGATCGAGGGGGCCGTGACCGGTGCTGGTGGACTTCCGCTCGCCGATGCGCTGATCGTGGCGGTCAGCATTCAGGCCGGAGGCTTCAAGAGTGACAGCACGGACCGGGACGGCCGCTACCTGATCGATGGACTGACGCCTGGTAGCTACATCGTCTTCAAGTCACGTCTCGGTGATGACGCGGCGGGCTTTGCCTTTGAGTTGCTCGGCAACCTGCGATTCAAGACTGTCACGGTTCGCAAGAACAAGACGACTACGCTCGACATCGAAGATGCTTCGGACAGCAGTGTGCGTCTCTACGGCAAGGTCTGGGATGGCGACGTGACGGTTTCGCGCGCACTGGTGACAGCGCTCGGATCGGATTCGGATGGCATCTTCGGACTCGGAGTGCGGGCCAACTCGACGGACCAGGAAGGTAACTACGAGATCGTCGGTCTCGAACCCGGCGAGTACTTCCTGCAGGTCAACCGATTCCTCGGTCGGCCCGTTCAGGTGCAGCTCGCGGTCGACATCCCCGAGGGTGCCCGTGAGATGCGCTTCGATCTGCGCTTGCCTCAGAGTGCTGTGCGCGGTCGGGTGGTCGACTCGAATGGTCAGCCGGTTCCCCGAATCCAGGTCAGTGCGGGGCTCGACGATGGCGCGGGATCCGACGCCGCGGGTCTGCTGGGCCTGATCGTCAAGAACGGTCTCGCACAGACGCGGACTCGGGACGATGGGACCTTCGAACTACCGAGCCTCGCGGCCGGGAGCTACCGGATCACTGCCTCGGGGCGTGCCTTCGGTGGTGGTCGACGTGGCAACGCCGAGTTCGGAGATGTCGCTCTTGAGGGACTGATCGTCGACGGCACGGCATCGATCGAGGGAATCCAATTGGTGATACCTCGCGCCGGGGTGATCCTCGGGCAAGTGCGGGACGGCAACGGCCAGCCGGTTTCCGGCGCCGAGATCGTTGCGACTCGAACTGACAAGGAGACGCTGCAAGACGACTCGGAGCAGGGCTTGTTCGATCTCTTCGGTGTGCAGCGCGCTCCGGTTCGATCCGACGAGAACGGCAACTTCGAGATCCGTGGGGTCACGCCGGGAACCTACAGCGTGCTGGCGGATGCGGACGGAGTCGCGACCGGCGTCGAGGATGACGTGTTTGTCGTCGAGGAGGGTACCGCGAGGGCGAACCTGTCCGTCGTCGTCGGTGCGCGTCTGCGGATTCGCGTGACGAACGTGCAAGGCGACCAGATCCGGCCTGGTGACATCACGGTTCTCGACGGCAAGGGCAACCCGATCGCTTCGCGGGTGTCCGTGACGAGCATCTTCCGGGCTCTGGTCGGCAGTCGGGATGACGAAGTCGACAGCAGCGGCTGGTACGACCTTGGCAAGGTCCCGCCGGACACCTACACGGTGATCATCCGTGAGCCGGGTCAGCCGGACTTCCAGATCACGCGGACTCTGGTCGACGGCGAAGAATACCAATGGGACATCGACATGCAGCGCGAACTCGAGGCCGCCGGTCGCGACCGGTGACTCTGCGCTTGCTCGTTGGTGTATTCCTCGGGACCGCGGTTCTCTCGGGCTGCGGTGAGGAGGAGTCCCTGCAGCCCGTCGACCCACAGGTTGTGAGCGGAGAGTCTCCGCTCGAGATCCTGGATCGTTGCTTCGTCGATCCCAACGACCAGGGATACCTGGGACTTGAGGTGTTCCGGGGAGACGTCGTGCTGGTGCTCTCGGCACCGGTCCTGAGTCAGGGCGAGCTGCAGCAGGAACTGTCCGACCTGCTGATGGATCGAGCCGAAGCGCAGGGCTTCAAGGTCGTGTTCCTCCAAGATCTGAGTCAGGCGCTCTTCGAGTCCGTCGCGCTCTCCATCATGCGCGAGCGATGGGAGCCCGACTCGGACCCCTTGCTGCTCGTCGACAGCGAGGGTGAGGTCCGCAAGGCCTTCGGTCTGAACGAGGCCGCGACGCTCGTCGTCACGCTGCGCGACCGGGTCGTGCTCGATCGGTTCGATGGTTCGATCGTGAAGGACGACCCAGCGATCGTGCCGGCTGCGTTCGCGCGCTGAGCTGGCTCAGCCGCCTTCGACGACCCGCTCCAGCATCAGTTCGCCGAGGTCGGTGACGCCTGGTTGGAACCCATCGGGGATCTGAGCGCGCACCGCCATGCTTCCCTCAACCTCGGGGTCGAGGGGCCAGGCGTCGATCTCGAACTTGGTCAGGCCTGAGCGGATGGAGGCTTCGGAGATCAGGAGGGTCAGTTCTCCCCTTGCGTCCAGGTGCGCCGACGCGCCGCTGTGCCAGTTCGTGCCACCGACGCGGTAGTTCACGCCGCGGTTCCGCATCAACCGGCCGCGTGGATCCAGGAGCCGCGCCTTCAAGATCATGTCCTGCTCGATTGAGACGGTGAGCACTTCGACCGATCCCGGTTCCGCCGGACTCTGGATGCGGCGTTCGATCACACCGGTCACCCCGTCGATCCAGATGTTGAGCAGGTAGCGGTAGTCCGGGCCGACGAATGGGAAGCGGGCCTGGCCGTTCTCGAGTCGAACGAGCGGCGAGGAATACTGCGGGATGCTGAAGTCTCCCGGCATCTTCGGCCAGGCTTTGAGGCCCACCATGCCGTTCGCCGGGGTCGGGAATCCCTCGACGCGGAGGAGCAGTTCGCAGGTCGCGGGAAGGCGGAGCTCGATCGGGATCGAGAGGTCGTGATCCTGCGGAACCCGGACAGCGAGCTTGTCCTCGAGTGGCAGAACCGCCTGCACGAACAGCGGGTCCAGTTCGCCGCGAGCCTGGCTGCGAGCGACCGCCGAGACGAACCGGTGTAGCGGTGCCTCTCCGATGTCGTCGGTGATCGCCTCGCCCCAGCGCGCGGCGTCGCCGTGGCTTCGGCCGAGTGCGACCGGGACGCCGGGGAGGGGCCGGTTCGCGGAGTTCACCACACGGACCCGGAGAGGCGTCGGATTGACGAGGGTCAGCTCCAGCTCCGTGATGTCTGGCTTGACGAGGGTCGCGGCGATGCCCTGGTCGAGGAACCTCGTTGAGCGTGCGACGACGACCAGCGTCTCGTCCGTGAGTGCGGCTTCCCGCGGAAGCACAACGAGGCCGTCGCTCCCCGTGTTCTCGGCCACCTCTGCTGGAAGCGGTTCGACGAACCAAGGGTCGAGGCAGCCCGGCTCGTCCTCGAGCTGGCTCCGCATTCGTGGCGGAAGATGTGCGAACCGGAATGCGGTGACCGTGTAGCCCGCACCGGCTGCCCTGCCGTCCGCGAGTCGGACTCGGACCCGGAGTTCGACCGGAGTCGCGTGGGTGGCTTCTCCCGCAGGCTTGTCACTCTCGGTTCGTCGGCCGATCGCATTCGTGGTTTCCCGCGGCTCGAGGTCTGGGGCTTCCTCCAACTCGAAGACCTCCGGCGGCGGATCCGCCAGGATCACCTCGTTCGGCTCGGAGACTGGCGGGCCTGACGAGAGTCCGTCGATCGCCCAGAAGGCCAGAGCGATGGCGAGCGGGACCAGGACTGGCAGTTTATAGCGACCCATGAAGCGCACGCGGGCTGCGAGGCCGGTCGATTGGAGCAGGTTTCCAACTCCGGGAGACCCGCTCACCGAAGATCAGGCGGGTGCAGCGATGGCCCTGCGACGTTCACCCCGGAGCTTCCATCGTCTCACGACCAGGAACAACGCGGGGACGAAGGTCATCGACAAGAACGTCGCTCCGGTCACGCCACCGGCGATTGTCCAGGCGAGCGGCGGCCAGAACCCGCCACCGGCAAGGATCAGCGGCAGGAAGCCCGCGATCGTCGTCAACGAGGTCGAGACCAGGTGCCTCGTCGCGTGCACGACGACATCGACACAGGCGTCGAGGTCGCCACTCATCGCTCCCTCGTCGTGTCGCAGGCCTGCGAGGACCACGATCGAGTCGTTCACGGCGACTCCGATCAGTCCCATCGTGCCGACGATCGCCATGAAGCCGAACGGCATTCCGCCGAGCCAAAGAGCGAGGCCGCCGAGTCCGACCGACAGGAACGCGACGCCCGCGATGATCCCGGCGAACCGGAACGAGTCGAAGGACAGGACCAACGAGGCCAGCATCAGCACCATCAGGACCGAGGCTGCTGCCATCAGCTTGCCGACCGCTTCGTCACGCTCAGCCGCTTCGCCGCCGATCTGGAGCTCATAGCCGAACGGTGGTTCCCAACCGCTCTCCGCGAGGATGCGGTTGAAGTCCTTGAGGGCTCGATCGGGCAACGAGCCGGAGACGACGTAGCCTTCGACCGTGTTCACCCGGCGACCGTCGCGGTGCGGGATGCTCGCGGTCTCGGGCACGAGGGCGACCGAGGCCAGCGCCGATACCGGCGTCCAGCCGCCGGGGCCGTTGAGCTCGGTGCCCGTCACCGTCTCGAGTTCCTTCCGCGACTCGTCTTCGAGACGGACGCGGACCGGGAGTTCTTCGGTGGCTTCGATCAGTGAGCCACCGAGGACACCATCCGTGCGGGCGGCGAGTCGTCGCGCGAGAGAGGTCTCGTCGAGACCGACGAGGCGCGCGCCGGCGTCGTCCAGTTCGAGACGGAGCTTCGGTTGACCGCCTTCGAGGGTTGTTCGGGTGTGGGTGATGCCCTCGGCCTTGGCGAGGTGGGAGCGGAGCTCTTCGCCGAGCTCGCGCAGTGTCTGGATCTGTGGGCCGTAGAGCCGTAGTTCGACCGGTGCATCGATCGGCGGGCCCTGCTCGATCGGTCGCGCGAGTGCCTGCAGCTCGGGAAGAGCGCGATCGAGGCTCTCCTGGATCTCGGCTACGACGTCGAGCGACCCCTCGGCGGACTTCAGTTGGACGAGGCCCTGCACGTAGTAGGGCACGCCCTGACGGCCGTCCTTGATGTTGTAGTAGAAGCGCGGGGCGCTCTCGCCGACGAACCAGTGGACGTCCTCGACGGCGTCGTTCTGAAGAATGGCTTCGCGACCACGGAAGGCAGCTGCCCGTGAGACTTCGATCGGCGTCTGCCAGGGAAGGCGCAGTTCGATCTGGAACTGATCACGGTCGGCCGCCGGGAAGAACTGCTCGTCGAGGGTGGGGAATCGAGAAAACCCGAACACCGGGAGTGCGATCGCCAGGAGGACGCCGAGGGCCGGGTACTTCACCGCGAGCCGAACACCCTTGCGATACGGCCGACTCAGTCGCGCGCTCGTCACGCCGTTGTTCAGGAACTTGCCGGTCGGCGAATGGGCGGGCTTCGCGGAACGCAGCAACATCCCGGCGAGGGTCGGCGTGACCGTGAGGGCGAGGAGCAGGGAGCTGAGCAACGCGAGGATCACGCTGATCGCGATCGTGCCGACGAACTCACCCGCTGGACCCGGCATCAGCACGATTGGCAAGAACGCGAGGATGGTCGTGACGGTCGAGCCGGCGAGCGGTCCGGCGAGTCCGCGAACCGTCGCACGGATCGCTGCGGATGCTTCCATCCCGCGATCGAGTCGTCGCCGCGTCTCGTCGACCATGACGATCGCGTTGTCGATCAGTAGGCCGAGCGCCAGGATCAGGCCGGTCACCGACATCTGGTGGATCGGCACACCGACCAGCAGCATGCCCTCGAGAACCAGTAGCGACGTCAGCGGGAGAGCCGAGCCGACCAGTAGCGCCGAGCGCCAGCCCATCGTGAAGAAGATCACGATCACGACGAGCAGGGCGCCGAGTCCGAAGTTCTGAACCAGTGACTCGAGTCGGACGTCGGTGTAGCGCGACTGATCGAAGATCGTCGAGAGCTCGACACCCGAAGGCAGAGACTCCTCAAACTCGGCGACGGCTGCGCGGGCGTCCGCGGACCACAGGTCGACGCGGCGGCCAGAGAGCGCGCGTGCGGCGACTGCGACTCCTTCCTGGCCGGAGAGGATTGCGATCGCACTCGCTGGGTTCTCGATGGTGCGGCGAACCGTCGCGACCTCTCCGAGGCGGAGCAGGCGACCCTCGGGACCTTGGCGGATCGGTAGTTCGTCGACGCGCGCGAGAGACTCGAAGTCCCCGGCGACCTCGATCAGGAGATTCGAGCGGTCGCTACGAAGCTGGCCGGCGGGGAGCTTCGAATCGCCGCCGCGGAGTGCGTTCGCGACGTCGTCGAAGTCGAGGCCGTAGGTCGCGAGTTTCGAGGGTGAGACCTCGACGAGGACGATCTCCTCGGGTTCACCGAAGACGTCTGCCTCGCGCGTCCCAGCGATCGAACGCAGGATGTCGGCGAGCTCTTCGCCGAGTCGGCCGAGGATCGCCAAGCTCGGTTCCGAGTCCAGGGTCCACGACAAACCGAGGATCAGCGTGTAGGCGTCCGACGGGTTGTCGTCGAAGTCCGGTTCGGCCACTCCGTCGGGGAACTCGAGTTTGGCGTCGTCGAGGCGGTCGCGGACTCGGGACCAGACCTCGTCGACTTCGGCCGCCGACACCTCGTCGGCGAGTTCGATCGCCATCGTGCAGGCTCCGGCGATCGACGAAGATGTCAGCTCGCCGATCTCCTCGATCTCGCGCAGCTCGTCCTCGAGCGGATCGGTGACCAGTGCCTCGACGCGTTCGGCGTCGGCGCCGGGGTAGGCGGTGAAGACCGTCGCGAAGCGGCTGACGAGCTCCGGGTCCTCCGAGCGCGGTAGCGCCTGGAGAGCCGTCAGGCCGGCGACCAAACACAAGAGGATCGTCAGCGCGAGCAGGCGAGGCCGGCGCCAAAACAGGTCGAGCATCAGAGTTCTCCTTGCTCGATCCACTGCACGGTCTGGTCATCTGCGATGCGGTGCAGACCCGAGTCGATGACCCGGTCACCGTCGACGAGCGTGCCCCGGACGAAGGCGCGATCCCCCTCGGTGTAGAGCACCTCGACCTGGCCACGCTCGACCGAGCCGTGTCGACCTGCGCTCGACTCGATCGGCCGACACAGTCGGATCGACCACAGCCCGCGCGCGGACTCGGTCAACGCGGTGTGGGGGAGCCAGAACCCTTCGGACTCGACACGTCTCGTCCAGGCGAGCCGCACGATCTGACCGGCGCGAAGTGTCTGGCTCTGTTCCGGTTCGAGCTCGGCGATCACCGTGACCGTTCGGGTGTCGGCATCGAGTTCCGGGAGCACGCGAATGGAACTGGTCCGCAGCGACTCCTCGCCGACGCGGAAGTCCGGCGCGGTGCCGCTTTCGATGGCCTGCGCGACGTCGGGCGGAACGCCGACCCAGGCCTCCAGGCATCCGCTCTCCGAGAGCCGGAGGATCGGTGTGCCGGCCATCACCACTCGCCCTTCGTCCATCAGCCGCGCTGCGACCCGTCCGGGGAACGGAGCGAGGAGCGTGCTCTTGTCGATTTCGAGCTGTTGTGCGGCGACGGCAGCCTCGTTGGCACGCACGCGAGCTCGTTGCGCTGCGATGACCTCGGCCCGCACTCCGTTCTCGAATTCGAGAAGCTGGGCACGTGCTTCGGCGAGTTGGGCCGTCACGGTTTGGAGGCGCGTCTCGGCTTCGTCGAGTTCGGCCTGGCTTCCGGACTCGCTCGCTTCGAGTTCGGCGCGGCGGTCGCGCTGGAGTTCGGCCAGGTCTCGTTCGGCGGCGAGCATGGTGACTCGCGCTCTTGCGGCGTCGAGGACTTCGTCCCGCGTGCCGTTCAACATCTCGTCGAGAGTGGCCTGCAGCTCGGCTCCGGTCGCTTCGAGCTCCGTCTTCCGGGCCAAGCGGCGCGAGGTGTCGAGCCTCGCCAGTGGTTGGTCGGCGATCACGGTCTCGCCCTCGGCGACGAGGATCGCCTCGATCCGCGCGTCGACTTCGGCACCGAGTTCGGCTTCGCGGCGGGCCTTCAACACGCCGGTGTAGCGCCGTTCGATCTCGTAGTGGTCGGTCTGGCTTGCGAGCCTCGTCGAGACTGTCAGCAACGGTTGCTCCTCCGTGCCTTCATCGGGGGCTCCGCAGGCCGGGAGGGTGAGGAACACCGCCACCGAAGCCAGCCGGCGGACCGTCGAGTTTTGACGAAACGTCATTTTCTGCTCACGGAGGATGGTCATTGGCCGTCGGTCAGGAGGGCTCCAGCGCTTCTCGTTCTTCGGGGAAGACCTCGCCCAGGATGCGCTCGCGTTGCGCGTCGAGATCGGTGTCGGTGCTCAGCGGCTTCCAGTCGAACGCGTCCAGCAGTCGCTGCGCGTTCTGCCGCATCGTCTCGAGCGGATCGGGGAAGCCGAGTTCGTCGGTCGGCATGCCGTCGAGGATCGCGAAGGTGCCCTGGTAGAGGCTCCAGAGGCCGAGCGTGATGTCGGAGATCCGAGCCTCCTCGGCAAGCTCCAGATCCCCGATAGCGATCCCGTCCCGCGTGATGCCGAAGCAGATCTCGAGGGTGGCTTGCTCGGAGGCTTGGAGCCTCAGGAGGGTCTCCGGGGTCGCCTTTTCGCGGAATGACTGCTCGCGGCTCAGATGTTCGACCGCGTCTGCGTCCGGGTGCTGGGCCCGGAAGATCTCGACCGCGATTCCGATCGCAGCCATCCGGTCGCGAGGTGTGCCGCGGAACGCCGCGGCTCGTTCGAACAGGGACCGTCGCGTCGAGCAGGTGCCGACCAGCACCGCGACCAGCAGGTCCTCCTTGTTGGCGAAGTGCTGGTAGACGGTGCCCTTCGAGTACTCGGTCGCCTCGGCGATCCGATCCATCGTCAGGCCGGCGTAGCCGCGCTCCAGCAGCAGCCGTCGACCGGTCGCGACGAACAGCTGTTCGCGCTCCTGGATCTCGCGTTGCTTCCGGGTCAGCTGGACCATGGCTTTACGTATCGTCAAAAAACGACGATCCGTCAATACCAGTTCTGCGACACGGCCTCAGATTCTCGAGTCGGGCGCCCGACGCCGGGGCTCAGCCGTCCTCGAGGATCAGCCGGTTGTTCTCGGGCCGCGCGTCCAGCGTCATGCGGTCCGGATCGATCTCCAGCTCCTTCACGCCTCCCCGGAAGTCGAGGGTCTGCTCGGTCGCACCGGAGAGCCAGGCCGAGACCGGGATCGTCTTTTCCTCGGTCGAGCCGTCCTCATAGGTCGCCCGAATCGTGCAAGCCTGCGGAATTCGTCCACGGTCCTCGATGGTGACTCGGGTCACTGAGCGCGTCGACCGGACGTCGCCGATCGCGTGATCGAGCTTCCAGGTCTCGAAGTACCAGCTGCGCCAGTAGTGATCCATGTCGCGACCGGCGAAGCGCTCGAAAGTCGACCACATGTCGTACGGGCTCGGGTGCTTGAACGCCCACTCTGAGACGTAGGTGCGGACTGCCTCCATCATCACGTCGCGCTCGCCGTCCATCAGCATCCCGCGGAGTTGGTGCAGCAGTGCGGCTGGCTTCGTGTAGGACGCGAAGCCGTAGCCCGATTGGTAGTAGTCGGCGTGCGTCATCATCGAACCCTCGGTCGTCCGGCGCACTCCGCCGACGTAGCCGAAGATCGAGCCGCGTCGGTTCTCGCGGTCGAAGAAGTCGTCGCGGACCAGGTCGGTGAAGAACGACGTGGTGCCTTCGTCCATCCACGAGTGACGCTTCTCGTTGGAGCCTGCGATCATCGGGAACCACATGTGGATCAGTTCGTGCGCGGTCACGGACTGCAGACCATCCGGTCGGCTGTAGTCGCCGATGACGGTCATCATCGGGTACTCCATGCCGCCGCCGATGATGCCTTCGCAAGCAGTCATGTGTGGCCACGGGTACGGGTAGACGTTTGCCGACATCCACTCGATCGTGTGGCGCGCGTACTCGGCCGAACGCGGCCAGGTAGGCGACTCGACCTCATAGACGGAGTGGATCTCCACCGCCTCACGGCCTTCGACGACCGCGTGCGTCGCATCCCAGAGGTAGCGATCGGAGATGCTGACGGCGACGTCGCGGACGTTCTCGGCTCGGAACTGCCAGGTGACGGTGCCTTCGTCGGCCTTGGTCACGTTACCGTTCTTCAGGTCGTCCCGTGTGATCACGTTTTGGATCTCGCGAGTCGAGCGCGCTTCTTCGAGTCGGGCGAGCGCCGTGTCAGGGAGCACCTCGGAGGCATTCGTCAGCACGCCGGTGGAACGCACCAGCCAGTCGGCGGGAGCGGTGAAGTTCACCGAGTAGTTGCCGTACGGCATGTAGAACTCACCGTTGCCGAGGTACTGGTCTGAGACCCAGCCTTCGACATCGTCCCGCACCGCGAACTGCGGGTACCAGTAGCCGAGGTAGAACACGTGGTTCTCCTCGTGGCCCATCCGGGGTGCTCGGCCGGCGCGCGGCACCCGGAAGCTGAAGTCCATCGCGACCGTCACCGACTCCCCGGGCGGTAGTCGATCGGGGAGACCGAGGAAACCAACCGTGCCGGCGATGCGCATCCGCGCGGAGTCGCCTGCCACCGTGACGTTCTCGACCGTCACACCGCCGGTGACATCAAGGTTGGAGCGCGTACGCCGGACGCCTTCCTTGTGAAGGTTCTGGCGGAAGTGGATGGCCAACCGACCCAGGGGTTCTGGGCTGCGGTTCGTGTAGGTCATCTCGATGCGACCGGAGACCGTTGCGCTCGCCGGTTCGATCGCTGCATCGATGACGTAGTCGACGTCGTCGGTCCAGTAGTTCGGGCCCGGGGCGCCGCTCGGGGTGCGGGTTCCGTTCTCGAGCGCGAGTTGGTAGCCGGAGGGCAGGTCGACCGGATACGGGATCGGGCGCTGCGCCGCGATCGGGGCAGCTACGGCCAGGGCCAGAAGGAAAGAGCGAGGCAGGAGCGACATGGACTGGCTACTACGGATCGATTCACGGCCCTGCGAGCGTCCAGAGCGCATGGAGGCCAGACCCCTCCGGGGTTCCGCCTGTCAGGCGGCCCTCAGTGCAGGACGCGGCCTTCCATTCCTCCGTGGACTGGCAGGATCGTGCCGCTGATGTGGCCGGCCAGAGTTGGGGAGGAGAGGTAGAGGATCGAGTTCGCGATGTCCTCGGGGGTCGCGACCTTGTTCATGGCGACGGTTCGGGTCGCGTCGGTCAGGGCATTTGGGTCGCCGAGCGCCTGCTCCGCCATCGGCGTGAGCACCCAGCCCGGGCAGACGCAATTCACTCGGCCGAGAGCCGCTAGGCGAACGATCTCGTTCTTGAGACTCGCTGTCAGTCCGTGGGCCATCGCTGCTTTCGCCGCAGAGTAGTCAGCGTGGTTCGCTTCGCCGAAGAGCCCCGCGGTCGAGCCGACCAGGACGATCGATGGATCCTCGAATGGGTGTCGGGCCAAGGCCCGGAGGAACCCTCGGCAGGTGAGGAACGCGCTGGTCAGATCACTGTCGAGGGTCTCGTTCCACTGCGCGAGAGTCATCTCGTGGAGCGGGACTTCGTCACGAACCCAGATCCCGGCGTTCGCGACCACGCCGTGCAGCTTGCCATGGTGTGCCTGGATCTCGTCGAACATCGCATCGACCTCCGATTCGTTGCGAAGGTCGGCACCGAACGCAGCGATCTTCTTCTCGGTCTCCGCGCTGAGTTCCCGCGCGAGGTCGCGCGCCTTCTCCTCGCTGCGGTGATAGTGGAGCAACGGCTTCGCGCCGGCGCTCGCCAACGCGCGAGCGGTAGCCTGCCCGATTCCACCGGCCGATCCAGTGACGAGAACTGTCCGATCCGCGAGTCCGAGATCCATGCTCGGGATCGTAGACTCGGGTCGTGACTTCGGTCCCGAACGAATCGAACTCGAACACCTCGACGACGAAGCGGCGCGGCCCACTTCGTTGGCTCGCGATCGTCCTCGTCGCCTACTTGGGTATTGAGGGCGTCTGGGCTGGGCTCTCGATCCTGCAGCGCCATCGTCATCCGTTGCGACCGACCGGCGAGGTGCGCGAGAACGTCGTCCTCTTCGTCGGAGACTCGACGTTCTACGGCACCGGGTTCGCCGAACGTGCGGATGCGCCGCCGAGCCGTGCGGCGCGCGATGCCGGCCGCGAGTCGGTCGATCACTCGTTCCCCGGGCTGGTTCCTCCTGCCGCGTTGCGTCGGTTGCCGCAGGCCCTGTCCGTCCACCGGCCCGGACGGGTCGTCGTCGCGCTCGGGATGGACGCCTGGACCACGAACCGCATGGGGCCGCCGGATCCGATGCCGGAGTGGTTGCGCGGATTCGAGTTCTCGGATTCGTTGATCGGAGGACTTTTCACCGGCGGCGAAGTCGAGACGGAGTCGTCGCAGACCTTCGTCGGCCGGTGGCACAAGGGGAACGCGGACATCCGCTTCCTGCAGAAGAACAACCTCTGCCTGATCGGAACGATCGTCGGCAACTGGTCCGAGACATCTACTCCGGGAGAACTCGAGGTGACCGTGGCCGGCGTCTCGGACTCCTATCGGTTCCGCTATCGGTTCGAAGGCAAGCAGATGGTGCTCGAAGGAGAGACTCTTCCCGACGGGAGTCTGGTCCTCGACCCGGGTCCACCACCTGCCGGTCCGATCGAGGCCGCGGATGCGTACGGTCGATCGGGAGACTACGAACTCGCCCGCGTGCTCGTTGTCGGCGCGATGCAGAACGGCACGACACCGGCTCTGCTCGGCGAGCTCGGCTACATCGATGCGCGGCTCGGAGATCTTGAGAGGGCGAGGCGTGCCCTCACTCATCTCGACGCGCTGGAGGCACCAAAGCCGTTCGTCGATCGGGCCAAGGCGATGGTTCACTTGGCGCTCGGTGAGATCGACCAGGCCGTCCGATCCGTCGGTGCGCCTGGAGACCATGCGCCGGATCGCTTGCTCTACCGTCGCCTGGCGGAACACGGCCGATCGAATCTCTCAGTCCTGTCACGATGGATCGCGGGGGGGGGCGCGCTCGCTTCCGAGACTCCAGGGTTCGCCAGCGTTCGCTGGCTGCAGGCGATGATCAGCGAGGATGGCTCGCAGAGCGCGGCACTCGATTGGGCGGTCTCCGGGCCGGCCGGGCTGTCACCACCTTCCGTCTTCGAGGCGATGGCGCTGAGCGGATTCGAGGCCGAGGACGAACGGATGGCCGCACGCCTGACCAAGCTCGCGGGCGAGCTGCGCGCGGCTGCCAAGGACCTCGAATCAAGTCTCGAGCAATTCCGGCGAGTCACCGAGGCCTACGGCGCGGATTTCCTCGTCTACCAGGAGCCGGGGCGCGCGCCGGCCCTGGACCTCGCGCTTCGCAACCTTGTGAACGACAACCCGGCTTGGACCGGGGAGCGGATTCTCCGGGCGTTCACGTCGGCCGATCAGCAGCGCGTGCTGTTCGATGCGTTGCGCGACTGATCGCGCACCAGTCGGTCGATCGACTCAGACCGCCGACGCGACTTGAGTCGGCTCGACCTGGGGCTCTTCGACCGGCACTTCCGGGCGGCGGTCGGTCCACTCGATGATCTCGAGTCGTCCATCGAGGTGCTCAACGAGCGCCGTGCACGACTCGACCCAGTCGCCGTCGTTGCAGTAGGTGATGCCGTTGATGTCGCGAATCTCGGCCTTGTGGATGTGGCCGCAGACGACGCCGTCGTAGCCCTCTTTCTTGCCGAACTCGGAGGTGATCGTCTCGAAACTTCCGATCACCTTGGTCGCGTGCTTGGCGCGGAGCTTGAGGTACTGCGACAGCGACCAGTAGTGCATGCCGAGCTTCTTGCGGCACCAGTTGAAGCCGCTGTTGAGCTGGACGAGCCAGTCGTAGAGATGGCCGCCGACGACCGCGAGCCACCGGTAGTTGCAGACGATCGCGTCGAACTGGTCGCCGTGGAAGACGAGGAACCGTCGGCCGTCGAGCATGCGGTGCTCGACGCGGTCGATGATCTGGATACCACCGAAGTTCGTGCCGATGAAACCGCGGAAGTACTCGTCGTGGTTGCCCGGCGTGTAGAACACCTTTGTGCCGAGCGAGCTCATCTTCAGGACGCGGCGCAGCACCTGGTTCTGGATGTCGTTCCAGTACCAGCCGCTCTTGGCCTTCCACAGGTCGATGATGTCACCGACCAGGTAGAGGTGATCGGTCTCGATGGACTTCAGGAAGTCGAGGAGGAAATCCGCCTTGCAGCTCCGCGTCCCGAGGTGGGTGTCGCTGATCCAAACCGCGCGGTATCGCCTGCGTTGGTTCTGGTTCGGAAACGAGGTCATGGAACTCGGTCGGGGAATCAGGCCGGAATCTTCAGGCGGCATGGCTCTTCGCGAACTCCGCGAGCGCTTGGCGAATCGTCTCGAGTGTCTTGTCGTTGCCGTTCAATCGCTGCCGATCGATGCTCTTCCGGAAGGTCTCGAGACCCCGCTGGAACGTCTGGATGTCCTCCACGGTCACCGCATCGAACGATCGTGACAACCCCGCACCGCTCTTCTCCACGAACCAGGCGTTGATCGCCTGCTCCTCGTTGCCCGGTTCCGGCATCGCCAGAACCGGCTTCTCGAGCCACAGGGCCTCGCCCACGAGCTGGTTTCCGGCCGTCGTGATCAGGCCGGCGCAGCGGCTCAGGCTGTCGACGAACGAGCTTTCGGAGATCGGGCGGAACTCGACTTCGCCCTGGGACTTACGCTCGCCGAGCCCGTAGACGTGCGCGGGGATGCCCGAGGCGACGAGAGCATCGAGTAGCGGCTTCGACTCGAAGCGACGCAGGTAGACGCAGAAATGCTCGCCGTGGGTCGGTGTGGTCGCGAGGAGCTCCTTGCGGAGGAGGACGCCGGTCTGCACGACGTCGCGGTACTGCTCCTTCAACTTTGGGAAGTAGAACGACGACACGACCGACTGCGCCTGGCGCTTGTAGTAGCGCTTGACGACGAAGCTCATGAAGTCCGCCCACTTGCGTTGGCGACGCGGGAGCTCGCTCAGATCGGACACGAGCAGGAAGTGCTGGTGGTCGACGCTCAGGTAGGGGACGCCCATGCGCTCGCAGGCGCGCGGCAGAGCTGGGTCGAAGTCGGTCAGGCACAGTGCCGGCCGCTCGGCCTCGATGCGCTGCTTGAGCTGGCGAAGCAGCTTCGGCAGTCGGCAAAGGTATCGGAATGCGGCCCAGCCGGTCCTCAGCTTCGCGAGCCGACCTCGCTTGTCGTAGCGGAAGCATAGGCCTTCGATCTCGCACACCTCGACGTCCGTCCCGTCGTAGCGGTCCCGCAACATCTCGTAGCCGTGCTCGGGAGCGAACAGCACGACGCGGTGATCCTGGCGCAACGCCTCGACGATCGTGCAAGCGCGGGTCGCGTGTCCGCGCCCCTCACCGGCCAGTCCGTAGAAGATCGTCGCCAAGGTCTCGATGTCTCCGTCCTGCGCGCGCTCCTGCATGCACGCAGTCGGCGCGGAGCATACCGAATCCGCCGAACCAGAAGCCTCGCATCGGGGCGTTTGTGGACTCGGCTCGCATCGAGACCCGCGCCCGTCGGTCTGATGTTCCGCCGAGGGCTCTCGGCTCTCGTCGAGCGGACTCCGGTTATCGTTCGTCGACCGTGACCGTCCCGATCCTCATCGCGCTCGCCGCCCTGAATCTTTGCACGTTCTTGGCGTTCGGCTTCGACAAGCGTCGCGCGAAACTCGGGAAGCGCAGGGTTTCCGAGGCGCGGCTGATCGGCCTGTCCTGGTTCGGCGGGTTGTTCGGCGGCTGGCTCGCGATGAAGACCTTCCGCCACAAGACGCGGAAGTCGAGCTTCCGCACGCGCATGGTGATCGTCAGCGTCGTGAACTTCGCCTGGTTGTGGATCTATCTGGCGATCGAGTCGGCCTGAGCGCCGGTTGACAGACTGCTCGACAGCTCTACTTTGCATCTCAAAGTAGAGTTGTCGCCCTGTCCCACCCACTTCTGCAATCCGTTTATCCGGCCGATTCCTGCTCGCCCGATGCCGCGCTCGGGGAGGTCCTGGTCTTCGGTCTGCTCGGCCTGTCCTGGCTCGGGCTGGTTCTCGCGCTCCAGGGACTGCTACCCGGAGGCCTGTCCTTCGGCGCACTCTGCAAGCGCGCCGTGCTCGAAGGCTGCCTTCTCGGGGCTTGGACCTTTGGGCTCACGATGTCGTTGTTCGGCGTTGTCTCCTCCGAGCAACCGCAGCAGTCTCTCGGCCTCTCGTTTCTCGTGGTGCAGTTGGGTTTCGCCGTGAGCCTGGTGGTTCTGGGTGACGCCAAGGCGTCGCGGAGTTTCGGTCTGGTGCGTGGCCTCGTCGCGGTGACCGGCGGGTTGATGGCGCTGTCGGTCGTCGGCCTCCGATCGCGCGCCCTTCGACCCCGGGTCGCGGACGTCTGGTGCGGGATTGCGTCGGCGGCGCTGTGGGTGCTGGTCGGCGCGAACCTGGAGGCGCACCCGTGGCCTGCGTGGATGCTTTGAGGCGAAGTGGCCGAGCTCCAGTTGGAGCGATCGAGTCGTGCAGCGGGCGCTGGCTAGTCCGCAGCGCTGAGGTCCGCCGCGCCGCTGCCGGTTGCAGCAGTGCTGATTTCGCTCTGGGTGCTCGCGGCGGCGTCCGACAACGGCCGTCCATTTCGGCCGCTTGGATGGCGATTCTGCGCCTCGATCGTGGTCCTGAACCCCAGTTGGTTCCGGACCCAGTTGGTCCTGTGAGAGCCGCCGGACTCGTGGCACCACGTGCCGTGGTTGTTCGTGAGGTTCTAGGGCCGTGGCGAGGAACCGTGCTGGGAGAACGACGTGGGTGATGACCATGGAGTCAGCTCGCCCACTCTTGCGATCATCCTCGGTCTGTACTTCATCGCGTCCTGGATCGGAGTCGTCTGTGCGATTCGCGGTCTCTATCCGGAGCGTCCGACCTCGGGCCGCGCGGACGCACAACTCGCGGCCGAAGGCGTGTTCGCGGCGATGTGGGGAGCATTCTTCGTCAGCCTGTTCTTGCTCGTCGCCAACGAGCATCGACAGCCGCTCCAGGTCTTCGGCTGCGGTTGGATCGTGCTTCAGATCGCGTGGATCGGCACCGCGTTCATCCTCGATCCGAAGGGGCCGATGCTTTGCTCGCGTGCGTTTCGTGGCGGGGCGAGCGCATCCGGCGGACTCGCGGCGCTGTTCGTGATCGGGCTCTGCGATCGTCGTCTGCGGCCGCGCGACGGAAGCCTCCGGCTCGGATTTTTGGCGCTGCTGATCTGGTTCGTGCTCGGACTCCTCCTACACCTGGTTGCGGTTCGAGCTGCTCCATCCGGCGAATGGAGCGGCTCGGGATGAGTTCCGGCCCTGCCGGCGTAGCTCGCACACGAGCGCTTCGAAACCTGAGAACCGACGACGATTAGAGCAACTCGATTCCAGGTCGCTCGGCGATCTGGACGGTCGCCTTCTGGTTGCTCTCGAGCTCCGTCGCGGTTGTGAACACGGAGCTGCTCGGCGTTCTCGTCTCGATGGCGGTCTTCGTGGCGAGCACGCGGTGCACCGGTCGAATGGACGCAGCCGCGGTTGATCGAGTTCTTCTGAGCCTCAGTACCGCAGCGTCGTCTCGTACCGCGTTCGCGAGCCGAACAGGATGTCTTCCTGCAGCGCCTGGCGCATCGTCGACGCGACCTCCTGCTTGATGTCTTCGGTCCAGAAGACGTAGTAGAGGTGGCGGTAGCTGACGCGCTTGATGAAGTGGATGCCGAACTGGCTCTCCACCGGGCCGGAAACTTCGCCGGGTCTCAGGTTCCAGGCCGTGCGGCACACCGAGGCCGGGAGACGCGGATCGTGGCGAGCGACCGACTGGATTCGGCCGGCCATGCGGGCGGTGTTCTCGTCGTCCGAGTAGCGGCGGGCGAGGTTGTCGAACTCGACATCGCCGGCTTCGAGGGCGCGCTCGATCGTCTCGATCTTCGCCTGCGCGCGGTCTTGTGCTTCGCCGACTTTGAGCTCGAGGGTTCGCTCGTCACGCGTCTCGACCAGGATGTGCGCGATCGTCAGTGCGCCGCCGAACCACGGAGTGTGGTCGTTGTAGTACTCGCGGACGATCGGATCGTCTTTGTCGACCTCGGCGACGAGGAAGTTCAACCAGCCTTCGACCTCGGCGGCGAGTCCGTCGGTGCGTTTGAACTCGTCGTACAGCGAGTCGATCAGATCCTGGTCGGCAGGAATCGTTCGGCCACGGCGCTTCTGCACTTCGGAGTAGCCGTCGAGCCAGCGTGCGAACGCGTCCTTGCGGGCCGTGACGATCGACTCCTGAGCCTGTTCCCGCGTGATGCCGTTGTCCGCGGCGTATCGCTCGAGCGTGACGACGTCCGCGAACTGTCGGACCCAGTTCGCTCCGCGTGGAGACCTCAGCTCGCGTCCACGTGTCGCTTCGAGCAGCTTGATCGCGTTCGGTGCATGGTGGTCCACGAAGTGGTTCATCATGTCGAGGAGCGTGTAGTCCGCTCCGCCGACGCGGCAGATCACGCGATCTCGGTCGCGCGGCCAGCTCATCTTCTGATCGGTCTCTGCCGCGGCGCGCGATTCACTGGCGGCTTCCTGAGCGGGCAGCGGGATCGTCGAGCAGAGGGCCAGAGCCAGGATGGCTGGGGCGACAGACAGGCGGGGGATCCGTCGGATGTGGGTCACGGGGAGTGGAATAGCACGCTTTCACTCGTTGGTCACCGGGCGATCGGGGCCTCTCGGTGCGGCGGGCGATGGCGTGGTCCGCTCGGATTCTGGCTCTGGGCCGAATCCCGCGTTCTGACGGGCCTGAGCGAGAATCGGGGGCTTGGCCGCTGTGCTCCCCCGGTTGCGCCGCTTGAAGGAATCAAGTAGCTGTCACAGGACGGTCGACGTCCAGAGCGGCGGCGACCGTTCCGATCCCATCCGATGACCAACAACGCAGGACCATTCCTTCGCACCGGCTTCACGCTGGTGCTCTGCGTCTTGTTGGTCGCTCTCCCAGGCCTCGCCGGGATGCCGATGGACTGTGCCTGTGGGGAGGTCGACGGCGCGGTGGAGGGCGAGTGCATTGTCCAGACCGCGAACGTGTCCCCTTGCTGTGCTCAGAAGGTCGAGGTCCAGTCGTCCTGCTGCTCGACCCCTCCGCTCCAGCGAGCAGCCACCTGCTGCGGTGGGGAACCGGACAGCGGTCCCCTGGATGGGGGCTCGAAGCCGCAGCCTTGCGACTCGCCGTGTTGCCTCGAGGACGGCCCTGAGGAGTTTCCGGTCCCGCCGGGCTTCGCTACGTCGTTCGAGGGTGACGACCACGGTGCGCCGATGGTCTTCGGAGCCGTGGTCGCTCGGATCGCCCCGGAGTTCGAGGACGGAGCCTTCCACGAGCAGTCGACCGGCCCACCTAGGGGCCACCGACTTCGGCGGATGCTCCTCGAGCGCTCGTCGACCGTGCTGTTGATCTGATCGCGTTCCACGTCGGGCCTCCGGCCTCGTGGGTCGGAGGCGCTACGTCTCGACCGGAACCGAACCAGAACCAGCACCATGATCTCCACGATCGCCCGGACGCACGCCGTCGGGCTCGTGACCACCCTGACCAGCTTCGGGCTGACCGCCTGTGCGTCGCTCGATCCTTCCGACGATCTCGGAACGGCGGGTTCGCTCTTCGAAGAGCGAACTGGTCTTCCCGTGAATTGGAACGATCCGTGGCCTCAGGTGACCGGAGACTGGAGGTCCGAGGACGCGCTCGATCCGAATGCCGTCGCGCGCCTCGCATTGACGAATCACCCGGGCATTCGCTCGGCGGTGGAGTCCGTGCACCAGGCACGGGCCGACTTCGTCCAGGCTCATCTGTTGCCGAACCCGGTGATCAACCTGGTGCTTGGCTTCCCGATCGACGGTGGGCCGGGCAACCCGGCGATGGGTTCGTTGCTTCAGCCCTTGGCCGTTCTGTGGCAGCGGTCGGCCGAGATCGACGAAGCGGACTCGCGGCTGCGGGCCGCGGTGTTCGCGCTCAGCGATGCTTCGGTGACCTTGGTCGCGGATGCAAAGCGCGCGCACGCCGCCGCGCTCTTCGCCGAACGCGACCTCGAACTCGAGACTCGAGCTCGTGAGCTCGCGCACGAGTCCGCGGAGCTGGTCCGTAGACAGTTGGCTGTCGGCGAAGCCAGTGGCCTCCAGCGCAACCGCGCCGAGATGGTGCGGGTCGAAGCGGATCTTCGGATCGCCGCAGCCGAAGGGCAGTTCGATACCGCGCGGCGGACGCTTGCGGGCCTCTGCGGTCTGGCGGGGACCGACCTGTTCCCCGATCTGGATCGGACACCGTTCGAGGCTCCGGAGTCGGTCTCCGAGCTGTCGGAGACCGATCTGATCGAACTCGCCGAGGCTCAGCGCCTGGACCTGGCGGCGGCTCGCGAGATTGCCTCCGGTGCGATCGATTCGGTCCGATTGGCGGAGCTGCGTCGGTTCCGAGCACTCTCGCTCGGGGTGGCGCTCCAGCGGAACTTCCAGGACCGGAACGCTTTCGGTCCCGCGCTCGGTCTCGAGATCCCGTTGTTCGACGACGGTCGCGCCTCGGTCGCGCGCGCCGAATCGATGGCACGCGCCGCCGAAGCCGAGCTCGAAGCGATCCGGCAGTCGGCTCTCGTCGAAGTGCGGTCAGCCTGGGTCCGCTACCGCACTGGGGTGCTGCGCTTGCAGAGCGCGCGCGAAGAACTGCTCGCGCTCGCGACCTCGAACCTCCGACTCGCCGAAGAGTCGCTCGTGAGAGGTGTCGGTGATCGCGTCGCGGTCCTCGACTTCGCTCGGCGCGAGGTCGATGCGAAGTTGCGGGTCAGTCAGCTCGAACTCGCGGTCGTCGAGTCGTTCTACGAACTCGAGCGGGCGGCGGGTGGTCGGCTCGTGGTCTTCGTCGAGGAGGGCGAGCAATGACCGGAACATCGGATATCCACGGGTTGTCCCGTGCCTCGGAGCCGAGGCCGTCGTCGATCCCGGTGCCGCCGCGGCGCTTCAAGACCCGCGTCTTGGTCCCGGTCGTGCTCCTGCTCGGTCTTGTCGCGCTGGCCCTGTACGGCACTTGGGACGCGATCGTTCCGTCGACGTCCGTGCGCACGATGCCGGTGCTCGTGAAGTCGGTGCAGGGAGAGACTCCCGGGTCGGTCGTCGTGCAGGCGCCGGGATGGCTCGAGCCGGATCCGCACCCGATCGTTGTGCCGGCGCTGGTCGATGGCGTCGTCGAGGAACTGCTCGTGCTCGAGGGTGATGTCGTCGAACCGAACCAGGTCGTCGCACGACTGATCGACGAGGATCTCGAGTTCGCTCGAGACCAACTTGCGGCCCAGCTCGACGAACGCGAGGCCGGGATCCGTTCCGCGAGCGCGGACCTCGCCGCGGCTCAGCAAGATCTCGAGACGCTGATCATCCCGACCCGTCGCGTTGCGGAAGCTCGTGCGGCCGTTGCCGGAGCCGAGGCCGAGATCGCGCGCCTGCGTGCTCGAATCCAGGTGGCCGAGGCGAAGGTCCGCTCGGCGGAAGACGAATACGAACGAAAGTCGGGGCTCATCGAGATCGAAGCCGTCTCCCGCGGAGAGGTCGAGCGACTGCGCCTTCTGGTCGACGCCAACCGAGCGGAGCTCGAGGCGACGCGCGCGGAGCAGCCGGTTCTCGAGGCTCGCCGTGACTCCGCGGACGCACAACTCGCGGCGGCCGAGCGATCGAAGGAGCTTCGCATCGACGAACAGCGGGCTGTCGCGGCGGCTGAGGCGCAACTCCAGGCTCGTAAAGCGGCGCGTCGCAACACGGCTGCCGAGCTCGGGGATGCAGAGCTTCATCTCGAGCGGGCCGAGGTGCGAGCGCCGGTCGGTGGGGTCGTGATGCAACGCGTCGTCGCCCCGGGGACCACGCTGCGAAGCGCTGGTCCGGGCGCCAACATCGTCGTGGTCGAGCTCTACGACCCCGAGCATCTTCAGGTGCGAGTCGACGTTCCGCTCGCCGATGCGGCTCAGGTCGGCGTCGGTCAGAAGGCGGAGATCGTCGTCGATGCGCTTCCCGACCGAGTGTTCGAGGGTGTGGTCTCGCGCCTCGTGCATGTCGCAGACATCGCGAAGAACACCGTCGAGGTGAAGGTGGCCGTGCACGACCCGGTCGACGTGATGAAGCCACAGATGCTCGCGCGAGTGCGCTTCTTGGCGAACGAGCAGGCGAACCGTGGCGAGTCGGCGGAGGTGCGCCAGCGGGTTCTCGCGCCGGCTGGTGCGGTTCGTGCAGACGGTGGCGGTTCCGCCGTTGTGTGGGTTGCGGTCGATGTGGTCGAGGGACGAGGCCGTGCCGAGCGGCGATCTGTCACTCTCGGATCGATCGAGATCGAAGACCACGTCGAGGCCCGCGAAGGCCTTCGCCCCGGGGATCGCGTGATCTTGGATCCGCCGGAAGGTCTCCAGCACGGAGACCGCATCACCCTGGTCGGAGGAGCGAACTGATGGCGTTGATCGAATGTCGTGGACTGACCAAGTCCTTCTCGAAGGGTGACGAGACGATCACTCCACTCGCCGACCTCGACCTCAGCTGCGAGGCTGGATCGTTCTTGGCGTTGATGGGGCCGTCCGGGTCCGGCAAGACCACCTTGTTGAACCTGATCGCCGGGATCGATCGTCCGACTGAGGGCGAGCTGGTGATCGATGGTCGAGATATCGCCAGGTTGTCGCGCTCGGCACTCGCGGATTGGCGCGCCGAGACGATTGGCTACGTGTTCCAGCTCTACAACCTCGTGCCGGTCTTGACCGCCTACGAGAACGTCGAGTTGCCGCTCCTGTTGCATCCGATGAGTCGGAGCGAGCGCCACCGGAAGGTCTCCCTCGCGCTGGAACTCGTCGGTCTACAGGATCGACATGGGCACTTCCCTCGGCAGCTCAGCGGAGGTCAGGAACAGCGTGTCTCGATCGCGCGCGCGATCGTCACCGATCCCTCGTTGATCCTCGCGGATGAACCGACGGGTGATCTCGACAAGGCGACCGGTGAATCGATCCTCGATCTCCTGCAGCAGCTCAACCGCGAGCTTGGGAAGACGTTCGTGATGGTGACTCACGATCCGGGTGCGACTCGAGTTGCGAGTCGGACGCTGCACCTCGAGGGTGGGCGCCTGGTCGCGGATACGTCGGAGGAGGTTGCGCATTGAGCTTCCTTCGATTCCTCCCGTTGGTACGCAAGGGCATCACTCGCAACCGCGGTCGTTCTCTGCTCACGATCACGAGCGTGACAGTCGCGATGTTCCTGTTCACCTCCGTCGAGGCGCTGCAAGTCGGTGTGCGTCGAGCAACTGAGGTCACCGCGAACGACACGACGCTCGTCGTCTATCGCGAGGATCGCTACTGCCCCTTCTCCAGTCGACTGCCGCAGTCCTACCAGACGCGGATCGAATCGATTGAACACGTGCAGGCCGTCGTGCCGGTGCGGGTCGTCGTCTCGAATTGTCGGACCTCACTCGACGTCGTGACGTTTCGGGGTGTGCCCGAAGAGGCCTTCGTCCGCGAGTGGGTGCCGGACTTTGAGATCGTCGCTGGATCGGTCGCCGACTGGCGGAACCGTGGCGACGCGGCGCTACTCGGCGAGGCCCTTGCGGCGCGTCGAGGGGTGAAGGTCGGGGATCGGTTCACGGCCGCCGGGATCTCGGTCTACGTCGCTGGGGTTCTCGGCTCCGACGACCCGCAGCACCGGAACGTCGCCTACACGCATCTGCCGTTCATCCAGGAGACCGCGGATCGGGCCGGGTCGGGAGGTATCGTCACGCAGTTCAACGTGACGGTCGACGAACCGGACCGGCTCGACGAGGTGGCCTCTGCGATCGATGTGGAGTTCGAGGCCGACCAGGAACCGACGTCGACGAGTCCGGAGAAGGCCTTCGTCGCCAAGGCTGCGCGCGACCTCGTCGATCTCGTCGACTTCGCCAGTTGGTTGGGCTACGGCTCGCTGCTCGCGATCCTCGCTCTGGTCGGGAATGCGATCGTCCTGGCCGTGCAAGAGCGAGTTCGGGATCACGCGGTGTTCCAGACCCTCGGCTACCGGGGCTCCCTGGTTGCGAAGTTGATCCTCGCCGAAGGAGCCTCACTCGGCTTGATCGGTGGAGTGATCGGGGCGGTCGGTGCCCATCTGTTCCTCTCGCAGGGACGATTCAGCCTCGCGATGGAGGGGCTCAATGTCGAGGTCGTCGCCGAGTCGTCGACTGTTCTCACCGGTTTCCTGCTCTCCGCGAGCCTGGGCGCCGTCGCCTCCGTGATCCCCGCCTGGCAGGCCTCGCGATGGGAGATCGTTCAGTGCTTCCGGACGGCGTGAGATGAAGATGCGACGACTACCCTTCGAATACGCAGTCCGCAGTCTCGGCCGACGGCCACTGCGGACGCTGCTCGGTGTCGCGAGTAGCGTTCTCGTCGTGTTCCTGATCCTCGGGTCGGTTGCGTTCGTGCGCGGGATGCGTCGTTCGCTTCTGGTCACCGCATCGGAGGGCAACGTGATCCTTCTCGGTTCGGGGTCCGAGGAGAGCATCGAGCGGAGTCAGATCGACCCTCGTGTCGCGACGATCGTCGAGGCCAGTGTGCGGGGGGTCCGATCGCGTCTCGGTGTCGGGCACGTGTCCCCCGAGATCCACTCCGCGTTGTCGGTGCAGGTCGATGCGGAGAGCCAGGACACGAACCTGACGGTCGTCCGCGGAGTCAACGAGCGGGCGTTTCTCGTCCATCCACAGGTGAGGATCGCCAAGGGGCGTGCACCGGAGCCTGGCCGGGACGAGATCGCGGTCGGCGGTGTCGTCGCGGAGCAACTGGGCGCCGAACCGCTGCGTCCCGGTGACTCGGTCTGGATTGGGGAGCGTGCGTGGACGGTCTCCGGGCTCCTCTCAGCTCCGAACTCCGTGATCGAAGGTGAGGTTTGGATGCCGTTGACAGACCTCCAGATCCTCAATCGTCGCGACACGCTGTCGTGTGTCGTCGTGACGATGGACTCCGAAGATGGGCAGTCCGACCTGGAGGCCTTCGCGTTCCAGCGCCTGGACCTCGAACTGACCGCGCTGTCCGAAGAGGGCTACTACCGAGACCTCGCCGCTTTCATGGCTCCGATCCGGACCATGGTCGTTGCGACGACCCTGTTGGTCGCGCTCGGCGGTCTGCTCGGTGGCCTCAACACGATGTATGCGGCGTTCGCTTCGCGCGCCCGCGAGATCGGTGCGCTGCAGGTGCTCGGATTCCGGCGGTGGCCGATCGCGGTCTCCTTGTTCCAGGAGTCGTTGCTGCTCAATTCGATCGGAACGATCGCCGGCTCGGTCCTCGGGATCGTCCTGCTCGACGACGTCTCGATTCGGCTCTCCATGGGTTCGTTCGGCCTCCTGGTCGACGGCCCGGTGCTGTTGCTCGCGTTGGTCGCGGGCCTGTCCCTCGCTGTTCTCGGCGCGATTCCACCGGTGGTCCGGTGTCTGCGCCTTCCCATCTCCCAAGCCCTGCGATCGAGTTGATCGCCTCTGCCATGAAGACGATGTTCCGTGTGCTTCTCCTGATCACCCTTTCCCTCGGTCTTACCGCGTGTGGGGACGAGCCTGCGCCGGTCGGCGATCCGAACGGCCGATCCGCTTCGGTTCAGATCCCGGCTGACTTGTTCACAGCCGAGGCTCCCGAGGGCGCCGTGCGTGTTCGCGAGGTGCTGGCCGGCGGTAGCAACGCGCAAGAAGTCACGATCCGCGGCGTGGTCGGTGGCCGTCGCAAGGTGTTCGTCGACTCGCGCGCGATCTTCATCCTCGTCGACGAAGAGCTCGAGTACTGTGCCCAAGACCACGGCTGCCCGACGCCCTGGGACTACTGCTGCGAAGACCCCGACCACCTGCACTCCCACTCGATCTCGGTGCAGGTCGCCGATGATCAGGGTGTCCCGCTCGGCCTGAGCCTGCGGGACGTGAACGGTCTGAAGGAGCTCTCGACGGTCGTCGTGAAGGGCAAGCTGCGCTCGGTTGGGGGTGCAATCGTGCTCGACGCCGAGTCGATCTTCGTCGAGGGAGCGTGATCGCCGGAGCGGTCTGGACGGCGGCTCACGCGTGTCTGGCAATTCCGGCCCGGCCGGGACTAGAGTTCCCTCAGGCCCTGACCTCCGGAACGCCGACGACTCTCCCGAGGAGATCGTCATGGCGAGCCAGACCGAGCAGAACACGACCCCGAATCTCGCGATGAAGTCCGACGATACGCTGCGGTCGAGCGTTCTCGAGTCCTTCCGGTCCGCCTACGGCGTCGAGGCGGACGGGGTGTTCTTCGCGCCGGGCCGCGTGAACCTGCTCGGGGCTCATCTCGACTACAACGGTGGAGACGTCTTGCCGGTTGCCGTCGATCTCGGGATCGCCGGAGCCTTCGGGCTTCGTGACCGCGACACGATCCGCCTCCGGTCCCTGCAGGCCGATCAGATCGTCGAGATCTCGCTCGAGGATCTCGATGGGAAGATCGATCCTGCGCGTGGTTGGGCGAACTACGTCCTGGGTACCGCGAAGCTCCTGTTCGAGCGGGTCGGTCAACGACGTGGCTTCGACGCCGTGTTCGACAGCAACCTGCCGATGGCCGCCGGGCTGTCGTCGTCGGCTGCGATCGAGGTTGTCACCGCCTACGCGCTCGATGCCCTGCTCGGTGCCGGGATTCCGCTCGTCGACCTGGCTCGGATCGGCCACCGTGCCGAGCGGGAATACGTCGGCGTTCAGTGCGGGATCATGGATCAGTTTGCCTCCGCGCTCGGCCGTGAGGGGCACGCCCTGTGGCTGCACTGCACGCAGGAGACCTTCGAGTACGTTCCGTTGTCGAAGGGTGCGCTCCAGATCCTGGTCGTCGATACCAGGAAGTCCCGCAAGCTCGCCGAGGTCGCGTTCAACGATCGCGTCCGCGAGTGTGCCGAGGCCCACGCGATCCTGCGTGCGAAGGTGCGCGATCTGCCGGCACTTGCGGACTACACGCGGGCCGACCTCGCCGATGTCGAGGCAGACCTGTCGATCGAGCAGCACCGCCGCGCTCGTCACGTGATCACCGAGATGCGACGCATTCGCGAAGGCGTCGCATCACTCAAGGCAGGCGACTTGGCGAGCTTCGGCGCGCAGGTCGTTGCCAGCCACGTCTCGACCGCCGAGGACTACGAGGTGTCCTGCGACGAGCTCGATCTCGTGGTGCACGAGTCGTGCCGACTCGCTGGCGTGCACGGTGCTCGCCTGACCGGTGCCGGTTTCGGCGGTTGCGCGATCGTGCTCGCGGAGCCCGACGCGGTCCCCGAGGTTCGGGAGACCGTCGGTCGCAGCTTCCAGGACCGCTTCGGCGTCGAGCCCGGGTTCCGGGTTCTCACGCCGGGTGGCGGCCCGCGCATGCTGCACTGAGCGAACTCTTCGCGCAGCGTGCGGGTCCCTCAGGCCTTGCGAAGCGGCCGAACGATCAGATCCTTCAGCGCGAAGTTGCTGCCCTCACCCACCCGCGTGACGAACAGGTCGTTGTGGTGGCGGATCAGGCCGAACTCGTCAAGGCAGGCCACCCCGCCACAGACTTCCATCGCCATCGAGACGAGGTCGCTGGCGACGCGGCTCGAGTCCACCTTCACCTTCGCTGCCGATTCGCGGTCGAGCTTGTCCTGGTCGTGGAGCTCGCAGAGGTGCAGGAGCCACGTCAGGTTGCGCTCGAGGGCGATGTCCATGTCGACGACCACGTCCTGGACTCGCTGGAAGCGGCCGATCGGTTGTTCCGCGAACTGGATCCGCTCTTCGGCGTAGATGCGCGTCTTGTCGAGAGCGAAGGCGAGCGAGGACAGCGCCAGTCCGGCGATGAACAGACGGCCGCCGTTCAGCGTCGTGACCATGACCTTGAAGCCCTCGTTTTCCTCACCGAGGATCGCCGAGTCCGGCACTTCGGTGTTCTCGAAGACGATCGAGCCGGTGCTCGACTGCTCCCAGAGCTTCTTGCCCGACATCTCTTGGTAGAAGACGCCCTTCGCGTCCATCGGGACGATGAAGCACGTCGAGCGGTGACCCGGGCGGCCTTCCGGATCGGTCAGTGCGTGGACGATGACGTGGCTCGCCCACTTGGCGTTGGTGGACCAGCACTTCTCGCCGTTGATGCGCCAGACGTCACCGTGCTTGACGGCGGTGACTTCAGGATTGGCGGCGTCCGATCCGCGACCTGGCTCAGAGAGGCCGAACACGAACATCCGCTTGCCGGCGGCGAGGTCAGGAAGGTGTTCGCGCTTCTGCTCTTCGGTGCCGCAGAGCTGCAGCGGCTTCGCTCCGAGAGAGATTGCAGCGCCCGGAGTGATTGCGGCGGACTGGCAGTGGTAGCCGATCGCCAGCCCCATCAGCACCAGGTCGCTCATGTCGCCGCCCTGGCCACCGTATTCTTCGTCGATCGGGAGGCCGAAGAGGCCGATCTCGCCCATCGCCTTGATCGTTTCGTCGGGCAGGTGGACCTTCTGGCGCTCCCAGTCCAGCACCTTGGTTCCGATCTCGGCGTCGGAGAAGTCTCGCACGACTTCGTAGAAGTCGAACTTTTCGGACGGAAGGAGGGCCTTCAGGTAGCGGTCGATACGGCGCGGCATGTGGATCGGTTTGTAGTCTGCGCGTCCGGCGCTCGGCAAGAGCGAGGCGGCGCAACGGTCCCGATTCAGGCGCTTTCGAGCCGTTCCAAGGGCCCGGGGATTCCGAAGCCCCCTCCGTGCCTGGAATCAGGGTTCCAGCCGGGGGGCCTCGCTCGTCACGCCGTCCTTCTGTCGAGGAGGACGACGCCGGGCAACCTCAGCGGACAGTCGGTCTTTCGCCCGATTCGTCCAGGCTCCGCAGCCCGGCCAGCATCAGCTCGGCGGCTTCATTGCCTGGCTCGATTTCGAGCACGCGCTCGAACGCCTGTGCCGCCCGATCCGGACGGCCCGAGAAGCGCAGGTTGTAGCCGTGAACCAGATGGGCAGCGGCGTCGAAACGCTTCTCCTCGAGGTAGGACTGGAGCGCGCTGAGCTGCAGCGAGAACAGGTCGGGATTCTCGTAGAACGTCCGCTTGTCGAGGTCGACCGTGGCGAGGCCGGGATCGAGTTCCAGGGCTCGGCGGATCATGTAGGCCGCGTAGTGGTAGTCGCCCTGGGCGAACAACGCGTCCGATGCGACGAAATGGATGGATCCGTCCTCCGGCGCGTAGGCGATCGCCCGGAGGTAGGACTCCGCAGCTTCGTCGTAGCGGCCCTCGCGGAAGTAGAAGTCGCCCAGCCGAAGGTGACTCTCCACCGTGCGCTCGAGTGCCAGAGCCTCGGTGTCGGCGTCCTCGGTTGGCTCGACGACGACCTCTTCCTCGGCGATCTCACCGGCTCCGGCATCCGATCCCGCCAACACGACCGACGAGCCGCCGGACGGGTAGAAGACCGGCACGCTGACGAAGCTCGACCCGTAGCTCGGGTAGTAGCAGTTGCTCGGCCACCAGAAGGCCCGGGGGGCGTAGTAGCTCGAGAAGTACGGGTATCCGCAGCCGTAGCCGAGACCACCGAAACCGAACCCGCCATAGCGGAGTCCGACTCCGAAGCCGGCGGTTCCGTAGCCAAGCCCGAAGCCACCGCCGTAACCGAATCCGAACCCGTAGTTGGCGTAGCTCAGGCCGCCGAAGCGGAAGCCGAGGCCGTACGCACCCCAGGTTCGGGTGCGAGGCCAAAAGAGCGTCGAGTGCAGACCGAAGTGGTAGCTGCTGCCGAGGAAGCGGCGGTGGCCGTAGAAGGAGTTGTAGCCGTAGCGCGTGTGGTGGAACGCACCGCCGCTGCCGTGGCCGACGTGGCCCGTTCGGAAGCGGCCGCTCGTGAAGCGAGATCCGGAGCGTTGACCGCCGAGACGCGGTTGCACCGACGTGCTCCCCAGCGTGTTCCCGGTTCGCGGGGCTCCCAGGCGCGGAGCACCGGAGCGCGGCGCGGCGCCGGTGCGAGGCGTCGTCGAGCGGTTCGGGGCCGGGCGGAGGGTCGGTCCAGTGCGGCGTGGGCTCAGGGCGGCGCGACGCGGCGTGGCGCCGTTCTCACCGCCGACGCGGTTCAGAGTCGGTCTGGATCCCGGGTTGCGGGTCGCCGGAGTGCCCGAGGGTCGCGGCGAGATGCGCGGGCTGATCCGTGGCGCGACGTTGCCGCGACGAGACGGTGCGGTGCTCTCGCCCCCGACCGGGGTCAAACGCGGCGAACCGTTCTCGCGGAAGATTCGGCGCGGCGGAGTCGCTGAGTCGGGGGTCAGGCGGCGAGGACTGGTCCCGGTGGTCGGCGTGCGAGTCGTCGGGGTCCGGGTCGCTGGGTTGGTCAGGCGCGGAACGCGGCGCGTCGGTGTGCCGCCGTTGCGCGGAAGCGGAGTTGCTCCGTTCGAACCGCCGGAACGGCGGATCGGAGTCACGCGTCGGGTTGGTGTGCCGCGCGGGGTCGCGCTCGGAGTTGGAGTGATCGTCACGCCGGGACTGACCCGTCGAGGGTTCGTGTCCAAGCGCGGGTTGATCCGCGGGGTCGTGCGCGGAGTGACGCGACGAGGGGTCGGCGTCGGAGTTACGCGACGAGGAGTCGTGGTTGGCGAGACCCGACGCGGCGTCGTCGTCGGGCGTGGGCTGACACGACGAGGGGTCGTGGTTGGGCGTGGGGCCACACGACGCGGAGTCGGGGTGACGCGGCGCGGGGTGGTTGTCACGCGACGAGGAGTCGGAGTAACGCGGCGCGGGGTGGGGGTCACTCGACGAGGCGTCGGGGTCACGCGACGTGGAGTCGGGGTGACCCGTCGGGGCGTGGGGGTCACGCGACGAGGCGTCGGGGTGACCCGTCGGGGCGTGGGGGTCACACGGCGCGGCGTCGGCGTGACACGGCGCGGAGTAACTCTCCGGGGTGCCGGCGTCACTCGTCGCGGCGCCGGGGTCACGCGACGGGGGCTTCCGCCAGGCTTCACACGTCGTTGGCCTTCGGCCACGTCGACGAGGCAGAGACAGCAAAGGATGCTGAGGACTGGGACCAGGCGGAGCATGGACTGCACCTGTGCAAGGTCGGTGCCAGAGCGGCTTTGGGCAAGCTCCCCGGCGGCTCTGGCGGTCGCTCGAGGGCGGATCTGGGCTCACGGGCCACGATCAGGCCCGGGAACCAGTCTCAGCGCGGGGCTCCGTTCGGAAGCCCCGCGCACCGGGGAGCGCAGAAAGTCGGGCGTTCCGGCCTTCTGGTCCCGATTCTGTCCCGCTGCCGGGACACCGATCAGCGACCGCTCTGTTCGAGCTGGCGGTACCGCTCGCGATACTTCGCGGCGAGCCGAGTTTGTTTACTCTCGAGCGAAATAGACCGGCCCTCGACCCAGGCCATCCGAATCTCGGTGAACAGGTCGAGCGGGTGGCCGGTCGTCAGGAGCAGGGTCGCCCGTTGGCTCTCAGCCAGGCGTCCGACCTCGGAGCCGATACCGAGGATCGTTGCAGGCTGACTCGTGACCGCTTCCCAGGCCGCACCAAGGGGCAGCCCGTAGGCAACCGCACGGGCCGCGTGCTCGGGAAGGTGTCGTTCGTTCTCATACCCGCCGCCATTCGTCGCGAGTCCGAAGCGGACGCCGGCTTCGTGCAGGACTCGCGGCATCCGATACGGGCGGTCGAAGGCTGCATCTCGCCGCCTCGGCAATCGGTGCGTGCCGGCCAACAGGACGGGCGTGTCGGTCTCCACCAGAAGATCGAGGCAAAGGTCCGCGTCGTGACCGCCGACCAACACTGCGTCCAGCCCGCGGGCACTGGCCCAACCAATCGCCGAGCGGATGGATTCGGCATCGTTCGCCATCAGGAAGACCTTCTCCTCGCCGCGGAGCACGCGAGCGATCGCTCGGTTGCCGGGGTCGGCGGCGAGAGGGTCGAACTCGAGCCAGGTCTGCGCGTCCGCGAATCGCTGTTCGATCGACTCGCGACGCTCGAGCGCGGAGTCGATCGCTTCCTGGTGGTCACCCGAGGATCGTCCGGCGAATCGCACAGGCAGACTGGGCCACTCGATCACCAGACCGAGCCCTTCGCGAATGGTCATGTCCTCGTTGGTCCAGCCGGCGAGTTGCACCGCACTCGCTCGTCCGGCGATCAATCCGCCGTTCGGGAACACGCCAACGGTCAGCACACCTTCGATGCGCGTGACCGGGATGGTCGTCGAGTCCGGGTTCACGGCGATCGATGCGGTGACCTCCGGTGTGAAGTCTCCGATCTCCCGCGTGTCGCGCGTCGCCGAGATCGACTCGATCTCCTTCACACCGACGTGGGTGACCGCCGAGACCATGCCGGGCCACAGATGAAGGTCCGTGCCGTCGACGATCTGCGGGTTCTCGAGCCCGTCGAGTACCGACGTGTCCTGCCCGATACTCGTGATACGGCCTTCGTCGAACACGACGGTCGCCGCGTTGAGTTCGTTCCCTCCGGGTAGATGGGCCGTCACGTTCCGGACGACGACCGGGCGAGTCTGAGCCGGCGCTTCGACGATCAGGTCCTGTGCACGAAGCGAGGTTGCGGAGAGAAAGGCGATCGTCAGGCCGAGGCCCAACAGGTTCTTCGATTGGATGTTCATCGCAGGTCCTCCGTCAGGCCGTCGAGCCTGGCACAGCCGCAGTCTCCGGGCTTGTTGCGTTCCTCGGGGTTCGATTCGATGCCGCGTTCGTCACCGCGGAAGCCCTCGCTGAGGAGCTTCTGGATCAGTCGGTTGCGTTCCTCGGCCGCGACCGTCTGCAGTCGACGGTCTTCGTCCTCCGACCACTCACGGCGGCCTTCGATCCAGGTCTCGAGGCAGCGGGTGAAGCTTCCCATCGGGTTGCCTGACCAGACGACGAAGTCGCCGTCCTTGCCGACTTCGAGTGATCCGACTCGGTCCGCGATCCCCAATTGGATCGCCGGGTTGAGAGTTACGAGCTTCAGGGCCGTGACTTCCGACATGCCGCCGTAGTGCACGCCCTTCGCGGCTTCGGTGTTCAGATGTCGAGCGAGCTCGTTCGAGTCTGAGTTGAACGACACCACGACGCCTTGCTCGGTCAGGATGCCGGCGGCTTGGGGGATCGCGTCAACGACTTCGTACTTGTAGGCCCACCAGTCCGAGAAGATCGAGGCGCCGCGCGAGGACTGGCGCACCGCATCGGCGACCTTGTAGGCCTCGAGCCCGTGCTGCAGCGTTCCGATACGGAAGCCGAACTCGTCCGCCATGCGACAGAGCATGAGGATCTCGTCCTGTCGGTAGCTGTGGCAGTGCACGAGCCGGTCGCCTCGGAGGATGTCGGCCAGGGCTTCGAGCTCGAGATCTCGGCCGTTCGCTGGGCCTTCGCTCGCGTAGCGACGCGCGGCTTCGAATCGCTCGCGCAACACGGCTTCGACGCCCATGCGGGTATTCGGGTAGCGCGTATTTCTCGAGCTGCGCGATCGCTTGACGTTCTCACCGAGCGCGAACTTGATGCCCGAGGGCGCACCCTGGAGGTCCATCGCGTGTGGATCCGCGACACCCCAGCGCAGTTTGACGACGTGGTTCTGGCCGCCGATCGGGTTGGCCGAGCCGTGTAGTTGGTTCACAGCCGTGACGCCGCCGGCGAGCTGCCGGTACCAGTTCACGTCGTCTGGATCGAGCGCGTCGCCGATGCGGACCTCGGAGGTCACGGTTTGCGTGCCTTCGTTGACACCGCCCCGAATTCCAGTGTGGCTGTGGCAGTCGATCAGACCGGGCGTGATGTGCAGTCCGCGTCCGTCGACTTCGAGATCGACGTCGAAGTCCGGTGCGTCTGTGTCCGAGCCGACGTATTCCACCTTGCCGTCCGAGACGATCAGGGTCGCGTCGGTCAGCGTGCCGTCGGGGCCGGAGGTCCAAACGGTGGCTCCTCGGACTCGAACGCTCTGCTGAGCCGGCCGGTCGAGTCGCCCAAACGCGCCGAGTGGAGTCGGAAGCGGGGCGAAGTCGATCGACGGCGTTGTCGCTTCGTCGGTGGCCTCGTCCTCGGTCGAGAGATCGCCGCTGCGTTCCGCGGTCCAGGCGAACCGGTTTCCGTCGGGCGCCGTGCCAACACCGTGCAGTCGCTCTCCCCGCAACAAGGCGGTGAAGGTGAAGACGCCGTCCGCCTCGAGTGCGTCATCGCTCGCTCTCAGTTCGATCGTACGGTCGCGCTGCGTGAACTTCGTCGAGACGCGGACCGGGTCGTCGGCCGCGGGGTCGAGGACAAAGGTCGCGCTCGATCCACGGATCTCCAGCGACTCCACGGAAGGGGCTCCGTCCGGCATCGAAAGCGTCCAAGCTCCGTCGACCGAGGGTGCTTCCCGCTCTTCGACATCGTGTTCAACTCCGTTGATCCAGACCGCCTTCAAGGTGCGAGACGGGTCGAGTGGGTCGCCCTCCACGACGCAGAGGTTGGCGAGCTTTCCGGCCTGCACGGAGCCGAGCACGTCGCTGACTCCGAGCTGCTGTGCTGGTTCGGTCGTCAGTGCAGCGAGCGCGTCGTCGGTCGACAGGCCCGCGTCGAGCGCTTCCTCGAGCGAGTCCCAGAACGACGAGATCGGTTCGCTTCGCGTCGTCGTCAACAGGAGTGGCAGGCCGCGAAGGCGGAGGCGGGCGGCGTTGGTCGGACCTTGCTCCCAGGTTTGCAGCTGGCGCAGTGAGACCGCCTCACGGCTCCGCTCGTCGAACACGTCGGGGCGGTCCGGAAGGTCGAGTGGAAGAATGATCGGGCGGCCGAACGCTTCGAGTGCGTCGAGTCGGCGGAACTCGGTTCCGCTGCCGACCAGTATCAAGTCCCCGAGCTCTTCGAACTCGGCGCGCAGTCTCGCGATGTCGAGGGCCTCGAGTTCGTTGCGGGGGACGAACACGGTCTTCTCCGAGGCCATCGCCTGAGCCCAGCTCGGGGCATCGACGCCGTCGGTCTCGCGTCCGAACCGACCGTCGAGGAGGCTCTGACGGATCAGCGCGACCGTACCCATTGTCGAGCGCGGGTAGCCGTCCGGGGAACGATCGAAGGCGATGGTTTGCGCGACGTCGTTCCGCACGACTCGCCGGCTGCTGCCGTCGACGGGTTCCTCGAGCGTCACGATCGCCGAGCGGCCGCGAAAGATCCCGTCCTCGGGGTGCAGCGCCGCCGCTCCAAAGCCGAGTGTGCGCATCGACTTGGCGCGACCCTCCGAGATTCCCGAGCCTGCGAGCACCGAGCGATCTGGTCTCACGGATGGATGCCAGTGGCGGTTCGGGCGCTCGACCTCGGCTTCGTCGACCGGCACTGGGACGTAGGCGTCGAGGAATGCCGCGTGAACCGTCAGACCACTCAGGTCTCGCCGGATTGCAGCTCGGTCAACTCGGACGTCCTGGCCGACGGAGAGGATTCGGTCGCCTTGGATGACGATCGTCCCGCGCTCGATCACCGAGCCGGGAGACACGACGATCCGGACGTTCTCGAGGATGTGGACGTCGGGGACGCTCGGGCGCGGTGCGTCACTGGGCGCACGGACCTGTGCGACCAGCATTGGTGTGCATGCGAGCGGCGCGAGAGCGCACGCGGCGAGCCTTCGCGCGAAGCATCGGAGTCTTCGCGGACTTGGGGAGGAGGGAGCAGCCATCGAGGCTGCTCTACGGCTCTCGATCGCCGCCCGTCAGCGATCGTTCGGGGGAACTTGTGTTCCCCCCGACCGAGTGAGGCTTCAGCCCTGCTGCATGCGCTTCTTCGCCTCGGAGAAGGCGAAGAACAGTTCTCGCGCGATCTGCGCACAGCGCTCGTCGTAGGCCTGCGCCTCGCGATCGGTGCCGTCGAAGGCCTTCGGGTCCTCGTAGGTGACGGGCACGCGGGTCTCCGCGCCTTGGACGATCGGGCAGGCGGCGTCCGCGGCCGAGCAGCTCATGACCGCGATGAACCCGTAGCGCGGGTTCTGGTCGTCGAGATAGGTCTTGGAGCTGCAGTACATCGGGTCCTCGAGGCCCGGAAACATGACCTTGTGGACGGGGTTCTCGCTGCCGTCCATTTGCTCGATATCGAAGCCCGAGCGCTCGAGGGCGGCGATCGCGTTCGGGTGGAAGGCCGAGGCTTCGGTGCCACCCGAGTACGTCGTGACGTTGTCGAACCCGTAGTGCACAGCCGCAGCCTTGGCCCAGTTCTGCGACATCAGGCTGCGACGCGAGTTGTGCGTGCAGATGAAAACCAGCTCGACCTTGCCGTCCTCGCTGTGACGAGTGATCGCGTCGATCAGCGGATCGAGGACGTTGCGGCGGTCGTTGTCGATCTGGTCGAACTCGGCGATCCGATCGTTGACGTATTCGGCGAAGGTCACGTTCGAGGAGTCGGAAGGGTTCGAGGCCTCCGGCGAGTTGGCGCAGGACGGCAGCAGGAACAGGAAGAAGGTCGGGATCGCGAAGATCGCGGTCTTGGTCCGGGCAAACATGGTGCGAGAAGGACGTCTAGGGAACGTGGGGTTTCGTTGAGATCTGGAGACGCGGCCGGGTCAGCAGCAGTCGTCGGATAGGCGCTTCTTGTCGTCTTCGATCTCCTGGGCACCACGCAGAGAGGTGTCGAGGAACTTGAAGAGAGGGTTCTGATCGGTCGCGCGGCGGCAGTGGAGCCAGCGCCCGTCCTTGCGTGTCTCGACCAGTCCAGCATCCCGGAGGATCGAGACGTGGCGCGAGACGGTCGACGCGTCGAGATCCAGCAGGTCGACCAGGTGGCAGACGCAGAGCTCGGAACCGGCGAGCGCCGCGAGAATCCGTAGTCGGCCCTGATCGGCCAGGGCGCGGCCGATGCGCCGCGTGTGTTCGAGTGCGTCGGCCGGCTTGGTTGCAAGACTGGACATATGCGCAAACATACACACATCGCCTCGGAAGTTGCCAGCTGGTTTCACGACTCGGAGTCCCCGCTACCCTCCTGAGCGATGATTCCCCTCCTCAATGCCCTTCTCGCCCTCTTCCTGGTCCCGGCCGTCGTGCCCCACCCGCACGTCCCGAAGGTCCTCACCGTGCAGGGGGCGGCTGGCGAGCTGTCGTTCCGCTACTTCACGGTCCCCTACAGCCAGGAGCAGTTCGACAACGCGAACATGGGGGAAGGCGACTCGTGGCACCTGGGCTTTGCCTCGGTGAAGTCCGAGGTCCCGTTCTCCTTCGGTGGCGCCGAGGTTCCTGCTGGCACCTTCAAGCTCGATGCCGTGCACGGCGAGACCGCCGACGACTGGTCGCTGCGCCTGGTCCCGTTCGAGATGATGCGCGCTCAGCGTGGTGGCGAAGAGGCGATGGCCGAGGCGAAGAAGAAGCTCGCCGAGATGGGTCTGGAGCCGGAGTACCGCATCGACACGCACGTCGAGACTTCGAACCAGGTCGAGGAACACCTGGACTTCGAGGTCGGCCTCCGCGGCTACCGCGCCGTCGACATCCGCTCGTTCGAGCCGGACGGCGGAGTGACCGGCAACTTCCGCCTCGCGTTCGGTAAGTGGCGTCTCAGCGCAGCGTTTGCCGAGACCTTCGAGCCGAAGGAAGAAGGCCGCTGAGCGGCCGGAGATCCTTCGGGGTTCGCCCCTCGAGCCTCAGGCCTGGCTCGGGGCGCCCTCGTCCGGCGTGAGCTCGTCGTCGGACCCAGTCTTCGGGTAGAGCCACCGGAAGCCTCGGCGGAAATCGTCCAGCACGAGGTAGACCGACGGCACGAGCACCAGCGACAAGAACGTCGCGAACAGCACACCGAAGGCGAGTGAGACCGCCATCGGGATCAGGAACTGTGCCTGCACGCTGGTTTCGAACAGAAGCGGCGTCAGTCCCGCGAACGTCGTCAGCGACGTGAGCAGGATTGGTCGGAAGCGCTTCACGCCGGCGTCGCGTACGGCCTGCTGCAAGCTGCTGCCTGGTTCGTCGCGATGACGGTTGATGAAGTCGACCAAGACAAGGCTGTCGTTGACGACGACTCCGGCGAGGGCGACCAACCCGAAGATCGACAGGATGCTGAACTGCAGGCCCAACAGCGCGTGCCCGACGGCGGCCCCGATCAGGCCGAAGGGGATGACCGCCATGACGATCAGCGGCTGAACGTAGCTCTTGAACGGGATCGCCATCAGCCCGTAGATCGCGAGCAGGGCGAAGAGGAAGCCTGACTTCAGGCCCTCGAGCGTCTCCTGCTGCTCCTTGCGCTCACCCTCGAAGCTGTAGCGCATGCCCGGGTAGTCCTGCAGGATCGAAGGCAGGACTTCCGTCTGGATCTGAGCGACGAGTGCTTCGAGGTTCACGGTCTCCTCATCCACCGCGCCGGTCACCGAGACGGTGCGCGCGGCGTTGGTGCGCTTGATCGCGGAGAACCCACGTCCGATCTCGACGTCGGCCACGGTCGCGAACGGAATCTGCGATCCGTCCTGCGTCCGGATGCGCAGACGCTCGACGTCGGCGAGACTCTCTCGCTCGGCTTCGGGGTAACGCACCATGACTTTGACGTCGTCGCGGCCGCGTTGCACGCGCTGCGCTTCTTCGCCAAAGAACGCCTGCCGCACCTGGCGAGCCAGGTCCTGCTGCGTGACGCCGAGAGCCTCGGCTTCGTCGCGCACCTGCATCTCGAGCTGCAGTTTGCCGAGTTCGAAGCTGTCGGAGATATCGGAGACGCCCTCGCGACGTTCCAACCACTCGGTCAGACGGCCAGCCGCCTGTTGCAGTTCGTCGAGGTTCTGGCCGGTGAGTCGGACATCGAGATCGTCACCGACTGAGATCAGTGACGAAGAGAACCGCAGTTCGGAAGCGCCTTCGATCTCGCCGGTGAGTTCGCGCCAACGCTCAGCGACTTCAGCACTCGAAACGTTGCGAACTTCGGGGGCGACCAACTGGATGTTGGCCTCGCCGAAGTGCGAGGCCGCGAACCCACCGGCGGACACGTTCCCTCCGGACTCGGCCTGGATCTGCCGGTAGGGCTGGTCGCCGACCGAGATCAGCACGTGCTGGACCGGGTCGCCCTTGCCCTCGTCGAGGAACTGCTGCCGCATCCGATTCGCGGCCTCTTCGACGCGCTCCATCCGACTCGCGGTCACCTCGGCCGGCGTGCCGAGCGGCAAGGTCAGGTTGCAGACGACATTGTCGCCGTCGACCGAGGGGAAGAACGTGAAGCGGAGGTGGCCACCGAGCAGAGCGCCGAGCGTCAGGAACAGCATCGCGCAGGCGCTTGCGATCGTGACGTAGCGGAAGCGTAGGGCGAGCTCGAGCGCGCGGCGGAACAGGTTGTTCGCGACCCACTCGAGACCGTGTGCGAACCGGCGCTGGAATCGGCTCCAGGGGTTCTTTGAGTTCGGGTTGTCTGGTTTCAGGTGGCTGAGGTGAGCTGGCAGGATCAGCTTCGACTCGACCATCGAGAAGATCAGCGTCGGCACGACGACGGCCGGGATGACCGCGAAGAACGGGCCGAGGTTGCCCGGTACGAAGAACAACGGAAGGAAGGCCGCGACCGTCGTCAGGATCGCGAAGGTGACAGGCACCGCGACTTCTTTGGTGCCGTCGACGGCGGCGTCGATGCCGCGCTTCCCTCGTCGTCCGTGCGAGTGGACGTTCTCGCCGACCACGATCGCGTCGTCGACGACGATGCCGAGGACGAGGATGAACGCGAACAGGCTCAGCATGTTGATCGACGCTCCGATCAACGGCATCACGAGGAGTGCACCGAGGAACGAGATCGGCACGCCGATCGTCACCCACATTGCGAGGTCGAATCGCAAGAACAAGGCGAGGACCAGGAACACCAGCAGGAAGCCCTGCCAGCCGTTCTTGATCAGCAGGTCCTGACGCTGCTGGAGGAGTTCCGACTGATCGAGCCAGGGCGTGAGCGTCACGCCTTCCGGCAGGTCCCGAGCGGAGTCCTCACAGTAGTCCTTGACGATCGTCGAGAGCTCGATCGCGTCCTGAGAGCCGATGCGGAAGACCTGGACCAATGCCGCCGGCTGCCCATCGAACAGTGTCGACTGGTCGCTGTCTTCGAACCCGTCGCGGACGTTTGCCACGTCGCGAACACGGACACGCGTGCCGTCGTCCCAGGTGCGAACGACGAGGTCTTCGAAGTCCGCGCCGTTGTAGGCCTGCCCTTTCGTGCGGAGCAGTCGCTCCCCGGAATCGGTTTCGACGCCGCCCCCGGCCAGGTCGACACTGCCTCGACGGACTGCATTGGCGACTTCGTCGAAGGTCAGGCCGTTCGCGCGGAGTTGATCTTCGCCGACCTCGACCGCGATCTCGTAGGGACGCACGGCGACGAGCTCGACCTGCGTGATGCCGTCGGTTGCCGCGAGGTCGTCGCGGACCCGCTCGGCCAGCTTGCGCAGCGAGACCTCGTCGAGCGGACCGTGAACCGCGACGTTGACCACCTGGCGCCGGAGCGTCAACTCGCGGATGACCGGCTCCTCAGCCTCCTCGGGGAAGGTCTCGATCGCGTCGACCCGTGACTTCACGTCATCCAAAACGCGGCTGCTGTCGGCGTCGTTGAGAAGCTCGATCAGCACGGTGCCGTTGCCCTCGGCCGAGGTCGACTCGATCTTGTCGACACCGTCGAGTCCGCGGACTTCTTCCTCGATCTTGATGACGATCGACTCTTCGACCTCCTCCGGGCTCGCGCCCGGGTAGGCGACCGAGACCGAGATCGTGTCGGCGGAGATCTCCGGGAAGATCTCGCGCTCGATGCCACTCAACGCGCCGATACCGCCGCCGATGATTCCGATCATCAGCAGGTTAGCCGCGACGGCGTTGCGTGCGAACCAGTTGACCCAACCGTTCATCAGCGAGACTCCTGGTTGCCGGGGGCGAGGTCCGAGGCCGGCGACGGACTCGGTTCGCTCGAGGTGCGGACCTGTCGACCCTCGACGACGACGTCGAGTCGGGTCTTGCACAGACGTTCGCTGTTTTTCAATCCGGAGCGGATCACGACGTCCTCTCGATTCTTCCGGAGGATGGTCACCTCGCGGATCCGAAGTCGGTCCTGGTCATCGATCACGAGGACTGCGCGTTCTTCGAAGAGAGCACTCCGAGGAATGACGAACACCGACTTCGCCTCGATCCCGGTGATCGATGCATCGACGTAGAGGCCGGGGAGCAGCGGGCAAGAAGCGTTCTGCGTGTAGGGCGCGTTCACGCGCACGATCAGTTGCACCTGACGGCTGCGGTTGTCGAGGCTCGACTCGGTCCGCACGACGCGACCGGTCCACTCGCGGAGCTCGCCACCGAAGGTTGCCGTGAGGTCGACGTTTGGCCCGGACTCGTTGAGATCCCGGTCGAGAGGGAGGTTCAGGAAACGGAGGTCCTCGTCCGGGATCGACAGCGGGATCTCTGCCCACTCGGTTGCCTGGAAGTGGCCAATCTCGGTCCCCATCGTCGCGAACTGGAACGCCTCGACCGATCGGCGTACGACGCGTGCGGCAAAGGGCAGCTTGATCGAGCAGCGATCGACATCGCGCTGTGCGGCTTGGCAGCGTGCTTCAGCGGCCTTCACGCGCGCCCGCGCCTGGGCGAGTTGGGGTTCGCGTGCGACGAGAGCCGGTGGGTCGGCCTCCGGCTGCATCTCCCGCCATTCGGTGATCGCAGCTTCTGCTTCAGCGAGCTCCAGGTCGAGCTGCAGCTTCGCGTCCGCGACCTCAGCGTCAGCTTCGATCTTCCGCAAGTTGTAGTCGGTCGTGTCGAGACCGGCGATGACCGTGTCCGCGGGTAGGAACGCGCCTTCCTCGAACGCCTCGGCAACGAACTCGATCCGGCCAGAGACCTCGAAGGCCAAAGTGACCTCGCGTCCCGGATGGACGGTGCCCTGAGCCCTTACGTCGAGCTCGAGGTCCTTGGACACGAGCCGCATGGTCTCTACGAGCGGTAGGGCCGGCGGTGGCTTCTCCCCCGGAGGGGTTTCGGACTGGCTCAACAGTCCAGCTCCAGCGACGCCGAGTGCGAGCACGACGACTGGAAGGACAATGGCCAGGATCTTTTGAACGTTCACTCTCATGGGGTCTCGGCCTCGTCCGTTCCGTTCTCTTCGTCGGTCGCCTCAGGCAGGCCACCACCAAGGGCGAGGATCAGGTCAATACGGTTCGACAGCAGCTGGCGCCGAGCGCGCAGCGCGTTGGTGCGGGTCTCGAGTTCGCGACGCTCGGCGTCGAGGACGGTCACGATGTCGACGAGGCCCTTGGAGTAGCGATCCGCCGACAGAGTCCGCGCGGAGCTCGCCTCGTCGGACGCTCTTTGGCGTCGCCGCAGCTCGTCTTCCCAGAACGACTCGGCGGCTGTCGCGGTCTCGATCTCCTGGAAAGCGAGTAGAACCGCGCGAGCCCAGTCGCCATAGGCCTGGAGCCTCTCCGCATCGCGCAGGTCGACCTGAGCGGCCAGTCGACCAGCGTCGAAGATCGGCTGGGTCAAGTTGCCGGCCAGAGACCAGATGCCGAAGTCGGAGTCGACGAGGTCCTCGATCTGGTTCGAAGTGGTTCCGATGGTCCCGGTGAGACTCAGGCGAGGGAGACGTGCCGCGCGGGCCTCCCCGAGCCGGGCGTCGGTCGCAGCGAGGCGACGGTCGGCAGCGAGCAGATCCGGCCGTCGAAGAAGCACTTCGCCGGGGATCACCGACGGAGTCTCTGCGGACAGGGTCGGGAGTGGTTCCGCGAAAGCGACGTTAGCGTCAGGGTATTGACCGAGCTGCACCTGGAGGTTGCGGAGGACGCGGTCGAGTTCGCGTCGCCGCTGGACCACCAGGGCCTCGGCACTCTCGAGGTCCGATCGCGTCAGCCGGAGATCGAGCGCTGGTCGAACACCGGAACGGAACCGCCGGTCTACCAGGCTCTCGGTCGTGCGAAGCGTCTGAGCTGTGTCTTCCGCGATCCGGAGCTGCAGCCGCGCTTCGTTGGCCTCAAGCCAGGTCTGCGCTGTGCGTGCCGCGATCGAGAGGCGGAGGGCCTGAAGTTCTGCGACAGCGACTTCGACATCTCGATTTGCTGCGAGCTCACCGGCTCGTAGGCGTCCCCAGAGATCCAGCTCCCAGGCGAGGCTCAGGCTCGCCGTGAAGGAGTTGAACGTCGTCGTCGCGGGTCCGGTCGTGCCCGGGATTGGGAAGCCGACGAACACTTGCCGTTGACGCGCGGCGTTGAACGCGCCGTCGAGACTCGGCCAAAGGTCCGCGCCGGCGATGACCGCGCGAGCGACCGCGGCGTCCCGCGCGGCCGTTGCGGCCAAGAGTTCGCGGTTGTTCGCGAGTGCGGTCTCGACCGCGTACGCCATGCCCTCGGAGCCGAAGTCCATCCACCAACGCTCATTCGGTGGAACGACCTCGACATCCTCCGCGGTGGCGGCGAATCGCTCAGGCACTTCGAGTCCTGAATCGCGTTCGGTGTCCTCGACGAAACTGATGCACGAGCCGAGAACGGCGAGCGGCAGAATCGTCGCGCTACTTCGGGCGAGTCTCATCGAGTGCTCTCCACGGTCTCGAAGGTTTCGACCGGAGCGCGCAGCCCGGCAGCGGCGTAGGCGACCAGTCTCGTGACGAGTTCTTCAGGCCTCGGCTCGGACATCTTGTTGCCCGACATCCACACGATTTCGCTCGGGCACATCATCGTGTGTGCCATCGATCCGATCAGGAAGTGGATACGCACGATCAGCACGTTGTCCGGCAGCTCCGGCAACGTGCGACGGAAGGCTTCGACGAACCGATGCTTCACCGTCGCGAACTGCGCCTCGATCAGGCCGCGCACGTGGTCGCGATCCATCTCACCGTGCAGACGCCCCATCACGCGGAGGAACGAGGTGCCCTGTGACTCATGTCCGAGGCGGAGGGCTGGAAGGAGGAAGATCTCGAGCAGCCGGTCGAGTGGAACGACCCGGTCCGTGGCCTGCGACTCGGCCTCGTCGAGGCGTGCCATCCGCTCGTCATTCACCGGTCCGATGCGCCGAGCGCAGACGGCCTGGAGCAGTCCGTCTTTCGAACCGAAGTGGTAGTTGACCGCCGCGAGGTTCACGCCGGCGCAGGCGGTGACCGCGCGGAGCGAGGTGGCGTCGAACCCCTGCTCGGCGAAGAGGGCCTCGGCGGCGTCGAGGATTTGGGTCTTGGTGTCCACGGGTCTGAGAGACTGCGTGAATCGAACGCTTATTTCAAACGAACGTTTGAACAGGACCCTGACTTCGAATGTTGGGGGAGATGATCACTAAATCGACCCTAAACCTCTGTGAAGAAGAGGGTTAGCCGTCCTCTTGACCGTCTGAGCCCCGAGTTCGTTGGCTCCAGGGTGCGAATTGGCGCGGAAGGGCGTCCGCCGAGGGCTCCCGAGCTCGGCTCCGGATCCGCCCCCAACATTCGAAGTCAGGATCCGGAACTCGGCTTGGACGGAATCGAAACCAATCCCTCGTTATGACCTCTATCTCGACGATGGCCTCCTCCACCCCCACGAAGTCTCCCGCCGCCCGGATCACCGCCCTCCTCGCTGCGGCGATCTACATCCCGGGTCTGATCCAGAAGCTCAGCGGCGCGCCGGAATCGGTGTGGCTGTTCGAGCAGACCGGGATGGGGGATCTGGGTCGCTACGGATCGGCCGCGGCGGAGATCGTCGCCATTCTCCTACTGATCCAGCCGCGCTACCGACAGCTCGGAGCACTGCTCTCGATCGGCGTCATGGTCGGTGCGATCGGGTCGCACCTCGGGACCGATCTCGGTGTTGCCCCGGTGTTCCCCGGCGAATCAGAAGGTGATCCGACCCTGTTCGCGATGGCGGTCGCCGAGCTCGTATTGAGCGCGGTCACGTTGTTTCTCGTGCGTCAGTCGAAGAGCTGAGCACGAGGGCCGGCGCTCACTGGCGCAGGGAGCGCATTCGGATCGCGCCAGCGACGTAGAAGACGGCCGCGAACGCGAACAGGATGCCGCAGGTCGACATCAGCTCCGAGTAGTCGAAGGCTCGCCAGGTCGCGCCTTCCAGACTTCGGATACTCCAGCGCACCGGGCTGAGCACCGCGACCGAGCGCATCCAATCGGGCATCGCGATCTCCGGCACCATGCCGCCGCCGAGCATCGCGAAGACGATCAGCACACCCCAGGAGGCGCCGGAGACGGCTTCCTCAGTGCGCCCGAGCGTCCCGAGGAACGTGCCGAGCGCTGCGAAGGCGAGCGCCGAGAATCCGACGGCGAGACCCGTCGCGAGGCCGTCGTCGATGCGGATCCCGAAGATCAACATCCCGATCGCCACTAGAACCACGACGACGAGGGCGCCGGCGAGCGCGGTCGCGAGAGTCTTTCCGAGCAGGATCGACTGACCGTCGACCGGTGTGGTACGCAGGCGCTGGAGCGTTCCTGCGCGCGCTTCCTTCACCAGGGACAGCGCGAGAGCGGAGGCGGCACCCATCAGCGCCCAGGCCATCGCCTGGGGAAACGAGACGTCGTAGGACGTGATCTTCCGTCGCTGTTCGCGCGCGACCGTCTCGACCTCGATCTCGGGACGCATCCCGAATCCGCCCGACCCCGGGACGGCGTTGTCGTCGCCGTCCTCGGGCGAGTCTTCGAGGAAGCGGATGAACGAATCGAAGGCCGTCTTCAGCAGCGCGCGCTGTGCGAAGTTGACGTCTTCTGATTCCTGGAGGTCCGTCGACAGTTCGTCCAGGGAGGACTGCAACTGGTCTCGGTCCGCCATCACCTGACCGAGCTCCTCGAATGTTGCCTCGGCGATCAGCCCGGTCATCAGCCCGCGCGTGGTCTGTCGACTCGGATCGACGCCCATGCGGAACGTCGGAGCCGTTCCGCGGAGCATCTCGCTCGCTCTCGGCATCGAGAGGATCTCGAGATAGAGCGTTCGATCACCGGTCCGAACCAGGCGCCGCGCCTCGTCGAGTTCCACGCCGGCGATGTCGACGCTGCCGCTGTCGGCGAGTCGCTGGACGAACGCCTCGGCCTCCTCGTTCGGGAGCGGAGTGACGACCGCGATCTCGACCGGTTGCAGCTTCGAGCTTCCGCCGCCGCCCATCATTCCACCGAAGATCGCGCCGAAGAACGTCGCGAACATCAGCGGGATGCCGAGCAGGGAGAACAGCGCGGCCTTGTCGCGGCGGAGGATGGTCAGGTCCTTGCGAGCGATCGCCCAGGCGATCTGTAGCCGTCGAGTCACCGAGAGGTTGCTCATGAGTCGCGAAGTTCCCTTCCGGTGAGTTCGAGGAAGACGTGCTGGAGGTCGGGACGTCGGACGCGAGCTGAGCGCACGCCACCTCGTCCGGCGATCCGGGCGAGCTCGGCGCCCGGATCAGAAGTCGAAACGAGGACGAGCCCGTCGGTCGTGGGGTCGGGCAATCCGCTGAGGTCGGCGCCGTCCTCGAACTCGAACTCGACCATCGATAGACCGCCGTGTTGGTCGATCAGGCCGTCGACGGTGCCCTCGGCGATCGTCTTCCCGTGGTCGATGATCACCACGCGATCGCAGAGGCGCTCGACCTCTTCCATCAGGTGGGTGGTGTAGACGACGGTCGTCCCGGCGTCCTTCAGTCGCTTGACGACGTCGAACAGCAGGTTGCGGGCCTGTGGGTCGACCCCGGCCGTCGGTTCGTCGAGAAAGATCAGCTCGGGTTCGTGGACCAGCGCGCAGGCGAGGTTCAGACGGCGCTTCATCCCGCCGGAGTAGCCCCCGGTGAGGTCCTTGCCGCGGTCGAGGAGCCCGACCTGATCGAGAGCGCGCTCGGCCGCGGTTTGGAGCGTCTTGCCGGCGAGTCCCTGGAGTCGGCCGAAGAATCGCAGGTTCTCGAGCCCGGTCAGCTCCGTGTGAAGGGCCAGAGACTGAGGCGCGACGCCGAGGCGGGCTCGGGTGTCGGGGTCGTCCGGCGAGCCACCGTCGAACAACTCGATCTCACCTTGATCGATCTTCAGGACCCCGACGACGCAGGAGATCGTCGTCGTCTTCCCCGCGCCGTTCGGGCCGAGAAGGCCCAAGAGCTCGCCCTTCTCGACCTGCAGGTCCAAGCCATCGACCGCCCGATGGCTGCCGTAGCTCTTCTGCAATCCTCGTACACGGATCATCCGGAGGAGGGTATCCACGGGCCTGAGAAGAAACTTGTTTCCGCAGGAACTACCTATCACTTGGTAGGTAATCTGCGCCCGGCGGTGAGCCCCCTGCTCGCCGACTCGGTAACCCACGCATCCGAAAGCGACGAAACATGACTTCGAAAGACAACACGGCTCTGATCCTCGGTGGCTCCTCCGGCATGGGCCTCGCCACCGCGCGGCGACTCCTCAAGCGAGGCCTCCCGGTGCATCTCGTGGCGCGGGACGAGCAGAAGCTGGCCGCAGCAGCCGGAGAAGTCCGAGCGCTCGGCTCGGTCCAGGCGACGGCTCTCGATCTGCGAGATCGTGAAGCGGTGAGGGCGTTCGCAGACGATCTCCGGAACGGCGGCCGGATCGGCTACCTCGTCAACGCCGCTGGCACTTTCAGCCCCAAGCCCTTCCTCGAGCACGACGAAGCTGACTACGACGCCTACCTGGACCTGAACCGCGCGACGTTCTTCCTGACTCAGGCCGCAGCTCAGAACATGCGGGATCACGGCGGCGGTTCGATCGTCAACATCGGTTCGATGTGGGCGAAGCAGGCGGTCAAGGCGACGCCGTCCTCGGCCTATTCGATGGCGAAGGCCGGATTGCACTCGCTGACCCAGCATCTGGCGATGGAGCTCGCGGACGCGAACATCCGCGTCAACGCGGTTTCGCCTGCGGTCGTGCACACCCCGATCTACGGCAGCTTCATCGAGCCCTCGAAGATCGAGAGCGAGCTGCAGGGCTTCAATGGCTTCCACCCGATCGGTCGAATCGGTCAGTCCGACGACGTGGCGGCGACGATCGAACACCTGCTCGCCGACGACTCGTCCTGGGTCACCGGCGCGGTCTGGGATGTCGACGGCGGGGTGATGGCTGGCCGCAACTGACCCGCAACCTTCAGAGCTGACGGGCGTCGCTGAGCATCTCGCCGGCGACCGCGCGGTCTCGAATCCCGAGGCGGTCCTCGATCGCTTGCTCCAGCCAGAGGGCCTGTTCGACTTCCTCGAGTTGCTTGAGCACGACTTTGGACGTCTCGTTCCTCGTGACTGCCCGCAGTTCGAAGCGGCTGGTCGGACCGCTCTTGGTGTGGCGGACCTTCTGCTTGATGAACAGCTGCTCGAGATCGTCGACTGGGATTCTTGGCGCCGGATACCAGGGCAGAGGCGTGTGGCGGACCTGTAGGGCCAATGAGTCGACGGTCACGATCGTCTTGTTCAGGAAGACGGCGGCGACCAGGTAGGTCAGTCCGATCCCGACGGCCACGTGGCCGAGCGGGAACAGGATCATGCACAACGAGGCGGCTCCACCTCCGCCGACCGAGATCCCGAGCGCCGCTCCGTACCAGACCAGCAAGAAGCCGTTCCAGGCGATCGTGAAGAACAACAAGAAGAAGACCGAGGGACGAAACCAACGCCAGGTGATCGTCAGTTCACGAGGTTCTTCGACGACCGTGAAGCGCTCCGGCATCGCAGCTGGCGCTCGCGGCAGAGGCTCGGTCTCCTCCTCCGGCTGCGCCTCGAGGACGCGGCGCTTCGTCAGGTCGTAGATCGCACCGCAGTGGTGACAGGTGACGATTGCCAGACGGCGATCGACGTCCTCGCCGCGCATCGTCGCGCCGCAGTTCCGGCAGTCGAGTTCTCGCATTCGGCTCTTCGCGATCCGTTGCGCGGCGGATCAGCTGCGCAAGAGGTCTGGGAGCAGGCTCGCGAGCCGCTCGTATTGTTCGATGCGGTTGTAGGCCTGAGCCGAGATCCGGAGCACGCGGTGCGGCTTCTTCGGCCACATGACGACGGGGACCTCGATGCGGTGCTCTTCAAACAGGCGCACGTTCAGGCGGTCGAGGAACATCGGCGGCGGACCGACATCCTCGGGGTGGCCGTCGGGTAGCGGCACCGAGGCGAGGGAGCCGATCATCGACTCGGGGCAGGGAATGTCGACTTCGAGCGCGTCGCAGAGCAGTTTCCGACCCTGCAGCACGAGGTCGTGGTTGCGTTGCTGGAGTTCGTCGATGCCGCCGGGGAACAGTTCGCTGAGGAACCGGATCGAATCCGGAATGCACAACCAGCGCGTCGGATCGTCGGTGCCGAGCCAGTCGGCTTCGACGCGGAAGAACGAACGATCTGCGCGCGGGGAGTTGGCTCCGTGCGAGATCGTCAGCGGACGGATGCCGTCCTGCTTGTCTTTCCGCACGTGCAGGAATGCGGCGCCCTTCGGCGCGCACATCCACTTGTGACAGTTGGCCGTGTAGTAGGCCGCGCCGATCGCTTCGAGGTCGACCGCCACCTGACCAGGCGCGTGCGCGCCGTCGATCATCACGTCGATGCCGAGCGCCTGGATCTTCTCGGTCAGTTCCGCGGCCGGATAGAGCAGGCCGGTCTGGCTGGTGATGTGGTCGAACATCACGAGCTTCGTCCGCTCGTTGCAGGCGGCGAGGAAGCGCTCGACGATGACCTCGGGTCCCTCGATCGGGAACGGGATCTGCACGTGCCGCACGGTCGCGCCGGCGCGCTCGGCGGCGAAGATCAACGCGTTACGGCTCGCGTTGTACTCCTGATCGCAGGTGACGACTTCGTCACCCTCTTCGAGCTGCAGCGAGCGGGTGACCGTGTTGATGCCGGCGGTCGCGTTCGCGACGAAGGCGAGGTCGTCCGGGTCGGCGTCGACGAACGCCCCGAGTCCGGCGCGCGCCTGGTCCATCAGCGGTTCGAGCTCGCGAGCGAGGAACCGGACCGGCTGGGCTTCCATCTCCTCACGCAGGCGATCTTGCTGCGCGAGCACGACTTTCGGCGTGGCGCCGAAAGAACCGTGGTTCAGGAAGTCGAACTCCGTGTCGAGGGACCAGTGGGAAGCGAGGGCGCTCGGGCCGGCAATTCGAGTCGAGGAAGTCGTCATGGAGTCTGAGGCTTCCGCGCCCGCGCGATCATCCGAGTCGCGTCCAGGTGGAAGCCGTGGCCGTCCTCGTCGAAGAACTCCACCTCGACGAATCCCGCCACTTCCAACCAGGAACACAGCTCGGTCGGAGTGAAGACGCGGAGCGGAAACCGGAAGGTGCGAGGAGGCTCCCCGCACCGGCACACGGTCCGGTCGGTGATTCGCCTCCCGACCAACGGATCGTACCGCACTTCGTCGATCAGGAGATCCTCTCCTCTGCGATGGATCTCGGATTGTCCGTCGGCGCCGGCGACCTGCATCAGGCTCGCCGCGTCGAGGATCAGGGTTCCGCCGGGGCGCAAGGCGTTGTGGAGACGTCGCAGAACATCGCGATCCGTTGCATCGTCGAAGTAGCCGAAGGCGGTGAACCAGGACACCACGACGTCGAATCGGGAGTTCTCCACAAGTTCCCGATAGTCGGCCTGCTCCCAGCGCACCGAGTCGCCGTGCGGGCGGCTCCGCGCCGCCGACAGCAGCAGCTCGGACTGATCGAGACCGGTGACCGGAATTCCGTGCTCGGCGAGGGCTGTGGCGATACGGCCGGTGCCGCAGCCGAGGTCGAGGACTTCGGTCGCTTCGTCGAGCGCAGCGAGGTCGGCGATCAGCTGCGCCTCGCTCTGGACCAGGTCCGGGTCTTCGAACGGCGCGTAGAAGTGCAGGTAGTCGCGGTCGAAGGCGCGGTCCAGCTCGATCGGTTCGTCGCCGGTCTCTGGGTTGTGGGGTTCCACGACCACAGGGTCCGGGGGCAGTTAGGCCGGTGCAAGCCACCCGCTCAGACGCGGCGGCGGAAAAACACGGATCCGATGTCGCCCCCGGCCCCGCTTCTGGCCTTCAGTGGGGGATGACCGACTCGATGGCAGCCTCCGCGCGCTCGATGCGTGGCGCCCGATCCTCTCGCGAGGTTGGTGTGAGGTCCGAGCCCTCTGTGGTCGAGCGCCCTTCGCCGATGACCGAACGAACTCGTGATTCGATCCTGATCCGATGGATCGAGAGCCATCAGGGAGTGCTGCTGCGCTACTTGAAGGCGCTCGGGGCGGACGAAGCGGAGGCGCTCGACGTGGCTCAGGATGTGTTCGTCCTCGCCCTCGAGCGAGGGGTCGAGGATCAGGGAGATGCGGCGGCGCGTCGCTACCTCCGGACCACGGCGCGGCGCCATCTGGTGAGGACCAGGCGTCGCGCGCCACGTGTGGTCACTCTCGACGAGGAGATCATGGATCGGGTCGACGACCTGTTCGCTGCGCTGCACGACGAACAGGGGACCGGGATGTTCGACGACGCGCTGAAGCGCTGTCTGCAGGAACTCTCACCGAAGGCGCGTGAGTTGGTTCTACGTCGGCACCGCGACGATCTGGGGCGGACGGAACTCGCGAAGGCGGTCGAGATGAGTGAGCCCGCGGTCAAGCAGGGACTTCGCCGTGCGCGGGCGGCCCTGCGAGCCTGTGTTGGCCGACGCCTTGGAGACGCGCTGCCGAGGGCCTGGCGAGCGACGATTGCCGACGGAGACGACGAGGGAGCGAACGATGAGTGAGAGCAAGCGCAACGCCTCCGAGCAGGCGATGGATCGACTGATCGGAGCGGGACTTCGAAGCGAGAGCGACGCTGCGGTGGCCGACGATCTCGCCGAGCGCGTCCTCGCGGCGCGCGAGGTCGGCGCGTCGGCCGAGAGTCCTTCGAAGCTCCTGAACTTCTTCCTCGTCGCCGCCGGGTTGCTGGTCGTGGCGTTCCTCGCGTTCGAGATCGCGGGCGGTCCGGAACCCGATCCGGACGAGCCGAGGCAGGAGACGCGAGACGAGCAGTCGCAGGATGACGAGAACGCCCTGCGCATGAAGTCCGTCGAAGATCTTCGTGCCCACCTGAGCCGGATCGAACGCATCGAGATGCGTGATCTGCGGGCGACCTGGGAGGTGTGGTTCCACGACGGGGCCCCGCGGCCGGAGGTTGCGGCCGTCCTCGCGGAAGATGAGGAGCTCATGGCACTGCGTCGCGGGCTTGGGGAGGCCCGGCGCCGTTCGCAGCAGGCGGGCTCCATCTGGCCGAATTCCTTCCGGCTCGTGTTGTCGAACGGCGAATACGTCGAAGGCACCCTGCTTGGTGGTTCGGAGTCTGGCGTGAGCTTCGCTGGGCTGGGGGACTGCGACGTTCCGGCCGAGGTCGTCAGTTTGCTTACGGCTCTCGCCAGTCGAGCCGAGCGAGCGGCTCGTCATCAGTTCGGCATCATCCGGACGCAGGCGGACTTCGAGGAGTTCAAGGCGGGTCAGTACGAAGGCTATGGCGGGACGCTTCGGTTCGAAGGATCGCCCGGTGTCGCGAACCCGCAGTTCGATCTCGATCGCGATTCGGAACCCCCGCACGCGATCACTGTCGTCTTCGAGAACTGGTCGAAGAACGTCACGTCGATCGATCTCGAGCCCCTTCGCAGATGGAGGGAGCTTCGAGGTGTCGTGATTCGCCAGGGGACGATCAACGAAGAGCAGATCGCAGACCTCGCTGCGATCCCTCACCTGATGGAGTTGTGGCTGCTCGACTGCACCGTATTCGCGTCGCCGAAGGACTACCCCGCAAGTTCTGGTTGCCTCGCCGCACTCTCGGGTTCGTCGGTGAGTCGTCTCAAGCTTCCGGGTTTTCGAGTTCAGACAAGCCACATCCGTGTGATCGATCTCGCGTGGCTCATCGATATCTCGAAGATGACGAATCTGCGCTATCTCGACCTCAGTCGAGAAGACTCCGGAGTCGTCGAGTACGGGGAGTCGATCGAGAGCCTCCGTTCGGAGAACGCGAGTCGGTTGGCGGACCTGCTTCTTCGAGAGCTCGATCTCGGAGGATCCTCGATTCCGACGGATCGGCTCCTACCGCGAATGGCTCGAACAAGGCCGGTAAGCGCGTCGCTGAGGCTGGATCTGTCCGGTACCGATGTGACCACGCAGTCTCTGTTGGCGTTGGAGCACCTTCCGATCACCGAGCTGGACCTGAGCGGTTGTGATGGGGTTGATGGCCTCGTCGTCGAGTTGCTCACTCGAATCCGATGGCTCAGAGACCTCCGTTTGGATCGTTGTTCCAAGCTCGAGGGTTTGGACTTCGAGCCGCTCGGCCGACTGAACTTGCGAACCTTGTCCCTGAGGGACACCCAGCTCGACGACGAAGGGATCCTGTCGTGGGAGTTCTTGCCCACGGCTGAGAATCTGGTTCTCGATTTCACATCGATCGGAGACGCGTCGATCCAGCACCTGCTGGCTCAGTCCACTCCGAACGGATTCGCGACTCGCAGCCTCAGCCTCGTGAACTGCGATGCTCTCAACAACGAGTCGTTGCTGCGGCTGACCGGCGATACGCCCCACTTCTCCGAGCTCGATCTGAGTCTCTGTGACGGGATCAGTGACGAGGCGATCGACGAGGCGAGGCGTCGACATCCTTCGATCCGGATCGACCGCTGATCAGGCACGCGCCCAGGGGCGCCGCACGTTGCGTCCGTGACCCTGACAGAAGATCGAGAGGATCACCAACAGGGCCAGTGTTCGCGCGGTGACGAAGACGTCCTCGAACCGCGGCGAGCCGGTCAGCTCGCGCACACGTGGGAGCGCCTCGCGGCCGAACTCGACCGCGAGGCGGAGTCCTTCGCCCGGCGGGCGGCGGGAGCGGCCGATCGCCGCAGTGCCGTCCTGCAGGAACTGGGCGAAGAACCAGCAGCCCATCGTCGTTGCGACGATCCAAAAAATCGGCAGTCCGATCGAGACGCCGGCGATCGTGACTGCGATCAGCGCGGCGAACGCGAGAAGCGTTTGCGGAACGAGCAGTAGGACTTCGGCTGGTGCCGACTCGATGCCTGATCCGAGCAGGAGCATCGTGCCGACTACGGAGATCGTCATCGGAATACCCGCCAGCGACAGAAGTCCTGCCAGTCGGCCGAGGATGACTTGCACCGGAGACGCGCCGGCTTCCATCAGGCTGACCATCGTCTCCCGGCGAAGGGTCGGAAGGACGATCGGGATCGAGAGGATCAGGGTCAGGAACAAGAACACCGAGATCGTCTGGCGGTTGAAGATCGCGGTGAAAGCGAACAGGCTCAGGTCTCGCGCGCTGTCGACTGACTCAGGGATCGCCATGCGGCGCCGTAGCATGCTTCCGAAGACGAAGTCACTGGGCAGCCCCTCGGGAGTGCCTCGCACCGCGAGGTGCAGGACCGTCGGTTCCCAGGGATCTTGGAGAACGAGGCATTCCTCGTAGTTCGTTCGGATCGAAGACTCCGCGAGGACTTCGATGGTCGGTCGTCCGTCAGTCTCCAGGTCGTCGTCGAGCAGGCCGGACAAGCGTCGCCAGCTCCGCATCAGAGCGTTCGCGTTGCCTTCCCGGCGAAGGTCGATCCGGACGCAGAGTCCGTCGTCGAAACGCTCAGGCCACGGCACCTGCGACGCGACCGGCTCCGGATCGCCGATCGAGACGTCGCGGAGAGATTCGACCATCGATGGAGCAACGCTCGCGTTGATCAACATCTGCGCGTCGACCCGAAGCGAGTCTCGGAGCGGCGTCGAAGGTCGTTCGCTGAACAGAGCTGCCGTGATCGGCAGAAACGACAGCACGAGCAGCAGCTGGAAGCTGCGGTGCCGATGCGCGATGCGGATCGTGTCGCCCGCGAAGACGCGGATCGATCGAAGCGTGTCGATCCGGCGCGGGCTAAGGGGCTGCCCGGCGCCGTTGGTTTCCGAAGTGTTCGTCGCGTCGCCCATCAGGACTTGGACTCCGGAATCGGCGGGACGAGCTGGTCCAGTGAAGCGCGCTGTCGCGCCAGTCCACGGAGCCGGAGTCGATGCTCGGAGCAGAACCGGACGAAGTCGTCGACCTGGTCCTCGGTCGCGAATCGGATGACCAGGCGGTTGCGATCGAACGACGAACCCGTGACGCACTCGAAGGTCTCAGTCGTGAGTCGCTGGAGCGTCGCATCGACCGAGCCTTCGAGGCGGATCTCGAAGGTGGGGCGTGCGGTCTGAATCGTCCGGGATTCGCGAACCCAGAGCATGCGTCCATCCTGGAGTCGGGCGCATCGATTCGTGGCGTGTTCACGCTCTCCGAAGCTCGTCGAGACCCAGAGCACGGAGCCTCCGCGTGCCAGCAGGTCCGACCAGTGTGCCTGCAGCGAGCCCTCGCCCTCGATGTCGAAGGCGGATCCCGGGAGGTCCAGGCAGAGCAGCAGCGGCTCGGCGAGCAATCCAAAGGCCAACCGCAGACGATGCTGCTCGGCCTGGGTCAGGTCGCGGATCGAACGGGAGGCGCGGGTGAGGAGTCCGATCTTCCGAAGAAGCTCGCTCGTGACCTTCTCTATCGATCCGGGGTCGATGCCGAGGAGGCGAGCGCGCCCTTTCAGGACCTCGGTCGCGGTCGAGCCGAGAGGGATCGCGGAATCTCGTGCGACCATCTGAACGCCTCGCGTTCCGTGAAACGCCGGCCGGCCGTCCAGCAGGACGTCTCCGGAGGCTGGACGACGGAGCCCGACGATGGTCCGCAGCAACAGGGTCAACTCGTCCTGCCGTGAGCCGAGGACGACGAGACTCTGGCCTTGGTCGACGGACAGACTGATGGAGGGGCGGTTGGATCCGTTCGCCGTTTCGGCTCGTGATCGCGGGGTCGACGGAAACCGGACTCGGAGATCACGGAGTTCGAGGCGAGGCGCGTTCAGGACTGTTGCCGCCGGTTCCCCCATGTCAGTCGTCATGACGCGCCTCAGTTGGCTTGCGAACCTTCGGCCTCTTCGAGCTTCTGCTTGAACCAGTTGGCTTCGCGCCGCGCTTCACCGAGCTGCTGCACGAGGTGGGCCGCCTGGTCGGCAAGCTGTCTGCGGCTGTTCTGAAGTTCGTTCAGCTCCGCACGCAGCGCACGGTCCTCCCGAACGCTGTTCTCGAGCTGGTCGAGGCGAGCGTGCAGGCGTTCGAGTTCGCGCTGCATCGCGGTCCGGTTCTCTCGGTCGTCCGTCGTCATCAGGGTCCCGAAGCGATGCCGCGGGGCGAGCATCGTAGCAATACGGCGAAGAACTGTTGGGGAACTGCTTCGTCGTCGACGGGAGTCCAACGGCCCTGCTCGGACGCCTTGCAGCTCGGAAACTTCCCGAGTGCCACCTCCGCGTTCGGCGGTTCAGATGCCCGAATGCATCGCTCGGTCGAGCGCGCGGTAGGTCTCGCCGTGAGGACCGCTCATGTGCTCTTGCGAGCGCGCGCCCAGGAACATGCCGAGTGATGCCCAGCGGGCGTAGTCCCTGGCCCACCCGGAGAGCTCGTCGCGTTCCGAGTCCGGAAGCCCTAACTCCTCGACGACACGCACGTATTCGACCTCGGCCCAGGCGATGCCGTCTCGGCAGGATTGCCAGGTCGGGAAGAGGAGGATGCCGAAGAGGTCGCGGAGATTCTGATGGTCGCAATAGATGCGCTTGCCCTCGGCCTTCGGCGATCGGTTGTGCGAGTGCACGACCGCCGAGCTGGCTTCGAAGACGACGTCGTAGCCGCCCAGGATCGCCTTCTTCCCGAACGCGACGTCTTCACCGAAGGGTCGCGATCCGAACCCACCCAGATCTCGCCAGGCGCGTTTCCGTACCGAGCCGGCGACGTTGTCGTACGCGCATCGTTGGAGGCGATCCATCGGTTCGAGCGACTGGAACTCCTCAGCGCTCGCGCGTTCTTGGATTGCTCGTTCGTTCTTGCCGGCGGTCCACTCGCGGAGTCGACGCGCGATGAACGGGTTGCAGTCCTCGCGTGGGATCTGCTTGCAGTAGGCCGCGGCGGCGTTCGGTTCGTCGTAGGCGGAGATCAGGCTCGACAGCCAGTTCTGGTCGGCTGGGATCGCGTCTTGGGTCAGGAGGAGGACGATGTCGCCGCTCGCCCGTTCGATTCCGGCGTCGCGCGTTCGGCCGTGGTCGAACTCGCTCTGAGGTCGCACCTCGACCTCGAACCCATGAGATCGGAGCAGCTCTACCGTGTCGTCACTCGACGAGCTGTCGATCGCGAGTTTCTCGATGTCTTCGATGCCAGGCTGCTTAGCCAGTGCTGTCAGCACGGGCTGGAGCTCCTGCTCACCGTTCCAGGTCGGAATGAACAGGGATACCTTCATCGGAGTGCCGTTCGTCGATCACTTGGACTTCGCGTCGTGTAGCTCGCGGCGCGCAGCCTCGAGTTGTTCGACGAGTTGCATGCCCTGGTCGGCCAGTCGTTGGCGTTCCATCTGAAGGCGCTGCACGTCTTCGGCTTGCGAGAGCTCAGAACGAATCTCCGCAAGTTGCTTCAGCACCTCCTGCTGCGTGGTCTCGATCGCGTCGAAGCGCTTCTCGATCTTCGCGATCTCATCGAGGATGCGGGTGAAGTTGGTGCGGAACATCCGATTCGAAGGGTAGCTGTCGACTCGTCGGCGGCGAAGAACTACCGCGCCGCCAGGGATCAGAGCCTTCCGATCCCAGGGGCCGCAACCGGCGATCGCGTCCTCAATTCAGAGTCGCGAGCTGCGCGGCCTCGATCTCGGACACGTTGGCTTGGAGCGTCTTCACCATCGGTGCCGCTTCGCGCAGGCCGGACAGCTGATTGCGATCGGCGACGAGTCCACGCAGGCGTTCTGCGAGAGAGGCACTGTCACCGGCCGGGAAGACCAGGCCGTTCGTTCCGTCTTGGACGATCTCCGACATGCCTCCGAGATCGCTGACCGCGACCGGGACGCGAGCCATCTGGGCTTCGAGAACGACGAACGGGGTGTTCTCGTACCAGAGGGACGGCGCGATCAGCAGGTCGGTCGTCGCTAGGACATCGCTGAGTCGATCCCGCTCGAATGGGCCGGCGAACCGCACTCGAGGGTCGTCGCCGATGCGTTGTCGCAAGGCTCGGCTGTAGTCGGGGAAGTCAGTTTCTCTCCCGTGCAGCGTCAGCTCGACCTCGGGTCCGGCGGCGAGCACGGCGTCGACTGCTACCTGTGTGCCCTTGTGTTCGCTCAGCGACCCGACGAACGCACAGCGCAGCTTCCGCGCGGGAGTATGGCGATCGGCCGCGTCTCCGACCCGCGCGGGGTCAACGCCGTAGCGCAGGACGTCGATCCGGCTCTCGGGCCACCCGTTCTGGACGAAGGCCTGCTTCAGGAAAGCGGACGGTGCCCAGATCTTCGTGGCGTTCGCGAGGACCGCGCGGCGCAATTCCTTGGGTCGCGACACTAGACCGAGCGCGCGTCCGACGCGGCCCGGTGGCACTTCGGCGTCCGCAGGCCAGATCGACGCGAGTCGGGCGAGCTCATCCCCGGTGCGATCGAAGGACAGTTCGCGCCGGAGACCCGGCCGCACGCAGTCCATGCAACCGAGTCCGTTCTCGGGTGGTCCTTCGCAGAGTTCGCCGTCCGCGCGGCGAAGGGTGACTTGTGGACAGAGGAGCCAGAAGTCCATCAGGTGCAGAAACACCCGGGCCCCGAGCGAGCGGGCGACGTCGAGGATCGGTGCACCGAGGTAGCGGAGGTGGAACGCGTGGACGACGTCGGGGCGGCGTGCCTCGAGGTGGCGGCGCACCTGTTCGGTCAGGAACGGGTGCGACCATTCCATCCGTTCGAAGTCCCGGTCGAGGTGCATCCAGGTCCGGAGCCGTTGCACGGGCAGTCCTTCGATCGTCTCGCGCGTGCTCTCGAAGAACGGTTCGGTCTCCGAGAAGTCCGGTTCGAGCGCCAGGACTTCGACATCGTGACCGCGCTCCTGCATCGCCTGGGCGATCGCGTAGCAGTACTGCTCGGTGCCGGTGAAGTAGTTCGGCAGGAACTGGTGGACGAGATACGTGATGCGCACGAGCTCGAGCGATCCTCGCAGACCGAAGCGTCGATTCCGAGTCAGCGGCCCAGCGGCGCGCCTCGGGGCTCCGGGCGGAAATGAAGCAGGCCCCGGCGTCGAGCCAGGTCGAGGGGATCGGCCTCGACTCGACCCCGGAGCCCGCATTTGGTCGCGCCGGTGCCCTTGGCGCTTCCATGGGGGATACCCCCAAGTCTGAGCCGTTTGCCTCGGAAAACCCGGCGCCATCGGCGGGTCCCGCCGCAAACCCATGCGAACAAGACGGTTACGTCAGAGCGAAAATGACCAGCAGATCTCGGTCGATCAGCGGCTGAGGCGGGCGACCGCTTCGCCCTGGCCGCGCGCGACGGCGAGGTCGATCGCCCGCTTCCCGTCGTCGCTCTCGATCGCGCGGTCCGCGCCGCGGCTGAGCAGGAGTTCGAGCAGGTCCAGGTCGCCGGACTGAGCGGCACCGTGGAGCGGGGTGAACCCTCCGCGCTGGATCGCGTCGACCTCGGCGCCGGCATTCAGCAGGTGCTCGGCGCAACGAGCGCTCCGAGCGGCGACCGCCGAGTGGAGCGGTCGGACGATCGAGGTGTTGCGCGCGATCGCGTCGGCTGGAGCCCCTCGCTTCAACAGCCACGCGACGTCCTCGCAGTGGGCGAAGAACGCAGCGAGGTGCAGCACGGTGAACCCGTCGGGGCTGCGACGGGTCAGAAGGCCAGGAGAGCGCTCGACCGCAGCGGAAAGGTCGCCTGAACGTCCGAGAGCGGCTGCCTCGAAGGCGTCGATCGACGGCAGCACGCGGAGCGTCGATTCGGCGAGCTGGAATTCCCGTCGGTAGCAGAGGTGCATCAGAAGGGACACACCGGACTCGTCACGGCTGGTCGCGAGTTCGGGATCCCGCTCGAGCATCGACCGCACCTGGTCGACGTGGTTGGCCCGCAGGGACTCGAACAGCTCAAACGACTCGCTCACGCCAAGACCATAGCGCTTCAGGCCCACTCGAGTGGATCGCGGTCCGCGGTCGAGCAACAGACTTTGAGATCTGGGCAGAGTTCGCGGAGTCGATCGGCGAGGCGGGCCAGCGATCCGCGTTCGGTCAGGGAATGCTCCGAGAGGATCACCGAGGTGCCGCGTGCGCGCGCTGCCAACACGTCATGGTGGCGCATCTCGCCGGTCCACCAGAGGTCGGCGTCCGCGACTTGTTCCAGGACCGAGCTCCCAGCTCCGGGGCAGACTGCGATCGTGCGAATCTCCTCGGCGCGTCGTCCCTGAGCGATTCGCAGGCGGTCGAGCCCGAGGCGGCTCTTGATCCTCGGAATCAAGTCGTCGAGGCGGGCCGGAGTCTCGAGGCGAAGCAAGCGACCGTGCCCAGCGAGGACGTCGCCGCCCGCCGGATCTCCGGCCGACGCGTCGGGCTCGATCGGGCTCCGGGTCGACGGCAGGTCGAGTCCGTCGCTGAGCCAGTCGGTCGCGCCACCCTCGACGGCGTCCCAGGCCGTGTGCGGCGAGTAGACCGCGAGGCCACGCTCGGCACATCGGAGAGCGGTGCGTTCGTCCGGACGGCTTGCCCGCAACCCTGCGAGGCCTCGGAAGATCAACGGGTGGTAGGCGACGATCAGTCCGGCGCCGATTTCGAGCGCCTCGTCCAGGACTGGCTCGGTGAGGTCGATCGCGCACAGGACCGTTGCGACCTGCGCTGCAGAGGTCGGCTCGACCAGCAGCCCGACGCGGTCCCAATCGGCAGCGAGTCGGATCGGCGCGATCGCGTCGAGCGCGGTGACGAGCGAGGTCAGGGATCGGGCCATGGCGCGATGATCGAGGCCAGGGCGTCACCGACCAAGACCTCGCGCCGGAATCAGTCGTTCTGGCGCTTGGTGACCGCGCGAACGAACTCGCCGATCTCTGACAAGACCTCGGGTGCGAGGGTCTCCTCGATCCGTGCGTACTCCTCGACCGACCCGGTACCGCAGTGCTGCATCAGGTGGTTCAGCTCGCGGAATACCACGACCTTCGAGAGGTCGACTCCGGTCGCGGCCAGGTATTCGCGCATCGGTCCCGCGCTTTGCGATGGCGGGACCTGGACGTCCTTCTCGCCGAAGATCGCGAGCGTCGGGCAGCGGAGCGATTGCAGATACTCCGCAGGGTCGAGGACGAGGAATGTCTTCATCCACTCCGAGCCGAGCGTGGCCGTGATCTGTTCGACGAATTCCTCCTCGACCGCGGCTCCAAACAGGCCCTTGTCATCCTCCGTCATGTCCTTCCAAGCCTCGACCGCCGCGAGCTCGACAGTTGCCGAAGGGTCCTTGCCCTCCGAGTCGAGAAGGGCGGAGAGGAGCTTGGCCTGGAGTTCCTGCGCTCGCGCGATTTCGTCCGCCTCGGCGCCCATCGCACTCAGCTGCAAGCGCTGCTGGACCCGAAGCACCTCACGGCCATCGACCGCCGGTCCGGCGATCAAGACGCAGTAGGCCAGGCGGATCGGCTTGTGGCCGGTCTTCTCTCCTTCGAGGTCTCGAAACTTCTTGGCGACGATCGGTGCGATCAACCCGCCTTCGCTGTGGCCGATCAACCCGATCGAGTGGTGGTCGATCAGCGGATGCCGCACCAGGAAGCGGACCGCACTTGCAGCGTCGTTCGCGAACTCGAACGTGGTCGCGCTGTCGAAGTCACCGTCGGATTCGGCAACTCCACGGTCGTCGTAGCGCAGCACGGCGATCCCACGCCGGCTCAAGTGGTCGGCGAGTACCCAGAACGGCTTGTGGTCGAGCAGCGTCTCGTCTCGATCCTGTGGTCCCGACCCGCTGATCAGGATCGCGGCGGGGAACGGACCGTCGCCCTCCGGAACGGTCAGGGTCCCAGCCAGCAGTCCTGCGCCTTCGTCTTCCGAGTGATGGAACCGAACGTCGATCTGGCGATAGGGGAAGGGCTCTTGCGGAGTCTGCGGGCGGGCTGGCGCTGGGACCTCTTCGACCCGGTCGAGCTCGAGTGGGAACGACAGGTGCTGCTCGAAGGTGCCGACGAGTCGGTCACCGTTCTCGGACAGCGTGCCGGTGAAGGTCGCGCCCGCAGATCTCATCGTCAGCTCGATCTCCCGTCCGTCGACTTCGATGCGGTTGATCGTGAGTCCGAGTGCTCCCTGGTCGTGGCTGTTCCACTCGGCGACGAGTTCGCCGTCTTCCATCGAGATCTCGAACGACAACCGCAGCTCGCGGATGCCGACTTTCAATGTGCCGAACCAGGTCCCCTCGAAGTCGGAAAGCGTCGGCTCTGGGACTTGGAAGCAGGCGGGAGCGCGGCTCTCTGCGTGTGCCAGCGCGGCCGTTCCGAGAACGACCAGGCTGCTCGACAGAAGCCAGGTGTGGAGTCTTCGCATCATCGGGAGGTTGCGGCAGCGGGGCCCGGAGTGGGGGCCGAGTCTGAACTCGGTCCGGGTTCCGTCGTCGTGGAGGGGTGTCCAACCAAGTGGACTGTACGCGGCCGGTCCTGTTGGGCGCGGAGAGTTCGCGCTGAGCGGTCGACTGCATGGGGGGGATCGCCCGGATCCGGGTGGAGATGCGACGCATGGTTCGGCATCTTCGTCGCGTCGGCTTTCCCTCTCGATGCACTTCGCTCTGGCCGAAACCTCTCCCCAAACCGCGGCAGCGAGCCTCTTGGCTGCGCTCTCGCTCGTTCTCGTCCTCCCGGCCCAAGACCCAACCGCTCCTGAGGAGTCGGTGATCGAGGTCCGTCCCGAGTCGGCGTTTCGTCTCAGCCAAGCACTCCAACTACCGGAGTGGTTGCGGATCTCGGGTTCGGCGCGAGCCCGCTATGAAGGATTGGAGGGGCAGTTTCGTGCGAATCCGCAGCTCGCGAGCAGCGATCACATCCTCGCCTTGAGGCAGACCCTGCTCTTCGAGGTCGATGTCGACGCGGTGACGTTCGCTCTCGAGGGCATCGACGCTCGTCAGCTTGCTGATGGGTCCCGGTCGTTGCTCAACGTCGGAAGTGCGGACGCGGTGGACATCCTCCAGGGCTACGTCGAAGTCGGTCACGACGGGCCCTTCGATGCCGACAGCGAGCTGAAGGTCGGTCGTCGAACAGTCGACTTCGGGGGCCGACGGCTCGTCGGTCGAAACCGCTACCGCAACACGATCCAGTCTTTCACCGGCGCGTCCTACCAGTCTGCCTTCGACGACCTCAGCGCCGAGGTGTTCTGGTACCTACCGACGCTCATTCGGCCGAGCGCGCTCGGCCCACTGCTCGACGACGATCCGGAGTTGAACGACCAAGACGTCGATCTGCAGTTCTACGGCAGCTTCGTCTCCGCCGACCTCGATCCGAGGACCTCCCTGGAGGCCTACTTCTATGTTGTCACGGACCAGCGCGAGGGGCGGCCGGAGCGCGAGCTCTACACGCCAGGAGTCCGTGCCTTGAGGCGGCCGGAGTCCTCCAGCTTCGATTACGAGTTCGAAGGCAACCTGCAGTTCGGTCGTTCCCAGGCAACGGCGGGGGGGCCGGATCTGGATCACCTGGCCTGGTTTGCGCACGCGGAGCTCGGCTACACCTTCGATGCACCGCTCGAGCCGCGGGTGTTCGTGCAGCTCGATGGTGGATCCGGTGACGAGTCCGCGAACGACGGTGAGAACAACCGATTCGATCCGCTGTTCCAGGTGCGGGCGGACTTCGGAGCGCTCGGGCTCTTCGGTCCGATTGCGCGGACGAACACACTGTCTTCCGCGCTCAAGGTCCAGGTGCATCCGGCCGAGGCGATGAGCGTCCTACTCGGCTGGCGGTCGGTGTTTCTGACCGAGGACGATGATTTCGTCGCGGTCGGTGGGGTTCAGGATCCGAGTGGTTCTTCTGGATCGGAGTTCGGCCACAAGCTCGAACTCACCGCGCGCTGGCAAGCGATCCCCGACAGTCTGCAGCTCGAGTTCGGAGTCGCTCACCTCTTCGCCGGGGACGTGCTCCGGCGGGCTCCGAACGCCCGTGCGGAAGACAGCACCTACGTCTACTTCGAGACGTTGCTCAGTTTCTGAGCGTGCGCTTCAGACTTCGATTCCGAGGTCGGCGAAGGCCTTTTCGGCCAGAGGTTGCCAACCGCGGTTGGCCGCCGGGCTCGCGGGCGAGGGGTGTGGAATGCGGCCGATCGCGATCGATCCGTCCGGGAACACGCGGTGTGCACGCTGTTCGGCGAAGGCTCCCACGCCGACCAGGTGTTTCGGTTGGAGCGTTTCGACAATGCGTTGCAGCAGCTGATCGCAGATCGCCTCGAGCGGTTCGCGCTCGGGTTTCGGCAACTTGTCCGGCGTGCGGTTGCGGCCGGTCTCTTCGAGGAAGACCAGTGGGCAGTAGTTGTGGATGAAGAATCGCTCGAAGAAAGCTTCGGGCGACGCGAATCGATCCTGTGCGAAGCCCCAGAGGCGACGGCCACTGACCTCCGAGCGGGTGCAGTCGAAGCCGAGAATCGGGCGCTTCGGGTGTTCGTTCTCCGGTTTCCCGACCGGTTCTTCGATCCCGATCCAGTCCCGCACGGCGGCCACCTCGCCGAACGGAACTCCGGTCTGTGCCATTCCGAACGGTCCGGGGTTCATCCCCAGGAGCAGGACCTCCTTCGTGCCCTGGCCGAACCGTTCGAGGTATCGCTCGTGCGGCTTCTTCGCGTAAACGAGCGGGTTGTAGACACGGTCGACCGGCGGCCCGAATCGGAGTTTGCCGAGCGCCTTCGATGCGTCTCGGCAGGCTTTGCGAAGCGCGTCCATCGGTAGGACGCTACGGGAAAGCCCAGCGCTTTGCAGGGGTTCGCGGTTCTCGACCGGTTGACCCAGGCTCTTGGAGTCAGACGCTCTCGCCTGGCACCCCGGCTCGCTCGAGGTCGAGGCCGGTCGGACGTTGGAACACCCGTAGGTCGAACGCCGGAGCGATGGCGAACAGGTGCTCGAAGATGTCGGCTTGGATCCGCTCGTAGTCGCCCCAGGCCGTCGTGCTCGTGAACGCGTAGATCTCGATCGGCACACCCTCCGTGGTTGGGTCGAGTTGGCGGACTAGCAGGGTCATCGCCTTGTTGATCTCGGGGTGCGAATGCAGATACCGCGCGACGTAGGCCCGGAACGTGCCCATGTTCGTCAAGCGGCGCTGTTCGTCCTGGTTGCGGTGGCGATTGTACTCCTCGAGCTCCTTCTTCTTGCCGTTGAGGTAGCCCTTCAGGATGCCGATCTTTTCGAGGCGTTCGAAGTCCGCTTCGTCGAGGAACCGGACCGAGTTGATATCGAGCTTGATCGAACGCTTGATGCGACGTCCGCCCGACTCCGACATCCCCCGCCAGTTCTTGAACGTCTTCGCGTAGAGATCGTTGATCGGGATCGTCGTGATCGTCTTGTCCCAGTTGCGGACCTTCACCATGTGCAGCGCGACATCGATGACGTCGCCGTCCGCGCCTGCAGCCGGCATCTCGATCCAGTCGCCGACCCGCACGGTGTCGTTCGCCGTCAGGGAGATCGATGCGACCAGTGAGGTCAGCGTGTCCTTGAACACCAGGAGGACGATCGCTGTCGAGACACCGATGCCGGCCAACAGTGCCGAGAGGTCCTGGCCGAGCAGCGACGCGAGTGCCAGAAGCGAGCCAGCGACCGTGACGACGAGTCGCGCGAGTTGGATGTATCCCTTGATCGGGCGCCGCTGCTCGTCCTGGCGGCGCATGTACAGCTCATGTATCGCCGAAAGCGCCGCGTGCAGCGTCCAGACCATGACGGCCCAGACCGCCGCCAGGGAGATCTGCTCGACCCAGGGGATCCAGCTCGGCAGGGTCTGCACCTCGTCCGGAGTCGGTCCGATCGGCACCTCGCTGCGACTCTTCTCGAAGCCGTCCGCGTAGCTGCGCGCGACGAAGTAGGAGACCAGGAACGGAACTGCGTGACTGAGGTGATGCGGGACGCGTCGCTCGACGATCAGGTCGTCCCAGGTGGCTTTCGTGCGACCACTGATGCGGGTCATCGACCACACCAGGATCAACCGGCTGATGATCAGCGCGACGATCCACGCGAGGAGGACGATGCCGATCGCTTCGGCCGCATCGAGCCACTGATTGGAGGGCTCGAGGGCCGGGCCTTGGAGTTCTCCTGCCGATTGGTCCGCCGGGATGGGGCCCTGCGGGACTGGGCCTTGGGTGTCGCTCGAACCTGGTTCCTGGAACATCAACATCACGCTCTTCCGCAGGGATCCTAGCCTCGGCGCCACCGCGTTCACGCGCTCTCGGAATCGCCGTGTCGAAAGTCTGACGAAGTCATTCGGTGCTCGATGGCGCGGCCCTGCGTGTTCGGTAGTCATCGCAGACCCCTTCGCACACCGACGAGGAACGCACCCGAGATGATGCCCCTTCAACGAATCGTGGTCCGAGCGCTCGTGCTCGGAACCGTCTTCACCTCTGCCGCTTCTGCCCAGGACCGTCGTCCGCTACCGGAGCGTGAAGGGCCGCGCAGTGAGCGCCCCGCCGAGCGACTGCAGGAACGACGTGAGCGCCCCGCCGAGCGACTGCAGGAACGACGTGAGCGTCTTCGCGAACTCCTCGACGAGCGTCGCAACGGCGGAGAGGAGTCGGGGCGTCCGCAGCGTGGAGAGCGAGGCGAAGGTCGTCGCTTCGGTGTTCGGGCCGGGCGTCGCGAGGGCCGTCGAGGTGCCGGACGCGGTGAGCGTGGCCAGCGCTCGGGCCGGAACTCGGATCGAGTCCAGCGAGGTCGCCGCGGTGGCGGCCGCAACGGAACCCGGCGCGGCTCGGGAAGACAAGGCGCTCGCCTGCTTCGCGGCTTGCGCGATCCCGAGATGCGTGAGCGTCTCCGCGAACGGATCGAGCAGTTCCGTTCGGAGCGCTCGGGCCGAGGGCGACTCGGTCGGGGGCGGGCACGTGGCGAGCGTACGGAAGCCCGCGGTGGTCGAGGCCGAGGCGGCCGTCCGGGCGCGCGCCGCGGTCGCTGAGCGCGCTCAGTTGGCCTGTGTGTTCGGCCGGGCCTTGCCGTCGTCGATCTCGACGTAGCCGGAGCCGAAGTTCGGTAGGTCGATGATCTTGCCGTTCGCATGTTCGAGCAGCAGGTCGTCGATCTCACGCGGGGTCGGTTCTGGCACGCAATCGAGCGAGCGGGCTTCCGCATCGATCGGCAGAGCAACGACGTCTTCGTCGTGAATGCGCACGAGCTTCTCGCCGTCGAAGTACTCCTCCCGGTAGTGGAGTGAGACTTCGGTAACGGGTTCCTGTCGGCGATAGCGCGGCAGATCGCCCCAGTAGAACAGCTGGTCTCCCGGCGCCTTGAGCCAACGCAGCGCGTGCGGAAGCGGGGACTTCTTCGCCCCGTCGTTGAGCTCGGCGAAGAACCGCCTCAGGTAGTTTTGATGGTTCTGCGTCCGCGTCTCGCACCGCGGCTCGCAGCCGAACTCGGCACGCACTTCCTCGAGCTTCTCCGGGTTTGGCCCTGCTGCTCGCAGAGCGTCGCGCAGCTCCTTCTTCCACACCTCACCCAAGTGGTAGGTCATGCCCTGGCGCGGGGCCATGAAGCAGGCGTGCACCTTGCCGTAGAGGCGCTCGTTCGGGCACATGAAGTCGTTGTAGAGCCCGTAGACCTTCCCGCTCTCGCCCGTGACCCGCCAGTGCATCCGTTGCGTGAACGGCGTGTCCCACCAACCGAGCGGGATCGGCTTGAAGAGCTTGTGGCGGAGCGGGAACGCGACCAAGAACAGCGCACCAATTGCGAGCGGAATTCCCCCGAAGACCGGCGCTGCGAGGTCGGCCGGCGTCTGCAGGAGCATCGCAGCGATCAGCAAGTCGGCGCCGATCCAGTCCCAGAAGAACAGTCCCGACACGGCGACGACACCGAAGTGAAAGCCGGCCCACAGGATGCAGAACGCGATCGCCCAGTCGCGATGAAGCAGGGCGAGTGGTGCGAGGAGCTCGACCAGGAACGCGAACCACTGCATCGGCTTCTCCGTGCGACGCAGTGCTCCGACCAGCTTCTTCCAGTGGTCCCAGGACATCCACCGTCCCCAACCCCAGGAGTAGGCCGTTGCACCGAGGTGGTGCATCTTGTTGTCGACCGGCCAGGACCAGGGCTTCGGTCCGAGCCAGATCTTCGCGAGCGCCGTGATCAGGTAGTGCGAGATCTGGATCGTGACGAGGAACCAGAGAAGGACGGAGATGTCGGCGAGTAGGGCCTCCTCTCCGAGGCGCCAGCCGAATCCGGTCGCGAGCGACTGAACGCCGAGAAACGCCGACAGCGCGAGTAGGAGGCGCATCGGGAGCGTCGCGTGGTGTTCCCAGAGTCCGTAGGGAGTCGAGAACAAGAACGCCGTCGGGATCAGGAAAGCCGGGCTGAACCCGAGTCCGATCACCGACAGGATCACCAGCGGCCGGCACCAGGGGTCGTGGTCGCCGAAGACCGGGTCGATGTCTTCGGTCACGGCCTTCCAGCCGAGCATGAACGACAGGCCCAGTGCGACGGTCGCGATCGCCGTTCCCTGCGGCACGCTCGACCAGTTCCAGAAAAATGCGAGCGGCAGGGACAACCCGATGAGCAGGCTGGCCTGCAGGGTCGGCGTGCCGATCCGGAGGGCCGACAACGTCTTGGTCATCCCGTCGCGACGGGTCAGCAGGTCGATGGCGTAGAAGCCGAGGACCAGGAGGGTGATCTCCGCGAGGGTCGCGAGGTCGAAGGCCATGGAGCGTCCATCGAATCACAGACCGGGTCGGGGTGGGGAGTGCTTTTGACGCTCTCGAGGCGGAGTTCGTCCGGAGGCCGGAAACTTGGATCCAGTCTCAGGAGTTGTTGTCGTGCCGACGAGTCGAGGCGACTTCCGCCCGGCCGTCGGGCATCCTAAGCAGGCCTCCCGAGGCTGACCCCGTGACCGACCGAACGACATCCCCCGCGCCCGTCATCCTCTTCGATGGCGTCTGCAACCTCTGCAGCGGCTGGGTGGACTTCGTTCTCAACCACGAGCGTCTCGAACCCGGTCAGACGACCGGCGTGCTGAAGTTCGCGTCGCTTCAGAGCGAAGAAGGGCGGGAGTTGATGGTCGAGCACGGCATCGATCCGGATGCCCTCGACTCGATCGTCTTCGTCGAGGACGGGCGGGCCTTCCAGAAGTCCGGTGCCGTCCTGCGCATCGCGGGCTACCTGAAGCGGCCGTGGCGATGGGGGACGATCTTCCGATTCGTTCCGCCCTTCCTCCGGAACCTCGCCTACGGGCTGGTCGCGAGAGTGCGTTACCGCCTCTTCGGGAAGAGTGAAACCTGTCGCGTGCCGACCCCGGAGCTCCGCGGTCGATTCCTCGGCAGCTGATCTCGCCCTCGATCAGCTTCCGTGGATCGGAGCTTGTGGATTGACCGTCGGGCAGTCTGAGGGTTCGCTCGCAGGGTCCCTGCCTCCGACCAGCGATGACTGACATCAAGCGCCCCTTCCTCTCCGCGATCCTCTCCCTCGTGGCGTTGTCGTGTTCGTTCCTCGGCACCGCGCCCGGACTCCGTGCTCAAGAGTCGATCGACGAAGCTGCGATCGAGATCCTTCGTCGTGAGGGCCTCGAGCAGTCGCAAGTGAAGGAACTGCTCTCGTGGATCTGTGACGTCCACGGTCCGCGCCTGACCGGGTCGCAAAACCTGGTCAACGCACAGGCTTGGGCCGGCGAGACGATGCGGGAGTGGGGTGCCCAGAACGTGCACCTCGAGGAGTGGGGACCCTTCGGGTCGGGTTGGTCCTTGCAGCGGTTCTCGATGCACGTCGTCGGCGACAACCCCTGGCCGGTGATCGCCTCACCGAAGGCCTGGTCGCCGGGCGTCGAAGGGCGAGTGCGGGGCAAGGTCGTGCGCGCCGATCTCCTCACGCAGGACGAACTCCGGGCGATGGACCTCAGTGAGGCGATCGTCTTCCTCGAAGAGCCGCGGGACGCATTCGAGCCGTTCAACGGACCGGCGACGCGCTTCAATGATCCGCAACTGCTCGCGAAGGCCAACAGCATGCCGGACCCGACCGTTGACCCGGTCGCGGCCGCAAGGGCGCAACGGGATCGTGCGTCCTTCCGCAGGCGTGGCGAAGTCCTGCGAGTGCTCTACGAGAACCGCCCGCTGCTGATCGTCGACCGCTACTTCAAGGGGCAGTACGGCACCGTGTTCGCCACGTCGGCGAGCATGCCCCCGGTCGATGGTCAGCGTCAGCGGCCCTGGCAGGAGGGCGCCGATGTCGTGCCTCAAGTCACGATGGCGGTCGAGCAGTACAACCGTGTCTGCCGGCTGATCGAGAAGGGGCAGGACATCGAGCTCGAGTTCGAACTCGAAACGACGTTCGACGCGAGCGACCCGATGGAGCGCAACCTGCTCGCGGAGATTCCCGGCACGGACCCGGACATCGGCAGCCAGGTCGTGATGCTCGGAGCGCACTTCGACTCGTGGCACACCGGCACCGGCGCGACCGACAACGGATCCGGATCCGCTGTGATGATGGAGGCGTTCCGGCTTCTGCACGTCTTGCAGTGTGAACTCGGGCGTGGTCCGCGGCGGACGATTCGCCTTGCCCTCTGGAGTGGTGAAGAGCAGGGACTGCTCGGATCCCGCGGCTACGTGAAGGAGCACTTCGGCACCGGTGCGACCGAAGAGGAGCCGGCGGTGCTGCTGCCCGAGCACGAGACCTTGTCGGGCTACTTCAACCTCGACAACGGCACCGGCCAGATCCGTGGCGTCTACCTGCAGGGGCGAGAGTCGATGCGGCCGATCTTCGGCTCCTGGCTCCGGCCCTTTCATGACCTCGGTGCCCACACGCTGACGCTCGACGACACCGGCGGAACGGATCACCTCGCATTCGATCGCGTCGGCCTGCCCGGCTTCCAATTCATTCAGGACCCGGTCGCCTACAGCACGCAGACGCACCACTCGAACATGGACGTCTGGGACCACGCGATTGGCGACGATCTGAAGCAGGCCGCCACCGTCATCGCCGCCTTCGTCTGGCACACCGCCGAGCGCGACGAAATGCTGCCGCGCGACTGAGCGTGGCTCTTCGAGTCATGGCAACGTGATCATGGCGACTTCGCTGGCCTGGAAGTTCGCCGGAATCGTCCATGTGTTGATCGACAGGTACTGGCCGAACAGCACGACGCCGGAAAGCCCAGGCGGGACCGCAATCGTCGCCGAGGCGTCTCCGAATCCGTCGATTGGGACGACGAACGTCGGGATCGGTTTTGCGGGGCGGAACTCGACTCAGATCGCACCTGAGCTCGAGTAGAAGCCCGCGTTGTTGGCGACGAGCGTGTTGTCGAGCTGGACCCTGGCTCGCCGGGGACCTCTACCCAGCGGCCGACTGGCGCTCAGGCTCGCGCACACCTCCGAACTCGCAACTTGAAGTCGTGAACTCGGACCTTCCCCTCTACTCTCGCGGGGGTGAACGCCGCCTCGAGCGCAACCGACGGTTCCGACCCTCTCCCTCCGATCGGCCTGATCGCGGGCGGCGGGTCTTTTCCGTTCGAAGTCGCCCGTGCCGCACGGGCCAAGGGCCACAAGGTCGTCTGCGCCGGAATTCGGCTCGAGGTGTCACCCGAGCTGCGGGCAGAGGTCGACGTCTTTCGGCCGATCGGATTGCTCGGTTTGGCGCGCTACATCAAGTTCTTCCGGGCGCACGGAGTCCGTTCCCTGACCTGGGCCGGATGGATCCACAAGGAGACCCTGCTCTCCTGGAGTGGGTTCTTCAAACACCTGCCCGACTACTCGACGTTCTCGTTCTGGTGGCGTCGCCTCCGCCAGACGAATCACCAGTCCCAAACCGTCCTCGGGGCGATCGCCGACGAGTTCGAAGAAAACGGTTTCCACTTGGCTCATTCCACCGAGTTCTGTCCCGACCTGCTCGTGCAACCTGGCGTGCTCACCAAGAAGCAGCCTTCGAAACGACAACTCGAGGATGTCGCCTTCGGTTGGCGGATCGCCAAGAAGATGGCTGAGCTCGATGTCGGACAGTCCGTCGCGATCTGTGATGGTGCGACGGTCGCGGTCGAAGGGATGGAGGGCACCGACCGGAACATCCTTCGGGCTGGTGAGCTGGTCAAACGACCGATCACGATCGTCAAGTTGGCTATGGACGATCACGACATGCGCTTCGACGTCCCGACGATTGGGCCGAAGACGATCGACTGCATGAAGACCGCTGGCGCCAACATGCTCGCGCTCGAAGCCCGCAAGACAATCGTGCTCGAGCGGGAAGAGACACTCGCGAAGGCGAGCAAGGCGGGCATCGTCATCGCGGCGTTCGAGTCCACAGAGTTCGCGACGTCTGGGTCCGAGGAGACGGATGGGTCGAGCGACTGACCTCTGTCGGGGCGTTCTTGCCGCGATCGTTCTGAGTCCCCTCACAGTCGCGGGCTCAGAACCTCAGGCCCTGCGTCCGGTCTATTTCAAGGTCTGCGACACCTTCGACGCCTTCGCGGAGTTTGAGGGATTCCGGGTCGACGGGATCCCGTTCTCGGCCCAAGCCTCGGAGCTCTTCGCTCGCTGTGAGGTGCGTGCGGCGTTTTCGCAGCCGCGCTCGCTCCTCGACCAGTGGTGGCGCGAGGCCGACGAGCGTTTGCCGGAGCATCTCGAGCGTCCCGGACGACTCGCCAACTGGTTCGAAGCTCGGATTCCGGGGGCTTCGTCGTCACTCGTGCACGACCGACTCGCCGTCGAGCTGAGTCGGTTGTTCTTCGTCGACGAAGCGTTCGTGATGCCTGAGGTGGTGACTCCTGAATTCCGAGCCGCCGAGCCTCGAGCTGTCGGCTTGCGAGGCGAGCAGGACCCGGCGAACGATTCTTCGACCAAGGAAGACGAGGCGACTCCGAACTTCCGTGGCATGCAGAGCTGGTTCGATCCGGCCCCGGTGGGATTCGGGCTCGAGCCGCTGGGCGCACTCGATGGGGTGCGTGGCGACAAGGTTCGCGTCTTCCACATCGAAGCGGATTGGGACGTCGAACACGAAGACCTGCAGTCGATCGGGGAGCATTCGATCGTCGTGCCGATTCCGCCTGGGTTGGAGCACGCTCGCAATCACGGCACGGGCGTCCTCGGGATCCTCTTTGCGACGGACAACGGGATCGGAATCACTGGGATCGCGGATCAAGCGGAGGGAAAGCTCCTGTGCACCGAGTCGATGCAGGGCACGCACAACGCCCTGGTCGCGACGATCCAGTACGGCGCGCCCGGTGACGTCGTGGTCTTGATCGGCCAGGTCAACGTCGGGCTTCAGCACGCGATCGACTTCGTTCCGGTTGAGTTCTTCCGCATCAACTTCGATGCGATCCTGACCGTGACCACTCAGGGGTTTCACGTCGTCGAGGCGGCCGGCAACGGTGAGAACGATCTCGACGACGAACGGTTCCACGGCTTGTTCGACCGTGCGGCGAGGGACTCTGGGGCGATCCTGGTGACAGGCAGCGAAGGCGCTGCGCTCGAGCCAGCGTGGATCGCCAACTACGGTTCCCGCTGCGACATCACGGGCTACGGCAACGATGCGGTGACGACTGGCTACGGAGGTCTGTTCCGGACCGGTGACCCGCGGCGGGCTTACGAGCATCGCTATTCCGGGACCTCGGCTGCGACCGCGATGATGGGTGGGGTTGCCGCTTCGGTCTTGGGTGCTCACCGCACGCAGGGTCTCGAGGAGCCGTCGCCCGCCGAGCTTCGCGATTTGCTACGAGTCGGAGGCACGAGAATTCGGGGAGGGCTTCCACCGCGTCCGAACCTCGAAGCGATCCTGCGCTCGAAGGGGTTGCCGCGCGGGCTGTCGACGAGTTCGCAGCACGTGCGGGGATCACTCTCGTTGGAGTTCCCGGGTTTCGAAGGCCGGCCTGGGTTCGTTCTCGCGGGCACGGCATCCCTCGCTCCGACTGGCATGGGCGGTCTCCTCCTAGATCCCGATCGGATGTGGCCTGCGTTCAGTCTCTCGGCTCTCCCGACGAGCTACGAGATGGCCGTGCCGCGCCACCCGAGCCTGCTCGGGCACGACTTCTTCGCGCAGGTGTTCAGCCGCGAGTCCGGCGGAGGATTCGAGTTCAGCTCGACGATCGAGATCTCGGTGAAGTTCTGAAGGCAGGGGGCCGATCCCGACGAGGATCCGGTCCTGACCGAGCAGACCCGGGCGGCCTGGCGGGCCCTGAGGTAGGGTTCGCACAGCGGCTCCCCGTTGTGAGCCTCCCTCGCGAGCGATCCGATGACTCTTCAGAACGGCCGACTCGTCCAGCTCCTCGGCTGGGCCCTGATCGTTCTGCATCTCGGTGTCCTCACCTACCTCGTGACGGAGGTTCCGATCGGTGCCGACGAGCGGGTCTACCTGCTCGCCGGACGTTCGCTCCTCGAGGGCACAGACTGGTCGGTGCGCGAAGAGCTGTTCCAGGGACCGATTCCCCTTTGGGCGAACCAGATCTTCGCCGGGGACCTGAGTGACCTCGACGCTGGCACGATCCGCGCGCGCTACGGGATGCTCCCGTTCTCGTTGATCCTGCTGGTCGTCCTGCGCGGATTTGCGAGCGAGGCGTACGGGCGGAAGGCCGGGCTGCTTGCAACGGTACTCGCGGCGTTCAGCCCAGCGCTCCTCGCCTGGGGTCCTCAGCTCACGGTCGACACCAGCTTGACCGCGTTCCTGACGCTCAGCTGGTGGTTGTTGTGGCGATGGCTGCAGAAGCCGACGCCGGTTCGACTGCTGGGGTTTGGCGCGGCACTCGGTCTCGCATTCGCGACAAAGTACGCAGCGCTCGTCCTCTCACTCGGGATTCCGTTGATCGTGATTGCTGCCTGTCTCCGGGGCTTCGATCCACTCGGAGCCGCACCAGGCTCAAGTGAGAACGAGGTCCAGGATGGGCGGGTACGCGGCCTGTGGCCGCGTCTGCTCTGGTCCGGGGGGTTCCTAGTCGGAGCCCTGGCGATCGCGGTCTTCGTCCTGCATGCCGCCTACGGATTCCGCGCCCCGCGTTTTGAGGCCGAAGGCTTCGAATACCTCTCTGGCCTGATCGGGGGTGTCGCCAAGATCCCCGGCGCAGAACTTGGGTTCGAACTCCTCCCAAGGCCCTTCCTCGAAGGCATCGACTATCAGGCCTCGGTCTCCAAGGAGCTTGCGGGGACCTTCGGCACGCTGCGGAAGAGCCACTGGGCCTATTACCCGATGTCGCTCGTCACGAAGTTGCCGCTCGGGACGATGGCCTTGGTCCTCGCGTCGCTGTTGTTCGCCCGGTCGAGACACGGCACGCGCGGAACCGAGTTCGTCTGGTCGATTCCCGCACTCGTGTTCCTCGGCTACATGAGTTTCGCCAACAACCTGCAAGGCGGACTGCGATACCTGTTGCCGGTCTTGCCGTTACTACACCTGCGGGCGTCCGCACTTGCATCCGCAGAGATCCGGAATCCGGCCTTCCGCCGAGTCCGGAGCGGCTTCGTCGGAGTCGCGGTCGGCTTCGTGATCGTATCGACGGCCGGAGCGGCACCGCACTTCACTGGCTACTTCAACGAAGCCGTCGGTGGACCGGTCGGGGGGATGCGCTGGTTTGGTGGACAGAACTGCGACTGGCTGGGTCAGTATCGCGAGCGCGGACGCGCCGAATTGGGTGAGCAGGATTCGAGTCTCGTGTTCCTCGAAGAGACCTCGGGTGCGCGCTTCGGACGCGTTGCGGCCTACGTCTCCGATCTCAAGCGTCCAGACCGACTCGACGACTCGCGCACCTACCACTGGCTCGATCGATTCGAGCCCGTCGATCACTACGCGGCGGCTTGGTTTGTCTACGAGGTGTCGGCCGACGACTTCGCTGCCGCGCGAGATGCGGGCGATCGCCGAGCAGATCTCGATCTCGCCGTGGCCGAAGCGCGAAACGGTGACTTTGGAGCGGCGCGACAGGCTCTGGCTCAGGCCCGTGATTCAGAGTTCGCGGACGCAGCCGAGTCGCTCCGAGTGGCGCTCGGGTCGTTGGAAGCCGGCGCGTCGGACCCGACGCTGGCGATCGTCGCGGCGACCCAGCTGGCGTCGCTGGGGGAAGCGGACCTGGTCGTGCCACTGCTCGACCGATTGAGCGAGATTCCTGCCGAACTGCGGTTCCAGGTGCTCTACCAGTCGGGCGCTCAGATCGAGGCCCTGCAGTTCGCCCGCCGAACCGTCGCGGAACGGCCGCTGACGCCGGTCGAGACGCTGACCTTCGCCTCTGGGCTGTATTGGCGCAGCAAGGTGCTCGAAGCGGACGCGCTGATGTCGTCGCAGGAACCGCCGCCCGAGGAGTCGCCCCTCCGCCAGAAATGGGACGAACTTCGTGCAGAGATCGCGCGAGTCGCGGACAGTCGGCGCAGAATGAACTCGAGTCGATCCTCCCCCGACTCCCCTTCGACCGCCCCCCGAGACGTCCAGCGAGACGTCGACCAGCAAGACGGCTGACCCCGTGACCGCCGACCAGAACAGCAGACCGCGCGTCGCGATCGTGATGCCGGCCTACAACGCCGAGAAGACCCTCGAGGCGACCCTCAACGACATCCCCGAGGGTTGCTACGAGTGGTTGATCGTCGGTGATGATTGCAGCCAGGATGGCACCGTCGAGCTGGCGAAGAAGCTCGGACTCGATGTCGTGAAGACGCCCGAGAACAAGGGCTATGGCGGCAACCAGAAGATGATCTACCGCGAGGCGCTGGAGCGTGGTGCGGACATCGTCGTGATGCTGCACCCGGACAATCAGTACGACGCGCGGCTGATTCCATACTTCACCGGCTTCCTCGAGACGGGCGTCTGCGACGTCATCCTCGGTAATCGTGTGCAGTCGCGGCAGGCCTGCATCAAGGGCGGGATGCCGGTGTGGAAGTATCTCAGCAACCGCTTGCTGACGATCTTCCTCAACATGGTCTTCGGCACGAACCAAGGCGAGTTCCACTCCGGCTTCCGTGCCTACCGTCGCGAAGTTCTCGAGACGATCCCGTTCGAGAAGAACAGCGACGCGTTCGGCTTCGACGCGCAGTTCCTCGCGCAGTCGCGCTGGTTCGGATTCAAGATCGCGAACGCGCCGATGCCGGTGCGTTACTTCAAGGAAGCCTCGTCGATCCGGTTCTGGCCGTCGGTCCGGTACGGCTTCGTGAACCTGCACGCCGCGTTCTTCTACACACTCCGCAAGATCGGCATCCGCAGCAAGTGGTTCGAGAAGCGCGAGCCGAGCACGCAGGAAGCCCAAGCCTGAGCCGGATGCCCGTGCTGCGCGATCTCGCAACCGCGCTCGCCCTGACGGTGGCCCTCGGGGCGATCTGGTTCCTCGCCTTCCAAGGGCGGATCTACGGCAACGACGGTGCGATGCTCGCGGACTGGGCTGCCGGCTCGGTTCCGGTCGCCGCGAGCTACCACAACCCGCTCTTCGTCCGGACCGAGGCCTTCGTGTCGTCGGTGTGGAGCGGGGAACGCGACGTCTGGGACCCACTCCGCGGGATGAGCGCCTTCGCGATGGCGATCGGCATCGGCGCCGCGTTCCTGACCGCGCGCCGGCTCGGAGCGGCTTTCGGCTCCGCTCTGCTCGGGGCCCTGTTCCTCGCGGGCACGCCGATGGTCACGTTCTTCGCGACCTGCTTCGAGGTCCACGGGCTGCACTTCGCGATCTGTGCTCTGGCAGCCCTGATCACGGTGCTGGCTCCTTGGAGACTGACCTGGGTTGCGGCTGCTCTTTCGGCGGTGGCCCTCGGCTGCACATATCTCAGTCACCAGGCCGCACCCGCACTCGGGCCCGGCTTCGTGGTCCTCGCAACCTGGCGACGCGCCCAGCTCGCCTCGAGACATGAGGGTCTGAAGCCATTCACACCCGTCGAGTTCCTCGGCGTCGGTGCGATCCTGCTCGCTGGCCTCCTGCTCGGTCATGCGACAAACGGTTGGTTGCGCGGAGACGGCTTCGGACTCGATCTCGGCTTCGTCGGGGACAAGGTCACGTTCTGGAAGCGTCCCTTCGGCGCTTGGATGATCTGGGAGGGCTTCGTGCAGCCGCTCGCGCTCGCGCTGCCGCTCGGACTCTGGGTGACCTTCAAGGGCTTGCGCGGTGGTGGCGAATGCCGAGGACTCGGGGCCAGCTTCCTGGTGTTCTTCGCACCCCTGGTCGCGTTCGTACTCTGGTGGGGCATCCCGGAGCGTGGCGGCTATCTGCTCGGACCGGCCTTCCTGCTCGCCGTGATGCTCGCGAGGTCAGGCTTTGACAAACGTGTGCTGGCTGGAATCGTCGCGTTGCAGATCGTGGTCGGTGCGGGGGAGACCCGGCGCTTTGATGTGCAGGGATTCCAGCTCGAGGACCGTACGAAGCGGTTCGAGCAGCATCTCGATGGCGGGCGTTACGTGTTGTCGTTCAACGACAACGCTCCGAGCATCGCGGCCCGTCTTGACGAAGTGCTCGAACTCCAGCTGGTCCGCTCGGCGCCCGAGGAGCTCGCCGATACCGAGCGATGGGTGGAGCGGACGATCGCGGCGCTCGCGTACGGAACATCGCTCGGTCCGGTCTTGTTCGAACGGTCCTACCGACTGCGCCCGCACCTCCCGTTCACCGAGCAGATCGACGCGCTCGAGGCCGCCATTCGCGAACGCTTCGACGTCGAAGAGCTGCCCGACGATTCGTGGCCGATGTGGCGGTTGCGGGCGAAGTGATCCTGGTTGTCAGTCATCGGGCGAGGATGGGTGGCGCATGCGAGGGACTCCCCCAAGCGCCGGCTCGTGGCTACAACCCTATAAGGTATTGGAGAGTCACCCCTCACTCCGACATGCAAACGCACTCGCACCTGCGTTGCGCCGGACCCCTCGCACTGTCCGTCGCATGTTCCGTCTTCGCCCTGGGCTGTTCGAACAGCGGAGGTGGCGCTTCACCGACGCCTGCGGCGACGGTCGGCTCCGCGATGCTCGGACCGGCTGGCGGCATCGTCGTCGTCGACTCCGGACCCTTCGCGGGTGCGGAGTTGGTGGTTCCCGCCGGCGCGTTGGACGACACGACGGAGATCCGGATCGTCGAGTCGCCGGACACCTCGTTCGGAGGCGGGCAGCCGGTGGATCTCGATCTTCGCGGAACCGTGCCTGCGTCCGCGCTGCTCGGCCTCGAGCCGAGTGGTCTCCTGCTGAACGAGCGGGCGACGATCACCCTGCCGGGAGGCTTCGTCCCGGATCCGGTGGGCGGTGGCGACCCGCTCGCGCGCCGCGAGAAGCTGATGTTCCTTCGTCCGTCGAGCGGTGACGTCCAGGAGGCGTTCTTGGCGGCCGACGGATCGTGGCAGATTGACGAACTGGGCATCGTGTTCGCGGTGAGCTATGGCGGCGACATCCCGTTCCCGTCAGAGCAGTTCCTGCCGAACCGTCCGAACGAAGTCTATGACTTCGATCCGCTCCTCGTGCTGATCGAAGAAGCATCCCGCCTGAGTGGTATCGACGACGACGGCGTCTTCGTCTTCTCGCAGACAACGGGACGACGACTCGCTCAGTCCGGCGGGACGTCTGGAATTCCGCCCGCTCGACCGCCGCTGTCCGACGACTTCCTCGTGCTCGAGCCGGGAGCTGATGGCTCGATCAACACCTTGGGTTTCGGAACGCGCTACACCGTGGCACCGCCACAAACGGGCGACGAGTTGATTCGGGTGACCGGGTCTCCACTGCGGGTCTTGCCGGCCACCGTGACGACTGGAGTCGCGCTACCTCCGCAGACCGACGGCGAGATCTCGCTCTCGGTTACCTTTGGAGTTCGCGAGCCGTTCGAAACGCCGGGTGGCCGGTTCCCCGACACACTGCCAGTGAGCTTGCAGTTTTCGGGTGTTCGGGAAGCACGTTTCGACTTCGTCCTCGCCTTCGGACAGGGGCCGATCGCGACCCGGATCAGCGGTGGTCTCGGAGCAACCGATGGCGTCTTCGCGCGCTTCCTGACCGGTGCCCGGTCGAGCGGTCGAATTCAGGATCGCTAAGGCGTTCTCGCGCCCGTTCAGAGTGCTCCGCAACGCACCATGCCCATGCCCAGGATCGCGAGGATCCACAGATAGAAGGCGAGGGCACCCATCGACTCGGCTTCGCTGTAGTCGGCGCCCCGCATGCGGCGGTAGCGCGAGACCGGGGCCTTGATGTTCGAGAGGTCGATCTTCTTGCGACGGTGTCCCATGGCTTCGGTTGCCAGGGGCTATGTGGCTCAGCGGTTCGGATTCAGGTGATGGACCCCGATCGAGCGTGAAGCTCGATGCCCGCGTTCGCGGGTCGTGTTGTCGCGCGCTTGGGTGAATACACTCGGAGTCGTCGGTAGCCGGCGCTCGGTTCTGCGCGGAGAGTCGCAGGTCGGGGGTTCGCCCGAAGCGACTTCGTCATGAGCACTTCGAACCTCGACGCCCTGATCCCGCCCGAGATGGCCAAGAAGGCGGAGGCCGTCGGCGAGGCCAAGGCCAAGATGCCGGTACGACAGATGTTTGTGCTGTCGGTCCTCGCTGGCGCGTTCATTGCCCTCGGTGCGATGTTCTCGACGACGGCGACGACCGGCCTGTCGTCAATCCTGCCCTACGGTCTGACGCGGGTGGTTGCAGGGCTGACGTTCAGCCTCGGCCTCGTGCTTGTCGTTGTCGCCGGGGCCGAGTTGTTCACCGGCAACAACCTCGTCGTCATGGCTTGGGCGAGTGGTCGCGTGAAGACCTACGAACTGCTCGGTGGCTGGGCACTCGTCTACATCGGCAACTTCCTTGGCGCCGTGGCGACGGCGTGGCTGGTGTTTCAGTCGCGGCTGCACGAATCGGCGGGTGGTGACGTCGGCGACCTGGCCGTGGCGATCGCAGCGCAGAAGTGCGAGCTTGGATTCTGGACCGCGTTCGTTCGCGGGGTCCTCTGCAATGGGCTCGTCTGCCTCGCCGTCTGGCTGTCGTTCAGTGCGCGTACGACGACCGACCGGATCCTAGCGATCGTCGGACCGGTCACAGCCTTCGTCGCCTGCGGCTTCGAGCACTCGGTCGCGAACATGTACTTCATCCCGCACGGGATCTGGGTGGATCAGGTACCCGAGGCGTCGAGCGCGACGGCGTTCTTCACGCGGCCCGAGCGCGTGTCCGGCCCGAGCTGGAGTGGCTTCCTCGACAACCTCTTCCCGGTCACGCTCGGCAACATGGTCGGCGGGGGTGGCCTGGTCGGGATGATCTATTGGTGGGTCTACCGGGTCGGGGCGAAGCCGGACCAACCGGCGGAATGAGTTGCTGACCTAGGCTCTCGGCCGGTGCCCCGCGGGACCCTGCCGAGAAATCCCGGGAACCGGAATCCGAGAGGTGACGTCCTCGGGCGGACCAATTGATTCACGTGCCATGATCCGACTTCTCGCCGCTCTCCTCGTTCTTCTCGCCGCTTGCTCGACGCCACCCGCGTCGGACACTCCGACCGACCCAGCTCCCGAAGGTCCCGGCATCGACCGAATCGTCGTGACCTACAGCCCCTCGGGCCGCATGCAATCCGACGACGTTCAGTCGGTGACGATCGACGAGCCCGAACGCATCGCGCTGTGGATGTCCGTGCTGGCGGCAGTGCCGGACCAGCCCGAGCGGGGTATCCGCTACATCCGGTTTGGACCCAGCGTGCCCGAGCACCGGGTGCAGTTCTTCAGCGGGGAGGAGGTCGTCGAGTTTCGGCGACTGAAGGGCGGTCACATGGACGTCGCGGAGGCTCCCGGCTGGGCGTTCTACAGCGGCGAGGACGAAGAGTTCGCGGCACTGGTCACCGAAGCCGCGCCGACGAACCGACCCTGAGTAGGCTCCCTCGTGACTCCGGGCGCTCGAATCGGGATGCCCAACCAAGCCGACCGATCTCTCGATACCGGCGCTAGCCCAGGTCGTAGTGTTCGAGTGGCTTGTAGTTCGGCCCGTCTGAGTCGAGGTGGCTTTGGTAGAGAGAGAACCGATCGACTCGGACCGTCGGTAGCTCGAGTTCGGCGTGGGCCGACAAGAACTCGGCGACTGCCGCGGTTGGTTCTCGCGCGTCCAGTCGTGCGAGCGTGACGTGTGGGCTGTAGCTCGAGTAACGGTCGTCGGGGAGGCCTCCCGCCCGCAGGACATCGCTCACCGCCGCTTGGAGCACATCGAGACCGGGACAGGGCGTGATACCCACCCAGAGAACGCGAGGTTGTGCGGACGCGCCTTCCGGGAACCGGCCGATTCCGCGAAGCGTGAGATCGAACGGCTCTTCTTGAACTGTGCGCAGCGCCTCGCGGTGTGTGCGAAGTGCGGCGGGATCGATTGCGCCCAGGAATCTGAGGGTGATGTGGAAGTCTTCCGGCTGAACCCAGCGAGTAGTCGTCAGGTCCGAAGTTCTCAACTCCGCGAGTGTGTCTCGAAGATGATCGGGCAAGCCGATCGCTGTGAACGTGTTCATTGGCGTCCGACTCGGACTCTCCCACGACGATACGCGTGAGTCCTCGGACCGGGGAGTTGGCCCTCTGGATCGGGTTCATCCCGCGGCTCTCGAGGGGCCGATGAGTAGGTCGTGATCCGGCTCGTCCGAATCACCCCGTCGCTCCGGGAGTCCGAGAGTCCGGGAGGACGCAGTCCGCTGCGTGTGGTGGGGCGGGGCCTCGACGATGCTCTACCAGAGGCGCCACCACGGCCGGCGAGCTGCTTGTGGCGGTGGACTCGGAGGGACAGTTCGAGGAATGTGCCGGAGCCAACCGAGACTGGGCGTCGCTGAGGAATCCTCGAGGTCCATCGGGCACGTGCTCCAGCTTCGTGCCAAGGAGAAGACTGACTCCTCGCTTGGGGTGTTGTCGACTGGGTCAGGATCTTCGTCGCAATCAGACGGAAGCTCAGCAAGGTCGAACCCCAACTCGAGTTCGGCATCTGACCTCGGTCCTTCATCAAAGAGGATCTCCCCGGACTCCCCGAGGTATGCGAAGGCACGTCGAATTTCGCCGTTCGTCGCTCGGGCCCATCCGTGAAACTCCGCGACTCGATGGGTTGCAAAGTGTTGTGCGTCGCCGAACCGCTCGCTCAGTCGCTCGAGTTCGTGCCGCCATCGACCGTCGACTTCCTCGAGTTCCAATCCCAACCCGAAACCGGCCACCATCGTCCAGCCCTCGATCGCCGGAGTCACGAAGATGGCGTCCGAGTCCTCGTAGACCGCACGGATCCCGTGACTCCACGAACTTGGCTGAAGCGACTCGATCTTGAGCGTATTGGCGACTTCCCTTGGCTCGCTACTCCGGACAGCGAGCCAGCCCATCTTCGCGCCGAATGGCTGGGGACGGTCCGGGGTGGCTTCGGTCATGGTCCGTAGCTTGCCAATGCCCCGATCGTTCGACGAGTCTTCTCGGCGGATTGTGGTCGCTCACCACGTCCGCAAGTCTTCGCGCCGAGGTCGGACGGAATCGGGCACCTCGCCCTCGGGGTTTTCGACCAGGCTCGACTCGAAGGATCCGACGCAGCCCAGCACGTCGCCGAGGATGCGGTTACGGACGCGGGCGTCGATGTGAAAGCGACCGTCGGTTTCGTCGAACCACTCTTCGACGCGAGCCGAAGCCGAGAACAGGCGCGGAAACCGGAATGACGGGCCGCGGGTCAGCAATCGCTGCGGTCCGGTCAGGAACTCCAAGCCGCCGCGTTCGGTCACATGAATCGAGATCTCGGCGACCAGGTGCTGGTGGTTGCCGACGTAGATCGCGTGGCTGCCATCGGGTCGTCCCACGACGTACTCGTCAAAACGCCGTGGCTTCTCGAATTCGAAGGTGCGATTGAGGCTGAGCGTCTCGCGGTCGTGGCTGTCTCGGTAAGTCCAGCACTCGATGCGGAACGGGATGTCCGAGCCCGACTCCGGGAACATGATGTTCCGAACAGCCCCGAGCCGTAGGAACGGGTCGAACAGTCGAGAGCTGTGCCACACACGCTCCATCGTTCCGACGCCGACCGAGTGGAGGTGGCTCTCCGGGCCGAATCCGTGACGCTCTCGACTCGCTGGGTGCAGACTCCCGAAGTCCGAGCCGAGGGCGCGTTGGATCAACGAGGCGGTCATGCGAGGCGGGAGCGTAGCGTCCTGATCTGGATCGCAGCTCAACCCTTCCTCGGTCCCGCGTCGCGGGGCTGCCGAACGAGCGGGAAAGTTGCCCGACCAGAGGGGTCTCAAGCCTCCGGTCGGGCGGGTGAGGGTTCACTCGTCCTCAAGTCGAAACCAAGACCCGCCATGCAATTGGTAGGTCAGGAGTTTCGGGGCCGCTTCACGACGAGCTGGGAGGCGAGTTCCGACGAATCCTCGGAAATCTCGGGAGTGAGCAAGGGATGCCCACTGGATCCCTCAGAGCGTCCCGCGAAGCCCACGCGCGGTCTCGCGGACCTTGGGATCGACGTAGCGCTCGTAGAACGCCTGGTTGTGCGGCCCGACGCCGTGCTCGGCGCTGAAGCTGCCGTCGAAGTCCTTCACCGCGCAGTCGTAGACCAGTGTTTGGAGCGAACTCCAGAACTCCGACCGGTCCTTGGGCGTCTCCTCGGCGGGCCAGACCAGGTTCAGGTGGGTGCCGCCGTCGCCCCAGTGGCCGAAGTCGCAGACGCGGACGAACGGCGCGCACCTCGTGATCCGGCGGCTGACCTCCTCGGTGAAAGCGCCGAGGCGGCTCCTCGGGACCGAGAGGTCGAAGGCCAGGACCTCACCCTCTTCGCGAAGGCTCTCGCTGATCTGGTGGCGGATCTTCCAAAACTCGTCGCCTTGGCCGACCAGCACCTCGACCAGCGGTTCGCGATTCTCCACGGACTCGGCCTCGACGAAGTCGCAGAGGGTCTGCTCCAGCAACGCTTCGAGGTCGCATCGGTCCTTCCGGACGACGGAGCTGAGCTCGATCAGGACGGCGTAGGCCGGCTCGGTCTCTCGGAATGGTGCCCGCAGGTCCGCGCCGCGGCGGAGTGTGACCTCGAGTGCGGACTGCGAGATCGCTTCGTAGGCCGAGACGAACTCCCCGAGTTCGCGGTCGAGCACGCTGAGGAGCTGAACCACCGCAGCTGGAGTCGCGGCACCGACCAGCGCCGTCGCGAACTGCCGCGGTTTGGGTGCGAGCCTGACGATCGCGCGTGAGACGAAACCGTAGGCTCCGGAGGTACCGACGAAGAGCTGCTTGAAGTCGAGGCCGGTGTTGTTCTTCCGCAACGCCTGCAGCGTGTCGACCACCTGGCCGTCGTGGAGCACGACCTCGAGTCCGAGCAGACGACTGCGCACGTCTCCGTAGCGCACGAGCCGCGACCCGCCGGTGTTCGTGACGACCATCCCACCGATCTGTGGATCGGCTCCGAGGTCGATCGGGAACCACAGTCCCTTCGGTTCGAGTGCTTCGTTGAGCTCACTCAGGCGAACGCCGGCTTGCAGCCGGGCCGTGCCGTCGAGTTCGTCGATCTCCTCGATCGCGTTCATACGGTCGAACGCAACGACGATCTGCTTCCCGGTCCGGTCGGGTTGGCTCGCGCCGACCAGACCCGTGTTCGCACCGATCGCGTGAAGTCGCGTGCGGTCCTCGTGACAGAGCCGCGCGATCGCGCTGAGCTCCTCGGTCGAGGTCGGACGGACGATTGCGCGCGCCTTGCCCTCGCCGTAGCGCCAGCCCTTCTCGATGGCTGTGAGATCGTGAGGATCGGTCGTGACTCCGTCGTCGCCGAGCAGGGCTCGGAGGCGTCCGAGCAGTCCATCATCCGTGGTCATCGCGGCACCCTGTGCGTTCGTCTGCGCGCTCGTCACGAGCGGGGGCCGTTGTCTTCCGAGGCGCCCTCGATCGTGGTCATCTTGAAGATGCCTTGGGCGTTGGCTGCGTCGAAGGCCAGGTCGAGCGAACCGTCCTCCATCGTCGCACGGCTGATGATCTCGTGGAATGAGCCGGGCACCCGACGCGGGACCAGGTGACCGCTCGAGTCGACGAACAGACGTTCGACGGTCGAGGCCCGAAACGCCGTCTGGCGCACTCGCCCGCTGCCCGAGACTTCGATGTCCGACTTGATCGGTCGGTTCCGGAGTCGCTGATGCTCCGCGGTCGAGCCGAGATCGAGAACCCGGTCGGTCGCGTGATTGAAGGAGTTGCCCTCGGTCGCGATCCAGGCCATCTCCGGGGACTCCGCCAGCAGCGTCTCGTAGTCGGCGAGCTGTGGTTCCGGGTGCTGACGACCGAAGCAGGGGGCCAGGTTCCGGATCAGGTCCGCGGCCTCCTCGATCGGAAGAACACGATCCTGAGCGAGGCGCTCGAGCAGGTGGCGGGCGCGAGCGCGAAGTGGGTCGACACTGGTTCGGACCACGCGTTGGACCGCTGCCTGAAACTCCTCGGAGAAGCGCTCGGGATGGAGTTCGGAGACGAAATACTGCGGTAGGTCTTCGGGCAGGTCCGAATGGGCCCAGGATCGACCGGTCATGCTCAGTCGTTCGAGTGGGTAGGTCTCGCGCCGCTGGTAGCCGAGCGGTTTGAGGATGCGCTCGAACGCGGCTTGGCCCGCCGGGAGGTCTCCGCAATCGGTCGCGACGGTCCGGAGCGCGCCGTGGTCGAAGACGAGTTTGCGACCGTGGCGCACTGCGTCGCCGAGGTAGGCGCGGGCCGACGTGACCTCCCGCAGCAGGTCCTCGAAGAGCACGACGGAGAGACCCATCGCGATCTCCTGGCGACTCGCGTGATCGAGCTTCGGGCCACGCAGAGACTCGGGGATCTCGATCGCGTTCAGGATTCGCTGAGCGCGGAGGCTTCCGACCGTGCGATCGAGGAGCTGGGACAGGTTGGTGCTTGGGAGCATCGGGGTCCCTCGACCCAAGAGGCCGAGGCTCGGATCGCAGGACCGGACGCGCTTCCGAATTGCACTCCGGTCCGCGGCCGCCGGGATTTCCGGATCACCGATCCCGGATCGGATCCGTCGCCCCCGGCTTCAGGCTCTCTCGGCGAGGGAGCCCGGCGTCGTGGCCTCGGATCCCTCGCTTCTGAGTCGCTGGCTGCTCGGTGTGACACGATGCCGCATCAGAGCGCCACGACAGAAGGCCCGGATCCGTAGGGGCAGCGATCCAGAGGAGTCTGGACCTGTCGAGTCCAGGCTGGACGAGCCCAACCGCATCCGGTGTCCCTCGAACTCGTCGAGCCGACGCTCGATCGCCGTGATCGAGTTCTGGACCACGGCCGCGGCCTTCTCCGCCAATTCGGCAGGCAGGTCCGCGCTCGTCGAGAAGAACGCTTCCTCCAGGTGGAAGATCGCGCGGATGTGAAGCTGTCGGACGGCCGCCTCCAGATCGGCCTGCGCGTCGGGGTCGCCTTCCGAGCGAGTCAGTGAACCTTGGATCGATGCGATCAGGTCGCGGAGTTCGACTTCGACCTCGGGCTTCGGCGTGGTCGCGGGGTTGCGGCTGGTGGAGATTGCTCGGATCCGAGCCTCGAGCGCGGCCTGCAGGCGCAGGACTTCATCCGTCGGGGCGAGGATCCACGCGTAGCGAAGTGCTCTCCGCCAGGCGTTCTCGGATGGTTGAGATCCATCGGACGGTCCTCGGGGGCTCGCGGAGGTGTTCTTGGTGTCGGGACGCTTCTTGGTCAATTCGCGGAGAGGGTGCGGGTCAGAGGTGCGGAACGAGTGGTGTCAGGCGAGCCGAGCTAGCATGTGTCCGAGGAGCTCCTCGATCCAGCGAGCGGACCCTGGTTGTTCCCCAGATCTGACGTCGCGGATCAATACAGTTCGGAGACTCGGCTTTCAGAACTCCGATCGACCTGGCGAGGCGCGGGGAGTCAGATGGGGCCACGATGACGGACGGCGTGCACAGGGCTGGATATAGGGAGGCGATTGCGCTTCCTGGGCTGACCTCGGAGTCCGTTGTAGCGAAGCTCGACACCGGTGCGGAGTGGTCGGTCGCCGATGCGGATTCGGTGCGACAGGTCGAGCGTGATGGGGAGGCTCGGGTCGCGTTCAGCCTGGTCCTCGAGCGCAGCGGCGATCGGCCGATTGCGATCGAGTCCGAGGCGCCGTTGATCTCGTGGCGCCGCGTGCGGAGTAGCAATGGTGCGATCGAAGAACGGCCGGTCGTCCGGGTCGTCGCGGGGCTCGGCGGGCTCGAGTTCCCGCTCGAGCTGACCCTGACCGATCGGCGGAACATGAGCCACCGCCTGTTGCTCGGACGGGAGGCTCTCGCTGGGCGATTCCTGGTCGACTCCGGTGCCGAGTTCGTCGCCAGCGAGCGACCGGTCAGCTAACGTCGAGGGTCCGGCCGTGCCTCGCCGGCTCCACTGTGGACGTCCAATCACTCAAGATCGATCGCGGCACCCAGAAGACGCGCAACTCTGGTGGCGGCTCGAGACGTCGTGGCAGCAACCCGTGGGTCGGTCGTCTGTTGATCGTCGGGGTGATCGCTGTGCTCGGATTCGTGTTCCAGGGTCCGCTTCTCGGGTTGGTCCGCGGACTGACGGCACCACGCGTCACGATTTTCGAGGTTGTCGAGCCGGAGCGCGCGGGAGTTGCTGCGATCTCCGGTACCGCCGCGAACGGCTACATCGTCGCCGCGCGCCGAGCGGCGCTGAGCGCGGACACGCCCGGTCGAATCGTCGAGATGAACGTGGCCGAAGGGTCGCGGGTGGAGAAGGGATTCATCGTCGCCAAGCTGTTCCAGGACGAGTTCCGCGCGGCGTGGATGCGCGCTGAGGCCGAACTCGCGACGGCGGATGCGAACGTGCTGGTGGCGACGGCTGCTCAGACGACGGCCGAGGTCACGGTCACCCAGCGTCAGAAGAACCTCGAGGCCTCAGGTGCCGATCGCCAAGAGTCGATCGCGCAGTACGAGCTCGCGGTCGTGCGCTTCGAGCGTTCGGTCGAGCTGGTCGAGTCCGGAGTCTCCTCGCAGGACGAGCTCGATCAGGCGCGTTCCGACCTGGATGCTGCGCAGGCGCGCGTCGAGGCGATGGAAGCTCGTGTCTCAGCTGCGGGGGTCGCGGTGCAGGACGCCGAGGCCCGGGTCGAGCAGGCCAAAGCCGATCTCGTCGCCGCGGAGGCCCGAGTCGGCGAACGCCGAGCTGCTCGCGATCTCGCCAAGGCCACGCTCGACAAGACCGAGATCCGCGCTCCGTTCGACGGGATCGTCGTCCTGAAGGATGCCGAGGTCGGAGAGGTTGTCTCGCCGAACTCTCAGGGTGGTTCGAACGCACGTGGCTCGATCTGCACGATGGTGGATCGCGAGAGCCTCGAGGTGCAGGCCGAGGTCCCCGAGAAGAGCCTGACCGCGGTCCGCGTCGGCGGTCGGGTCCTGGTGTTCCCGGACGCCGATCCGAGCCGTCGTTACGAGGGCCGGGTCGATCGAATCTGGCCGACGGCCAGCCGTCAGAAGGCCACGGTCGAAGTGCGTGCCAAGCTCGAGGAGTTGGACGACTTCCTGATCCCGGACATGGGTGTGCGGATCGTCTTCGACCCCGAGGAGACCAATCCCGAGACTCCGATCGGCGATGAGGATCCGGACGCCTACCTGATTCCGACACGCTGTGTCGTCGACGGCGAAGAGGGCCCGGTCGTCTACGTCGTCGCTCGCGGCGTCGTCGAAGTACGAGCGATCTCGGTGCTCAAGCGAAAGGCCCGGGAAGTCGCCGTGACCGACGGTCTCCGGCCTGGCGACCGGCTCGTGATCGATCCACCCGCCGACCTGAAGGCCGGCGACTCGGTCACCGTCGAGAGCGACGATTGAACGATTGAGAGCCAAGACGGCGCCGCGAGTGCCACGAGCGAAGCCATGACTGACCAAGAACCGATGATCCAGCTCCATTCGGTCGAGCGCACCTACACCCGCGGCGGCGAGACCGTTCCGGTGCTTCAGGGGCTCGAACTCGAGATCGAAGCCGGCAAGTTCTACGCGCTGATGGGCCCGTCCGGCTCCGGCAAGACCACGATGCTCAACCTCATCGGTGGCCTCGACAGTCCGGACTCTGGCCAAGTGATCGTCGGTGGTGAGCACATCGACGAACTGCGCGGTGCCGACCTCTCGCAGTGGCGCGCCGAAAACGTCGGGTTCGTGTTCCAGGGCTTCAACCTGCTCTCGGTCCTGACTGCGCGCGAAAACGTGATGCTGCCCCTGGCGCTGACGCCACTGAAGGGTGGCGAGCGGAAAGCGCAGGCCGAGCGCGCGCTCGAACTCGTCGGGCTCGGCGACCGAATGGGGCATCGCCCGTCGCAGCTCAGTGGTGGTCAGGAGCAGCGCGTCGCGATCGCGCGCGCGATCGCCACGGACCCGGCCCTGATCCTCGCCGACGAACCGACCGGTGACCTCGATCGCAAGAGCGCCGAGCAGGTCCTCGATCTGATGCAGAAGCTCAACAAGGAGCTCGGCAAGACGATCCTGATGGTGACGCACGACCCGGTCGCGGCTGAGTTTGCGGACGCGGTCATTCACCTCGACAAGGGGCGACTCGGGCACATCGAGGTTCACGAGACGCCGCGAACGGCCGGTCAAGCGGAGGGCTCGACGGCCGTCGGGTGATCACGATGAACTTTCGTTTCGTCTTCAAGAACATCTGGGCGCACAAGCTTCGAACCGCGATGACGGTCGCGGCGGTGTCGCTGGCGGTGTTCCTGCTCTGCATCCTGCAAGCGATCGTCGGTGCGCTTGGCTCGGCCACATCGGCCGCGTCCAACGAGCGCCTCTGGGTGCAGTCGGCGGTCAGCCTCTTCGTCGACCTTCCGCTCTCCTACGAGTCGAAGATCGCCTCGGTCGAAGGTGTCGAGCGCATCTGCAAGTACCAGTGGTTCGGCGGCTACTACCAGGACGAGTCGAACTTCTTCGCGCAGTTCGCGGTCGATCCCGAGACGCTGCTCGACTCGTACCCGGAGATGGTCATCGACGAGGAGCGGTACGAGAACTTCGCGCAGAACCGGAATTCCTGCCTGGTCGGGGTCCTGACCGCGGAGAAGTTCGGGCTGCAGGTCGGCGACCAGATGCCGATCACGGGTCGGATCTTCTCGAAGGCCGACGGCAGTGCCTGGACCTTCGAGATCGCCGGCATCTTCAGCGGCACGACGACGGCGGTGGACGAGCAGATGGTGCTCTTTCACTTCGACGTGCTGAAGGAGGCGATCGAGGCTGGAGAAGTGCTCGGACAGACCGATCCGAAGATCGGTGTCTACATGATCGACATCGAGGACGACGCGTCCCCGAGTCAGGTGTCGGCCGACATCGACGAGTTGTTCGAGAACGGTCCGCAGAAGGTGCAGACGACCACCGAGGCGGAGTTCACGCGGCAGTTCGTGTCGATGCTCGGCTCCGTACCGTTGCTGCTCAACTCGATCGGAGGGGGGGTCGTCTTTGCGATCTTCTTCGCCGTCCTCAACACGATGCTGATGGCAGGCCGTGAGCGGACCCGGGACTATGGCGTCCTGAAGGCGCTCGGTTTCAGCGACGGTTGGGTCTTCCGACACACGGTGATCGAATCCGTCCTGATCTGTGTGCTCGGTGGCGTGGTCGGAGTCCTGCTCGCTTCGCTCGTCAGCTCGTTCATCGCCAAGGCGTTTGCGAGCCTGATCCCGGGTATCGCGATCAACGACTCGGTCATGGTGCTCGGCTTTGGCCTGGCGCTCCTGGTCGGGATCTTGGCCGGTGCGGCGCCGGCGCGACGCGCGGCATCGCTGAAGCCGGTCGAAGCCCTGAGGGCGGTCAACTGAGGAGGTCGTGATGGCACTGGTTCCAATCCAATACAACCTGCGCAGCCTGATCGTCCGCCGTGGCTCGACGATGCTGACCGTCATCAGCATCGGCGCGACGATCGGCGTGCTGTCCGCAGTCCTCTCGTTGCAGACGGGCTTCGAGAACGTCTTCACTGAGCGGGGCCGGGAGGATCTGGCGGTCGTCCTGCGCACTGGCGCGGGGTCGGAGGGTGAGTCGAGTCTGCAACGCAAGGACATCGACCTACTCACGAAGGGCTCGGAGGAGTTCGCGGTCGACGAGAACGGCGACCCCATCGCCTCGGCGGAGAGCTACCTGGCGATCCGTCGCCGCAAGTTCGACGGAGGTGAGACCAACGTCGCGATCCGCGGGGTGCAGCAAGGCACCTTCGCCGTGCACGGTGACGAACTTCGTCTCCTCGACGGCCGGCGCTTCGAGCCTGGTACGGACGAAGTGATCATCGGCAAGCGTCTGCTCGGTCGCTTCCCCGACGCGCAGATCGGCGAGACGATGAACCTGAACCTGACCCCGTTCCGCGTGGTCGGGGTGTTCGAAGGGCCGGGTGCGTTCGAGACCGAGATCTGGGGCGACGTGGACCGCGTGCTGGCAGCGCTCGATCGCACGGTCTTCAATCGCGTCATCGGGAAGCTGAAGGACGGCGTCAGCGCTGAGCAATTCAACGAGCGGCTCGAGGCCGACAAGCGCATCTCGGCGAAGGCAGTCGATGAGGTTACCTACCTGAAGGGCCAGACCGTCGCGCTGACCGGGTTGTTCAAGTTCCTCGGCGGATTCCTGTTCTTCGTGATGGGCCTTGCGGCGATCTTCACCGGGCTCAACTCGATCTACGCCTCGATCTCTGCGCGCCGACGAGAAGTCGGCATCCTTCTCGCGACTGGCTACCGACCATTCTCGGTCTTCCTCTCGTTCTGGTTGGAGTCGGCGATGATCGGCTTGCTCGGCGGCTTGTTCGGCATCCTGCTGGTGCTGCCGCTGAACGGCCTCGAGACCGGCACGACGAACTTCCAGACCTTCACCGAGGTGGCGTTCGAGTTTCAGGTCGACAGCACGGTCCTGATGGTCGCGTTGATCTCAGCGGTCGTGCTGGGTCTCGTCGGCGGCGCGCTACCGGCCTGGAAGGCCGCGCGGATGGAAGTCACCGACGCACTACGCCGCGCCTGAACGTCGTTTCGTCGGTGGGCGTCGCTATCCTCGCGGAATGGCGACGCTCCCATGCTCTCTCTCGCTGGCGTTCCTGCTCCTCGCCGGGTGCGCTCAGACCACGCCGGTTGCGCCCGATGAGGGGGGTGCGCAGACGAACCGCCCGAACGTCGTCCTGATTTACGGCGACGACGTGGGCTACGCGGATCTTGGTGTCTACGGAGCGACCAAGATCCCGACGCCGAACCTCGACGCGTTGGCGGCCGAGGGGCTGCGGTTCACCGATGGTCACTGCGAGGCGGCGACCTGCACGCCGTCGCGGTTCTCCTTGTTGACGGGCGTGCATGCGTTCCGTCACGGAGTGCGAGTCCTGCCGCCGAACGCGCCGTCGACGATCGAGCCCGGGACTTTCACGTTGCCGGAGATGTTCCGGCAAGCGGGCTACCGGACCGCGGTCGTCGGCAAGTGGCACCTCGGACTTGGAGCGAAGGGCACGCCGGTCGATTGGAATGGCGAGGTCTCGCCAGGTCCCCTCGACCTCGGCTTCGACGAGTCGTTCCTCTTGCCGTCGACAAACGATCGTGTGCCTTGCGTCTACCTCGACGGTCGGCGGGTCGCCGGGCTGGATCCCGAGGATCCGCTCTACGTCGGGAAGGAGCCACCCGCGGGCTTCGACGGCACGGTCTACCCACACGGCAAGGAAGACCGGGCTGCGATGACCTACTACGCGAGCACCCAGGGGCATGCGGATTCGGTGATCGGTGGCATCGGTCGCATCGGCTTCCAGTGGGGCGGGCAGTCTGCGCTCTGGAACGACGAGACGATGGCGGACGTGTTCGTCGATCGGGCGAAGGACTTCCTCGCGCGCCAATCCAGCAAGGACTCCGGAGGGCAGCCGTTCTTCCTCTACTTCTCCTCGCAAGACATCCACGTTCCGCGGACACCGCACCCGCGCTTCCGCGGTGCGTCCGACCTCGGCTACCGCGGCGATGCGATGGTGCAGCTCGACTGGGCCGTCGGGCAGATCCTCGAGTCACTCGACGAGCAGGGGCTCCGCGAGAACACGATCGTGATCTTCTCGAGCGACAACGGGCCGGTCTACGACGACGGCTATGACGACGGCACGACCGTGTTCACGTCGCGAGAGGAGGTCGACCGCGGGCACGATGGGTCCGGTCCGTTCCGCGGCGGCAAGTACCAGATCTACGAGGGAGGAACGCGGGTTCCGTTTCTCGTGCGTTGGCCCGGGGAGGTCGAACCGGGCGTCTCGGACGCGATGGTGAACCAGATCGACTTCCTGGCCTCGTTCGCCTCGATGCTCGGCGTCGAGATCCCGGAGGGCCAGGCGATCGACAGCCGGGACTCGATGGAGGCACTGCTTGGTCAGGACCCAGAGGGCCTTTCGTTCATGCTCGAAGAGGCGCGCCGACTTGCGATCCGCACGAAGCGCCACAAGTTCATCCGCGGCCGCCGACCCGACGAGGTTGGCGAGCTCTACGACCTCGAGGTCGATCCGGGCGAGTCGGACAATCTGATCGAGGCTCAGCCAGAGATCGCCGAAGACCTGCACACGCTGCTCGATCGGATCGTTGAGGATCCGGAGGGGATGCGAGGCTTCGACCGCGGGTGACCCAGCTCAGCGGGCGTGTTCTTCGGCGAGCCAGAATTCGAAGAAGACCGACTCGTCGAATTCCTCGCTGAGGATGTGTCCTTCGCCTTCGAAGACCATGAGTTGGCAATCGATCCCGAGCGCTCCGAGCCGGGCTTCGAGAGAGCGTGACTCCTCGAGCCACCCTCCGTCTTCCGAGCCGACGGCGAGGAGGACGCGCTTCTGGGCGAGCGCGTTCCCGAGCGCTTCGTCTCCTGGGTCAGGCGCTGGCAAGGCCGGCGCTCCGAGAAAGCTCGTGTAACGCTCGGGTTGTTCGAGGAGCCAGCGGAACGCCGAGCGGCCGCCGTTCGAGGTGCCGGCGAGGTGGACCGGTGAACGCTCGGACGCACGCTCATCAATCACCCGGCGAAGCGCGGTCTGCACGCGTTCGCCTTCATCTGACAGATCGCCGTCCTGTGTGTAGGGAACGAGCAGCCACACTTGCTCGCGGCCCTTGCCCTTGCTCAGCCAGCGTTCGAAGGTCGGCATCGCGTGGTCGCGGATACCGGCACCGCCGGGCACGAAGAGCACGACTGGAGCGTGGCGCTCGCGGTTGACCGGAGGCGAGAGTAGGAACGGTGCGCCAGGCCCATCCGAGACCTCCCAGAGACCGATCGCCGCGCTCGGTGGATCCGGGATCGGCTCGGGTTCGGCGACGTTGACCGCGTCGGTTGCGCAGCCGGCCGTGAAGAAGAGGGCGAGGAAGGCGATCCCGGTCGCGGAGCGGTTCATCATCGGTCGAGCCGTTCGATCGCGGCCGGGTCAGCCTTCAGGACGAGCAACGGGCCGCTGCGTTCGACCTGGCCACGGATCCGGATCGGGGCTGCGACGTGGTCGAGCACCCGGTCGTTGACGGCCTCACCGTCCGGTCCGACGAGCACGAACTCCTGTCTCGTCCCGTCGTCGGCGCGCACGAGCAGGATCGGCGGAATGCCTCCGCGGATGCAGTGAATTGCACAGGCTCGGTGCGTCTTCAGCGTGCCGGGATTCATCACGCCGAGGTAGCACTTCGAGTCGACGATCTCGCCTTCGAGGGTGTGTTCGCCGAGCGGCACAGGCTCGGAGACTTCGATTACGTCCGGCGTGTCGGCTTCGCGGATCGAGGAGGACACCGCCTCGAGCATCGCCTGTCCGCCCTCGACGTAGATGCGGGTGCCTTGCAGCTCGACCTGCTTGAGGTGCAGTTGCTTTGCCTGCTCTTCGTCGATCCCGAACTTCCACTCGTCGACGAGCAAGAACACCGAGGCCTTGGTCGTCGGATCCCGTTCGGCGAGACAGAGCATCGGGACGGGCTCCGCGACGAAGAGACCGCGGAACGTCTCGACGTTGCCGAACTCGAAGTTCGCTCCCTGGATCGGTTGCGATTGATTCGCGGCGATCAGCGCGGTGGCGCCGAGGCCGAGGACCAGGAAGGCCAATCCGGCCCGCAGGCTCTGCCTTCGATGGCCCGGGGCGGAGGTGTCGGCGTAGCCGATGAAGAAGTCATCGCTCATTCAGCGAGCGACGATAGCGCGATTGCACCTCGTTGGCTCTCAGCGCAGCGGGCGCCGCGTGCCGCGACGTTCGGCGATGCGTCGGCCGCCCGAGGCTCGGCCGGACTCGCTTCGACTCGAATCTGCGCGTCCCGAGCCGCCCAGTCCGAGGTCCTCGAGTCCGTCCATCTCGTTGCTGGTCCGGTCGGTCTTGCGTCGAGACATGCGGTCCATGCCCTGAGCGCCCTGCGGGGACGCTGCGCGGGGCCGGGTGCCAGCGGCTGGCGGCTGAGCCTGGCGGCGGACGTCGTCGGGTCGGTTGGCCTTGGCGACGGCGTCGTCGAAGCTGATCTCGCCGCGGTTGACGAGGTCGATCAGCGTCGCCTCGAGCGAGGCCATGCCTTGGGACTTGCCGGTCTGCAGCAGGTTCAGGATCTGCGAGGTCTTGCCTTCGCGAACCAGCGAGCGGACGCCGTCGGTCGCGATCAGGATCTCGTGAGCCGCGATGCGGCCCCCGCCGACTTTCGGGACCAGGCACTGCGAGATCACGCCCTGCAGCGTCGAGCTCAGTTGCACGCGGACCTGTTGCTGCTGGTCGGTCGGGAACACGTCGACGATGCGGTCGACGGTCTGGATCGCACTCGTCGTGTGCAGCGTGCCGAACACCAGGTGGCCGGTCTCAGCGGCCGAGATCGCCATCGAGATCGTCTCCAGGTCGCGCATCTCACCGATCAAGATCACGTCCGGGTCCTGGCGCAGTGCGCGGCGCAGGCCCTCGCGGAAGCTCTTGCAGTCACTGCCGATGTTGCGCTGCGTGACGAAGCACTTCTTGTCGGGGTGCACGAACTCGAGCGGGTCCTCCATCGTGAGGATGTGGCCGGTCTCGTTCGAGTTGATGTAGTCGATCATCGCGGCGAGCGTCGTCGACTTGCCGCTACCGGTCGGCCCGGTGACGAGGACGAGACCACGCGGCTTGCCAGCGAGGTCGAGGCAGATCTGCGGCAGGCCGAGCTCCTGGGCGTTCGGGATCTTGTCCGGGATCACCCGCGCCACCAGGCCGTAGGCGCCACGCTGGGTCAGAGCGTTCACGCGGAAGCGAGCGCAGTCCTTGACCGCGACCGCGAAGTCGATGTCCTTCTCCTCCTCGAAGGACGCCCACTGATCCTCGGACATCAACTCGCGGAGCAGGCGCTCCGTATCATCCGGCATCAGCTTGCCGAACTCTTCCTGCGGCTGGATGCCGCCGTTCATGCGGAAGCCCGGCGGCGAGCCGGCCTTCAGGTGCAGGTCCGAGGCGCCTTGCGACACGAGGCCGCGGAGTAGATCGAAGATGCTGGTCGTCAAAGTTGCCTGATTCCCTGAGTCGTGGAGTGACTCAGGGATCGGCGAGCGGTGTTGCGAAACTTGACGGCTCCCGGCGATGTGTGTCGGGAATCGCGACACCACGGGGCGGATCTCAGCTCCCGGCTGAGGTGTTTCCCCTAGTTGCTGAGGCGCCATCGTTCGGCGTCGGCGTCGGCGGACTCTGGTTGTTGCCGTTCTGTCCGGCGCGCTCTCCGCCCAGCTCGATCTGCACGGAGTTGAGGTCCAGCTGCACCCGGTTGTTGTTGCGATTCGTGGAGCTCGGCGTCGTAGAGGGCGAGCCAGTGGACGTTGATCTCATCGAACTCATGACCGCGGCTCGAGCGTCTGCTGTGGCGAAGCTGAAGCGCGGCTGAAGTGCGAACTCCTGCACGCGACGCTGACGGATGCGGTTGTCGAAAGCGGCGAATGCGTCCATGGCACCGTCTTGATTCGGTGCGACGCCGTTGTCTGCCATCACGACCTCGATGAACGCGTTGATTTCCCCGAATGTCACCACTCCATCCTGGTCGACTCGAACCGAATCCGACACGTCGATGCTTTGAAGATCGAGGACGACATCGCCGGACCCGCTGCCGATGCGCCTCCACGAGGAGGGGCTAGAACCGATCCCATGGAGGCGCGCCCAGGTCCAGGTTGCGAAGGGAAGCGTCGCCTCGTCCTTGGTCTCGAGCAGAACGCCCGGCGGGCCCTGGACGCGAACCCCGACCGTGGCAGTCGAGTCCGCCAATGCCGTGATCGCTTCCTTGACCGTTTCGACTCGTTCGTTGAATCGGGTGTCGAGAGCGAGGAACGGCTCGATGGAGTCTCCGTCCTTCAATTCCTCGAGACCGTTTCGAACCATCCCCATGCGCGTTCCTTCGAGTCCGACGAACTCCGCTGCGTTCACGTGGTATTGGCCGAAGGCCCGGTCGATGCGAAGTGGTTGACTCCAGCGACCGCGCCAGATCGGTACGGTTACCTGATGCGAAACCGCGGTGTTGCAGGTTGAGAGCCGGTCTACCGGTTTGGTCAACGCCCAACGCAGGAACGACTCCGTTCCTGGAATCCCCCGAGGGGGAGAGAAGTCTCCGGCTTGATCACGAAGCCCCGGAGCGAAGTAGCACTCTTGGCTCACGGAGAGCTGCTTCTCGTCGACACTACGCGCGGTCGCGAGTGTAGGAATCGAAGAGCCACCACTGGTCCTGGCGACCAAGAACTCATCGATCGTGTTCGTGATCGCGGCCGACGGCCAATCGAGATTCCGGAGAGACTCGAGTTCTGCCGGATCTAGTTCCAAGAGCTCCGTGGGTTCTACCTCGACTGCTCCTGAGCTACTCGTTTCCTGGAATGCTGCGCGGACGATGCGAGTGTCGTCTGCTGCGAACTGCTCGAACCGCAGCGACCCGAGTTGCCGCGAGAGCCGTGTGGCCAGGTCCGCGGCATCTCTCGAGTTTCCGGTCTCGGGGGGCGTGCTGACACTCGTGTTGCCCGCTGCGAGTGCATGGCCGGTTCCAGAGTCGTTCCGGACGAGAACGATCGCTGTCAGAACACGGCTTCGTGGCTGGAGATCCTGTTCCTCGTCAGTCGGAACCACGGAAGGGCGGAAGCGAACTCGGATCTGATTGGCGGCCGGAAACCCGACGATGAGCGTCTTGTTCTCTCGAAGGCCTTCAAGTCGGCGCGCGAGTTCGTTGATGCGCTTGATGGATCCACGCGCAGCTGCAGGTCCTCCCTGTCCCGAGGCCTCCAAGGTTGACTTGAAGGAATCGAATGTCGCCCGGAACTGGTCGAGTGTCTGAGAGGTTTCGAGCGGAGAGACTGTCAGGACCCGAACGTCATTGGCGTTTTCGCCGAGCGTGAGTTCCGCGATCGCATCGTATTGATGGTATCGGGTGTAGTAGCCGGGCTCCGCGCTCACGGTGAAGTGCACCTTGTAGGGTACGTAGTCACCTAGATGACCCGTGTCGTAGTCGATTCCCTCGACGTTGAAGTACTCCTCGAGGTTGACCATGTAGGTCTTGTAGGCCGCTACGAGTGATGCGACCTGGTCAGGAGAGAGACGGTAGGAGTTGTCCGATCGTTCGAGCAGTGTTTGGAGCGCACTAGCCACTGATGAGGGTGCGGTGAGTTGTGACCCGTTCGTGGACTCCGGCACGTCGGGTGTTTCGAACGTCCGTTCCTGGTTCCGGTCCAAGGTCTGTTCCAGTTCGCCGTTCTGCAGCGCTTCCGTGACGGTCTCCGTTCCGGAAACCGCTGTGCCTGCGAGCTCGGCGACCAAGGCGAGTTCCGTTCCCGAGTAGCGAGCTTCGGACAGGCTCACGATCGGCGAATTGATCCAGTCTGCGAGTCGTTCTTCGTCCGACAGGTCTCCGAAGGAGAGTCGACGGTCGTCGCCTGGGAGTGCGTCGAGCGGTGTGAACAGTGGACTCGAAATCGTCACCGAACCGACAGCGTCGGGGTAACGGTCGGAGTCTGAGGTCGGGAGGTACGTGCATGCGGCTATCCCCAAGGGGAGCGCCGCCAAGAGAGAATGGCGTTTCATGGTTCGAGTGCAGGCCGGCAGGCACAGCGCCGGCACTCGCGGGAGCGCGATCCCTCGAGGGGGCGAAGCAGGAATTCCCCAGGACCTGTTTCTGACCCGATCCTCGCCGATCAGTCGGTCGTCTGATCGGTCAGCACTGGCTCTGTCCGAAGCCCGGGCTCCCGTGGCGTCGGGTCGACGAAGACGTCCTCGCCCCGCAGCACGACCTGGAAGGTCGGGACCTTCTCGGTGAACGGGGGCGGAGAGGCGCCGTCTTCCGGGCGGTACTGGTAGCCGTGCCAGGGGCAGGTGATGCAGCCATCGACGATCTTGCCTTCGCCGAGGGGGCCGTTCTGGTGCTGGCACACGTTGCTGACCGCTGAGAGCTTGCCGCCGTACTTGAAGACCGCGATTCGCTCGCCGCTGACGCAGGCGATGCGCGCGCGATCTTCGGGGATCTCGTCAACCTTGCAGACGAACGCGAGTCCGTCTTTGCCGGCCGGGCTGCGTTCGCGATCGAGCGGAGCTTCCTTGAAGCCCGCCGTCACATGCAGGAATCCGAGCGACACGATGCCAAAGCCCATCGCGAAGAATCCTGCTGATCCCTGCTCCGCTTGCAGGTAGCCGAAGGTGACGTGTACGCACAGCAACGCATACGCGAGATAGACCAGCATGTGGATCGCCTTCCACACCGGCGCGGTGAGGTTGCGCAGCCAGAAGTCGTGGCTGGTCACCGCCATCACGAACAGGATCAGGAGCGCGAGGAATCCGAAGGGCTGGAACGGGAAGTCGACGACTGAGTCGCCGGTCTCGGTCGTGAAGATCGAGACGAAGACGTTTCGGTCGGAACCGAAGTGGTACGTCATCGTCGCGAGCAGTCCGTGCAGGAATGCGAGCACGAACATCGTCACGCCGAAGTGCCTGCGGTTGTAGAGCAGCGGCAGGAAGCGGCGGTCGAGTCTGGTCAGCGGTCCGATCGCGAGGATCAGGTGGAGAAGCACGAATCCGGCGACGGCCGTCGCGCGCATGAGCGCGATCTCGTCGGTGATGTCCGGATGGATCGACTTGCTGATCCCGACGAACGCGGCGAGAAACGTCGCGACGAAGCCCGCGAGTAGCAGGTCAACCCGCTTCTTGAAGCGGTTCCATCCGACGGCGCGGTACGACTCGGACATCTCGCCTCAGCGGTTCTCGCTCGGTTGCGGCGTGCCCTCAGGCCCTGCTTCGATGGGCAGCTGCTGCACCGTCGGGACAACCTTGCGGTGCTGCCAGGCGAGGACGATCACGTTCGGTAACGCGATCAGCAGGGCGAGCCAGACGACTCGATGGGCGCGGCGATGGGAGCGGAGCATTCGGGACTCGGTGACGAGCCGAGTCTACGAGGGCGCTCCGATCCGGTTCATCGGAATCCGCGAGGCTGGGAGGTGCCCGCAGGCGCGATGACTATGGCTGAACGCGGCGCCGGTGGGCGTTGGACTCGATGGGCACCGGTTGGCTGACCCAGCGACGTGCCATCAGGGGCCAGAACGCAGCGATACCCGGCCAGATCAACAGCCGGAACCCGAGGCTGGTCTCTCGAGCGGCCGGGTCGATCGCCTGGACTCCGCGGAACACGAACGTCGCGGCGAACAGCAGCCCTGCCAGTAGGTAGACCCCGAGGCCGAAAAGGACGTATTCGATCATGGGTTAGCCCGCTCCTCACCGCCGGGCGCGTGGGCATCACGCAGCGTTGGTCCGGAAGTTCCGCCGTTCTGATACCACCACCAGAACGACCGGTAACTGAGATGCCTCCTAAGTTCTGCCGTAACGTAGAAAAGGCCTCATTCACCGATCCAGGCCATCGAACAAGCCGAGCTGCTTCTGCACGACGACTCTCTCAGGCCATAGGACGTCGATTCCGGTCCGGTCTTCCAACGAAGGTCCGAGGTGCTCGGCGAGTTCGATCACCAATTCGTCCTCGGGTTCGTGGAGAAAGATCTCGAGTGAGCGCAGACCGCTCTCGAACCACGTGCCGATCTTCTCCACCCATCGGTCGAGTCGCTCGAAGTCCGAGGGGTGGTGCCGGTTGCCGACGAATCGCAGAGCGAAGTGGTCGGTGACGATCTCCGAGTGGCAGACGTCGCGGCGGCCGGCGACATCCGTGCAGAGCAGCGAGATTCCGAGTTCCTGGCACATCGCGACCAGGGCCGAGCGCGCGGGGCCGAACCAGTCCGCGTGGCGGACCTCAAGGCCGAAGCGCCGGTCCGGCGCATCCATCGTCGTGAACTCCCGCGGTAGCCGCTCGCAGAAGTCCCGCACCACACGGAATCCGCCCTGTGCAGGTCCGAAGTCCTCAGGGAGCAGTGCCCAGACCGTGCCACAGTTCGAGTCGAGGGCTTCGAGAGCGCGAAGCCACGCGTCGAGTTCGCGCTCGACCGAGCGCAGTCGGCACTCGTGGGTGATCGCGCCGGGGAACTTCGGGTCGAACAGGAAGCCTTCGGGAGCAGCCTTTGCCCAGCCTGCGAGCCGTGCCTCGTCGAAGCCGTAGAACGTCGTGTTCAGCTCGATGCAGCCGAACTGCGTGACGTAGGCCGCGAGCATCTCCTTGGGCTTGGTGCCTTGTGGATAAATTCGTTCGACGAAGCCTTGGTGCTGCCATCGCGCCGCACCGAGCCGGATGCGGGGAGCCTCACCGGTGGGGCGTGCGGATCCGAGGCGCTGCTCGAGGTCTTCGGGGTCGCGCGGCAACGTGAAGTCCACGTGGTCGACCGAGCTCAGCTTGCCGAACTCCATTGGGCGAATCGTGCCCGAAGCGCAGTGGGTCTCGCCACACAGGACTGCGTGCTTCGGCGAATTGGCCTGACGCAGTACGATTCGAGCCGTGGCGGAGCCGGACCTACAAGCAGCAGTCGAGTCGTTCGTCGACGAGGTCGTCGCGTTCGACGAGTTCGGAGCGCCGACGCGTTGCGACTCGGTGACGCTGCCGGGCACGGCGGGCCTGCTGCCGGACTCGATCCCCCTGCTCGAGAACGAGTTCTGGACGAGCAAGCAACGGCAGGCCTCGTCACTGCACGAGGTCTCGTATCGCGCGTGCTTCAAGCCACAGCTACCACGGTTCTTCATCGATAGGCTGACCAGGCCGGGGGACCGGGTGCTCGATCCGTTCCTGGGGCGGGGCACAACGGCGGTCGAGGCCGCGTTGCGAGGACGCGTCGCAGTGGGGCGTGACGTCAGCCCGATCTCGGAGGCTCTCACCCTCCCGCGACTCCATCCGCCCGAGTGGACGGCGATCGAAGTCCGACTCGAGAAGTTGGACTTGCGCTTCGGAGGGGCGTTGCCCGAAGAGCTGCTCGTCTTCTATCACCCGGACACCCTGCGCGAGCTCTGCGCGCTGCGCGCCTACTTCCTGCAGCGAGTCCGCGACGGCGAGCTCGATCGGGTCGACGCCTGGTTGCGCATGGTCGCGACGAATCGACTGACGGGGCATTCGAGTGGGTTCTTCTCGGTCTACACCCTGCCGCCGAATCAGGCGGTGACGGTCGAACGGCAGGCGATCATCAACGAGAAGCGCGATCAGGTTCCGCCAAGGCGCGACGTTCGCGCGATTCTCGCGAAGAAGTCACGGACTCTCCTCGTCGGACTGACCGACGACGAGCGCGTCGCACTGAACGCAAATCGCGCGCGCCATCGAATCAGTGTGGGTGACTCGGGGGATCTCGACTCGGTCGGGCGACGCTCGATCTCGCTCTGCGTCACCTCGCCGCCATTTCTCGATGTCGTCGACTACCGCGGCGACAACTGGCTGCGTTGCTGGTTCCTCGGTATCGATCCCGATTCGGTCTCGATTTCGATCCTGCGGAAACTGCCGGATTGGACCGCGGAGATGACTCGGATCCTCTCGGCCGTCAAGCCGACGCTGAAGCGGGGAGGTTTCGTCGCGTTCGAGGTCGGAGAAGTCCGAGGAGGGTCGGTTCGTCTCGAGGAACACGCAGCTCTCGCTGGTCGACGGGCCGGTCTCGAGGCTCAGGCGGTGCTGATCAACCGGCAGAACTTCACCAAGACCGCGAACTGCTGGGGTGTCTCGAACAACGACCGGGGGACCAACTCGAACCGGATCGTGCTCCTGACGCGGCCGGATTGAGGCCTGTCAGCGGCCTTGGCTGAGCGTTCCGGGCGCATCTCCTGCGTGAATCCCCGCATCTCTGCCCCGGTCGGGATAGGCTACTCGCAGTTGCGGCGCCCGCCGCTTCGAACGATCCTCCCCACACTCCACGACCGAGCGGTCGACCCACCGCGCCCCACTCCCGGCCTATCAAGACCTTCCAGATGTTGTTCCCGATCCTCGGCTACCTCGGACCTAGCAGCGTCGGCGGAAGCCTCGTGGCTTTCGTCGCCCTGATCGGCACGGTCCTGCTCGCGATCGTGGGGTTCCTCTGGTACCCGCTGAAACGCATCTTCGGGAAGAAGTCGACGATGGAGAAAGACGACGCCGACTGGCAGGCCTACGAGCAGGCCAGCGACAACGACGACAGCGGATCCGAAGGAGCTCCTAGTCCGTGAGCCTCCTCGGAGCCTGGGTCCTCGTCCTCGGCTTCATGGTCCTGCTGATCGCGCTCCGCCTGGAAGCCGGTCTGCAAGCGATGCGTGAGGCGTCGACCGGCGCACTCGCGACGATGAAGGACAAGTCGCTGAGCGACGCGCAGAAGGAGAAGCGTGTTCAGGCGGCGACGATCCAGATGGGGCGCGCTGCGATCACGACGATCCTGAAGCTCGTGATCGCCTTCGCGATCCCGCTGGGCCTGGTCTGGGGGCTCGAGCAGGCTTCGCTCTGGACCGTGGACGAAGTGATCGACCGCAGCCTCGGCTGGGATGTGTTGGTCGGCGCGACCGTCGTTGGTCTGGTTCTCGCCAAGGTGCTCGCAGGTCGCGGGAGCGGTCAGGAGAAAGCCGTGGCGAACGACGCCTGAAGCGGCGACGCTCGGAGCGGCATGGCGTTCGAGAACCGCTACAGCCTGTTCGACCGATGGTTCCACCGTTTGGCGTTCGCGACCACGCGTGCGCAGGTTGGGCTCGCGGACCTCGAAGAGAAGCTGTTCAAGAAGGAGCTACGCGCCTTCCAGTCGAAGCCACCGCTGTTCGTGACCGCGCTGCCGCGTGCCGGTACGACGATCCTGCTGGAAGTCGCCTACGGGCTACCGACCTACGCGACACACACCTACCGCGACATGCCGTTGGTTCTGTGTCCGTTGCTACGGGCGAAGCTCGCTGGCAAGCCGGGGGCCGCGGATACGCCGGTCGAGCGGGCGCACGGAGATGGGATCGCGATCACGCAGGACTCGCCCGAGGCCTTCGAAGAGATGATGTGGATGAGGTTCTTCAAGCGCCACTATCCCGAGGTCGGGAACCCGCCGCTGATCGAGCCCTGGTCCAAGATCGACGATCCGGAGTTCTTGCGCTTTTTCGCGCGGCATCGGCACTCGATCGTCGCCTTGCGCCGCCGGCAGAAGCCCGGTGCCGTCCGCTACATCTCGAAGAACAACCAGAACATCGCTCGGCTCGGAGCCCTGCTCGATGCGACGAAGGGGGCTGCGGCGCTGATTCCGGTCCGTGAGCCGCTGCAGCACGCGAACTCGCTGCTTCGCCAGCACCTGCGCTTCCGCGAGATGCACCGCGAGGATCCGTTCGCACGGCGCTACATGCGCGGTATCGGGCACTTCGACTTCGGTGAGAACCTTCGTCCGATCGCGTTCGACGGCGTGAGAGAGCTCCTCGAACGCCATCGTCCCGACGAGCTCCAGTTCTGGCTCGGCTACTGGGTCTGTGCCTACCGCGAGCTCGCAAAGCTGGAAGGGCAGTCGCGCGTGACGTTCGTGAAGTTCGAGCAACTCGATCGGCCGAAGGTGCAAGAGCGCTTGCGGGTCGTTTTCGACGCCGGCGAGGCGGAGTTCCGCGAGTCCGCCGCACGCCTGTCGGTGCCGCCTTCCAAGGATGTGCCGACCGACAGACTCGAGCGGGGCACGCTGGAAGAAGCTCGATCGCTCTACGAGCGACTCGGCGGCTGAACACCGGCCGCAGCGTTGGTTCAGATCGAGAGAGGAGCGCTCTCGCGCCGAGATCCGTCCGTGATCGAGCCGGTTCGCGATCCTGGTTCGAGTCCCTCGATCGCGGGACCGTAGGCAGCTTGTCCGAGGAGCGAGAAGTTCACGGACACTTGATCAAACACTTCCACAACGTCGCGCCGGCTGTGGTTCTCTTTCGTGCTCACGCTTCCTCCAGCGTCGTGCGCTCCACCCTGCCCATGATTCGATTGATCGCGACCTTGCTGACCGGCCTCGTCGTCCTTCCGTTCTTCATGCTCGGAGTGCTCGGGACTGCCCTCATCATCACGCCCTTCGAGGCGCTGAGTCGACGTTTGCGCAAGCCCTCCCCGGGGTCTTCGACTCCGACCGAAGGCAAGGCTGGGCAGCGCATGCGCACGGCCTGAGCGGCCGCTACCAGAAGAACGGGCGCGGCGTCTCGGTGACGTAGCTTCCGTCTGGTTCGCTCTGTATCCCGAGCTTCACGGCGAAGTCCGGGTCGACCGGATAGAGGATGCGGAGCGCATCCCGGATCGCCCGCTGGACGCGCCAGTGTTCGTCCTCGTCGGCAAGCTCTCGAAGCGCAAAAGCGAGGCTGCGTCGGATCTCCTCGGACGTGTCGAACATCGCGTGCAGGAGATGTGACAACGCCTCGGCTCGGCTCGCGTTGGCCTGGATGCGAGGGACCGCCGTCAGCACGATCTCGAGGAGTTCGAGTGCGAAGTCTCGCAACCCACGTTCGATCAGGGCTCGAAGCGGCCACGCGCAAGGCGCCACTTGTCGGTAGGCGTCGTCTGCGTCGGCGGCCGATTCGATCGCAAGGCGGGCGAAGCGCTCCGCGTCATGGTCGTCGAGCGCGTATCGGACCGCCCAGCCGAGTGCCTGGGTCCGGAACCAGGGATCCTCGATGGTCTCGGCGATCTTCACCGCTTCGGAGACGTTCTCGGGAGCCAGGCGGGCAGCCTGGTCGCGGAGCTGTGTGGGTGAGGGCATCGCGAGCTCGGACGGCGAGGGGTAACCCCGTTGGCATGCCGGGATTGCGCCTGGTTCGAATCTCATCGCGGGCCCGGCGGCGCCGCAATCCTTCGTTCTGAGGGGCTTCCTCGGTTTTCTGGCAGAATTGGGTCCGCTCTTCTCGATCTCTTGCGCCAAGGCTGGAGACGACCATGGACTTCCTCGCTCTCCAACGACGTGCAGGCAAAGGCGATACGACCGCGCAGAACGACCTGATCGAGGCGTTTTACCCGCGCGTGCAGGTGATCGTTCACGACCGATTGCGGCAGGACTACCGCCGTAGCCACGAGTGGATCCTGCCCCTGTTCTCGACCGGCGATGTCGTGCAGGACGTCTTCCGATCCGTGCTGCAAACCAAGTCGGCGTTCGAGAGTCTGAGTGATGCCTCCGACGAGGAGGCGTTCGTGCGGCTGTGCGCGACGATGGTCCGCAATCGTTTGGTCGATGCGCTCCGTCACCACCAGGCCGAGCGGCGAGACGTGCGCCGCGAGCAGAGTGCCGACCGTGAGGGCGACGGAACTTCGGCAGGTCCGATGTCTGCCCGGTTTTCGGCCGCGGATCCGACGCCGTCGGTCGCCGCGGATCTCCAGGAGCAGCTGTCGGTGTTCCAGGAAGTGCTCGAGAGTTTCGACGAACGGGAGCGGGGACTCCTGAGCTTGCGACTCGTCGAGGACGCCAGCTACGACGACTGTGCAAGGGACCTCGGCTACCCGAGTCCCGATGCCGCCCGCAAGGCGTTCCACAAGGCGCAGGCGCGGTTGGTCGTTCGGTTGCGTGCCCGAGGGCTTCGAGCTCCGGGCGAATCGACGCACGATGGGAGTCCGGAATGAACTCTGAGCAGCGGGATCTCGAAGACCTCGTCGCCCAGTATCTGGAGCGGACGGAGGCCGGCGAACAGGTCGATCTCGCCGAGCTGAGCGGTGGGGACGAGGTCCTCCAGCACGCACTCGCCGAGGTGCTCGATCTCGCGTCGGCACTCCCGTCGCTGCAGAAGGACTCGGTGGGGGTCGATCGATTCCTCGGTCAGACTCTCGGAGATCGCTACGAGCTCGAGCGGAAGATCGGACAGGGAGCGATGGGCTCGGTCTACCGGGCCATCGATCGTGAGCTTCAGCGTCCAGTGGCAGTCAAACTGCTCCAGCGTGGGCTGGTCGAGAGTGAGGGATCCAAGCAACGTTTCCTTCGCGAGGCCGAGATTTGCGCCCAGCTCAAGCATCCGAATATCGTGCAGGTGTTCGACCGCGGGGAGACGGAGGACGGCACGATGTTCGTCGTTCTCGAACTCCTTGAGGGGCGGAGTCTTGCGGAGTCGATTTCATCGTCCGCCGACGGTGCGCTCCGCGACGAGACCGGCGAGTTGTTCCGGCGTTCGCTCGAGCTCTGTGCCGAGATCGCCGAGGGTCTTCGAACTGCGCACGCGGCAGGAATCGTTCATCGCGACGTGAAGCCCTCGAACCTCTTCGAGGAGGCAGAGACCGGGCGTGCTGTCCTGCTCGACTTCGGGATCGCCGGTGCGCTGGATCAGACGGCGGGGGATCTCACGGTCTCCGGTTCGACGATCGGCACACCCTGGTACATGCCGCCGGAGGTCGCGGCTGGCGACCAGGACGCTTCGCGTGACCCGCGGGTCGACGTCTACGGACTCGGGGCAACGCTCTACCACCTCTTGTCCGGCCGACCGCCGTACGAGGGGGATGGGTTCGAGGTGATCGCTCGAGTTCAGCGCGAGGACCCGACTCCACTGCGGAAGATCGGTGCGTCGCGTGATGTGGACGCGGTCGTGCAGAACGCGATGGAGCGGCGGCCGGACGATCGCTACCCCGATATCGCGGAGTTCGAGGCCGATCTCCGCCGCCTGCTGACGCACCGTCCGGTGCAGGCGCGCCCGATCGGCGCGGTCGGCCGCGCTCGGCGCTATATCCAGCGGCAGCCTGCGGTTGCTGCCCTCGCTGTCCTGACGATCGTCGTGCTCGGTCTTGGTTCGCTCTCCGCGGACCTCTGGGCGACCGGACGTGACCGGGCGTTGGACGATGAGTTCGTCGCGATCTACCGCGAGCTGCCGGCGCTTCTGAGCATCGAGGGCCACCCGTCGAAGCGACTCCTGATCGGAGAGGAGGAGAGAGGTCTCCAGCGCGAGATGCTCGATCGGTTGCTCGAGATCCGGCCGGAGGCACACGACGTGCGCGTGCTTCGCGCTGCCGTCGCGACGGATGCTGGCGATCGCGCTCTCGCGAGTTCGGATTGGATGCGGCTCGCTGAGACCGGGGATCCGTATCTGGGTTGGGTCGTGGGCGAATTCGAGCAGAATGGATCCACGGTCTTCGACACCGAGGGTGCGCCGACTCCCGAGAGTTCCGTCGGCTACTTCGTTCGGTCGTTCCACCGCCTACGGAGTCGCGAACCGGAACGATTCGAGTCCGCGCTCGCGGACCTCGATCAGGTCGATGGGATCCTGTTTGCCGATGATCTCCGGCTTCTCCTCCTGCTCGGATCGGGTCAGTCGCTTCAGGCCCTGGAAGCGGCGATGGAGCTCGAGCGTCGGCAAGGAGACGTCAGTGCGCGCACCGCCTTCGTCCGTGGTGTCGCACTGTGCCACCTGCGTCGCTACGAGGAGGCGATCGCACCGCTGCGCATCGCCGTGGCGCTGCGTCCCTACCGCCACGGGCCGAACCACAACCTGGGACTCGCGCTCTCGAGGCAGCTCGAGTTCGAAGAAGCCCAGACCTGGCTCGAACGCGCCTACGAGATCCGGCCCTGGCTTTGGAACACGAACGCCGAGTTGGCGAAGCTCCATGCGAGCCGAGGGGAGTTCGCTGAGGCACTGCGCTGCGCGGATCGCATCGCCCGCGAGGCTGTGGACGTTCCCGCGGGGCGACGGGACTTCGAGCTCGCCAACGTCCGACTGCGTGAGGCCATCTTCGCCCGCGCCTTCGAGAAGGAAGATCAACGTGATCGCTCCGCGGTCGAGGCCGAGCGATTGTTCCGACTGGTTCTCGAATCGGAGGCGGAGGAGTCCCTCAAGCGCAAGGCGCAGCGCAGCCTGGTTCTGGCCGCCGCACTCGGGGAGGAGTCCTTGGCCGAACATCGGCCCGCTCAGTTGGTCCAGGCCGTGCGCAGCCCGCTCGATCCGATCGTGTTGTTCAACCTCGCCGAGATGCTCGAGTCCGGAGAGGTCTCACAGATCGAGATCGACCTGATCCGCGCGCTTCTGCTGCAGCAGACCAGCGCCCTCATTCCGGGGTCTGAGGAGTACCGACGTGCTGCCGACGAACTTCGGGAATCCGTGTTCGACCGCCTCCGCCGCCGCTGATCCCAAACCTTCAAGAGGTCCGCCATGCTCTCTCGTTCTTTCGCTCTCGTGTGTCTTTCTGCGAGCGGTCTCTTCGCCCAGACGATCACCTACGAACCGCAATCCGAGGGGCCGCTCGTCGGTCTTCCGCATGCGATGTCCGTCGCTCCGGGAACCGAGGACGCCACGGGCCTCGTCGACGAGACCTTGCTGAAGGTGCGTGGGGTCGGGTTCGCTCCGGCGCCACCGTTCGAGGCGTCCCCGTTTTCGTCGGCTGACCCCGACTACCGCGTGAGCGCGATCCTGCAGGGCATCAGCCCGCTGCCGGATGTCGATGCTTTCTCCGCGGGACTCGATTGGGTGCTGACCGATGGTGATGGAGTCGCGGTGGTGCCACCCGGCAACTGGACGGCGATGTCGTTCTCGGTCACACCGGCGACGATGGGAGATCCGGGAACGGTGATTCGAGCCGAATCGATGCGTGCGGATGGTGCCGCTGGAGACCTGTTCGGCTACGTGTACGAAGGCTCGGCGTTGCCGCCGCCCCTTGTTGATGTGTCACTGCGTTCGCAGGACAGCGGAGAGATCCAGATCGGTTCGGCGGCGGCGCCGTTGCCAGACGTCGATGCCCACGACTTGTTCGTGGACCTGGTCTGGCGCCTCAACCCGCAGATCGTTCCGTTCCTTCCGGTCTCGGTGCAGACGCCGCGTGCGTTCTTCTCGGTGAGTTCGGCGACCACCTCTCTGATTCCGTCCGGGTGGTGGGCCGGGACGACCCCTTCGGGGGCGACTGTGTTTTGCTCCGAATGGATCGGTTCCGCATGGACCGAACCACGCCCTCTGGTCGTGCCGTCCGATCTCGGACTCGGTATCGCTGAGGAGGTCGATGCGGTCGCGGTGGACTACTTCCGCAACGAGATGCTGTTCTCGACCAAGACCGCGGGAGATCCGCCGGTGCTCTGGACGACCGGTTTCGCACATCCTTCGGCGCAGAAGTTCGGAATCATCGGCCTCACGGTCCGGCCGTTCCGCAAGCCGAGCAACGAGCCGCTGCCGAAGGGCCTCGGTGAGTTGACCGTCGATGACGTGGATGCGATCTGCACGCTCGATCCCGGCGGGTCCTTCCTGGACGTGATCCTCGGAACCCCTGACCAGTCGGCTCTGCCGCTCACGAACACCGAGGTCAGCGTGTCGCTCTACAGCGTGTTCGATCAGGTATCGGGCACGGTTACCTACCACAGCTACGGTGTCGGCTGGCCGTTCCCAGGTCGCGGGCCAGGGGTGATCGCGGGGTTCGTCGCGCCGATCAACCCGATCAACTACGTGCCGATCACACCGGTCTTGCCGAACTTCAACCGGAACCCCCTGACTCCCCTCGGTGGGGATCCGCACGAGATCCAGTTGCCGCTACCGCCGGGCGTGTCCGGTCTCGGCTTGCCGGTCTATTTCTATTGGCTCTGTGCGGACGGCGGATTCCAGCAGTTCGGCCAGAGTTGGCCGGTTCGGATCTTCCTCTGAGCCTCGAGGCACGAGGTGTCGGTCCAACGGGTGGCGCGCGAACTGGGCGGTCGAAAGCTAAGATCAGACGGCACTCCTCCCGAGTCCGTTCTTAGCAGGCCTTCGCTGGTCGACGGAAGTCGATGCGAGTCATGTCCGAGTCGCCCCGCTACCCCACGATTCTGTTCGTTGAAGACGACGACTTGGTCCGAGGGCCGGTGTCGAGGCTGCTGTCCCGGAGCTGTGAACAGCTGATCGTCCGGGAGGATGGAGAGAGTGGCCTGGAGGCCGTCCTGACGGAGTCCTACGACTTCTTCGTCTGTGACCTCTGCCTCCCCAAGGTGACGGGGATCGAGCTCATTCAGGAGGCGCGTCTGCGTCTACGGGATGTTCCGATCCTGGTGGTTACCGGAATGCTCTCGGAGATCGATTCGTCGATGCTCGAGAGTTGCTCCGCCCGCGTTCTCAGCAAGCCCTTTGGAGTCGAGGAGCTCCAGAACGGGATGCGAGAGGCGAGTGCGCTGGTCGCTTCTTCGACACCGAGCTGACCGTGGATCGGGCGAGGCCTGAAGGCGTTGCTGCGATACAGTGAGCGTTGGAGTCGGAAGGTCCGGCTCCCGGCCCAAGCGAGCCCATGACGGAACCAATCACGAACCTGGTCGGGTCGTCTGCGATCCCGAAGTCCCTCGACGTGGCCCCGGGTGACCACGTCATCGCGATCGTTACCGAAGCGGCGGACGTCGAGTTGTTGGTTCCGTTCTTCGGTTCGTCGCTCGGTCACCACGCCTGCTCGGTCGTGGCCGCAGAGACTCACCGAGACGACTGCGCGCACGCACTGCGGAACTCGGGGGTCCACGATGAGCAGTTCCCCAACTTCGATGACCCGCGAGCTGATGGCTGTGGGCCTGACGGTGTCTTTGACCCCGATCGATTCATGAACTCGCTGCGGACTCGGAACAAGAGCTGGATTGCGAATGGCGCGAAGCGCGTCTTTCGTGCCGGCTTGATGCGTTGGATGGAGGAGCTGCAGGTTCCGGCAGACGACCGGGTCTATCTGGAGGCGCAGTTCAACACGACCATCGAGGGGTCGTGTGCGTCCGGGCTCTGCATTTACGATGCTCGGGTAGTCGGGGCGGACATGCTGCTTCGGCTGATCCGGACCCACCCCAAGATCGTCGTCGATGGTGCCGTGACCGCGAACCCGCTCTACGAACCGCCGGAGTCTGTCCTGCGCTCTCTCGGTCGCGCCTGATGTCTACGGAAGGCGAGCAACTCGAGCCCGGTCCGCAGGCTAGACGCAAGGCCGTCGAGTCCGCTCGGATGGAATCGACGATCCGGCAGCTCTCGGCCCTCGCGACCGGGCAGCTCGAGCCGGACATCGGGCGGGACTTCGACGAGGATCCGCTCGTTCGATTGATCGAGTCGATTCGTGAATGCTGGCTCGAAGAGCGGCGAGGAGCTCTCCGACAGGCGCTGGTCGCTGTCGAGCAGATCTCTGACTCGTTCCAGCGCGAGAAGGAGCGGACGCTCGAGCTCGAAGCCGCGCAGGACCAACTCGTTCAGGCGACCAAGCTCGCGTCTCTTGGAACTCTCGCTGCGGGAATCGCGCACGAACTCAATCAGCCGCTGACCGCGATTCTCGCCCTGATCGATCTGGTCAACGACGACCCGGGGGCCAGAGTCGGCGACAAGGCAGGGGATCTCCAGCGTGTCCGAGAGGCTGCGGAGCGCCTCGCTCACATCGTCGGTGGCATTCGGAGCTTCGGTCGGCAAGACGTCTTCCAGACTCGGGCATTCGATCCGACCCTACCGACCGAGAAGGCGGTCGAGCTGGCCCGTCGGTCGTTCGAGCTCGATCGAGTGCGGGTCCGTTGCGACCTCGAAGCGGATGTGGGCACCTGCGTTCTCGGCGATCCAGGGCAACTCCAGCAAGTCGTTCTGAATCTGCTCACAAACGCGCGCGATGCGGTGCGCGGATGTGCCGAACCAGAGGTTCGATTGTGTTCGAGGATCGACGGGAAGTCGTGCCTGATCGACGTGAGCGACAACGGACCGGGGATCGACGAGCACGCGCTAGCCCGCATCTTCGATCCGTTCTTCACGACGAAGCAGGCCGGTGAGGGAACCGGGCTCGGCCTGTCGGTGTCTCATTCGATCGTCGAGCGTCACAACGGCGAGATCGAGCACCTGAGGGATAAGGGTTGGACCCGGTTCCGGATCCGGCTCCCATGCGTTGGGCCCGATCGCTGAGCCTGCGCCGGATCTCTCTGAGATTCCCTCGACCGACTGAGCATGCATTTCCCACCACCTGATGTCGTTCGAGTCGAGGCCTTCACGGTTCTCGGACTCAGCGTCCGTACCGATCATGCTCTCGAGTCCGATCCGGAGCAGGCGAGGATCGCGAACCTCTGGGGACGGGTCGTGAGCGGCGGTCTCGGCGCCCTGATGGATCCGGCTCATCCGGCGCCGATGTTCGGCGTCTACCACGACTACGCTTCGGATCACCTGGGGCCCTACTCGTTGACTGCCGGAGTCGAAGCGGCAGGCGGAGTCACTGTCCCGGATGGAATCGAGTCCGTATCGATTCCCGCAGGCAACTACCTGCGATGGACCTCGGAGACTTCGGTTCCTCCGGAGCAGTACGGCATGGTTCTGCCCGCGATGTGGAACACGATCCTGGAGTTCTTTCACGAGGAGGGTCGTCCACACCGCGCTTTTGGTCGCGACTTCGAGCGCTTCGAACTCGACGGTGTCGTCACGATCCAGGTCGGCCTCCGAGCCGACTGACACTCACTTCCGAGCGCCGAGTTGCTGGAGCGCTTCGCCCTCGAGTCGGCAGGTGCGCCAGTCGTCGAGCACTCTGGCTCCGAGCGCCCGGTAGAAGCCGATCGCGGATTCGTTCCAATCGAGCACCGACCAGTCGAACCGGCGATAGTTGCGGTCTACGGCTACCTGCGCGAGGTGCGTGAGAAGGGCGCGGCCGATGCCGAGGCCCCGCGCCGATTCACGGACAAACAGGTCCTCGAGATAGAGCCCCGGCGCGGTCTCGAAGGTCGAGTAGTTCGTGAAGAACAACGCGAAACCGATCGGTTCCCTGGCGTCGCTGTCGTGCTTCTCGGCGATCACCGCTTCGCACACCGGGTGGGCGCCGAAGAGGTGGTCGCGGAGCCGATCGATGTCGGGGTGGGCCTCGTGACCGAGACGTTCGTATTCGGCGAGCTCGAGAATGAAGTCGCGAATCAGCGACTCGTCACCGGGACGTGCCTCTCGGATCGAGGATTGGGGCATGTCCAGAGCTTCGCCGAAGGCCAAGAGCAACGCACGTGAGCAGGCCGTGCAAGCGGCATCGAAGCTCGTAGAGTGGTGGCCATGGCCGTAGCAGTCGAACCGGGAGTCTCGCTCGCGTGATCGAGTTCCGGTCTGTCCAAAAGACCTTCACTGGGCCGAACGGTGAGTCGATCCACGCGGTTCGTGATCTCGACCTGACGATCGAGGCGGGTGAGGTGCACTGTCTGATCGGGACCAGCGGCTGTGGGAAGACCACTACGCTGCGGTTGATCAATCGCCTCGAGGAACCGACTGCGGGTGAAGTCCGGGTCGGTGGGAAGGATGCAGCCGAGCTCGATGTGATCCAGCTTCGACGGAGTGTCGGCTACGTGATCCAGTCCGGCGGGTTGTTCCCGCACTGGACCGTGAAGCGAAACATCGGGGTGTTGTGCGAGCTCGAGGGCTGGGATCGCGATCGGCAAGAGGGTCGAGTCGCTGACTTGGGTGAGGTCGTCGGTTTGCCGATTGGGCAGTTCGGAGATCGGTATCCGGCCGAGCTTTCGGGTGGTCAGCGGCAGCGGGTCGGGGTCGCCCGCGCCTTGGCTCTCGATCCCGACTATCTGCTGATGGACGAACCGTTCGGGGCCCTCGACCCGATCACGCGGTCGCAGATCCATCGCGAGTTCCAGGCGTTGTTTCGAAGTGTCGGCAAGACGGTGGTCTTGGTGACCCACGACCTGAACGAGGCGTTCCTGCTCAGCGATCGGATCTCGGTGATGGATCGGGGTGAGGTTGTGCAGACCGGTTCGGCGGACGAGCTCCGGTCGAAGCCCGCCAACGAGTTCATCGCCGAGTTCGTGCGAAACCAGACTCCGGAGGCTCTTCGATGAGGCTTCTGATCGTCGGGCTGATCACGTTCCTCGCGGTTGGACGTCTCCCAGCTCAGTCGGACCCGATCGTGGTCGGGTCCAAGAACTTCACCGAGTCTGCGATCCTCGGCGAGATTCTCGCCCAGTGGATCGAGTCGGAAACCGATCTCGCAGTTCGCCGCAAACTGAACCTCGGTGGCACGCTGATCTGCTGGGAGGCTCTCCAGAAGGGCGAGATCGATCTCTACGTCGACTACACCGGCACGGCGTGGTCCGCGATGCTCGGTCGCGAGGAGCCGATCGTCCATCCGGGTCAGGTCTACCTCGACGTCGTCCGATCGCTCCGCGAACAGCACGACGTCCGATGGCTCGAGCCACTGGGGCTGAACAACACCTATGCGTTGGCGATGGTCGAGTCGCGGGCCGAAGAACTCGGTATCCGGACGATCTCCGATCTCGCCGAGCAGGCCTCGCAGCTCGAGGGCGGGTTCAGCATCGAGTTCACAGAGCGGCCGGATGGACTACCCGGTCTGCTCGATGTCTACGGTCTCGATCTCTCCGAGGCTCGACCGATCGAGCACGCCTTGGCCTACGAAGCCCTACTCGACGGCTCGATCGACGTCATGGACGTCTATTCGACCGACGGCAAGTTGCGTCGATTCGACCTGCGTGTACTTGAGGACGATCGCTCGTTCTTCCCGCCGTACGAGGCTTCGGCGCTCGTGAACGGCCAGACCGCACGAGACCATCCACAGCTCCAAGGCGTGCTCTCGGAGCTGGCGTTCCGGATCCCGGACGAGACGGCCCGATCCCTGAATTTCTTGGTCGAGTCCGAAGGTGACTTGGTCAGGGATGTCGCTCGTGCGTTCTTGGAGATCGAAGGCTTGGTCGAGGAGAGCTCCGAGATCGCGGAGGTGAGGTCGCGCCTTCGGGATCTGATCGCCGGACGCGGACCGACGAGCGCTGAGTCGGGTCGGCGTTCGAGCTTCTTCGGACTCCTGTCTCAGAGTTGGCGGGATCTCATGGTCCTGACTGGCGAGCACTTGCTTCTGACTCTCCTCGCCGTGTTGTTCGCCGCACTGGTCGCGGTGCCGCTCGGTATCTTGATCCTCGAGAGACCGTACCTGCGCGAGTTGATCCTCGGAGCGGCGGGGGTCGTGCAGACGATCCCGAGCCTGGCGCTGCTCGCGTTCATGATCCCGCTGTTCGGCCTCGATCCAGTTTCTGCGGTCGCAGCGCTGTTCCTCTACGCGATGCTGCCGATCCTACGGAACACCTACACCGGCATCGTCGAAGTCGACCCCGACCTCATCGACGCAGCGCGAGGGATGGGCATGCGACCCCGGGAGATCCTGGTCCGCGTTCAGCTACCGCTTGCATCCCGCACGATCCTCGCTGGCGTCCGGACCTCGGCGGTCATCAGCATCGGTGTCGCGACGTTGGCGGCGTTCATCGGGGCTGGAGGACTCGGCGAACCGATCGTGAACGGTCTCTACCTGAACGACACGAACCTCATCTTGCTCGGTGCGATCCCGGCAGCTCTGCTCGCCGTCCTGGCAGACCGCGGTCTCGCATCTCTCGAGACCGTGGTCCTGCCGCGCGGCGTGAGCTGAGCGGTCTCAGCGAGGATCGACGACGAATCGGCTCACGACCTGCGGTTGGCGATCGCGCACAGTCGGGTCGTTCTCGATCTCGTCCTGGGTGTAGGGCTCGATGCCGTAGGTGGTCACCGTGAGGCGACCGTCGGTCGCGGAGATGTCGAACTCGGTCCAACCGTAGGTCTGAGTGGCGACGTAGCTGCCTTCGAGCAGAGTTGCGTTGACGGCCTTCGGACCCGCGTTCTGGACGTCCAGCCCCAGCGGGGGGTAGCCGAACGGGCCGATCGTCGCATCGATGAGACCAGTGAGGATCTGATCTCGGATCGCCGGCGGCGAGGCGAGGTATGCCTGCTGTGTCGCAGCGTCGATCAGGCCGAGGGCCGAAGCGATTCCGAACAGGGATGGACCGAACGGAGCGTCGAAGGCGACGGACCCCGTCACGATCTCGAACGACGCGACCGGCGTCGGCGGGTTCAGCGGGTTGGTTTGGTAGGTCAGGTTGTTGACCAGCGTTCCGTGCAGGTCCGCGCAGATGAACACCACGTTCTCGATCTGGTGAGTATCGATGAACGCCAGGATCTGAGTCCGTTCCGCCGCGTAACCCTCGAATCGATCCGAGGCTGCCAGCGGGCCGAGGTTCTGGATCGGTTCCGGCACCAGGACGAACTTCCAGAGAACGCCGTCTTGATGTGCTTAGAGCAGGTCGTTCAGGAGGCGGTTGAGCTGGGGCTGGCCCAGCATCGTGCGCGTGGGATCAAACGACTGCGCGAGGAAGGTCTGCACCTGTACCGGGTCCGTCGGATCCGTGACCGCCGGGAGCAGTTGGTCGCGGAACGAACGAGCGTCGAGCACGAAGATCGCTGCGTCATCTCCCGAGCGGTGGGTTCGATACAGGTCCGGGCGGCCATCGACTCGCGCATCTCCGGTTCCACCGTACTTTCGTGTGCGGGACGGATGGAACAGTTCGAAGGCTTCGATGCCGTTCCGATAGAGCTCGGTTTCGTTGATGAAGGTCTCGGTGGTTGCCGCGAAGCGCGGGTCCGAACTCGGGGCCGCCCCGCCGGCGAAGTCGTTCGTGACTTCGTGGTCGTCGATCATCGCGAGCCACGCGACCCGAGATCGGAGCTCCGCGAGCGTGTTGAGGCCCTGGCGATCGGCGTAGACCTCTTCGTTCTTCGCGAGAAAGTCTCCGAACGTGGTGGCCTGAGCGAGCGGGACGTTCGGGGACGGGAAGTCTGCGTAGATCGTGTCGCCGAGTTCGACGAACAGCTCGAGATCTCGGTCCACCGCGTTGCGGACCGAAGGGTAGGGAGCGAGTTCGCCTCGTTGGTCTCCGGTCACACCGAACCGGAATCCCTTGCGCTGGCCCGGAGCCTGCGAGGTCTGGAACGTGCCCTCCGACACGTTGCGGAAGCCGTTGAAGACACGGTAGTGGTACTGCGTTCCCGGACGAAGGTGGGTGAACTCCGCCTTGAGTGGGATGCGGGCATCGCGAACGAAGCCGACACGGGTGCGCGAACGGCGGAAGTTCGCATGGCGCGAAACCTGGAAGAACACGAATCCGAAGCGTTGCGGGCGAGCCCAGACAACAGCCGATCGATCCGTGACGTCACCCGCTGCAACTCGGTTGGGGAGCGGGTTCGAGTGAGTGGAGGTCGGGGTGGTGCCGAGCGCGTTCGCGGCCTTCGACTTCGCCGAGGAGGCGAGTCCGAAGACCGAGCCGATTGCGCCCAGAGTCATCGAGCGGCGAGAGAGTTTCATCGCCGCGAGCCTAGGAGCATTCGTCAGGCTCGGATGAAGGCTGTGTGTGGACTCCTCACGATGGCGGGCCCGGGAGATACCCAAACACCTCCCGCATCGCGTCCGCTGGGCCGAATTCTGAACCGCGCTCCTGCAGCGTCAGTGCGACCCGGCCGAAGACCCCGAAGGCCACTGGCAGGATCTTCGGCGCCTGGTTTTGTGCCCACTCGCGCACGCGGTCGACGCCTTCGGTCGCGCTCGCGAGGTCGGGGTCGTCGTCGAGCTCGAGTGCGAGGGAAACGGTCCGAGCGAACTCTTCACTGACCCACTCCTTGTCCTTCGCCTTGTCGCTGTGCTCGATCAATCGCGCGATCATCGCAGTCAGGACGTTCTGCTGGCGGGCGTCGAAGTCGGCGATCGTCGCACGCAGTTCGGTTTCGGTCGGGAGTTCTGCCACTTCGCTCGCAACGTTAGCCGGTGGCCGAAGCGCCGTTCAACGACGCTTGAGGATCACCCAGGACGAGATCAACGCCGCGCCGATCACTGCGAGGACGAGATAGCCCGATCCGGCGTACCAGCGGTCCAACTCCAGCGTGCTCGGCATGCCCAGCAGCACCCCGAACGTTGCGGTTCCGCAGGCGAGTCCCAAGAGGCCGTTGCGAACGATCCCCCAGGTGTTCAGCGCGGACTGGAGCAACGCAGCCGGCAGCGCGATGTGGATCGGCAGGCGTGACCCGGAGGCGAAGAGAACCGAGAGGACGAGGATTGCGATGAGATAGGACGTGCGCTTCCTCCGGATCAGCAGGCGCAGCATCACCAGTGCCATCAAGCTCATCATCCCGAACCCGAAGTAGCGGAATGACACCTGCAGCATCGCTCCGAGACTCGGCACTGGTCCATCGAGCGCAGCCGCTGTGATCAGGTCCTGACTGACGGGCGGCGGACCCGGGATGTCGAGCACCCTGGCTGTCCAGCCGTAGGAGAGCTCCATCAGGGCCATCCCGGCGCCAATGCCGATCCCGACGAGGGCGTTCGACCAGACGAGGCGGTCTCCGAATCGGCGTTGGAACAGCCGCGTCCAGGACACAAGGATCTCGGGCCAGATCCGACGGACATGCGGTTCGTAGCCCGCGTATAGGAGCCAGAACATCGCACCGCGAACGAGTCCTCGTACGAGTGCCCCGGTGATCAGCTGGATCTCGGCCGGCACATCAGGGGCATGGTCCGCCATGAGGTAGGTGGCGAGTGTCACCAGGAGCCCCATGAAGATCGCGCAGCGGTTGGCACCGCGAACGTCCACGCGTCGCTGACGAATCGAGTTCCAGGCGAACGGCAAGGTGCCGAGATACATGACCGCCGAGAACCAGTTGAAGATCGGGTTCGGCGAGCCGCGGCTCGCGGTCTCCCGGTGCTCCATCCGCGAAGGCAGCGATGCTTCTAGACGGTCGAGGTCGAGGACCCGGAAGCTCGCGATACGGCCATCCAACGTGCTCGCTTCGACCTGGATCGGGTCGTCGGAGTCCGGGTATCGGCCGCGCCACGCGAAGCGTTCGGTCGCGAAGACCTGTGGCCGGAGTAGCGGCAGAGTCTCGGCGAGGTCCTCGATTTGCAGGCCAGCGAGTTCCAAGACCGCGCGCCAATCGATCGCTACGCGAGGAGTTGTCGACGGGAGACCAACCGGATTCGACCAGGGCTCCGGTACGGCGAGGAACTCGCGCAGTCGTCCGTCTGGCGCCAGGCGTACTTGGACCATGCCCGGCACGCGGATCGGTGGTTCGTCCCAGCCGAGGTGAAGGGTGCCTGGGCTCGGGACGATCGGCTCGGGACTCCGTCGGTAGTAGAAGTCGAGGATCGACGTGTGCTTCGATTCGAGCTCGTCCCAGCGGTCGACATCGTCGGACTGCCGCAGTTCCTCGACGAGCTCCTCGTAGTAGTCAAAGGCCCATACCTCGAAAGTCCGGGAGTCGGCGGCTCCTGGGTCCTCACCGTGTCCGAGCGCTTCGAGGATTCGCCGAGAGTCTTCGGCCAGGACCCCACCGCCCAAGGGCAGATCGGTGCGCGAGAGCAGGCCGCGCTGAGCGACGATCCCGAAGGTCAGGAGTACGAGGACGGCGACGGTTGCGACGACGAATGGCACTCGCTCGGGGGAGATCTCGCCCGAGCCACGCGCGGACGCCACCGTGCCCGGGGAGGGCGTCTCGCCTCGCGAGAGGGACTCTCGCAGCGGGTCCCAGCCGGGGAGTTCGGCCAACACTTCGACCAGGTCGTGCGGACGTTGTCGCGGGTCGATCGAGAGGCAGCGTGTTAGCACGCGTTCGATCTGAGGATTCACGTCCACGATGCGACCCTCGAGCGACGGGCGGATCGGAGACTCGTGTGCCGCGCGGAGTTCCTGCAGGTTCGAACCGCGGAACGGTCGTTCGCCGGTCAAGAGCTCGTAGAGCAGGATGCCAAACGCGTAGATGTCGCTCTCGACCGAGGGGGTCTCGCCGCGGAAGAGTTCCGGCGCCATGTAGGCTGGCGTGCCGCCGATCGAGACCTCGTCTTCGAGCGTGCGCACGTGACCTGCGAGACCGAAGTCCGTCAGACGGACGTCGCCGTTCGCGTCGATCATGACGTTTCCCGGCTTCAGGTCGCGGTGGATGATTCCGCGCTCGTGCGCTGCGCGAAGTCCGCCGCCGACCTGGGTTGCGATCTCCAGCGCTTTGTCGGTTGGGATGCGACCGATGCGACGGATCAGTGAGCCGAGGTCCTCGCCCTCGACGAACTCCATCGTGAGGAATGCATGCCCGTCGACGACTCCGAGGTCGTGCACACGACAGACGTTTGCGTGGCTGACCAGGCGTGCGGTGCGCACCTCGTTGCGCAGGAGTTCGACCTGTGCCGGATCCGAGAGTGCGTTCTCCTTCAGGAACTTGATCGCAACGGCTTCCTGTAGCTCGAGGTCCTGCGCGCGGAACACCGTGCCGGCACCACCCTGACCGAGCTTCGAAACGATGCGGTAGCGCCCGGCCCAGGTCTCCCCGGACTCCGGAAGGGCGCCGGGCTTCGAAGCCTCTGGCCGCTCTGGGGGGGGCCCAGGCGTCAGCGTCGGATCGTTGTCCGTCGAGTCGCTCACACGCTTCTTCGTAGCCCAGCGCGGGTCCGACCGCGAGTCGCGGCCGGGGAATCGCTTCCTCGATCAGTTCGGCCCGGAAGAACCGGGCTCCAGAGTTGGGCCGAGGGCGGAGAACTGGTGGAGGTGGTGGCCGAGGTGGTGGCGTGCGATCGCTCTCACGTCCTGGCCACGCATCGCTCCGTAGAGTGGGTGTCGATGACGGTCCTCGATCGACTCGAGCGAATCGACCGTCGCGAGCAGATCGGATCGGCGGGCGACGAAGTCCTCCGAGTCGACTTCCGAGGCGCGAATCTCAGCGAGGGTGCGCAGGTTCTTTGGTGCCTCGAACGGAGAGCTGCGCAGGAACCGTCGCAGGAAGAAGGGGCCTAACAGGCGCGCTAGGGTTCGTATCGCTGCGCCCGGTCGGATCTCTCCGAGACACAGGCGGTGGAAGTCTCGGCAGTGCGTCAGCATCTGCGTCGCGTTCATCTGCCCCCAACTCGGAGCTCTCCGCGCATCGAGAAGCTCCAGTGCGGAACGGATGTCGTTGAAGGAAGGCGTGTCCGGGTGAGGCGTCGGAAGAGTCAGCATCAACGCCTCGACAAGTCGGTTGTAGCCTGCAGATTTCCCGATTCGGGTGCCTCATTGGATCGGCGCCATCGCGCGTGAACGCGCCGCGTGCGGGGCGGAGCGCGTCGTGGGGCAGAACGTGGCCCGCCTTCGCTTCTTGCCGGGGATCGCAGGGTTGGATGCAGCGACCCGATCACTCTCCTTCGGAACACGACATGAAGACAATCCATGCTCCGACTCTGGCTCTCTTGGCTGGGGCGCTGTTCTTTGCCCCCTCGGCGGTCGGTCAACGCGACTTCGACCAGGATGAGATGAAGGCGAACTTCGCCGAGATGCAGACACACGAGTGGTTCACTGCTGGCGAATGGCTGCTCGACTTCGACGCTGCCAAGCAACGTGCGAAGGAGATCGGGAAGCCGATCTTCACCTACTTCACTCGCGCCTATGCCCCTTGAGGTTCGTGCATCGCCCTCGAGAACCGTATGTTCTCGAACGAACAGTTCCGGGCGTTCACGAAGAGTGGTGAGGCGGTGTTCTTTGCCGCCGTCATGACCAAGATCGAGGGGCGCGAGCACGACACGTTACTCCGCGACTACGGTTTCCTCGGATTCCCATCGATGGCGATTCTCGATGCCGAAGGCGAGAAGCTGTTCGATCAGATTCCGCGTTCGGTCAGCGATATCCAAGGTGTCGTCACGTCGATTGAGGAGTACTTCGAGTTGAAGGCGAAGAAGGAGGCGGGCGAGACCGTCGACGAACGGCGGTGGTTCCTCGCGCGTCTGAACATGGGAGAGCTCGCCTTCGAGTCGGCCCGCAAGGAACTCGAGGCCCTCGAGTTCGACGAGACGTCACTCGTTTCGATCGAGTCGCGCTTGTTCGCACTCAAGATGAAGGGGCTCATGAGCCAGAACTTCGCGTGGAAGCGCGAAACGCAGAGCTACGAGTCGAACAGTCCGGAGGTCGTGCAGGCGGTCTACCACGCGTTCAAGGCCGGGCGTCGACTGCCAGCGGGCGCGGAGACCGAGGAGTTTGTGCAGGACGTTCTGATCGAGGCTGGTCGGGAGAACCAGGACGCGGAGGCGTTCTTCTTCGCCTTCGATGCGGTGAAGGCGCGCGCGGAAGAGAACATCGAGCGTGTGACCGATCAGCTTGCCGAGCGCGAATCGGAAGCTGAGGAAGGGGACGAACGCGCGGCTCGCACTCTCGAGTCCGGGCTCGAGTATCTGCGGGGCTTGCGCGGTCAACTCACCGAGCTCGAGCAAATCGCGGCAAGACTGCGGAGTTAGTTTGGTGGAGTCGCAGACACTCCAGGTCGAACCTCGGGGCTCGCGTCCCGAGTGTCGGGGGACGGAGCAGTGGTTCCGTCGCCCGGCCATCAGCCGGAGTTGGCGCCTGACGACTCTTCTTCCTCGCGGTGTGAGCTCTGGTACTCCTTCGGACTCTTGCCAGTCCAACGGCGAAATGCCCGCCTGAAGGACCGGTCGTCGGCATAACCGAGTCGTCTTGCGAGTTCGGCGAAATCCACGCCACCTCGACGAACCATGTCGATCGCGTCCTCGGCTCGAACGCGTTCGATGAGATTCCTTGCGGTCTCACCGTGGAGTCGGCAGAACCTCTGGAGCGAGCGGACGCTCATATGGAGTTCCGCCGCAATGGCATCGACGTCGTAGCGGCCTCGCTTGGCGACGCGAGCGACTGCCAAGCGAACAGGGTCCAATGGGTCGCGCACAGCCGGAAGGCGCCAACGTTCTCCCAGAAATTTCAGGTGTTCGACTGCGTATTGATAGAGCGCTGGCTCCGCATCCCGCGTCGGCCTCGTCATCTCCCCGAGAGGGATGACGAACGTGTTCTCCGGTTGGCCCATGACTACGGGGCGGCCGAAGAATGACTCGTAGACGTCCAGGTAGCATTCCTGCGACATCTGGATGTGGATCTGTGAGATTGCGTCTCCAGCACCGATCACTTCCGTCAGCAAGCGATGGGTCATCGCGAACCCGAGTTCCGACATCCGACCTCCATCCAGCTCGTCGTTCGGGTGGTTCGCCCAAACGTGGCACAAGCCGTCGCGCTCGTCGGAGTGAACGCGGAGTCGATCGCCGAGAACCGCGGAGTATCGAACCATCGTGTCGATCGCGTCTCCGAGAGTCGGTGCGAACCGAAACGGATAGAACCATGGGCCGAAGAAGCCGAAGCTTGTCGCCTGTGCGACGTGGATCGGGGTCGGTTCATCTCCGAACCTGTCACTCAGAAGGAGCCAGAGTCGACTCAGGGCCACGTCCTCGATGCGGCACTCCGGATCAAGCAGGGTTCGCTTCTCGATGCCTGTCCTTTCGGTGACTTCCTCGATGCTGATCCCCTGCGACAGGCAGTAACTGACCAGTCCGGTCGCCAAGCTCGATAGAGACTGATTCAGGGACCCGTCAATGCGGTGAAGCGGGTTCGAAGTCTCGGTCCTCTGGGGGCGCTCCTGGGGCTCCAGATCGCGGCGGTGTGACGCTCGGCGCTGTGGGTTGGATCTGGACATGAGAAGTGGCTCAACCGGTCATGCAACCGATCAAGTAGCAAAGCATAACCGTCCTGTTGTCGCGAGTTGTCCGCCGTTGTGGCGGGTGGTGTCCTGGTGAGAACCCGAGTGCATCTCTAGCGTCCTGAATCCTTGCGGTAGACCGCTTGGATTCTCTTCGCTCTCCCCATGAACCTCCCCTCGGGCAAGGAGTGCCTTCACGGCTCGCTTCGGCGAGTCCGCTCAGGCAGGCGCTTCCCTTCGATTCATCGAGAACCGTTACTTGGCCGAGGGCTGACATCGGTGATCTCTCTCTTGGCCCTCGCAGCGATCGGCTGCGGGGAACCGCAATCGAAGGGTGGCGATCGGGCCCCGAAGGCCGTCGAAACCATGACCCTGACCCGTGGTCGGCCAAGAACCGAAACGCGGGCCACCGGAGTCGTGGAGGCCTACCGGCGCTCCGACTTGGGAATCGACGTCGGGGGTCGACTCACCTTCATCGCGGAGCTTGGAGCGGACGCCCTTGGTCCTCAGTTCGATGGGAGTGGGGAACTCCTGCGGGACGCGGATGGTGGAGCCGTGAGGGTCGGTGACGTGGTCGCGACGATCGATCGCACGCGCTACCTCGAGGCTGTCACAGCGGCCGAGCTCGCGTTGCAGTCGACGGAGCGAGAACGAGAATCCAGCCAGTTGCAGTTGGAGCGGGTGCTGACCGCACGACTCGAAAATGCGCGTGCGTCCTACGAGGCTGCGCGCAGCGACGTGCAGTCCGCTCGTGACGAGATCATCGTTGCGGAGGCGCAGCTGGACTTGGCTCGAACGTCTGTCGAGCGCGATCGTTCGCTGATCGAGTCGGGAGGCATCGCGCAGTCGGTGCTGGACTCCAGTGAGTCCGAGTTTCGAACCGCGGTCGCGACGCTGTCTCAAGCTCGGTCGTCTTTGGATAGCTCGTTGCAGAATGAGCGATCAGCTCTGGCAACCGTGAACGAAGCGCAGGGGCAAATCGACGTAGAGAAGGCGGATCTCTTGCAGCTCGACGCCCAGCTTGCAGAGAAGCGAAGCAGCCTTCGGAGCGCGCAGACGGACCTCGAGTCGTGCACGCTACGCGCGCCATTCAGTGGTCGCATCACTCGTATCGACGCGTCCGTCGGAGCCTACGTGTCCCCCGGACAGACCCTGATGGAGCTCACCCTGCTGTCACCGGTCAAGGTGGTGCTCACGGCGTCCGCAGAGCAGGAACGAACGCTTCCGGTCGGTGCAGGGGTGCCGGTCTATGCGGACCAACCCTCCAACCGGACTTCTTCGCGGGTTGGAACGGTCTACGAAAAGTCCGGTGTGGCCGACGAGAGAACCCGGACGTTCCGGATTGGCCTCATCGTCCCCAACGACTCGACGGATCCGCTGGGGGGGACTGCGAGTGGTGCGCGCCGCTCCGCGCAGAATCTGTTCCCTGTTCTCTCCATGCCGGAAGCACCGGCGGGGGCTCTCTACGTCAACGTGAACTGCGCGGTCGAGCGCGGTCAGCGAACGGTTGTCCTGCGGATTCCGGGGTTTAACAGCGAGGCTCGGGAGCGAGCTACGAACGGCGTTGTGATTCCCGAAGAGGTCACGATTCAGCTCGACGACGACTGGCGGCAAGTCGACCTGTGGACCTTCCGAGGGCTGGCGTCGAACAACCTGAGCCGGGGAGACGCGCTGGTTCTGAACCCGCGGCCGGAGGACCTGAGCGGCGTGCGCATCGGGTCGCTCGCTTACGCGATGCGTCCGGGGGATGTGGTGGAAGTCGGGTTAGACAGCGCTCTTCCGCCCGAAGGACTGTGGGTCCCTGAGTCCGCCGTGGTCGTCAAGTCGGGACAGGCTCGCGTGTTCGTGGTCGATGGTGGAACTTGTCGCGAGGCGCCGGTCGATGTGCTCGACGCTTCGGGGACCCGCCGCCGGATCGTCGGACCGGCGGTTGCGGACGGGGCTTCCGTCGTCGTGCGCGGGGCGCCGTTCCTGTCGGACGGGGACCCGGTAGAGATCATCGAAGACGGTTCGAGGGTGGGCCGTTGAACATCACCCGATTCGCGCTCGACCATCGGCCCGTGACCCTGGTGGTCGCCGCAGTCGCGCTGTTCGCGGGCGTGAACACCTTCCTGACGATGTCGCGTCGGGAGAATCCTCGGATCACTATCCGGGTCTGTCAGATCGATACTCAGTGGCCCGGGGCGTCCGCCGAGAAGGTCGAGGATCTCGTCACCGAGGCTATCGAAGACGTCGTCTATCAGATCGAAGAGGTCGAATCGATTGAGAGCATGTCGCGGACGGGGTTCTCTCGGATCGAAGTCGAGCTCGAGGACGCGGTTGGGCCCGATGAGATCGATCAGGTCTGGGACAAGGTTCGAGACAAAGTCGACCTTGTAAGATCGGGGCTTCCTGATGGATGTGGACAGCCGTTCGTCAACTCGGACTTCGGCGATGTGTCTTCCGTCTGTCTCGTCATCCACCCAGTCGAGCCCGCGGAGACCGCCCCGAGTTACTCCTATCGCGAGCTCGAGGACTTTGCGGACGACCTCGAGACGGCGCTCAAGACGATTCCGGACGTATCGAGCGTGACGGCGTTCGGTGTCCCTGACGAGGTGATCACGCTCGGCGTCGAGGCCGGGACCTGGGCCAAGCTCGGAATCTCGCCCGAGCAATTGGCGTCGGCGATCGACGAACGCAATCTTCCGAACGCCGGTGTCGTCCTATCAGGTCCAGATCGACGCTACCCGATCCGACCGACCGGTGAGCTCTCGACGGTCGAGGACTTGAGACGAGTTCCAGTCACGACGGTCGAAGGCCAGCGCACCGCGACCGTGCGAGACTTGCCCTTCGATATCGACCGAAGCGCGGAGTCCCCCCGTCGCAGCGGTATGCGGTTCGTCGACCCTCAGTCTTCCGCACCACGCGCAGTTCTCCTGGGCGTTGCGATGAAGGAAGGGCGGAACGTCGTCGAGCTCGGCGAACAGATTGACCGGGTCGTCAGGGCTTACGCAGACCAGTTCCTGCCCGCGGATGTCGCTGTCACTCGAGTCAACGATCTGCCTCGACAGGTCGATGGCCTCGTGTCCGACTTCATGGAAAGTCTCTGGCAGGCGATCGTGATCGTCCTGGGCGTCGCCTGGCTCATGATGGGCTGGCGCCCGGCGCTGGTGATGGCGACAGCCATTCCGCTGAGCATGATCACGACACTCGCGATCGTGCCCTCGTTCGACGTCGAGCTCGAACAGTTCGCAATCGCCTCGCTGATCATCGTCCTCGGTATGGTCGTCGACAACGCGATTGTGGTGACGGACAACGTTCAGCGTTTGCTCGACGATGGCAAGTCTCCGCGCGAGTCCGCGATCGAAGGCGCCACGAGTCTCGCGCGACCGGTGCTGTCTTCCACCCTGACGACTGTCGGGGCGTTCCTTCCGATGATCACGATCCCGGGAGAGACCGGAGAGTACATGCGTAGCTTGCCGGTTGTCGTGTCGGCGACACTGCTGACGAGCTATTTGGTCGCGATGGCGATCTCGCCGCTCATGTGCGCCATTGTTCTCCGGCCAACGGCGGCCAGAAAGGAGAACGGGTCTCGCCTGACGCGCGCTTATACGCGACTCGTCAAGACGGCCGTTTCCCGGCGCTTGTTGACCCTAGGACTCGCCGGCGCTGCGGTTGCTGGATCGATCGGGCTCGTTCCGGTCATCGGTTCGCAGTTCTTCCCGGGCGGTGTTCGCGATCAGTTCTTCGTCGACATCACACTTCCGAACGGGTCTTCGCTCGCCGCGACCGAACGGGTGGTCGAGCAAGTCGAGCGGATCTTGGTGGAATCCAGCCCGGCCGAGTTCGACGGAGAACAAGTCGAACGCCTCGTGAACGCAACTGCGTTCGTCGGCACAGGTGGTCCACGAATGATCCTCTCCCTCGATCCTGGAGATGGCTTCCGCAACGAAGCCATGATCCTGGTCAACACGCTTGATCCGGACGTGAGCAGGCCCTGGGTCGAAGAGGTTCGGCGCGAGGTCGGGCGAATCCCTGGTGCCCGGATCGAGGTCAGGCCCTATGAGCTGGGCCCACCGATCGACAACCCGGTCGAGTTTCGTTTCGCGGGGCCCGACCTGGCAGCACTTCGTCAAGCCGGCGCCGAGATGCTGGATCTTGTGGAGGCAGAACCGGGGACCTCCGGCGGCGCATCCGACTGGGGCGAGTTGAGCTACGCGATCGACCTCGAGCTCGACTCGGACCGCGCGACCCTGGCGGGTGTTTCGAGCGACGACGTTGCCACTTCCTTGCGGCAGCTCTACGGCGGGGAATCGCTGACGACCCTGCGTGAGGGTTCTCACTTGGTGGACATTCAACTTCGCCTGAATCAGCCCCAAAGGGAGTCCGCCGAGAGTCTCGATGAAGTCTACGTCGGGTCGGGTACCGATGCGGTTCTTCTCAGCTCTGTCGCGAGTGCGAACGGATCTTGGGAGCACGCCGCCATCAACCGTCGCAATCGTGTTCGGACGATGACCATTGGGGCTCGAGTGGAGCCAGGGTTCTTGGCGAACGAAGTCGCGACGAGTCTCGAACCCAAGATTCGGTCGATTGTCGACGGTCTGCCGGGAGGTTACGCCGTCGAAGTCGGCGGCGAATCGGAAGAGACGACCGCGAGCCAGGCGAGTGTTTCGGCAGCGATGATGATCAGTGTCGTCGTAATCTTCCTGGTGCTGCTCATGCAGTACAACTCGGTATCGAAGCCGTTCGTGGTCTTGACCGCGTTTCCGCTCTCGCTGATCGGGGCTCTGTTCGGGCTGTTCGTCACGGGATGGCCCCTGGGCTTCATGCCTCTGCTGGGAGTTGTGGCTCTGGCCGGCACGGTCATCAACAACGCCATCGTTCTGATCGAGTTCATCGAGAACGCGGTAGCGGAAGGCGAGGAGCTGGTCGAGGCGGTCGCGAGAGCCGGCCTCGCCAGAATGCAACCGATCCTGCTCACGACGCTGACGACGATTGGTGGTCTCTTGCCGCTGGCCTTGTTCGGCGGCCCGATGTGGGCGGGGATGTCGTGGGCGATGATCTTTGGGTTAGCGATCTCGACGGTGCTCACCCTGGTCGTGATACCCACCGTCTACGTGCTGTTCGTTCGCAGGCTCGGCATGAAGGCGGTGTCGTGATGAACCGAATCGCGCACCGTGCTGTTTGTTCGGTCACTTTGGTCGTCAGCGGTTGTGCGATCGTGGGCGAGGACTATGTCCCGCCTGAGATCGAGACCGCGGCCGAGTTCACCGGCAGTTTCGAATCCGTCTATGGTTCGAGCCCTCCGACGAATCTGGGGCTGTGGTGGGAGCAACTCGAAGACCCTGTTCTCAACGACCTGGTCGAGCGAGCTCTCGAGCGGTCGCTCGAGTTGGAGGCGGCGGTTGTGGCGGTTCGGAGGGATGCGGCTCTTCTGGGGCAGGCGATTGGCAACCGTTACCCCGACATCGACGGGTTCGGCAGCGGACTCCGAAGTCGAGTCGGGGAAGACTCGTTTCCGGCGAACCCGGACGCGCAGACGTTCAATCTGTGGTCTCTTGGACTCGAGTTCGGCTACGAGCTGGATGTTTGGGGTCGCGTTACTCGGCTGATCGAGGCCTCGAGCGCAGATCTGGACGGGAGCGTCGAGGATCTGCGGGACGTTCGCGCGTTGCTGGTCGCCAGTGTGGTCTCCGCCTACGTCGATCTACGTGAAGGCGAAGCCAGGCTCGAGGTTGCTGAGCAGAACATCGAGACTCAGAAGGCGAGTTTGGCGATCACGGAAACACGGTTCGAGGCGGGAGCTGCGCCTCGACTCGACGTCGCGCAGGCCCGCACGAATCTGGCGAACACCGAAGCCACGTTGCCTTCCGTTCGGACCTCGGTTCGGCTTTCGAAGTTGCGGCTCGGAGTCTTGTTGGGCGCTGATCCTTCTCGGTTCGTCGAGCGGTTTCAGTCTGAGTTGTCCACGGCCTCAGGAATCCCGAGACCACCCGAACGGATCCAGGTCGGAGTTCCTGCGGACCTCCTTCGGCAACGCCCTGATGTTCGGGCGGCGGAGCGTGCGTTGGCGTCAGAAGTCGCCCGAGTCGGCGTGGAGATCGGTGATCTCTACCCGCGCTTCTCGTTCGGAGGGACGATCAGCTTTGAAGCAACCGATACCGACCAGTGGTTTCGGGAGAGCAACGGGATCTTCGGTCTCGGTCCGTCGCTCACCTGGAATCTGTTTGATGGTGGTCGGGAGCGCGGCGAAGTGCGAGCTCAGGAGGCCGCGGCGGAACTCGCGTTGGTCACCTATCGGCAGACGGTTCTGGTCGCGCTGGAAGACGCGGAGGGTGCGATGTTCAGCCTCGCTCGCGATCGAGATGAGGTGAAGGCTCTGGCGGCTGTCGTGGATGCCGCGCGGGACTCTGCGGAGTTGTCACGGCAGCTCTATCTCGCGGGAAAGAGCGACTTCCAGAACGTGCTCGATTCGGAGCGAACGCTCTTCGACGCGCAGGATGCGCTCATTGAGAGTACCGCTGGCGCGACGCAGAGCTACGTGTCGCTGCTGAGAGCAATAGGCGGGGGTTGGCAGGAGCCTCGCGAGCCCGAGTCCAGTACCGCCGGAGACGAGGAATGAGCGGCGCGGCCACGGGGTCCGGCTCGCGTGCGAAACGCATCTACCTGGGTTTGGGACTGCTGGTGCTGCATTTCGCGGTAGCGCCCATGTTGTTCGCCGCTCCGGGATCCGCCGTCGCGATTCTCAGCTTCGTAGGGCTACAGGCCGCGCTCGTTCTCACGCTCTGCGGACTCTCTGGGGTTCGTTGGATGACAGGGGTCGGAATGGGGCTCGTCCTGGCGTCAGGGTTTGCTCGCTTGGCGCCGTGGTTGGAACCAGAAGACCGTTCCGTTCTCGGAAGTTGCCTCAGCGCGCTCGTGCTCGCCATCGTGGGAATGCGAACCGCGAAGAGCTTCTTTGACGGTCGATCCGTCACTCCGGTGCTGGTGAGTTCGGCGGTCAGCTTGTATCTGCTCAGCGGGTTCTTCTTCACCTTGTGTTTCGACACGTTGGAGACGTGGTCGCCGTGCTCGTTTCTCGTCGGCGGAGTCGCCGCAGATCCGCGAGATCTGCACTACTTCAGCTACACCACGCTTACGACGCTTGGCTACGGCGACGTCACTCCTCACTCGGAGGTCGCCCGGATTCTGGCTCTCTCGGAGGCTGTTTTTGGACAGATGTTCGTGGCTCTCGTGCTCGGGCGTCTGGTCGGTCTTCAAGTAGCGAGTCAGACGGAACGAGGTCCGACTCACTCGAGATGATGTGAGGCTCATGAATCGACCCTGGAGATAGTTGTGACCATAGAATCGACCCTGACGTTTCGAGTGACGCTGGTTTCTGGAGTGACGTTCGACTTTGAACAGTCCGACCCGGAGATCGCTCGTCGAGACCTGTCACGTCTGGAGCCAGCTCGCTTGTTGCGAGAGCCGGTGATGGTCGTGTCTTCGAAGTTCCGCTCATCGACGTTTCGGACGCGGGATCTGCTCCGAATCGATGTCGACGCGCCGGTTCCCGAGAGTTGGCTCCCTGATGGTCCCGCCGATCAGGTTCGCGAACTCGAGCCAGACGAGTGGTCGTCGAGACTCGACCAGTTGAGTGACTCGGAGCCGGAGGCGTCGGTTCTCCGCTCGGGAGCTGCCGTCGAGGTTCTGCTGGAGCTCACCGATCTGCACGGACGTGGCTACTTCTTCGAGTTGAGCACGCGAGCTCCAGCGCAAGTCGTCCAGGAGAAGCTCATGCGCCGGGTCTTCGATCGCGGGTTCATGTTGGCTGACTCGGAGCGTTCCTGCGCCGTGATCAACCTCAACTGCTTCTCGGTCGTGCACGCGCTTCCTGGTCCGCCTCCGATGGATCATCGAGATCTAGAAGCCTCTCTCGCGGAGCTGTGATCTCGGCTCGACCCTTCTTCCCCACCATGTTTGTGAACCATTTGACGATGACTCTCTGCGGACGACTCCTGACAATTGCTGCGACTGTCTCCACCTGCCTGGCACTCGGTAGCTGTGCGTCCGAACGGGAGTTTCGGTCGGTGCCAGTTGATCGGATGAGCGATGCTCGCCCCCTTGGCGAGTTTGGTGTTCGGACCTGGGCCGATGAGGTCAGCGAGGCGTTCCAAGTCTCCCTCGCGGACGGCATTCGCGAGTCCAACCGGAGGGTGCTCGCCATGCCGGAAGGCGAGCGGCCCGAGTCGATCGACATTCTCGCGCTGTCGGGCGGCGCGGACGACGGCGCCTACGGCGCAGGCCTCCTATGTGGGTGGTCGGAGAACGGCGACCGTCCGGTCTTTCGCCTCGTGACCGGCATCAGTACGGGGGCACTCATCGCACCGCTGGCGTTCCTCGGGAGTGAGTACGATGATATCCTTCGGAAGGCCTACACGACCATCGACCAAGAGGACGTGGCGTCGACCCGCTCGCTGCTCGATGCCGTGTTCAGTGATGGGTTCGCCGATACCGATCCGCTCGGTGACCTGATTCAGCAATGGATCACGCCGGACGTGCTCGAAGCCGTTGCGAGGGGTCATGAAGAAGGGCGTCGCCTCTTCGTCCAGACCGTGAACCTGGAGGCGCAGCGGGGAGTGATCTGGGATCTCGGTGCAATTGCGGCCAGTCGCCACCCGCGCGCGGCGGATCTGTTCCGCCAGATCATGCTCGCTTCCGCCTCGGTCCCGGCCGCCTTCGAGCCGCAGTATGTGTCGGTCACGGTCGACGGTGAAGACTACGAAGAGATGCACGTCGATGGAGGCGCCGTCTCCCAGGTGTTCCTCTGGGGTTTCGGGATCTCGATGGGGGATCTGATCAGTCGGGCTGGTGTCGGGCTGCCTCCGGTGCCGCTCAACCTCTGGGTCATCCGGAATGGTCGGATGTACCCCGAGTACCAGGAGATGCAGGGCGAACTCCTCAGCATCACGGGCCGCGCCGTGTCCACGATGATCAAGGCTCAGGGCCTGTCCGACGTCTCACGAATCAAGCTCGTGGCGGAGTCGAACAACATGAACTACCACCTGACTTCGATCTCCGAAGACTTCACGGAGACGACCGAGGGCTTGTTCGAGAAGAGCTACATGAACTCGCTCTTCGATTTCGGCTACGCGCGAGCTCGTGGGGGTGACGCGTGGGTCGATACACCGCCGCTCCTCAACGAGCTGCTGGGTCGCTGAATGCGAGCGCGCCGACTCGACCCGCTCCGGGGTCGGGTCAGGTTTGGTGGTTCGGCGATCGCAAGCCCAACACCCCCGAGACGATCGCGGCCGCGCAGATGTAGGTCATCTGCGGGCCAGGTGGCAGCGCATAGCCTCCGAGATCGATGAAGAGGAAGTAGGCCAGATCGGCCATGCCTCCGACGAGTGCCGCGAGGTAGACCGCGGATCGAGCGCCGCGCCACACCCAGGGCGCGCAGAGCAGCGTGACCACACCGAACCAAGCCAGGTTGAGCGCGTGCTGGGAGAACAAGGCCATAACGGGGTCGGGGTAGTCGCCTTGCAGTGTCGACAACTCGATTTTGGACAAGATTCCGTGAAACGCCTCGGCGTTGTCGCCTTCGGAGATCATCTGGAGCGTCACCACGCCGGCGAAGATGTGTACGACGCCCCATACCACCCAGAGGATGCAAGAGGCGCGGAGGAGTATGCGAGAGAGAGGTGTCTGCGTTGGGGTGGACATTTCTTAAAGCAACAAGAAGAGTTACAAATTAGTCCAGCCCGTTGGGGCTGGGGGATCGATCAACAAAAGTCGGGGTCGCAGCGCCGCGCCTTCGCGATCCGACGCCGCAAGACGCGGTCCATTTGAGCGACGGTGACGGCCTCCAGGCGAGCGAGGAGGGCCTTCTCGGCTTCTTCGTGGAGCTCGTTGACGTAGTTGCCAACGATCGGCGCGACTCCGACACCCTCGCTGGGGTGTCGTGGCAACAGCTTGTCATCCTGCCGGACTGCTTCGTAGGCTTCGCGCAGGTTGATGTTCTCTGGAGGTCGCGCCAACACGCTTCCTCCACCGACTCCGCGACGTGTTTCGACGAGTCCAGCGCGCTGCAGTTTGATCAGCACACGGCGCAAGACGACGGGGCTCGTTCCATAGGTATCCGCTAACAGGTCCGACGTGAGAGGTTGCCCGCGCCGAGCGGTGAGAAAGCCCAAGATGTGAAAGGCGATCGTGAGCTGAGCATTCACGGTAAAAATGTATCAGGGTTGGTGGCGAATGCTTGGCTCGCCACAAGCTCTTCTCGTAATTCGCACCATGCGATTCGGCAGTCGAATCGGCGAACCGCCAGCTGATCCCGTTCCTGGATCTGCTGGCCCTCGTGCCGGCGGTCACGCTCCGCTACTCCTGTACTTGTCCGCGTCGTTCCCGGTGCCGGTCTACGGCTACGGCGATGCCTGGTCGGAGTGGGCGGTGCGATCTTTAGGCTATAACTGAGGGCCTTCGGTTATCGTGGTCCACAAGGCCCAAAACGGGTGAACCTCGATCAGCCCACGTGAAGCGAGAGCATCACTTCGTCCATCGCATCGGCTGGCTTCGGGCTGCCGTGCTCGGAGCCAACGACGGCATCGTCTCGACCGCGAGTCTGCTCGTTGGTGTCGCGTCGGCCTCCGTGGATCACGAGACCCTCTTGCTCTCCGGCGTGGCTGGCCTCGTCGCCGGCGCGATGTCGATGGCGGCGGGGGAGTTCGTCTCGGTCAGTTCGCAAGCCGACACCGAGAAGGCCGACCTCGACAAGGAGCGTCGCGCTCTCGAAGAGTTGCCGGAGGAAGAGCTCGAGGAGCTGGCGCAGATCTACGTCGGGCGCGGTGTGGAGGCTTCGCTCGCTCGCGAGGTGGCCTCGCAGTTGATGGACCACGATGATCTCGGGGCGCACGCGCGTGACGAGCTCGGCATCTCGGACGTCAACACGGCGCGGCCCTACCAGGCCGCCGTGACCTCCGCGGGCACGTTCTCGCTCGGTGCTGCTCTGCCACTGATCGCGGCGACGGTCACTCCGCGCTCCTGGGTCGTTCCAGCGATAGCCGTCACCGCCCTGTTGAGCCTCGCGATCCTCGGCACCATGTCCGCCCGCGCGGGCGGCGCCAGGGTAGCGCGCGCGACGCTCCGGGTCGTGCTCTGGGGCGCCCTCGCGATGGCGGTCACGGCCGGCATCGGCACGGTGTTCGGTACGATTGCCTGAGTCTCGTCGGCGTAGTCGCCGATCGGCGGTTGGCGCGTGGGGCAAGCGCTGACCTCGACGCCCATGAGCGCCTGCAAGGGAATCGCGATCGGAAACGCGTGCCATGCCGGCCCTCCTTGGGCTCGAATCCCAACTTCGAAGATGGATCCGGTTTCGAGGGGTAGGTCACCAAGCTGTGTCGCGCATCTGCAGCGCACAAGTCCTCGAAAGCGCTCTACATGACTGCTTTCGACACGGCGATGCGGACAACCTTCGTCACTCTGCCATTCGTGCTCTTCGGAGGCTTGTCCGCCTCTCTGGCTCCTGCTCAGGAGGTATCTACCAGCGGGCATTCCCTGGCGGATCTATCCAACCTGGAAGAATCGATGGGTGCTATCGAGGTCCTGGCCCCGGGCACCAATCCGCTCCCGGAAGGAGTTGAGTATCGAACGTGGTTTCGGACGCCGACCGAGCGCCCAGAGAACGACGAGACCGTCGATGAGAACCGCCTCGCAAGGGACTGGAGAGGCGATTCATGGATCCCGGACTTGCGCAAGGCCGCGCAAGGCCGCGCCCTTCTCGAGCGGATGGCCGACTTCTTGGGACAGCAGCCTTCGGTTCAGTTCTCGCTCAAGTACGACTTGAATCGTCAAACGACGATGGGCGTGATCGAAACCTCCGCAGAGCCGGAGCCTTACGAATTCGCGTTCGCAAAGCCCAACCTCTTCCGGGCAATGGACAGTCGCCCGCGGGACGACAAGTGGCACTGGGAGATCCTGTCTGACGGCGAGTCGATGCTTCGAACGCTCGGGGGCACTCTGCACGTGGAGGACGCGCCGGCTGACCTGCCCGGTCTCACACAAAGCTCCTCGTTCGACGTGGCTTGGGCCTACTACTTGGACACGCGAGCGATCATGTCTCTATTCGACAGGAACGCGCTGAACTCTTGGCTTGGCGAGCGTGCGGTAGAATATGTGGGAACCGAGTCGTTCGGCTCAGTAGCCGCTGACCACGTCGTCGTCGAGGTTCCCAGGGTCCCGGGCGTGGTCGGGATCTACAAGCGACTTCACCTCTTCATCTGTCAGGGCCCTCACCCGGTGCCATTGCTCATGGTGCGCGACAGCGATAGCGACAGCGGATGGGACGACGCGTGGGACGATCAGTCCGACCCGCGCGGCAAGGATGTCGAGTTGTACTTTAGGGAATGGTGCTTCAATGAGGCCGAGGCCGAAGGTCTCTTCGCGATCACCCTGCCCAACCAACAGCTCGTCGACTCGCCGAATCAGCTGGCATACGGCGTAAAGACCTCACTGCCTCCCTTTGTCGGAGAGCCTGTCCCAGCATTCACTGCGACGACGGCGAACGGGGCGACGGTTCAAAGCTCGGATCTGGCGGATGGACGTCCGACCGTGCTCTTCAGCTTTGAGAGCGAGACCATGTTCGCGGATCGCTGGAAGGCAGCTTCGGCCGCAGAAAGAATGCTCGAGACCGAATATGGTGCCGATCGCGTTCGGACGCTTGCAGTCTACATTGGCGACGAGACGGAACCGGAGAAGCAGGCTCAGCTCTTCGCGCGCCTGCAAGATCGTTCCTGCCTGGAGAGAACCGGGATCGTGATCCCGCCACGCATTCTCGGGAACAACAGCAACCGCTTTGCGATGCAGACTTCGAAGTACATCTGCGGCTGCTGCGCCGTCCTCGATGGCACCGGACAAGTCGTCGCTTTCCAGAGCGTCATCGGACGCCCAGACTTCGAGAAACTCGCGCTCGAGAATGTGCGCGCTCTGCTGCGCGGCGAAGATGTTGTGGCCAACCGCAGGCGAGAGATCTCGGAGCAGAACGCTTCGCGAGCTGCCCGGCGCCGCGCGCTCGAAGAGAAGCTTGCGGCGAGGGCTGCACACTTGCAGACCCAGCGCTGACTGACCGCTGCCAGCGAGCAGGGGGGTCACGATGCAGCGCGCCCCTACTCGCTGGTGATGAGCACGCCCGGCAGGATTCGAACCTGCGACCTCTCGCTTAGGAAGCGAATGCTCTATCCAGCTGAGCTACGGGCGCTTACGCATCACCTGCTGGCGGCACCATGTCGCCGCCAGCGTTGAGGCCTCGAACTTACTCCGGCTGGTCCAGCTGCTCTAGGACGAACGCCGAGACCGATTGTGGGATCCGTGGCCTGCCCATCCCGGACATTTTCTGGTCCCCTCGGTGGATTCGGAGTGTTTGCGGACGAACCACGTCTGCAAGAGCCTCCTTCGCTCCGTAACCACCGTGATGACTCCAAGCCTCGGGCACTGGAACGCCCTCCTCGCCACTCTCATTCTCCCGGCCCTGGTTGCGGCTCAGCAGCCGGTCGAGAACGTCGAGACGTCCGGAAACCCAATCTTCGAGGGGGCTGCTCCGTCCGACGTCGCGGAGTTGCGCTTGATGGAGGAGCACCTGCGAGGCCTCGTCGCTGAGGTCATGCCCTCAGTCGTCAGCGTCGGGTCAGCGTCGGGAGTCATCGTCGAGGGCGGGCTGATCCTGACCGCTGGTCACGTGATCACGGCCGTCGGTGACAGCATCGACGTCCGCACGCCGGATGGTGAGAAGATCGAGGTCGAAGCGCTCGGCCTGCACAGCGGCACCGACACTGGCATCCTCCGCATCGTGAGCGAAGGGCAGTACCCCGCGCGTTCCCTCGGCGAGACCGAAAATCTCGAGCGTGGCCAGTGGTGCATCATGCTCGGTCATCCGACCGGCCCTCTTCCGGGCCGGCAGGCACCGGTGCGCATCGGGCGCGTGCTCGAGATTCCGGGGAACGACTATCTCGTGACCGACTGCCTGATGCAGGCCGGGGACTCGGGTGGGCCCTTGTTCGACATGCAGGGGCGGGTGATCGGCATCAACAGCAACATCCGTCGTGATCTGGCGACGAACCGGCACGTGCCGATCGCCGCCTACCGTCGCGACTGGGATCGTCTGATTGCGGGTGAACGGCTCGGTCGCCAACGCAATGGTTCGGGACGTCGCGGTGTCGCGCTCGGCATGCGATTCGACCGCCGTGGTCTCGAGCGGAACATCGTGCGCGAGGTCTTCGAGGGCAGCCCTGCGGCGGACGCGGGTGTGCAGTCCGGAGATCGCGTCGTGAAGATCGATGGAGACCAGTTTCGCAACGGGCGGCAGCTGTTCCGCGAACTGCGAGACGCGAGCGGGAGCACGATCGTACTCGGGCTCGAGCGCGAGGAGCAGCCGATCGAGCTGTCGATCGAAGTGCCTGAACGCGAGGCGGGGCCGCGTCCGAATGCTCCTGGCGTCGGTCGGCGTGAGCCTCTGCGTTCGGAGGCCGAGATCCTGACTGCCTTCATTCCGGTCGTCGACGCGGCCAACGAGAGCGTGATCGAGATTCAGTCGAATGGCGATGTGATCGCTCTCGGCACCGTCGTGCGTGCGGACGGCCTCGTCGTGACCAAGGCGAGTGAGTTGGAGAACGAGGACTTCGTCTGTGTTCGTGGCGAGCGTGAGTTCGAGGCAGAGCTCCTGGGCGAATCGCGAGACCTCGATCTCGCGGTGCTTCGTCTGACCGACTGCGATCTGCCAGCTGTCGTGTGGCGTTCCGAGGAACTGGTCGCGGGTAGCCTGCTCGCCAGCGCGGATGGCGAGGGTTCGCCGTTGGCGTTCGGGATCGCGAGCTCGCCGGTTTACGAACGCGATGACCACTTCGGTCGACTCGGTGTGCGGCTCGATCCCAGCCAGGGTGGAGTGCTGATCGAGGAGGTCGAGCGGAACACCGCGGCCGATCGCGCCGGGCTTGAGTCCGGCGATCGCATCGTGACGATCGATGGCGACGAGGTCGGAGATCTGGATGACTTCCGTTCGGTGATCCTCTCGTCGAGTGCCGGTCGGAAGCTGGAGTTCGAAGTGCTCCGTGAGGAAGAGCGACTCGCGATCTCGGCGGTCCTCGGTGAAGGTGCGCTGCGGCCGCGCTCGAGCCAGGCCGATCTCTGGGGACCACTGAGCGTGCGATACCGTGGGTTCGGTCTCGTACTGCAGCACGACACGATCGTGCCGCCGGAGATGTGTGGTGGTCCGGTCGTCGATCTCGACGGTCAGGTCGTCGCGATCAACATCGCGCGTTCGGGTCGCGTCGAGACCCTCGCTCTGCCGGCGGGCGTCGTCGAGGACGCGGTCGACGAGGTGTTGAACCCGAGCGAGGACCGCTGAAGTGCACTGAACCCGAGAGCCGCCAGACGGGCCCAAACAGCCGATAATCGGTGTTTCTATGGCGGTTTAAGTTTCGTTCTAGCAACGACTTATGGAGGGAGAGTTGATCGAAGACGCGGTGATTGAGCCGGTGTCATGGTCACGCTTCGTTTCGCCGTCTGCTCCACCGTCCTCTCCTCCACGCCCTGGCTGCTGGCGTCTTGTGCGGGTGTCCCATTCCAGGTGACGCAAGCCGAGACGACGACCGAGACTCGGTCCGAGGACTCCAAGGACTGGTCGGAGCGCGTCAAGAATCCCGTCAGCTTCCCGACGATCTTCGAGTCTCCGACGATCCAGCGAGAAGCCCGGCCGATCTTCATCCACCAACAGCACCCGGACCGTGTCCTCGGACTACCGGTCGGAGGTGACTTCCAGCTCTACGCGCTGCAGGTGCGTGTTCCGCTGACCGACAAGCTCGCGTTCATCGCGAACAAGGACGGCTTCATCGACTTCAATCCAGGTGGCACCTTCCAGCAGGACACGGGGTTCGCGGACGTTGGTGCCGGTCTGAAGTATGCGGTCTACGAAGACGAGAATGTCATCGTCACGCCCGGACTGACCTTCGAAGTGCCGGTCGGCAACGCGGGAGTATTCCAGGGCAACGGCGACGGCCTGTTCCGACCCTTCGTCAGGGTTGGTTGGGAGCCGATGCCGGAGCTCAACATCCTCGGGAGCGTCGGCGGCAGTATTCCGGTCAGCAGCGAAGAGACCGAGTCCATCGACTACCACTTGCACCTGGGCTACGAGGTCAGCGAGTGGTTCATGCCGCTCGTCGAGTTCCATGGCATCACCTACACCGGCGATGCGGACCCGCGTCCGTTCGGGATCCCGTTCGCAGGTCAGCTGCCGTTCGAGGAAGGGGGCGACCTGATCAACCTCGGATCGACCGACGTCGAGGGCAACACGTCCTTCACCGGGGCCGCGGGCGCGCGCTTTCAGATCAGTGATGGGATCAGCTTCGGGGCGACTTACGGGTTCCCACTCAGCGACCCGCAAGGCATCTACGACTTCCGGATCACGACCGATCTGTCGATCGAGTTCTGATCGTGGATCGGACGCCGGGGACGGTTTCGCCGTCTCGGGGCCGTTCTGGCCGCCTCGACGGGCGGGGCCGAGTCCTTGGCGCCCTCGGCGCGGTCGCGTGTGCCTTGCTTGAACCGCGGTCTATGCTATCTCGGCACGCGGCGTTCGAAGGGCAGTGGTCGATCGACCTGTTGTTCTGCCTCGCGAGGTTTCCTAGTAGGCTGCCCCTCGGCAAACAGTCCGCCGATCCGCGTCGATCGGCTTTCTGAAACGCCCTGAGGTCCGCGCCACGGCGCTGAATCCCTCGAGCTGTTCGATGCACAAGTTCACCACTCTCCTCGCATTCTTCCTCACGTCCGGCGTGGCCTCTGCGCACCCGGGTCACGAGCACGTCGGCAACGAAGCCTTCCACCACACTTTCGAGGTCCTCGCGGCCGTGGCTGGCCTCGCGATCACTTGGCGTGTCCTCTCCCACTTCCGCCAGAACCGTGCGGAAGAGGTTTCCATTCCCTCGAAGGAGCAAGCCCGATGATCGGTCGATTCCTCAACAAGGCGCTCCCGCAGGCGGACGCTCACTGTGACGGCCCCTGCGGCATCTACGACCCGGCCTCGGCTCGCGTTTCGGCCGAAGCGGTCCGCTCGATGACCAAGAAGATCCTCGATCTGACGCCGCCGGACCCGAGCGACAACGAAGCGGTCGCTCGCTACCACAACACCCTGAGCCGCTACGTCGCGATCAAGGAAGAGCAGGCTGAGCTGACCAAGCGCGAGCTGCTGATCCTGTGGACCGACTACTTCAAGCCGCCGCACCTCGAGCAGATCCCCGACCTGCACGACATGTTCTGGCAGGCAGCGAAGCTCTGCTCGTCCTGCAAGGTCGAAGTCAGCGCGCAGCACTGCGATGAGCTGATGGCCGCGATCGAGAAGATTCACAACGTCTTTTGGTCGACCAAGAACCGCGAAGTCGCGTGGGTGCTCGCGGGCGGCTGAGCCTGCGATTGCTCTCTGAGTTGCCGGCGCTTGTTTCCGGGCGCCGGCGCTACTACCGCGTGTCGGGCGAGAGCATGAGCCCGATGCTCGCTTCCGGCGAGCTCCTTGCGATCGAGGTCTCCCGTGATCGAAAGCCCGAGAAGGGGCAGATCGTCGTGGTGCGGGACCCTGAGCGGCCCGGCAAGACGTTGGTCAAACGGGTGCGATCGCGCGGCGATACGACCTTCGCGGTCGGGAGCGATGCACCCGATCAGGGTCGCGACAGTCGGCACTTCGGCTCACTGTCGCTGGACGCACTGATCGGTCGCGTCACCTGGGTCTGGTCCCGGCGACGCGGACTCGAACGGATCGAGCCCCGAGCGGACGGCTGATCGATCAGCGTCCGCGGCGGCCACCGCCGCTTCGCGCCGGCACTGCTCCGCCGGAGCCGTCACCGATTCTGATGGCGCGTGGGTCCTGGGCTTCGGTGCGGGAGGGTGCCTGACTACCGCCGGTGCCGCCGCCGATGCCGGTCGGCAACGGATCGCCGAGCCCCTGGCCTTGAGTGGAGGCCTGACCGCCACCGGTTCCGGTCGCGGCGGGTCGCTGAGGATCACTCGCCGGCCGACGGATCAGGCGGTCGCCTTGCCGAGGAGTGCGTCCGCTGCTCGGGTCGATCGTGCATACGGCCAGCTTCCCGAAGGGCGACTCGGCCGGCTGGACGGCCAGGACGTGTGCGTAGATGCTGCCGTTCGAACCGGCGATCCAGTAGTCCCCGGGAGACAGTGTGGCTCCGTCCTCGAGGGCAACGACCACTCGCGGGTTCGCGTCGTTCCGGTCCTTCAACAGGCGAGTGACCACTCCGATGGCCTGCCCGCCGCGCGATCCCGAGTTCGAGCTCTGATCGAGGGCGCTCCGAAGTTGTTCGAGTTCGGCACGGACCTGGTCGATCTGCATCAGGCTCTGATCGAGCTGCGATTGCGTCGTGTAGCCGCCGTCGAACAGAGCCCGGGACCGTTCGTGTTCCTCTTGGGCAGCAGCGAGCCGTGACTCAGAGAGCCGGATCTGCGTCTTCAAGACTTCGCCGAGCAGGGCGTGCACGTTCCGGCTCGTCGTCAGCTGCTCCGTCACCTGATGGAGCTCCATGCTGGATGCGTTTCCGGAGTCGACGAGAGACGTCAGCGTCGCGAGACGCGATTGCAGGGCCCGAACTCGACCGTCAGCCTCCAGATACTGGATGGCGATCGAGACCGGGTCGCCTTGTCGGCCCTGCTGACCGAACGGGCTGCTCGACACGCTGCCAGCGGCAGCCACGGACTCCTCGGTCTGGTTGTCGAACAGTGCGCTGAGCAGTGGGAGGTCGCGGAGCACTGGAACGTTCGCATCCGTGGCTTGCGTCGGATCGACGGCGGCGGGCGCTGTCGTCATGTCGGCGTTCTGACTCTGGAAGAAGTCCGAGACGACCGGGAGGCTCTGGAGCGTCGGCACATCAGCGGTCGCCGTGGTCGAGAGCGGGTACTCGGCGGCTGGAGCATCCTCGCTCGAGACCGAGCGCAAGCCCGGAAGTCGGCGACCTGGTCCTTGGCCCGTGGGTGCGGCCGGGGATTGCATCTGCTGCAGAGTGCTCGAGATGCTCCTCAACATCGCAGCGAGTTCGTCGAGGCGCGTTTCGACGCGGTTGATCCGCTGTTCGATGCGGCTCACGCGAGCGCGATCTTGAGCTTGCAGGTCGCGGCCGAAGCTCGCGATCGCCGCGACGCAGCAGGTCGTCGCGAGGGCCGAGCGCAAGAGACGCGCACGGATCGAGGTGTTGGTGCTCTGGGGCAGGGGTCTCTTCATCAGGGTCTCCATTCGTCGAAAGAACTCGGACGGGTGGCGCGCCATCGAGAGCGCAGCCGGAGTCGGTCGGGCAAAGAGGTGTTCTCTCAGTTCGATCAGTCGGGCGGCGTAGTCGCGAACGCCGATGCGAAGTGCCGCGCGTTCGTCCGCGCGGCGTTCGACTTCACGTCGCAGGGAGCGACGAAGCAGCCAGACGAGCGGTTGCGGCCAGAACACGATCAGTGCGGTGTTCATCAGCAGCGTGGTCCAAGGGTCGCGGTGCGCGAGGTGCGAGAGTTCGTGCTCGAGCACGGCGCGACGGGTCGCTTCCGAGTCGTGACCGACGAGCTCCCGTGGGAGCACGATTGTCGGACGGAGCAGGCCGGTGCAGAACGGCGTGACTTCGTCCGGCGAGACGAGGACGCGCGGAGTACGCGTGGTCCGACACGACGGCTCGAGCCAAGACTGGACTTCTCGACGATCGACGGCGCGCGAGCGGCGCAGGATGCGGTGGAGCCGAATGCGTCCGAGCGCGAGCCAGGTCAGTACGACTAGAGTGCCACCGAACCAGGCCCACAAGAGCGTGCTGCGCCAGTTCCGAGGGCTGGTCGACTCGGTTGAGCCCCGAGCGCCCTCCTCGGCCATGAGGCGGTCCGCCGGAGGGGTCGGGTTTCGGCCCTCCTGGAGAAGTGTCGTTCTGGTCGGTGTTTCGGCTGACGGCGAAGACGAGCGTGGATCCGTCGTAAAGGATCCAAGACCGATCGGCGTCGTGCTCTGTGGGAGCGGGTGATAGGGGACTTCTGTCCCATGGTCTGGCTGGGCAAGATCCTCGCCGCCGAACGTGCGCAGTTCGGCGAGTTCGTTGGTCGCGTCGAGCAAGTCCTGCAGGAGCGCGTCACTTGAGCGTGGAGGTGCGAGTCGTCCACCGGCGGGAAGCGTCTCGATTGGCTCCTCCCGTGTGAACCCGGTTTCGGAGGTCGCCGAGAGCTCCTCCGATTCGTGATCGACGAGGCGGTCGGCTGGCACCAGCGCGGCGAGCGCCCACACGAACAACGACAGGAGAGACCATCGCATCCAAGCCACTCGATGAACCGGCGCACGGTGGGCCTTCGCGAGCAGGAGGCCCACGCCGCAGGCGCAGAGTGAGCCGATCCACCAGAGCGGCCAGACTTCGAGGAGAGCATTCATCGGTCCGACCTCCGAGGGTTGCGCTTGTTCGTGGGCGTCGAACCGCCGCGGTCGAACTCGTCGAGCAGCTCACGCAGTCGTGCGATCTCGTCGGCGCCCGGGCGGCGCGCCTCGAAGGCCTTCTCGACCAGCGCATCGACCGAACCGTCAAATGCACGATCCATCAGCCTGCGCACCAGGTGCTTGCGAGTCCGCTCGGCGCTCTCCGCGGGCTGGTAGAGGAAGCGTCGCCCGTCCTTCCGGAACGTGACGAGTCCCTTCTCCGTCATCGTGCGGAGGAACGCCTGCACCGTGTTCTGCACGATCGGCAGCTCCTCGCGCAGGACCTCGTAGATCTCCCGGACGGACGATTCGCCGCGCTCCCAGAGAACGCGCAGGATCTGGAGTTCGCGCTCGGTCGGGCTGCTGCCCTCGGGCTGGTCTCCTCGTGACTCTCGCGGTGCCATCGCTTGGAGTTCTACGCTTAGAAAACTAAGCGTCAACCCCCGAGGTTCGGATCGGGAGTGAGGTGGGCGAGTAGTACGCGGCCTAGAGCTCTTTCAGAGCCCGCTCGAGCTCATCCAGCGGCTCCGAGAAGAAGTCGAGGGAGTCTGTCAGCTGGTAGAGCGGCTCGTCCGTGTGACGGAAGACTTGGTGGCGGAGCTGGTCGAGCGTTCGCACGTGGCGGGTGGACGGGATCTCGGGCGAGACCCATAGCTCGACGACCGGTCGGTCACCGAGGCTCTGGCTGAGTGCGGAGACCAGGTCACGAGGGGTCTGAAGGTGCCCGCAGCCATAGACGCAGAGGACGCATACGTCGGGAGACTGCTCGGCGGCGAAGTGCGCGAGGTTCGCTGCGATCTGTTCGTCTCGCTCACGCATCGCTCTCCGTTCGAGCCATGGCTGCCACGAGTCCTCCAGCGGGAACAACGTGAGGCCTTGTCCGATCGCCTCGGACAGAAAGCCAAGGTTGAGTCGCGCGACGCTCGGCTCGTAACCGAGCCACCATGGACCTCGACCGTCCGATCCGCGCGAAGAGAGTTCTTGGATCAGCTCGGCGATCTTCGCTTGTTGCTCGGATTCTCCGTGGGGGCCCTCGCCGACGAAGCATGCGCCGAGTCGGGCTGTTTCTTCGACGGCCTCCTCCCAGCTGCTCACACGCCACTCACCTTGGCGGCGGTGCGCCTTGATCGCCGAGACCCCGTGCCGTTCGACGAACTTGTCGAGCGCTTGCGAGCTGGCGCCTCCGGACCACAGGATCCGCCATTGCTCATCGAGACTCAGGTCGACGGTTTCTCGGGAGTGTTCCATCAGAACCGCGTAGCGGTTCAGGAACAGTGCGGATCGCTCGCGAAAGATCTCGAACTCGCGAGTGGGTAGGAATCGTGCCGCGACACCGAGCCGTTCGCAGGATCGGCTCGGAGATCGGTTGGCTCCGGTTTCGTTCCAGTTGGTCTCGATCCAGCGCCAGACCTGTCGACAGCAGTCGTCGACAACCTCCGTCTCCAAGTCGCCGCGAAAACGCGAGAGGGCTGCGAGGGCGTAGAGCTGCCGAACCCCCTGGCTCTCACGCAGAATCTGCAGGAGTTGCTGGCTACTGTCGAAGCCGGGCGCGACGGCGACCCAGTCCAGGGCCGTTACCGCGACTCGTTCGTCTTCGTCGCGCGCAAGGGTGAGGAGCAATTCATCGCTGACTCGACCTTCGGCATCCGCCCGCCCGGTGATGTGCCAGAGCGCGGCGCGACGGATGCGAGGAGAGTCGTCACGAAGTAGTTGGTCGCGTCGGTTTTCGCCGATTGATTCGTCGGCTGCCGACAGGATCGAAAGGGCGGAGTAGCGGACGACTTCCGAGTCGTTCCCGAGGCAGACGAGTAGCTTCTCGTGGAGCGACTTCGCATCGCCTCCTTGTTCCTCTCGAGCGGTCGAGGTCTGGGCCTCGATCGACGGGTTCGCGACGAACAAGAGCGTGGCACCAACGATCGCCCGGCACACCATGTCCTCGAACATAGCACTTAGCGCCGAGGTCCTGTGGGGAAGGCGGCGAGCACTCACGAGTTGGGGGGGGCAGTGCTCGAGGGCCGCGGCCGGCGCCTCAGCGATTGCGATTCGGATCGTCGAGCAGGCGGGCCTCTCGCCGGGAGATCAGGCGGATCGAGAAGTAGCCCTCGGTGACTTCCGGATCGACCGTCCAGGCCGGGTCGCCATCGCGGTCGGTGGTCCTGTGGATGCGGACCTCGAAGGCTCGGGACTCGCCGCCGTAGGCGATCATGAATCCGACGTCCCGCGCGCGTTGCACGCGGCCCGATCGCTCGTCGACGCCGGTTTGGGTACCGAGCAGCACGAAGTCTTCGGCGTCCTCCGGCACGTTCAGCTTCTCGAACGCGTCGGTCGGGGACAGGTGGAGGCCGTCGAAGCGGTCCCAGACCGCGTCGACGTCCGGTCGACCGTCATCGCTGGTGTGACCGCGAAGGATCACTTCGCCGGCCATCGAGATCTCTGCCACGATCGCTCGTGCGCGGGGCGCTACGGCCTCCTGACCCTTCGGGACCTCACTCTCCGCGAACGAGCCGAAGGCGGTGGTCGCGGCGAGCAGCGTCGAGAGCGCGAACGAGAGCTTGTTCGTGGGCATGTCGCGGGCAGACGTGGCGATTCCGGGGCGGTTCCCGGATTCCGGAGCGGCTCCGAGGTGGCCCTCGCAGTGGCCACTGAGTGTCGAGTCTCGCGAACTGAGACGCGAGGGTCGTCCCGAGTGTTGCCGAACTCCACACCGCCTGGCCGTCTGGTCGATTTCTCAACGGATGGGACGTTGGGGAGAGACACTCGTTCTGGCACTGATCTTCGTCGGAACGATCTACGGAGCCGCGGTTGCGCTGTGCGACGACTGTCCGGATGGACCGGTCGCAGAGGCCCGATCTTCGGGTGTGGGAGACCTAGATTCGGAGTTCGGCTCCGTGGACGGCGACGCGCAATCGTCGGCAGGCGCGGAATCGATTGGACCCTCGCCGATAGCGGACGTCGGGATCGACGGCTCCGGCTTGCGAGCGGAGTGGAGGTCCGAGGAGGAGCGCCGGGCCGAGAAGATCGCGGAGGGTGCTCTCTGCATCGCCGCGACGGACTACGCGCTCTCGGCGATCGACGTGCAGGAGTTCGAGAACGTCCTCCGGCTCGCCGGTCACGAGGTCGTTTGGGAATCGGGTTCGACCGAGGAGGTGATCCAACTCCTGCGCCTCGGCGGAGCGGACTTCGGTCTCACGAGTGCCTTCCCCGGTCGTCGCACACAGCCGCAGGACATCCTGAGCGAGTCGATCGGTTGTCACATCCTCGCGGTCTTGCGTCACCCCTCGGTCGACATCGCGTCGATCCAATCGCGTCAGATGCGACGCGTCCTCGACGGTCGATATCGAGACTGGTCGCAGCTCGGCCTCGAGGAACAACCGATCTCGGTGTCGTGGTCCGAGCAGTCGGCGATCCGTCGGGCGGTCTACCGGCTCCTCGGGTCGAGTCACATGACCGGGAGAGTCACACACGCCGGGGCCGGCGTCGTAAACCACGTGGCGACACACGAAGGCGCGATCGGGCTCGTCGAGCTTCGGCTGCTTGAGCAAGGCGGGTTCGCTGTCGACCCCGAGCTCCTCGTCGTCGCGATCGATGGCGTGCGGCCGAGTCTCGCGAGCTTTGAGGGCGGTCGCTACCCAGTCGGTCGTTGGTTCCAGCTCGCGCGAGCGACCGACGCCGATCCGGAGATTGTTCGTCTGTTCGACGAGTTGACCGCTCCGCGCAGTCGCGAGCGGATCGCTCCTGCGTTGTTGGAGCCCTGAGCGCTCTCGAGCCTCAGCCGCCGGTCTCGGCTTCGGACTCGGTCGGCACGGATTCGAGCGCTTTCCAGCCGCCGCCGAGAGCCTTGTAGAGGCGGACCAGGTTGCCGACGCTGTCGGCACGGCTGCTGGCCTGTTGGTCTTCGAGTCCGAGCACGGTGCGTTCCGCATCGAGCACGACGACGAAGTCGATCAGCCCGGCGCGGTACTGATCCTGAGCCAGATCGCGCGATTCACGCGCGCTCGTCACCGCGTTCTGCAGCTCGACCTGACGCAGCTTCTCCTGGGCGAAGTCGACGACGCTGCCTTCGACGTCTTCGACTGCACGCAGGATCGACTGCTCGTAGAGCGCGAGTGCTTCCTCGGCGACTGCTTCTTGGGCTTCGATTCGAGCGCGGGTGCGGCCGAAGTCGAAGACGTTCCAGGTTACACGAGGGCCGATGTTGAAGATGTCCGTCGGGCTGCCGAAGAGGCCCGAGGCCGAGGCGGCGCCGATGCCGATGGACCCGTCGAGCGCGAGGCGCGGGTAGAGATCCGCTTCGGCGACGCCGATGCGGGCAGTCTCCGCGGCGAGCTGGCGCTCGGCGGCGCGAACGTCCGGGCGCCGGCGGAGTGCTTCGGCTGGAACGCCGACAGCGACCGAGGCCGGGATCTCAGGCAGCGGTTCGCTGGTCGCGAGCTCCTCGTCGAGGGTGCCTGGGAGCACGCCGAGCAGGACCGCCAGGCTGTTGCGAGCACGGGTCAACCCGGCTTGAAGTGACGGGATCTGAGCACGGGTCGAACTCAGGTTGGCTCGCGCTTGCTCGAGGTCGCGACGATCGACGAGGCCCGCTTCTTCGCGGGATTCGACGAGTTGCAGCGTCTCGGTCTGTGCCTCTTCGTTGCGACGCGCGATCGCGAGGCGTTCTTGGAAGCTGCGAACCTCGACGTAGTTGAGCGCGACCTCCGAGGTCAATGAGATCAGCAGATCGAGGAGTCCCTGCTGAGCGGCCTGAAGGTCGGCTTCGGCCGCTTCGACCCCACGACGGAGGCCGCCAAACAGGTCGATCTCCCAGGTCGCGTCGAATCCGGCGTTGTAGTAGTTCTGCGAACCGAGGCCGGTGTCCTGACGACCTCCGGCTCCGCTGGCTCCGAGCTGCGGTAGCAGCTGCGCACCGGCGAGTCGCCGAGATGCGCGCGCCTGACGCATGCGAGCCAGAGTCGCGCGGAGGTCGCGATTCTCCTCGATCGCCCGCTCGATGAAGGTCGTCAGCAGCGGATCGCCGAGCTGCTGCCACCAGTCGGCGAGGGATTCGGGGTCTTCGCCGCGTTGGAGCCCTTCGGGGAGCCGGGCGTTCCAGTCGTCCGGGGTGATCTCGTTTGTGTCCGGTTCTTCGTAGTCCTCACCGACCACGTTGCACGACGGAGTCGCGAAGCCGACCGCCAGAAACAGTGTCAGAATGAAGGTTGGCTTCTTCGGAAACGTCTGCATCACGCAGCCTCCTTGGTGGGCGAGCCGTGGATCTTCTCGCGGATCCATTGGACGAATGCGTAGAACGCCGGTGTCAGGACCGTGTTCAGCGTCGCGGCGAAGAGCATTCCGCCGAAGATCGTGGCGCCGAGCGAGAAGCGCGATGCAGCGCCAGCGCCGGTCGCGATCAAGAGCGGCACGATTCCGAGCAGGAACGATGCGCCGGTCATCGACACCGCGCGGAAGCGTAGACGCACGGCATTCAACGACGCATCAAAGATGCTCTTGCGTGACTCCCGCTCCTCCTTGGCGAACTCGACGATCAGAATCGCCTGTTTGGCGGCCAGGCCCACAAGAACGATCAGCGCCATCTGGACGTAGAGGTCCAGGCTGAGCCCGGTCATCCAGACGGCCAGGAAGGCGCCGAGGAGCGCGGTCGGAAGGACCAATACGACTGCGATCGGGATGAAGAAGCTCTCGTACTGCGCCACCAGGAACAGGTAGGCGAAGATCAGCGCTGCGAGCAGGACGTAGATGATCTCGCTGCCGGTGCGCTTCTGCTGGAGCGCCATGCCCGACCAATCGATCTGCATGCCCCGCGGCAGCGTTGTCTCCGCGAGCTCTTCGATCGCCTGGATCGCCTCGCCCGAGCTCGAGCCCGGCGCTGGTTGCACCGTGGCCTCCGCTGAGCGGTAGAGGTTGAAGCGTGGAATCGTCTGAGCGCCGAGCACCGGCTTCAGGTCCGCGAGTGTGCGCAGTGGAACCATGTCGCCCTCGGAGCCGCGGACGAACACTCGCGAGAGATCTTCGGGGCCACCACGAGCGTCGGCTTCGGCCTGGACCTGCACGCGGTAGGTGCGGGCGTTGAGATTGAAGTCGCCGACGTAGAGCGGGCTGAGGTAACCCTGCATCGTCGTGAACACGTCGTCGACGCGGATGCCGAGCGTCTTCGCGTACTCGCGGTTCAGATCGACTTCGAACTGCGGAACGTCCGCGCGGAAGGTCGTGAACGCCGAGCCGATCCGCGGATCCTGGTTCGCGGCGAACAGGAACGCACGTGCTGCCGAGGTCAGCTCCTGTGAGTCCATGTCGTTGGACGCGAGCAGTTGAGCCGACAGGCCGCCGGTCGATCCCAGGCCGGGGATCGGTGGTGGAGGAATCGGTACGACCGTCGCTTCCCGGAGTTCGCGGAGCTTCGGCATCATCCGGCGCGCGACGCCGAGCGCGCTGCCCTCGAGTCCGGGGCGTTCGTCCCAGGACTTCAGAGCGAGGATGCCCATGCCGGCGTTCGAGGCCTGGCCGAAGAAGTTCTGGCCACGAATGACCATGTAGCTCTCGACCTCGTCGATCTCGGCGACCGCCTTCTCGAACTCCGACATCACCTGCTCGCTTCGTTGGAGCGAAGCGCCAGCCGGGAGCTGAGCGTTCACGAACAGAACGCCCTGGTCCTCCATCGGGATGAAACCACCAGGCGTCGAGGTGCCGAGGACGAAGAGTCCGAGGACCGAAGCGATCACGATGGCGGCAGTGATCACGCCGTAGCGGAGAGCCCTCCGGGACAGTCCGACCACTTTGCCGGTCGTGAAGTCGATTCCGACGTTGATGAGGTCGCCGAGTCGGCCGAGACCTTTTCTCTTCGGCTGAGTCGCACCTTCAGTCTGTGCGCCGGCCTTCAGGATGATGCTGCAAAGGGCCGGCGAGAGACTGAGCGCGTTGATCGACGAGATCAGCACCGAGATCGAGATCGTCGCCGCGAACTCGCGGTAGATGCCGCCGGTGATTCCGCTGAGGAACATGACCGGGACGAACACCGCCATCAGTACGAACGTCGTCGCGACGACCGGGCCGGTCACCTCCTTCATCGTCGCGACGGTTGCCTGCTTCGGGCTCTTGCCCATCGACAGGTGACGCTGCACGTTCTCGACCACGATGATCGAGTCGTCGACGACGATGCCGATTGCAAGCACGAGCGCGAACAGCGAGATCGTGTTGATCGTGAAGCCGAATGCGAGGAGGCCGGCGAAGGTGCCGATCAGCGAGACGGGGATCGCGAGCGTCGGGATCAAGGTCGCGCGCCAGTCCTGTAAGAAGCCGAACACGACCAGGACGACGAGTGCGAGGGTCAGGAACAACGTGGTGACGAGTTCCTGCAGCGAGGCATTGATGAAGCGCGTCGAGTCGTAGACGACCTTGTAGTTGACACCGTCTGGGAAGAGCGTCGAGAGCTCTTCCATCTTGGCGGACACGCCCTGGGCGACATCCAGTGCGTTCGCGTCAGGGAGCTGGTAGATCGCAAAGCAGATGCCAGGACCACCGTCGAGTTGGGTCGAGACTGCATAGGACTGCGCGCCGAGCTCGACACGGGCGATGTCCTTGAGACGCAGCAGCGCGCCATCCTCACTCTCGCGCAGGACGACGCCCTCGAACTGTTCGACCGTGCTCAGTCGCCCCTCGGCACGGAGCGTGTATTCGAAGTCCTGGTCGTTCGTCGCCGGGGCCGCACCGAGCGAGCCGGGCGCCGCCTGCACGTTTTGCTCGCGCAGCGCGGCAACGACGTCCTGCGGGGTCATCCCGAGGTTGGCGAGGCGCTGTGGATCGAGCCAGACCCGCATGCCGTAGTCGAGTGCGCCGAAGATCTGCGCATCGCCGACACCAGGGACGCGCTTGAGCTCGTCGATGATGTTCGCGGAGACGAAGTTGCTGAGGAACAGCGAGTCGTAATCGCCGTCCGTCGAATTCACGCCGAGCACTTGAAGCATCGACGACGACTTCTTCTGCACGACGATGCCCTGCTCGGTCACCGTCTGTGGAAGCTGTGGTTCCGCTCTCGCGACTCGGTTCTGGACGTTGACCGCCGCGAGGTCCGAGTCGGTACCGATCTCGAAGGTGACGGTGGCTTGGTAGCGGCCGTCGGTGCTCTGCGAGGACAGGTACATCATGTCCTCGACACCGTTGACCTGCTGCTCGATCAGCTGCGCGACCGTCGATTCCACGACGTCGGCGCTGGCACCGGGGTAGCTCGCGGTGACGCTGATCTCCGGCGGCGTGATCTGCGGATACTGCGCGATCGGAAGCGCGAAGATCGCGACGGCTCCGACGATCACCAGCAGGAGGCTGATGACGATCGCGAACCTAGGGCGTTCGACGAATGGGTTGTCTGCCACAGTGACTCTGTTCAGTTGCCGTTCGACGAATCGACGCGCTTGACGTCGAGGAGGGCGCCCGGGCGGATCTTGTCCAGACCTTCGGTGACGACGAGCTCTCCGGTCGTGACACCGCTGAGCACGGAGACTCGACGACCGACACTCGGGCCGAGTTCGACTGCGCGCCGTTCCGAGGTGCCGTCCGAGCGCACCACCAGCACGTTGGAGCCGGAGCGGTCCTCGAGGATTGCGATACGCGGAACGACGGGCTTCTTCTCGGTCTCGCCGAGCGTGACGACGACCGTCGCGAATTGTCCGGGAAGGAGGATTCCATCCTTGTTCGCGAAGCTGGCGCGAATCGTAACGGTGCCGGTCCGGGTGTTGACCTCGTTGTCGACGAACGAGATCCGACCTTTCTCGTCGTAGATCGTCCCGTCGGCGAGGCGGAGCTGGAGCGACACGCTCTCGTTGTCTTCCTCCATACTTCTCCCTTCGGCCTGTCGAGCGAGTTCCGAGGCGACGAAGACCGCTTCAGGGACGAAGAACGAAACCTCGATGGGGTCGACCTGGTGAATCGTGACCAGCGTGCCGGCCTGCGGCGAAACAAAGTCACCCTTCGCGAGGGAGGTGCGTCCGACTCGACCGGCGATCGGCGCCTTGATCGTCGCGAACGCGAGGTCGAGCTTCGCTGCCTCGTGTTGTGCCTTGGCCTGGTCGAGCAGTGCGAGCATCCGCGCCTCTTCGAGTCGCGCGTTCTCGAGTTCGTTCGGCGCCACGCCGCCCTCCCGGACGCTGCGCAGCCGTTCGAGATACTGGGTCGCCTGTTGGTGCGCGGCGTCAGCGCTCATCATCGTCGCCTCGGCAGCGTTCACCGCGATCTGGAACGGTTCCTTGTCGAGTTCGAACAGGATCTCGTCGAACTCCAATTCTGAACCAAAGGCGAAGACCACTGCTTCGAGCACGCCACTGACACGGGCCGGCACCTCGACCGAGGTCACGGCGCGGATTCGTCCGACGACTTCGACCTGGCGATTCACCGCGTCCTCGACGACCGGAACGGCGGTGACGGGGACTCGCGGAGCGGTGTTTCCGGTCCCGGGTTCTTCTCCGCAGGCGGGCAGGAGCCCGAGGGCGATCACGAGGGGAGTGAATCGATGGCGCATCTCAGTTGACTCTCGGTGGAACGGCCTTCGAATCCTCGCAGTGCCGGACCGCTGTGGCGAGCCCGGGATCCGCAATCAGTGGCGCCGAGCGAACTTCAGGAGGAAGTTGTTGTTCGGCATCGGTCGAACCGATGGGGCGAGGAGGTCTCGTGCGAGGGAGCGCTCGGTCAGATCCGTGAGTTCCCGCACCCCGTAGCGTGGGTCTGTCTGGCGCAAGTCCTCGTCGAACTGTCGGTTGCTCTCGACTGGTTCGACGTCCGGAAGGAAGAAGGCGCCGTAGACGAGGAGAGCGCCACCTGGGCGAAGGTGGCGGGCCGCCCCCTCGAACAGGGCTTCGGTGGTTTCGATCGGCGCGATGTGGAGCAGGTTGCTGGCGAAGATCGCGTCCAGGCTCTGCTCACCGCACGGCCACTCGGAGTGAAGGTCGAGGAAGGCCGGTTCGACGAGGTTGGCGTGACCCGCGTGAGCGACCCAGGCCCGGATCGACTCCAGCGCTTCGTCGTTCCGATCCGTCGGCCACCAGGTCCAGTCGGGTAGCCGCTCGGCGGCCAGGATGGCGTGCTCGCCGGTACCGGCCGCGATTTCCAGGAGGCGGCCGGAGTCCGGGAGTTCGATCGCCAGGGCGTCGACCAGGTCGTGACGGTTGCGGCCTGCGGACGGCGAGTACTTGCGTCCGTCGCCCTCGTTCGCCAGATCTTCGAGTCGAACCGGTGGCTTCTGATCGTCGGTCATCGGCACGGCGAGCCTATCAGACTCGCCGTACGCGAGACGGATGCTACCGGGTGCTGGGGCCCAGGACCTGAGCCTCGACTTCGCGCTGGGTCTCGCCTCGACGGACGATGACCTGCGCACGGAATGGTCCGTCCCACTCCGCTCGATCTTGCGTGATTACGAGCGGGATCCTGCGCTCCTGGTAGGCCCGCAGCGTCGCCTCGGGAGCGGGGAACTGGTAGTCGGCGTTTCCATCCTCGAGTGTGATCTCGAATGAGAACGTCTGCTCCTCCGACGACTTGTTCGCGATGCGGACGAAGAAGATGTTGCGCACCGCACCGGTCGTTTCGTCCAGCACGTAGTTTCGCCCCTCGCTGCGCAGGATCTGAGCCTCGAAGTTCTCCCTCCAATCCAGAGCAGCCATGAACACCGAGAGGCCCAGGACCAGAAGGATCGAGTAGAGCGCGAGGCGGGGCCTCCAGAACTTGTGCTTCCCGGTCTCAATACCGTTTTGGGAGTCGAAGCGGACCAGACCGTCCGGTTTGCCGACCTTGTGCATGACCGCATCGCAGGCGTCGATGCAGTTCGAGCAGCCGACGCACTCGAGTTGTGTGCCGTTGCGGATGTCGATGCCCGTCGGACAGACCGCGACGCAGAGGTAGCAGTCGATGCAGTCGCCGGCAGCGTCCGCGCCTTCGGTGCCTCGTCGGGGTTCTCCGCGCGTCGGATCGTAGGTGACGTTTCCCCTCTTAAAGTCGAAGAGCAGAAAACGGCACATCCGGGCGGACGTGGCAATCCTCCGACTTCGAGTGTTCATCGAATGATTGTGGAGGGTCGGAAATAGCACCAACACAGGCAGGAGCGACAGCAGCCGCAAAAGCACGAAGAGGATAGGAAGCACCCTCACCCCCCCACCATCACAACCAACGACAGCCGCTGCAAAAAGAACGGCAACCACAGCGATCACCAGCAACTACATTTAAGCAGCAGACCTGGGAGCCATCAGGGTGCACCGCGAGACTCCTTGGCGCACAAGACCACTCCGGCTTGTAAGGAATCTCTGGGTCGAAGCTCCCCTGCGACACGGCCATGTCTGCGGCCGCCGCTTCGTCCCCGCATTGGTCCAAACCTAACCGGATGTTCGAGAACGAACCGCGATTGAGTTCAGACGCGTCTTAGGAGTCTTTCGGGATGTTTTGTGCGTCTGGTTTTTGCCCGCTTCTTCTCCCCAGCGTTCGTGTGCTTGAACCGTGTACACATGCGTGGAGACAATACGTTTGGGTGCACTAATCTCATGCACGTAGCCATCGATGCTTGAAATCGACATAACATCTACAAAAAAAGCAAGTACAATGCGGACAAGACAAACGCCGGTCCCTTTCCGCAAGAAAGCCTTGGGCGGGGTAAATATTGAGCCACTGCATACGCGCTCGCGCTCGCTGTTGGGGTCTGCTGTCGAAAAGGCCGGCAACGCGCGTCCATCCGCCTAGCAACGAGCCATCGTTGCTCATGATCTGAAATTGCTCGCCGACAAACCGCCTTCCAGCGTGACCTTGCCGCCGAAAGCCGCAAGTTGCCTTTCGGCGTAAAGGCCGCCTGGCGCGCTCTTCATGGCGACTGAGAACCAGGTGCGCGTGACAGCTGAGAGCGAAACGCGGCACAAGGCTTGAATGCATCGCCTTGATCAAACTTCCGTCTCACCGCCTGCTTTTCTCCCAAAACCGTCGCTACGAAACCGCCGATTTCCGTCCCTCCCGTCCTTGTCGTTGACGGAGTTTTCGTACGCATC
>JBCBZB010000007.1:0-116510 GCA_039815565.1 Planctomycetota bacterium
CAACGCGGCTCCCGCTCGGCGAAGGAGCGGTAGACCGCCAGGGCACCGTCAGCGTAGCCGGCGGACTCGAGGGCCCGGGCCAAGGCCAGGTTCGGCCCCTCGGCCAGCGGATCGAGCTTCAGGAATCGCTCATACGCGGACGCTGCCCCGCCGTGCTGCTTGAGAAGGCCCATCAGCTTGGCCGTCAGCAGGTGCGGGAAACCGAGCAACATCGCCAGCAACTTCGAGGGCGCGCGCTGGTCAGCCTTCTTGAACAAGGCCTCGCGAAGACCACGACGAGCCTCGCCGTTCCCGGGCTGGATCGCCAGGAGCTGCGAGTAGAGCTTCACCGCAAAGCCGAAGTTTCGGCGTTTGACGGCTTCTGAAGCCTTTTCGAGGTGCTTGCTGAGGTCCATGTGGCAACGCCGACGAGAGCTTGACCCGCGGCGAAAGGGCGAGCACTCTAGCGACCCGGCAGGCGCCCTGCAATGCCGGTCGCGCCCGGTCCGAACCAGACCGAACGCGCAACGGCCCCACCTCGCAACGCCCGCCGAGCCCGAACACCACAATGGACGTCGTCATCTACCCCGGTTCCTCCCTCCGTCGCGGTGGCAAGACGATCGATTCGTTCGACGACGAGCTGCGCCAGGTCGTCTCGGACATGTTCGAGACCATGTATTCGCACAACGGAGTCGGCCTCGCCGCCCCTCAGGTCGGCCTTCCGCTGAACCTGTTCGTGCTGAATCCCGCCGGAAACGCCGACGAGAAGGACGGAGAGATGGTCCTGATCAATCCCGAGATCGTGAAGCGCAAGGGCCACGAGTTCGGTGAGGAGGGCTGCCTCAGCTTCCCAGGCCTCTACGCCGAGGTCGAGCGGAGCAAAGACGTCCGGGTGAAGTACCAGGATCTGGACGGCGAGGAACACGAAGAGCGCTTCGAGGGCTTCCTCGCCCGCATCGTCCAACACGAAGCCGACCACCTGAAGGGCGTCGTGTTCACGGACCGGCTCAGCGCGGTTGAGAAACTGCGAGTCCGCGGGGCGCTGCAGGACTTCGAGCGCAAGTCGACCCAGAAGTCCTGACCCGGAGACCCCGATTGGGGCGAACTTGGCCTTCCTGGGAGCCAGGGGCCGTGAGAAGACGTTTCAGCGACCGTGCTCGTTCTCGAAGGCATCGAATCACTCGAGCGGATCGAGACCGGTGAGCCGTCCGCGACGCTCGTCGGGGTCTTCGACGGGGTCCACCTGGGCCACCAGCGGCTACTCCACGAGCTGCAGGAGCTCGCCAGCCGTCATCGGGCGCTAGCGACCGTGGTCACGTTCCAGAACCACCCGGACGAGTTCCTGCGGGGCACGCCGGTCGACTGGATCGTCAGCCTCCAACACCGACTGCGGCTTCTGCGCCGTGCAGGCGTCGATCGGGTCTTGTCTCTGCGGTTCGACGAGCGGATCCGCGAGATGACCGCGGAACGATTCTGCCGCGAGATCCTCTGTTCCGGCCTCCAGACCAAGGCTCTGCTCCTCGGCTACGACTCGGCGATCGGGAAGAACCGAGAAGGCACACCCGCGCGTCTGCGGGAGCTCGGCCAGAGCCTCGACTTCGAGGTCGAAGAAGGCAGTCGATTCACCGTCGACGGCGAGCCCGTCTCCTCGACCGCCATCCGTCGGGCGATCCTCGCCGGAGACCTGGTCAGCGCACACCGGATGCTCGGCCGCTGGCCCTCGGCGCTCGGCACCGTGCAGCGCGGTGACGGCCGCGGTCGTGGACTGGGCTTCCCGACCGCCAATTTGCTCCTCGACCGGTTCGTGCTGCCGCCCGCCGGCGTCTACGCGATCGAGGCGCTGCTCGGCGGTGAGGAGCACTTCGGCGTCGCCCATCTCGGACCTCGACCGAGTTTCGACCGCGCCTCGACGCCCCCCGCCCAAACGCCGGAACCGACACGGTTGGAAGTCCATCTGTTCGAACAGTCCGATCGCGACTTGTACGACGAACGGCTCGAAGTGTTCTTCCGGGCTTGGGTCCGCGCGCCAGCGACCTTCGACGATCTGCAGTCGCTCAAGGTCCAGATCCAGCGGGACGCCGAGAGTGCCCGGCGGCTCCTCTCGAGCTGAGTCGGCGAATCCCGTCGTCCCGACTCTTGACCGATCCTCGATTCCTCTCTAGCGTTCGGCGCCCCCGAGCCGAAAGGTCACGGGTCCGGTCGGATAGCTCAGCTGGTAGAGCACAGCATTGAAAATGCTGGGGTCGGCGGTTCAAGTCCGCCTCCGACCACCACTTACGACGTTTCGGCCGCAACACCGAGACGGCAACCGCGGGCCAGAAGCACCCAGCGCCCCCGACTCAGCACGCCGCCGCAGCGCCTCACCGGAGCGAGCGAAGCGGGTCCTGAGAAGACCGAGACGACGCCGAAGACGCCCTACTCGCTCGGTCCTCGCCCCTCGGTCTTCGTACGCGGGGCGAGAGTGTCAGGGAACGCGCTGCATTCGGGCCACCTGCTGCGTGCGGAGAGCGAATCCGCGGACGCCGGAGACCTCGCCCCCGCCGCTTTCCCCACTTGGCTCGACCGGCCCGGTCACGATGGACAGCTCAACGGTGCCTCCGATCCGGCGAGTCACGGATTCCAGGAGCGTGCCCCGGACCTCGAAGCGGCTGACCAGCCGGTCCCCGAGCCAGAATGAGTCCAAGCGGATCCCGTTGCGCTCGTCGACGACGAACCGTCCCGGATCGTCGGTGAAGAGCAACTCGTAGTTCCGCTCATCGACCGGACCCGAATCCGGGAGGTAGCGCAGAGTCCACCGGTAGCGCGTGGGCCCCACCACGCCCGGAACCAGAGCGACCTCGAACTCCATCTCGAGCTCTTGTTTCGACCCATCGAATCGCCAGATCTCGCAGGGCCCCCGCCACAAGCCGACGAAGTCGTCGGGAAAGGCTGATGCCTGCACGCTCTCGGCCGGCTGGGGCTCCACCGACCGGCAGCCGACCCCGGCCGTTACGACGATCGCCACGAACAGCTTCGATCGAAGGCTCATGCGCGCCACAATGCCGACTCGCACGGTCTACCGAAACCCGGCGGACCGAAAGAGAGTTGTCCAACAACGGTGCTTCCCAGGATTCGGCCGAGCGCTACAGTGCGCTGCCCGTGAATCCGTTCCGCCACAATCCGACCACCGGCAACCGCAAGGGACTCGTCCCCGGCGGCCGTTGGATCGCGTTGCTGGCACTGGTCGCCCATCTCTTCCAGGCCGCGCACTTCGCGACGCCGCACGAGTACGACGCTGAAGGCCGACTCGTGTGCGTGAGCGGACACGTGCACGCCTCGGACGATGCCACCGATCACCCGGATCACTGCCACTCGGAACATGATTTCGGAGGCTCGAACGACGCCACCGATCGTGATGGGGAAGATCCCGACGACGCTCCGTCCCCGACGGATCCGTCGGACCATGGCCACGAGTGCCCATTCCAACTCCCAGGACTGAGCGACGGACATGTCGCAGCCGGTCCGGAGACGGAGTCTCTCGCGCCGATCTCGTGGATCGCGAACGGAACCGAACTCGAAGCGCACCGCCTCGCGCGGTTGCAGCTCGCACCGAAGCACGGTCCGCCAGCAGGCGTCTGATCCAGCACTCCCGCTGCTGCGATCCGGCCTGATCCCCGCGCGAGCGACTCGATGCGAGTCGCGCGACCCCAGTCGAATGGAGTCGGCACACCGATCGAACAGTCCGGACTTTCGTCGCTGACGCGAACCTGCCGTTCGCCGATCGACTGACGGGAGTGAGGCCCTCGCCAAGCCGACCCACCCAACCTCGTTCGCTGCACTGACCGAGGTTTCGCGCCGGCAACCCTCCGTGACTGCGATGACTTCCCTGAACCCCGATACGGTTCGCTCGAGCGGCTTCGACGCCCTCGTCGAACCCCACCTCGACTGCCTGTTCCGCGCGGCGCGGCGATTGCTTCCGAGCGACGACCTCGCATCGGATGCAGTACAGACCCTGCTACTGCGCACCTGGCAGAACTTCGAGCTACCCGAGAACCCGAGGTCCGTCCTCCTCTCGCTCGTCCCGAACGTCGCGCGTGAAGTGCGCCGTTCCGAGCGTCGTCGCCAACACCACGAGACCGCCGCCGTAGAACAGATCGTGGACTCGACTCCGAGCGCAGAGGAGCACCACGCCCACTGCGATCACCCGGAGTGCACCACCGAACGCCAGGAACTGCGCAGCCTAGTCCGTCAGGCCGTCCTCGAACTCCCGAACGACCTGCGCCCGCTCGTAGAGCGCTGCTGGCTCGACGGCGAAACCTACGCCGAAGCGGCGGAAGAACTCGATCTCCCGGTCGGGACCGTGCGGTCTCGACTGAATCGCGCGCGCCGTCTGCTCCGCGCCTCGTTCGAGCGTCGTGAAGGCGCCCAGAACACCTCCCTCGAGAGCCTGCCCCGTACGGAGAAGCTCGCCGGATGAAGACACTCGCCACCCTTATTGGAATCGCGACGATGACGTCGGCGTCCCTCGCAGCCCAGGAAAGCCCTGCATCGGCAACCCCTCGGGTGATCACGCTCCACCCCGGCGACCACCAGACGCTGCGTTTTGACTCGGACGTGCAACTGCTCGTCCCGCCAGACGAAGGCATCGTTCAGTACAAGCCGATCGACCAGGCGAACTGGATCCTGATCGGCAAAGAAATCGGCACCACAGCACTGACTGCCGAGCTGAGCGACGGTGCGCTGACCTCGCTCGTCGTTCGCGTCGTGCGCGACATCACGCTGCTACAAGAGGCGCTCCTCATCATCGACCCGTCGATCGAAGCCACGATCGCTCGCGATCGGGATGCCGTCTTGTTGCGCGGTGAGGTCCAGGACCTAACCGACTACCAGCGCGCTGAACGCACGGCGATCGGCTTTCTCGGCTCGCGATCCTCGCGAGTCGAGCCGAACTCGTCGGACGAGGACTCAGACGCTCCGCGCGGCGAAGTGCAGGTCCTGAATCTGCTCTCCGTGCGTGAGACTGTTCTCACTCTGGAGGACCGGCTGCTCGCCGAGTTCGCAACACTCGGAGCCAACGAGATCACGGTCCGTCGAGTCTTGCGCGGATCTCTTCCGGACGACGACGCGGACCTGTTCGTCCTCGAAGGCGGAGCACCGGACCAGATCACCTTGGTTCGCGCCCTCGAAGTCGCCGGTCGACTCGTCTCGGCTCGCGCGAGCGAAGACTCGGATGTCGAGGTCCTCGCCGACGAGAGTGGCGGCTTGCTGAACGCACGCGGCGGCAACCAGCAAGGTGGTCAAGGCGGTGGTCAGCAGGGCGGTGGTGGCGGCGGTGGTTTTGGTGGCGGTTTCGGCTTCAGCGGTGGCGGCTTCGGCAGCGGCAACCTCCAGTCGAACCTGCAGAGCCAACCAGGCCGCGCCTCGATCGTGCAATCGGGAGATGGCCGCGTGCTGTCGTTCATCGAAGTCGGCGACCTTCCGCAGGTCCGCGTCGCGATCCGTGTCTACGAAGTCGATCGAGCCGCGCTGCTGACCTACGGCGGCGACTTCGGATCGCTCGTCGGTGACGTGGACGTCGGCAACCTCGCCGCACCCGGCCTCGCCGACGGCTTGCTCGGCACCGCGGGAACAGCGGTCGGCGCGGGCAACGATCTCGACGTGCTCAACGCCCTCGGCTTCATCCAGGGCATCGGCTTCTCCGAGGAGCTCCAACTTGCGGGCTCGCGCTTCGCAATCGACCTCGCGTTCCAAGCGCTCGAGACCGCGGGTCTCGCGAAGAGTCTGAGCAGCCCGAACCTGGCGATGCTCTCGGGTGAGATCGCTCGGTTCTCGGTCGGTGGTCAGATCCCGATCGCGCAGACCTTCACTCCGGCCTTCGGCGGCGACGCGGGAGGAGCCGGCACCTTCAGCTCGGTCGCCTTCCAGCAATTCGGCGTCCAGCTGAGCGTGCGTCCCCGCGTTGGTCTGAAGGACCGACTGACCCTCGACCTCAGTGCCTCGCTGATCGAGCCGGATCTCGGCCTGACCTCGATCGTGCAGGACACGGTCGGTAGCTCGGCTGGAACGACAGCGTTTTCGTCTCGCATCCTGCAGACCAGCTCCGGACTGAACAGCGGAGAAGCACTCCTGGTCGGCGGACTGGTCTCGCAGTCGACGAACCGCGACGAATCGAAGACGCCTCTCCTCGGCGACATCCCGCTGATCGGAGAGTTCTTCCGCAGCGAAGCGAACAACGAGTCGGAGACTGAACTGTTCGTCGTCCTGAGCCCAGTGATCGTCCGCGACCCGATCCCCGAGGCCTCGCTCTGGGCCCAACCCGCTGCGATGGAGTTGCTCCGCGCCTTCTGATCGCCGCAGCCATCCCAGCACCTGCAGACTTTCCCCACTTTCCATGAACTCCGCCGCGACCAGCGGCATCCTCCTGACAGATCCCCACAAACCCTTCACTCCCAAAAAGCCATGAAGAAGAACTTCAACAACAAGGAGCGCGGCTCGGCGCTCGTCGAGTACTCCCTCCTCATCGCCGGTGTCGCGCTCGTCGCGTCGGCCGCCGTCTCGGTCTTCGGTCACAAGACGACCGACTTGATCGCCGCCACTTCGACCGTCCTCCCGGGCGCTCACGCGGACGACAACGGTGCGATCACCAGCGGTAAGCTGATCGAGACGACCTCCGCCGAGGACGGCGCGATCGCCGTCAACGTCGCCGACATCGCTGCCCAGAGCGGCCAGGCTCGCCTCGGCAACAACCTGCTCGGCACGGCTGTCAACGGCACCGGCCCGGAAGGCAACCTGCTCGGCACGCTGGTCGTCGAGGCCAACGAAGAAGACGATTCCTGATCGAATCGCTCAGCGAACATGAGATCGAATTCGAGCCTGAACAGGCCGTCAGCATCCTGCTCCGCTGATGGCACACCCCAGGACCGGGGTGCGATTCTGCTCGAGTTTGCGCTCGTGTCGCTGATCCTCTACCTGCTCTTCGCCGCGACCATCGGCTTCGGCCGCGTGGTTCAGGCGTCGCAGGTAGCCCAGGACACCGCGCGACTCGCCGCTCGTGAGTTCGCGCTGACGCCGCTGCCAGCGGCGTCGACGTTCGAGGACGCCTTGACCGATCCGATGGTGCTTAGCCGCATCTTCGATCCTGAGGCACTGGTCATCGACCTCGACGTCGTCGACGCAAACGGAGTCACTCTCGACTCCGTCTTTGCGTCGCTCCCACTGATCAACCGCTCGCTTCGGCCCGCGATGATCTTCGACCGCCCGGTCGTCGACGGTGTGCAACGTCGACTCGTCCGTGCTCCCGGTGCTCTCCTTCGTTCGACCAGCGACCCCTCACGATTCACCGTGGGAGTGCCGCTCGTCGTCAGCCGGGACGACGATGGCGTCGAGACGATCCGCTGGCTCTCCGTGGTCGAAGAAGTCCGCGTCGATCCGACCGATCCGACGACGGGTTCGTTCTCGCTCGCGTCGGCGAACCCCGACCGCGGCGTCGTCGGCATTCGAATCAACCTGCCGGTGCAGGCTTCGGCGTTGACGAGCTTCCAGCCGACTCCGTTGGGCGGCGAACCCAACGCCGGGCGCCCCAACCTCGCAGACGACTCCGCCGTGATCCAACTCGACGGACCGAGAGACGGCACCCTGCTCCCGAACATCGAACCCGGACCTCTGCCAGACGGGACCCCGTCCGTCAGCCCCTATGGCGGCCCGTTCGGCCTCGGCTCTCAATTTGCTCTCGCGACCGAGACTCGACCCTATCGACGGGTCGTGACCGGTCAGGCGTTCTTCCGTCGCGAAGTCTTCCGGGACCTTTGATTCGCGTACCCTGCGCCTTCCCTCCGAACCGCACCCACTGAACCGCACCATGTCCCGACGCCGATCCTCTGGATTCTTTCTGCCGCTCTTCGGCTTGTTGACCCTGGTCTTGATCGGGGCGCTCGGGGTGCTGCTCGTGAACGGCCGACTCGAACTGTTCGGCTTCGAGCTTGAGCTCCGTGAAGACGAAGTCCAGGCGAACGAACTCGGCGACGGCATGGTGCTCGTCCCGATCTCGGTCGCGCGGATCCCGGCCTACACCCGCATCGACGCCGAACACGTGTTCGACACCGAGAAGGGACAGTTCTCAACCATCGCCCTCCCGGAAGACACGCTTCCGGAGACGATCTTCACGATCGACGACTACCTCGCCGGGGAGTTGCGGGGCCGAGTCCTGAAGCGCGACAAGCCGAGGGGGAAGGCGTTCACCGAAAGCGACTTCCTGCCCAAGGGTGCGCGAGAGGGAATCACCGCGGGCATCCCACCCGGCAAGCGCGGCATGGTGCTCCCGGTCTCCGATGTGGAAGGCCTGATGGATCTGCGCCGTGGTGACCACTTCGACATCGTCGGCACCTGGGAACCGAAGACCCGGCGGGCCACACCCCCGACGATCACTGCCCTCGCAGCAGGCCCCCAGCCGTCGCCAAGCCCGGAGCAACCCCGGCCCGGCGTCGACATCCTCGTCACCGATGGCCAGATCATCAGCCCGGTCAGCGTTCGAGCGGCTCCGACGAGTGCAACGGGCTTGTTTCAGGGCCAGCGCGTGAGCACGACTCCGATCGAAGAAGTCCGGATCGCCGTCACTCCGGAAGAAGCAGTCCGCATCGCTGCGGCGTTGCAAACCGGTGCCAAGCTCCGTTGCCTAATTCGTTCCGGACATCCCGAAGACGACGGGGCTCCAACGACCATGCCCGACGAGTTCCTCGAAGAACCGACGGAAGCGCCCGACAACGGCCTCGGTGAGGTGCTGATCCTCGGGGAGCAAAACCCGACTCGGATCCTGACCCGCCGATCCTCCGGCGACGGCCATTGAGAGAGAGCACCGACAGCAACATCGGGCGGTCGATCCGACCGGCGACCGACGAGCACGGCGCTGTCCTCGTGCTCGTCGCGCTCCTCTCCGTCGGACTCCTCGGACTTGCCGGTGTCGTGATCGACCTCGGCATCGTTCGACGCACTCAGTCCGAAATGCAAGCGGCGACGGACCAGGCCGCCATCGAGGGCATCCGATTCCGCGACGTCGGAGGGGCCAATCCCGATCGCAATCGGCGCGATTTCGCGACTCTCGCGGTCAGACGCGCCTTTCAGACCGACATCAACGTCGGAGGCCCCTCGTTCGGGGCCGGCCCGGACATCAACCGATCGAACGAACTCGGCCGCTTCGGAGGGTTGCTGACCGTCGGCGGCGAGGGCGATGGCGACAGCGCGCTCGATCTGATTCCGGCGCTCAACGAGCAGAACTTCCAGAACGGAGATCTGGTCGCTGGGGAGTTCGACCCTCTGGCTCCAGCGATCGAACTCGCGGACTACTCGCGCCTGGACTTCCGCGTCAGCACCGCAACGGAAGCGGCCGGAGCCTCGGCATTCCTCGCTCGTCTCCGTCGAACTCCCGCCAGTGGTCCCCGGTCGACTCCACTCGACCGTGAGTCCGGGATCAGCAATGCCGGACCTCCGGTGCCGTTGCTCTTCGCGCGCGGATCTACGTTGCAAGGGGCCCCGATCGAGGATGACGGAATGACCGTCCGAGCGGCTTCGATCGCGGCCACTCGACCGGCCGTCCGAGTGAGCCGTGTCGTCGATGGCGATGCCGTCCTCGTGATGGTCCCCGGGTTCGTCGCCCCGACGACGACACCGTTCCTACCGGCCTTCGGCCTTGCCTCTCTGCCGAATGCAACGAGCTTCGAACTAGAGATCCAGCCCGACGGCTCGATTCTCGCTCCGGCGATCGACAGCACCGTGCTCGGGGTCACGCTCGCGACCGCGCCGCGTTGGGTCGGACAACCCGTGACTCGCACGTCGATCTCCACCCCCCTCCCTCCCGGAACCTGGCTCGGCGTATTGCCGATCCTCCAAGCCCTGCCTGCAGCCGAGGGCGAGTTCACTCGCCTCGCCGGGTTCGTTTCCGTCGAGTTCGCCTCGGACGGAACGACCCTCTCCGTCATGCTCTCGCCAACGAGCCGCGTGCTTCCAGTCGGCGCGACCGCACTGGACCCGGAAGCCCTCTCCACGCTGCTTTCCTTTCCCGCACTCCGTGCGCAATTCGAGTCCCTGCCAGCCCGCGTTCTCGCGCCTGTGCTGGCACGCTGACCCGTCGATGACTGCCTCTTCGAAATCCGGCCACGGCCTCTCACCGCGAGCCGAACGCCCTCTTCGTATCCTTCTCGTCGGCGACGATTCGTCGCTTCGCAGCGAGATGGAGATGGCACTCCGCGGCGCCCAACTCACGGATTCCGTCCGCGTCCTCACCGCACCGAGCGTCGGACGCGCGGCGGACGAAGCCCGACGCCACGAACCTGAGGTCGTTTGCTTCGAGATGGGCAACGACGCCAGCGCACTGCGACGGCTGGCCGACGAACTCGGACATGCGTCGCCGTCGAGCGCGCTCATCGGCATCTACCAGGCCGGGCAGCTCGGAGACTCGGACCAGGAAAGCGAATTCCTGATCCAAGCGCTCCGCAGCCGCGTCCGCGACTTTCTCCGCCGACCGATCTCGTCGGACGAGCTCGTGCAGATCTTGGGGCGTCACGGACACGGACCGCAGAGCGAGTCCGAGGGCACGGACTCCATCGCTGGAACTGTGGTTGCCGTCGTCAGCCACAAGGGCGGAGTCGGTAAGTCGACCATCAGCACGAACCTCGGTGTCTGGCTTGCAGCAGATCAACGCGTCGACGTGCTGTTGATCGACGCTGCGCTCCAACTCGGCAGTACCGCTACCCTCCTCGACCTGGACACGAGTTCTTCGATCGTCGACGCCGCCCGAGAACTCGATCGCCTCGATAGCACCTTGTTGCGCGAGCTCTCAACGCGCCACTCGAGCGGGCTTCGCGTGCTCCCTGCCCCGACCAACCTCACAGACGCCACCGAGGTCGACGACGCCGCGCTCGCCCGACTACTCGCCGTCGCGCGCCGCAGTTTCGACGTCGTGATCGTCGATACGGCACCGATCCTCGACTCGATCACGATGACGGCGCTCGATCGTGCCGACCGCGTCGTGATCGCGCTCAACCAAACCGTCCCGACGCTCGCTGGCGCTCGGGCATACCTCGAGACGCTCAACGAACTCGGCGTGCCAGCACAGGATATGTGTATCGTCGCGAGTTCGACTCACCCGTCCCACGCAGCGACCTTGCGTCGCGAGGATCTCGCGACCCACACGGGCCGGCCCGTCGACGTTGTCATCCCGTTCGAGAAAGCGGTGCTCGTCGCCGAGAACACCGGCGAGCCAGCCATCCAAGAGGTTCGCCGTGGAGGTTTCAGCAAGGCCGTTCGCAGCCTCGGCCAAGCACTTCGACTGGGAGAACCGGTCCGTTGAGCAACCTTCGCCACCACCTCGATCGGGCCGCGCATCAGGATCTCGCCGCCAGACTTCGTCCGAACTCGAGGCCAGCCAAGTCGAAGCACAGCAGCAGCGACTCCGACTCAGGCGATCCGTCGAGTGAATCCGGAGAGAAGCCCGCTTCCACGACCGTCGTTCGCGCAACCGACCGAGCGCTGGAGTTCCGGGTTCAACTCCACGCCCGACTTCTCGACGAACTCGCCGAGCAGAATCTACTGACAGCCTCGGATGCCGTGGTCGAGTCGGCCGTCCGAGAGAAGGTCCGCGAGACGATCGAGACCGAGGAGCTCCCGCTCAATGACGCCGAGCGCGAGCGACTCGCCGACGACCTGGTCGAAGAGACTCTCGGCACTGGACCTCTCGCTCCGCTGATGCAGGACCCGGCAATCAGCGACATCTTGGTGAATGGTCCGTCGGACGTCTTCGTCGAGCGACATGGCCGCCTGGAGAAGACCTCCATCCGGTTCCGCGACGACGACCACCTACTGCGAGTCATCGAGCGGATCGCCGCCCGCATCGGTCGTCGGATTGACCAGAACGCTCCGATGGCAGACCTGCGTCTGCCGGACGGTTCGCGCGTCAACGCGACGATTCCACCGATCTCGATCGACTACCCGACTCTGTCGATTCGACGATTCGGAGCGCGTCGACTGCGTCGCTCCGACCTCGAACGGCTGCAGATGCTCACTCCGGACATGGGGCGGTTTCTGGCCACCTGCGTCCAAGGACGTTGCAACGTGCTGGTCTCTGGCGGCACCGGCGCAGGCAAGTCGACCCTGCTCGGCGCACTCTGCGAGTCGATTCCGGCCGGTGAACGAGTCGTGACGATCGAGGACACCGCCGAGCTCGTCCTCGATCAGCCACACGTCGTGCGCATGGAAACGCGCCCGCCGAACGTCGAAGGAGTGGGCCGAATCACTGCTCGCGACCTCGTCATCAATGCCTTGCGCATGCGTCCGAACCGCATCCTCGTCGGAGAGGTCCGCGGCGGCGAAGCTCTGGACATGCTCCAGGCGATGAACACCGGTCACGACGGATCGCTGACGACAATTCACGCCAACGCACCGCGGGATGCACTCAGTCGCCTGGAGACGATGGTCCTGATGGGCGGGCTCGATCTACCGTCGCGTGCGATTCGCGAGCAGATCGTGTCGGCGCTCGACCTGGTCGTTCACATCTCGCGATTCGAAGACGGTGTGCGCCGCGTCGAGAGCATCACCGAGGTCACCGGACTCGAGGGCGAGACGCCGCTACTCCAGGAGATCTTCCGGTTCGAACGCCAGGGCATTTCGGGTCGCCGGGTCCAGGGCCGCTACGTCGCCACCGGCCTCACGCCTAACGCGGCTCACCGACTCCGAGAGCGAGGGCTCGACCTGCCGACCGCGATGTTCGAACGGAGCAACGCGTGACACCGCTGATCCTCGGATCCGCCCTCCTGCTCTTCGCAGTGGCCCGCCTCGTCTGGCAACGACGGGAATCGAGACTCCGCACGCTCGATCGACTCGACGATCTCGGACGCTCGGACGTCAGCGCCGAGGATCCGGGCCTCGAATCTCGGACGCGGCTCATGCGTGCGCGAACGCCATGGATCGCGAGAGCCGCGATCGCGGTAGTGGTCGGAATCGCCCTCGTTCCGGTTCTCGATGACAGCCTCGCGGTCGCATCCGCGGTCTTGGTTGGGACGCTCGTTGGTCTGGGTCTCGAAGCACAACGACGTCGTCAGGCCTACCTGATCGAAGTACGGCTCGCGGACGCAATCGATCTCGCGATCGCCGGCCTGCAAGCCGGCACCTCGATGCATGCCGCGCTGCAGACGGCTGCAGAGGAAAGCCGGGGCGTCCTACAACACGAGATGCTGATCGCTGCGGCGCGTCTGCGACTCGGTGAGCGGCCAGAACAGGTCTTCGACGAGCTGTACCGAGCGCTACCAATTCCGAGTGTTCGACTCCTCGGTCAAACACTTGCGGCTCAATGGGAGGCAGGTGGCTCAGTCGCCCCGTCTCTCGGCTCCGTCGCAAGTTCGATCCGCCAGCGCGTCGAGCTGATGCGACGCATCCAATCACAGGCTGCCGAAGTCCGTTTCTCGGTCCTCGCCGTCCTCGCCGCGACCTACGGCATCGGCTTTCTGAGCTGGAGCAACGCTCCCGAAGAAGTCGAGTCCTTCCTGACCTCCTCGGTCGGAGGCAGTCTCCTCGCACTCGCCGTGATCCTTCAGGCCGCAGGCCTCGTTTGGATCCAAGCCCTGAGCCGCGTGGAGGTCCGTTGAACGACTGGATCGGTTTCGCGGTTCTCGCCGTCGGCGTCGTCGCCGTCTACCTGAGTCTCCGCGCGGGCTCGCGTCGTCGATCCGTCCGCGACCGACTCGAGAGGATGAGCGAGGGCGAACGGCAGACTCCGAACCGCGACTCGGACGACCAAGAGGACGTGAACGAGGGACTCCGAGGCTGGCTGCGACGTGCCGGCCACGATGAGGAGAACGCCCCGGCCAAGTTCCTGATCGCGAGTGGTCTCTGTATCGCGCTCGGGCTCGCCGCCGCGCTCGCCGTGCAATCGATCGGCCTGCTCGACGAGCTAGAACTCTGGCTTCTCGAGACTCCGGGTGGGTTTGGCGAAGCCATCTCCCCGATCGTCTGGGGCACGCCATACTTCGTGGCAGTCGCGCTCGGCCTGATCCCGACTCTTCGCGTGCGCCGCGATCGGCGCCGCATCGTGAGTCAGACCGAATCCGACCTCGGTCTCACGCTCGAACTCCTGGCCTCCCTCGCTCGCGCAGGCCTGGCCTTCGATGCGGCTCTCGATCGAATCCTTCGAACGAGCGACACCGAACGCCCGTTATTCGACGCGTTCGAACGCTTCGTGCGCGACCTCCGCGGTGGCAGGTCTCGGGTCGGCGCGCTCCGCACCCTCGCCAACCGGCTCGACGTTCCTCGCGTCCGCACTCTCGTCTCCGCTTTGATCCAAGCCGAACGGATCGGCGCGAGCCTTTCGTCCACCCTCCGTCAGCAAGCCGACGACCTGCGGCAGTTTCAGCGCGAACAAGCGCTGGCCAAAGCTCAGGCACTCCCGGCCAAGCTCGTCTTCCCCCTCGTCATCTGCTTCCTGCCGGCGATCTTCGTCTGGACGCTCGGTCCGATCTTCTACCAGTTCCTGCAGGAAACCCCGTCGTTCGAAGCTCCGCGATGAACCCTCGCCCTCACTTCACCGAGTCCGTCTCGCGGTCGGTCTCGATCTCCTTCGCCTTGCTCCTGGCGCTGTCGATCTCGGCCTGCCGCTGGACCGATGCCAGCGGCCCGGGGTCGGAGGCCTCCCCGGAGGTCGTCGACCAAGAACTCGACGCGATCGTGACCGAGCTCGATTCCAAGGACTCGTCCTCGAACGCGAACCTGCTGCGCACACGCGTCCTACAGATCGCCCACGAACACCGAGGCCACGTACGCGCGCAATGGATGGCCGCCGTGATCCTGGAGTCGAGCGGCGATCCGAACCGCGCCCGTATCCACCTCGACCGCGTGATTCAGAAGGAGCCGAGCCACGACGGTGCCCGCTCCCTGCTCGCACGCATCGCGATCGGCGAAGGCGACCTCGGACGCGCCCGCCGACTCGTCGACGACGGGCTCCTGCTTCGACCCGCGAGCAGCCTCCTGCACGAAGCCGACGCGCTGACCGCAATGCTCGAGGAGGACTTCGAACAGAGCGAGCGAGCCTTGACTCGGGCAGACTCGCTGGGCGCCCCCAAGTATCGAACCGCCTACCACCGCGGTCTGCTGGCAGAACGGCGTGGGGAAGTCGACGAGGCACGCGATCAGTACGAGGCAGCGCTAGAGGAACACGAGGGCTTCGGGCCGGCCGAGCATCGGCTCGAGGCGCTCGGTGGGCCGCGACAACAGCCCCAACCGGACTCCTCGAACGGCGGCTGAACTTCGAAGTCCAGACGGGACGCCGACCGTTCCAATCGTCGGATCACTGAGCGACACTCCGATCCGTGTCCGATCCCGTCCTCGAGCCCTACCGCGAAGATCCGAGCCCCAAGCGACCAAACCTCCGCCTCCGGGCGGTGATCCTGCTCGCGATCCTGATCGGCGGAGCGGCCTACTCGATTCGGAAGGAGCCAGCGGAGCTTCACGTCTACACACTCGCCGCCGATCGGATGCTCGCGGGCGACGAGATCTACCGGCCGGACGACCCGAAGCCCTTCACCTACCCCCCGTTCATGGCGGTTCCGTTCGTCCCGTTGCTGGTCTTCGGGCAGGACGTGCAGAAGGGCCTCTTCTTCGCGATCAACCTCGGGATCATATGGTGGTCGATCGCGCTGCTTCGGCGGCTGCTGATGCGCACCTTCGACTGGAGAGATGGCCCGAGTCCGTGGGTCCTCGCGGTCGTCATCGCGCTGCTCACCGGACGACAGGTCGCCGCCTCGTTCTCGAACCAGAGCCACGACCTGTTCATCCTGCTGTCGATCCTGCTCGGAGCGGAACGCCTCAGTCGCGGCGCCTGCTCGGGCGCGAGGATCTTTGGCGGAGCCGGTTTCGGACTGGCGGCTGCGCTCAAGGCGACCCCGGGCTTGTTCCTCGTGTCGATGGGCGCCGCACGGCGAATCCGTGCAATCCTCGGCTTCGGACTCGCGGGCCTGTTCCTCACTCTGCTCCCCGACCTGCTTTTCCCCCGGGACGACGGCAAGCTGCACGGGATGGCGTGGTTCGACACGTTCGTCCGTTCACAGAACGTCGGCGGTACCGCGGTCAAGGAGGGCACCTGGAAGCCCTGGAACTCGCTCAATCAGAGTTTGGCTGGATCCGTCTACCGACTGACGCACAAGCCACCGCCACTCGGCCCGCTGGACGACCCACGCCGCTTCCCCGACGTCACGCTACTGAGCGTCGGTACCTCGACGGCGAAGACGATCACGCTCGCGATGCAGGCGCTCGTTGTCGCACTCCTAGCCTGGTGGTGCCGTCGCCGGAGAGGGGATGACGCGTCACCTCGAGACCGCTCCTTCGCGATCTTCGGCGACGTCAGCCTGACCGCCTGCGCGATGCTGCTGCTCTCCCCGATGAGCAGCAAGTCGCACTTCTGCGTCCTGCTCCTGCCTGCGGCCTACTGTGTCTCGACCTGGATCCACCGTGGTCAGAGCAAGGCGATTCTCCGCCTCCTGATCGCGAGCTTCGTCGTCGGAACGCTGACGACCAAGGGCATCCTGGGCAAGTCGATCGGCTACACGGTCCTGGCCGCCGGATCGGTGACCTGGGCGACGATGCTGATGTTCGTCGCGGCCGGAGTCGCGCGCGGACAAGTCTCGCCGCGCACGGACAGCTGAGACTCGCCGCCGGCGCGCGCCGGCGGATCAGCGAACGGTCCGTCCGAGACCGGGCGGATCGGCACGATCCGCGATTGCTCCGATCACGCGTGGATCTGCTCGGCGAGATAATTCTCGATACCGATCGTCTCGATGATGCCGAGCTGGGCCTCGGTCCAGTCGATTGCCTCTTCTTCCTCGACGAGCTTCTTCTCGAGGAGGTCGCGCGTTCCGTTGTCGTTCTTTTCGCCGGCGAGCTTGATGAACCGGTTGTAGCGCTCGGCCGCTTCGACCTCGAGTTGTAGGTCGAGCTCGTGCATCTCCTTCACGGTCTCACCGACGCGGACCGGGAACAGGCGCTGCATGTTCGGGACGCCATCGAGGTAGAGGATGCGGTCGATGACCTCGTCCGCATGCTTCATCTCCTCGATCGACTCGTCCCACATCTTCTTGGCGAGTTTCTCGAAGCCCCAGTTCTTGCACATCTTGGAGTGCACGAAGTACTGGTTGATCGCGGTCAGTTCAGAGGTGAGCACTTCGTTGAGTGCTTCGATGATTTCGGGGTCGCCCTTCATGGAGTTCTGATTCGTTTGGAGGAGACGAGCGATTCACTCGACCCTCCGCAACCGCCGAACAATACACAGGCGAAATCTGCCTTGAGACTCAGCCTCAAGTGCGGGCACAGGCCGCTCCTCGCGACTGGGGCGGCTCGGATCAGGCGCGATTCCGGCGCTCGGAGTTCCGGCGTTCGGAGGCGCGGACCGCGATGCGAGACGACGAGATCCTCACGTTGCGGCGCGGCTGCTCGTTCACACTCTCCGTCGACACCGAGGTCTCGGTCGGAGTGGTCGCCGTGCGCCGCGCGCAGGCGGTCGTCGGGACGCCCTGCAGAATCCGCTCGACCAACGAGCTGCAACCGCCACAGCCCTGGCCCGCCGGGCAGGACATCGAGAGATCCTCGGGGCTACGCGCGCCGCGAGCCGCCTCACGGGCGATCTCTCGGTCGGTGATCTGGAAACAGTGGCAGACGAGCATGGGACCTGGCTAGGTGTCGGGGATCCTAGCACAAAGAATGAGACCCGGTCTCAGTTTTCTTACGAACTCAAGACGGTCGATCGACGCCTCGTTGCAAGCTACCGCGGGATTGGAGCTTCGGCGCCGGGACCGACCGGAGAAATCCGGCGAAGCCCTTCCCCCCTCGACGGCGATCCGTCCCCCAGGAAACGCCCTCGGACCGCCCGAACCTCTGCGCGTCGCATGCAGGAATCGGTCGCGTATGCTCCTCCGATGCGCAACCGGCGGTTCCAAATCCCGCTCCTCATCGCCTCGATCTACGGACTGATCGTCCTCCCGCTGGGCATCTACCTGTGGACGCTCGCGGTGGACTCCCTGCCCTCCGACAGCAGCCGCCTCCTGCGCCTGGTCCACGAGCAGATCGAGAAGGACTACGTCGAGGAGATCGACGAGCAGGAGCTCGTCTTCGGCGCCGTGAAGGGCATGGTCGAGAACCTCGACCGCTGGGGCACCTTCGTCGGGCCCAAGAAGGCCCACCAGTTCGACCAGAACCAGCTGGAAGGCACCTATTCGGGCATCGGGGTGCTCCTGGTCGACGGGGAGCCCCGAATCCTCTCACCGCTGTCGGGAGGTCCGGCCGAACAAGTCGGGCTCGAGGTCGGCGACCGATTCCTCGAGGTCGGTGGACAGCCGGTACCGCCGAAGGAAGAGGCCAACCTGACGGACTGGCTGCGCGAACTGCTGACCGGTCTGAGCGGGGAGACCATCGAGCTCGTCATCGAGCGCGACGACGAACGGATCCCGTTCACCGTGCAGCGAGGCGAGGTTCGCAACCCGCGAGTCCTCTGGGCGCACCTGCTCGACGAAGAACGGAAGATCGGCTACCTGCACGTCCGCGGATTCCAACGCAACGTGCGCCAGGAGTTCGATCAGTCGATCGCACGCCTCGAGGAACAAGCCGGAGGAGCACTCGGTGGCCTCGTCATCGATCTCCGCTTCAATCCGGGCGGCCTGCTCGACGAAGCGGTCGAGATGACGAATCGGTTCGTCTCCGAGGGCCGGATCGTCACTCAGCGCGGCCGCGAAGCGATCGTCGAGGTCCACGACGCCGACCCGAACCTGTGCACACACCCCGACCTGCCACTGGCGATCCTCGTCAACGGCACGACGGCGTCGGCGAGCGAACTGATGTCCGCTGCGCTGCAGGACCATGACCGCGCGGTCATCGTCGGTTCGCGGAGCTACGGCAAGGGCGCCGTGCAGAGCGTGTTCCGCTGGGAGGACCGGGACTACCGCCTGAAACTCACGACCTCGCTCTACTACCCGCCGAGCGACCGGGTCATCGATCGGCACCACGCCGAAGACAAGCGCGGAGGCATCGTCCCGGACATCGAAGTCCAGGTGAACAACGCCCTGCTACGCGACATCGATGCGATGCTCGGTCGGGTCGAGGTCCCCTACTACTACCGCGAGCGCGTCCTCGAACTGGGGTTGCCGGTGCCACCGACTCCCGATCCGTCGTTCGATCCGCAGCTCGCCGCTGCGCTCGAAGCCCTCCGCGGAGATTGATCCCGAACGCCATGCTCGTTCTCGGTATCGAGAGTTCGTGCGACGAGACCGCCGCGGCTGTCGTGCGGGACGGGACCGAGGTTCTGTCCAACTGCCTGCATTCGCAGACGACCCTGCACGAACGCTACCGCGGCGTAGTCCCAGAGGTCGCGAGCCGGTCCCACACCGAACGGATCCTCCCGATCCTCCACGCCGCCCTCGCGGACGCCGGAGTCACCCCGGAGGAACTCGACGGCATCGCCGTCACCAATCGCCCGGGCATGGTCGGGAGCCTGTTGGTCGGCTTGAGCGCAGCCAAGACGCTCGCTCTGTGGTTCGACAAGCCACTGGTCGGTGTCGATCACGTCGACGCGCACCTGCACGCGGCCTTCATGGTCGAGCCGGAGCTTCCTCTCCCCTGCTTGAGCCTGGTCGCCTCCGGTGGTCACACCGCGCTCTACGCGGTCGATGCGCCGGGCTCTACACGACTGCTCGGCCGGACGCGGGACGACGCCGCGGGCGAAGCCCTGGACAAGGGGGCTGCGATCCTCGGACTTCCCTACCCCGGCGGACCAGCGATCGAGAAAGTCGCTGTCGGCGGCGACCCGAAGCACCTCGATCTCCCGAGGCCGATGCTCGGTCCGAAGGACCTGAATTTCTCGTTCTCAGGCCTGAAGACCGCTCTGCTGTATCAGCTCCGGGGACCTGGGCTGGTCCGACCGATGCCGGATCTCAGCCCAGAGCAAGTGAGAGACATCGCCTGCTCGTTCCAGGCCGCAATCGTCGACACGCTGATCAAGAAGCTCCGCCGAGCAGCCAAGCACGCAGGCCCGTTCCGCTCACTCTCGATCGGCGGCGGGGTCGCCCGAAACAAGCTCCTGAGAGAGCGGCTGACCAACGACCCCGAGCTCTCGGCTCTGCAGCACTCCTTCCCCCCGATGGACCTCTGCTCCGACAACGGAGCGATGATTGCCGGTCTTGGCACCCTGCGGCTGAAGAGTGGCGCCCGAGACGATCTCTCGCTGCAACCGAAGGCCACGAGCCGTCCGACGCGGGCCCAGAACCAGGAGGCCAAGCGCCTCGCCAATCCGCAGTGAGCGGCCTGAACACAGACCAAAGCCAGCGATTCCGGAGCGAAGGCCCGACCGCGCGGCCCCTCTGCGCTATTCTCTCGCGACCTTGAAACGCCCCGACCGCAAGCCCGCCCGTGTCGTCCTCGAGAACGGCATGGTCTTCCACGGGCGCTCCTTCGGCGCCCCGGTCGACCGGATTGGCGAACTGGTGTTCAACACGTCGCTGACCGGCTACCAGGAGATCCTCACCGATCCTTCCTACCGCGGTCAGACCGTCCTCCTGACCCAACCGCACATCGGCAACTACGGGGTCAACGAGGAGGACGAGGAGTCCGCCAAGCTCTGGCTGTCCGGACTGATCGTTCGTGAGGCCTGCCGCCGTTCGAGCAACCATCGTGCGAACCAGGAACTCGACGAGTACCTGAAGCACCACGGTGTTCCCGGAGTGGAGCGAGTCGACACGCGAAGGATCACTCGCGCCGTCCGCAGCGCTGGCGTGCTCAAGGTGCTGCTGACCGAGGACCTCGACACGCCGGACGACGAACTCGTCCAACGTGTGAAGGACGCACCGAGCGTCAGCGACGAGGACCACGTCCGTGCAGTCACCGTGCGCGAACCCAAGCACTGGACACGCGGTCATGAGTCACGCTTCGCCGGGGTCGATCCGATCGACGAATCCCTGAAGCCGATGCGCATCGTCGCGTTCGACTTCGGTGCCAAGCGGAACATCCTCCGCTCTCTGGTCCACGAAGGCTTCGACGTGACGGTCGTGCCCGCCGACTTCACGGCCGACCAGGTGAACGAACTCGCGCCGGACGGACTGTTCCTGAGCAACGGCCCGGGTGACCCAGCCACTCTCGGCTACGCCGTCGAAACGACCCGCAAGCTGGTCGAGTCTGGTGTCCCGACCTTCGGCATCTGCCTCGGGCACCAGATCCTGTCGCAGGTGTTCGGCGCGAAGACCTTCAAGATGAAGTTCGGTCACCACGGCGGGAACCACCCGGTGATGGACCTGACGACCGAGAAGGTCGAGATCACTTCACAGAACCACTCGTTCGCGGTCGATCCCAGCAACTTGCCGGACTCGGTCGAGGTGACTCACGAGAACCTGAACGACCGAACGGTCGAGGGCGTGCGGCACAAGGAACTACCAGCGTTCTCGGTGCAGTACCACCCGGAAGCGGCACCGGGCCCGCACGATGCGTTCTACCTGTTCAAGCGCTTCCGCGAGCTACTCGCCAGCCACGCTTGAACCCAGCCAGTCCCGAGCGCGGCCAGGCCCGAGCGCTGAGCGAACGACGCGCTCAGCGGTAGTCGAAGTAGTCGTAGAGTTCTTCCCGCTCGTCCTGCGGGCGGTAGAAGTCGAATAGGAACGGGTTCCAAGCCCGCTCCTCCTGCGAGAACGCGTCGAACTCTTGGTTGCGCGCCGACTGGTCGAGCAGGTCGTTGGACTGAATGTCGATCGGCTGAAGACGAAGACCGTAGCGACGCTCCCAGCCGATGATCGGACGGATCACGGCACCGTCGTCCTCGTCCGCACGCAGCACGACCGAGCGCGCGCGTTGCATCACATAGGTCCGTGACTCCTCGTCCCGGATGCTCACGGCGGCGAGGTGGATCATGAACACGTCGGAGTTGAGCGTCAGCATGCTCTGGAACTCGGACTTCACCGCCGGGTCGGGCAGGTTCGCGAACTCCGGGAGCTCTTCGAGTTGCTCCAATTCCGTGAACATCTGCCGTGGCGGGCCCTGCCCTTCCTGCACGAACTCGGTGTATTCGGACTCGATGAGCTCGTCCGATCCCTCTTCCTCTTCGTTCCGCCACTCGATGATCGCCTCGATCACCTCATCGGGGATCTGCGACCGGTCGAATAGGCAACGAAGCACCGGCCAAGGCGCGGTATTCAGGTTGATCCGCGGTCCCTCGCCGATCGCAACCAGCTCGCCGTCGTCGCCGACGCTCGGCGCAGGCGCAGTGCCGTCGTCATCCGCTGGCGCTTGCTGATTCGGGTCGTCGGGATCGCCCGGGAAGTAGGCCATCGACGTGTAGATCGTGAGCACGGACTCGAGGCCGAGATGGACGCGGTCTTCCCAGACCTTGTCGTAGAACAGCTCCTCGTCGATGCCCCGCAGCAGGAGCAGCTCGTCCAGCTGGAGTGGAATCGTGACGTCGGTGTTCGGGCCGTCGTCGGTATCACTCTTCAGCGGTGGCCGGGGCAGCGCCTCCCCGCGCGAGCGTGAGCGCGACCAGTCGATGAATTCGTCGGCGATCGTCTCTGCGTCCGAAGCCGTGATGTCGAAGTCCGTGTCTTCGCGCAACACGTCGAGCAGCCGGACGAATCGCTCGCGCGAGACGTCGGCGAACTCCTGGTCTTCGCTCAGCAAGCTGAGGATGTTGAACTTCCGCTGCTCGTCCTCGACGAACACGTAGACCGTCAGATCGTCGTCCGGATAGCCACGCGGCTCGAACCACAGATCCTGACTTCCGTCCGCGATCGCCGCCGGCTCGGGCTCGGACTCCTCTTCGCCCTCACCGGCCGCCGCCCCCGCACCGAGCACGGCGTCGAGTCCGCCACCGCCGCCGCCTTCGGCGTCGTCACTCGCCGAGGCTGCTTCGAGATCGTCTCGAAGAACCTCCTCGACCTGGGTCAGGGTGTACTTCATCTGCGAGAACATGCGGGCCTCGAGCATGTCGCCCTCGACGCGGATGCGCGCAGTCTGCCCCTCACGGACCAACTGCCAGATGATCGCGTAGAGCAGCACCGTGATGATGATCACGAGGATCAGCGCGGCGCCGCGCTCGGAGTCCTCGCCCTCGCGGGTCACGACGGCACGGATTCTGGTGGCTGGATCGAGCATGGGTGCGGTCCGGGTTGGACGCCGCCTGGAAGTGTAGCTTCCCACCGATCGAACTCCGATCAGCCCCCTCTCCGGGCCTTCTGATCGGCTCAGAACCCGGTCTCGGAGCTCGTTCCGCGGCGTCCGAGCAGGATCGTGGGGCGGATGTGGAACTCCAGAACCGTCTTCTGCGACTGCTCCGAGGTCGAACGGAACAAGTAGCCGAGGATCGGAATGTCACCGAGGATCGGGAACTTGGTCTCGGACTCGAACCGCTGCTCGGTCACGAGGCCACCAATCACGGTCGATTCGTTGTGCCGCAGGTGGACCGAGGTCGCCGCCTCGCGCGTCGACACGATCGGTGTCGGAACCGGGTCGGTGGCGGCAAAGCCGGTGACCGACGAGACGCTGACGTAGATGTTCAGCAGGACGGACTCGGTGCCGGCGATCTCCGGACGGATGTCCATCACGATGCCGATCTCACGGAACTCGATGTTCGTCGTCGTGACGGTCTGGTTGCTGATTCGCGCCTGCGGAAACGGCTGAGCCGTTGTCGTCGAGACCGTTGCGGTGCCGCCGTTGCGCACCACCAGCCGCGGTTGCGATTTGATGTCCGCGATGTTCTGCGTCTCGAGTGCCTGCAGGACCGCGTTCAGCTCCAGGCTGTCGTGGATCCCACCGAGCGCGATCAGGCCTTGGTCGAGAACCGAACCCGTGCCAGTCAGTGGCGCGTTGATCGGAAACGTCGAAGTCAGACTCTGGATCAGGCGCCCCGAACGGAGGTTGTTGATGGTCGGAGTCGCGTTGTCGAGGGGCGTGATGCCGAAGCTCAAGCTATCGCCGACCTGATACTCGACGACCTTCACCTCGATCTCGACCTGCGGAACGTTCGCGTAGAACAGGTCGAGCGCACGCTCGAACTTGGATACGCCCTCCGGCTTGCCGGTCACGAGAACGAGCGAGTTCTGCGTCGCAGGCCCGAGGGCCGCCGGGTTGTTCGGGTTCTGCCGCGGACGAATGTTCTGGTAGGTCTCGAAGTTCTGGATGTAGACGACCTCGATCTCGTGGTCGGGGCCGAGCATCCGACCGAGAACCGAGTCGAGGTTCTCCCCGCCATACTTCGAGTTGGCCGCGGGAACGGCATCCGCCGCTGGCGGCGTGGTCAGAGAGCCGGCGAGGTTGCGAAAGACCGAGGCCGAGTCGCTCGACAGGAAGTACTGCTTCGAGATGGTCCCGTCGGCGTTGAAGATGATCGCCGCGCCAAAGTCGTTTCGCAGACGGGCTTCTCGCTCCAACCGCTCTTGCTCGGCGATCGGATCCTGAATCGGCCCCGCGGTGACTCCTCCCCGGTCCACGCTCCCCGACTGAGGAGTCGCCGATTGGGGACCCCGCGCTTGGGGATCCTGATCGTCCGACGATTGGCCCGGGACCGTCGGCCGCTCGGACACATCAGCGACAGTCGTCGGCTGCGAACGGTCGGGCGGCTGAATTTCCGACTCGGCCAGGACCTCGTCGACCCGATCCCAATCGATCGCGCGATCGACGTCGTTACCCAGCCCCCAGACCTGATCGGCGAGACGCCGGCCACTGGTCGGTCGACCGGCGGCGTCGTAGGTCTGGACCGTCGTCTGCGGGTCCTGCCAGACGTCCGGCTCGATGGGCTCGGTCGAGGAACAGCCGCTGACCACGGCCCACCCCAACACGAACAGGATTCGGGGGAGAGAAGACACGATCGGAGCGCCGCGGCCGAGTGACAGGGCACCCCGGAGCGCGGAGTGACCGAGCGACGATCGCGCGGACTGCGCAAGCCGATCCGTTTGACCGCAACGGGTCAAGCCCGAAGACAGGAGACCTCGAGATCCGGAGAGGTCGTTTGGGGGCCGCCGTCCTGACGACAGAGCCAGGGCCAAGGGCGGCGCCAGGGCGCTCGCGCGCGGTCGGAAAAGCCCCGAGAGGCCCACGGCTCAGGCAGTCGGACCGGTGTCCGACTCGATCGCCTGGACCAGGTCGTCGGTCACGTCGGCCACGGTCAGGCCGTTGTCGTTGTCGACGTCACCCTCACGGACGATGCAGTCCTTGCCGAGGTCGCCGCCGATCTCCCGGCACAGACGTTTGATGCGCTTGTTCATCTCCGAGATCAGCAGGCTGTAGCGCGCCGAGCCCTTGCGGACGCCCTCGCGGCGGATGGTCTTCCACTCGGGCGTGACCCGGCGAGCGTCGTCGTAGCGGATCGTGGCTGGCTGCGTGCAGTTCGCCGGACTTCCGGACAGCACCACCCCATCCTGCTTCACCTCGATTCCCTGGGCGGTCAGGCCCGCACAGAGCAGCAGGACGGCGACCAGCGACTGGATCGCGCCACCAAGGCGACGAGTCACCGTTCGCTGAGAATCAGAAGTTCGAGCAGTGTGGCTGGTCATGTCGGATCTCGTTGCGTTCTGTCGCCTTTTGCTCCCGATAAGATCGGACTGACAAGGATTCCGAAGAATCTCGAGCCAGCAGCCTAGGCGCCCTCCGTAGGTTCGCGCCGAGTGCAGTGACCGGTTGAGCTTGGATGAAAAGAATTCGAGTGCCGCGGTGCAAGCCCCGAAACGGTGGGAAGGTCGAATGCCCAACCGCGCGGACGCCCGGTCTGATCAGGAGAACCGCAACGGAACGTTCTGAGGGCACGACTCGCGGCTGGTCGGGGAAGCGGGAGGCCGGCGCGCTGCCCGCAAGTTTTTCCACATTTCCCCACACCGCAAAGTGCTGCGTGAGGATGGGGCTCCGCTAGAGCTTCCAGCTCCCTTCGGAGCGGAAGTTTGACGCCACGGTCGACGCCTGAGGAGCCGACCGAGCTCACCGCTCGATGGCAGCCCGAACGATTTGGGCCGCCAGCGGCCTCGACCGGCCCGGCGATGGGCCCGGTGGTCGCAGACCCGCCGAGTTCAGAATCTCGGTTCGAGAAACCGACCCCAGGCGGCCCGAATCGGCCTCCAGGGAACGAATTCCTGGGACAGGCCTTCCGCAGACCGGGCGCGGCTCCCGCTGCGCGGGGCGCGCCTCTCTCGAGTGGCCACCCCTCGCGAAAGGGGCGGCGCCGAGAACTCAGTCCCGGCTACGGCGCGGGCGACGTCCGCTGCGAGGGCGGCGCTCCCCGTCTTCGTCCGAACGGGAGGAGCGCGGCGAGTCGAGGTCCTCTCCACGCGACGGCGCGCGGCGACGCCCCTCGGAGCGATCCCCGTCGTCGCTAGGACGACGACGCTGCGGCCGATCGTCACGGTCACGATCGCGGCCACCGCGATCCGAGCGATCGCGCGAACGCGGACGTTCGTCCCGATCTTCGCGCGAGCGCGGACGGTCGTCCCGATCTTCGCGCGAGCGCGGACGGTCGTCCCGATCTTCGCGCGAGCGCGGACGGTCGTCCCGGTCCCCTCGGGAACGCGGGCGATCGTCCCGGTCCCCGCGCGGCGGGCGCGGACGATCCTCGCGATCACCGCGCGAACGCGGACGGTCTTCCCGGTCTCCACGCGAGCGCGGACGATCGTCGCGATCACCACGAGAACGCGGACGGTCTTCCCGGTCGCCACCGCGGCGACGGCCTGGGCCACTGGAGTCCGACTCGTCGCGGCGACCACGGCGCCGCTCGCGACGTGGACGACGATCATCGTCGCCCCCGTCAGAGTCATCGTCGGAGTCGCCGTCGTCGAACTCGGCCTCGAACTCGTCTTCCGAGTCGGCTTCGTTGTCGTCCTCGAACTCCGCCTCGAACGGATCTTCCTCAGCGACCTCTTCTTCGTCACGACGGCCACGACCGCGCTCACGACGACGCTCGGGACGATCATCCGAGCGATCGTCACGATCCCGGCGACGGCCGCGCGGGCGATCGTCGTCACCACCATCACCTTCGCTTTCCTCGGCCGGCAGCAGCGCCTTGCGGCTCAGCTTCACCTTGCCGAAGTCGTCGATGTCGATGACCTTGACCTGAATGTCATCGCCGATCTGGACCACGTCCGTGACCGAGCGAATGAAGCCGTGCGCGAGTTCGGACACGTGCACGAGGCCTTCCTGACCAGGCAGGAACTCGACGAAGCAGCCGAACTCCTTCACGCCGGTCACCTTGCCGGTGTACTCCGTTCCGACCTCGGCGTCCTCGGTCATGCTCTTGATCAGAGCGACACAGGCGTTGACCTTGCCGGCATCGCTGCCGCAGATCTCGATCTGGCCTTCGTCCATGACCGCGATCCGGCACTCGTAGTCCTCCTGCATGCTGCGGATCATTCGGCCACCTGGACCGATGACCGCGCCGACCTTGTCGGGCGGGACCTGGATCGTGATCAAGCGCGGGGCGTGTTCGCTGACCTCGATGCGCGGCTTGCGGATCACCGAGAGCATCTCCTGCAGGATGTGCAGTCGACCTTCACGGGCCTGCTCGAGCGCTTCCTCGAGAGTCTTGCGCGAGAGGCCCTCGCACTTGATGTCCATCTGCAGGGCAGTGATGCCCTTACCCGAACCGGCGACCTTGAAGTCCATGTCGCCGCAGTGGTCCTCGCTGCCGAGGATGTCACTGAGGATCGCGATGCGCTTGCCATCGACAACGAGGCCCATCGCGATACCGGCGACCGGCTGCTGGATCGGAACACCGGCGTCCATCAGCGACAGCGTCGCGCCACAGACCGAAGCCATCGACGACGAGCCGTTCGACTCGAGAATCTCGGAGGTGACCCGCATCGAGTAGGCAAACTCCTCCTGGCCCGGAAGGATCGGCTCGAGAGAACGCTCTGCGAGCGCTCCGTGACCGATCTCTCGACGACCCGGGGAGCCGAAGCGACGAACCTCTCCGACCGAGAACGGCGGGAAGTTGTAGTGGAGGAGCCAGCGTTTGCGGTCCTCAGGGTAGATGCCGTCGATGAACTGTTTGTCATCGACCGTGCCGAGCGTGGCCGTGCAAAGCGCCTGGGTCTCACCGCGCGTGAACAGCGCCGAGCCGTGGACTCGCGGCAGGACTCCGACCTCGATCGAGATCGGACGAATCGTCGTCCAATCGCGGCCGTCCGCGCGCGTCCCTCGAAGGATCGATTCGCGCTCGGCCTTCTTGGTCATCTCGTCGAACGCTGCCGACACCTCCTTCTTGTGCGCAGCGATCTCAGCGTCGTTCGCACCCTTGGGTGCCGGGAACGCTTCCTTGACCTCCGCCTTGATCGCGTTCTTGGCCGCCCCGCGGGTGTGCTTGTCGCCACCGCCGGCTACGGCTTCGAGAATCGCTTCGAAGAACTCGTCCTCGACGTCCTGGAACAGGTCTTCGTCACGCGTCGGCGGCGTGAACTCGATCTTCTCCTTGCCGGCCTTCTCGACCAGCTCCTCGATCATGTCGGCGACTTCGGTGCAGACTTCGTGACCGAGCTCGAGCGCCTCGAGCATCACGTCTTCCTTCACCTGCTCGGCGCCAGCCTCGACCATGACGATCGCGTCTTCGTGGGCCGAGACGGTCAAGTTGAGCTTGTTCTCCGACGACTGCAGCTCCGACCAGGTCGGGTTGATCCGCAGCTTGCCGTCGATCAGTCCGATACGGCAGGCGCCAAGCGTCTTGCCATTCGGGATCGAAGAGATCGCCAGGGCAGCGAAACCGGAGATCGCGGCGAGCGTGTCCGAATCGGTCTCCTTGTCGGTCGACAAGACCTGGATCAGGACCTGGGTCTCGCGCTTGAAGCCGTCCGCAAAGAGCGGGCGAATCGAGCGGTCGATGATCCGGCAGGTGAGGATTTCGCGGGTCGTCGGACGACCCTCACGCTTGAAGAAGCCTCCCGGGAACTTGCCCGCAGCGGCCGCCTTCTCGCGGTAATCGACGGTCAGCGGGAAGAACCCGAAGTCCGAATCCTGGCTCGACGCCTGAGCGGTCGCGAGCACCATCGTGTCGCCGTAGCGGCCGACGATTGCGCCATCTGCGAGCTTCGCCATCCGGCCCGTTTCGAGCGACAGCGTGCGGCCGCCGATCTCGCGGGAGACGACGACGGGGCCCGAGGGCTTCGTTGCGACGCTCTTGCGCGCCGATCCGGACGACTTCTTCGCGGCCGTCTTCTTGGTGCGAGGAGTCTTCTTGCTCGTCGCCTTCTTGGTCGACGCCTTCTTGGTCGCCGACGCCTTGCGCGTGGTCTTCTTCCGCGCGGTCTTCTTGCTTGCCATGAGATGTGTTGGACCTCGTGAGGACGCGAACTCGCCGCGCGATGAGGTCTGGCCGGGAGTGCGGTCTTGGCCGGAGTCCCGGAGTGGGGATGCGCCCGATTGGTCGGGCAATTGTTCGTAAAAGCTCGGCTTCTGCTGCGGGGACGGCCTGGTGCCGTCTTCTGATCTTCTTGTTGGATCCCGCGGAAGCCCGAAGGGCGCGGTGGGCCCAGTGCCTCACCGCCGTGGGTTGATCAGCTCCGCGGTGTCACGCACTCCGAGACGAAGCTCAAAGGTCGGGTCGGCGAAGCTTTGGGCGAACGACGACTCGCTGTCGGATCTGTGTCGGGCCTCTTCCCGATCACGATCACGCGAGACATCGGTCCGCGAGGTGTGTTGCAGTGTTGATTCGTTCTGGAGCGACGCGGCGCTCGCTGCAACGGAGAAGTCTCCGACCTGATCGGCCGAGACATCGACCCAACCTCGTCAGGACGCGACGCGTCGAAACATGGGCGGGTCGTTCGTTCCGGCATCGTCACGATGCCCGGAACAGGTGACACCCGGAGAGAGTGCCACGCCTGGAATTGCGCCTCAGCGGCGCAGGCCCAGCTTGTCCGTGATCGCGACGTAACGCTCGTGCGCGTTCCTATCGAGGTAGCGCAGGAGCTTCGCCCGGCGGCTGACCTTGGCCAGCAGTCCGCGGCGGGAGTGGAAGTCCTTCGCGTGCACCTTCATGTGCTCGGTGAGCTGACGAATGTCTTCGGTCAGCAATGCGATCTGAACTTCCGGAGAACCGGAGTCTCCGTCGTGAGTGCGATTCTCAGCGATGATCGTGCGTCGTTTGTCCTTGGTCAGTGCCATCGGTTGCCTTTCTTGCCATGGTCCGTCGCACCAGAGACACCATGTCTCCAGTCGCGTAGGTCCCCCACACAGCGCGTGCGGGATGCGGCAGTCGGCGGAAGTCTAGCCCCACCAAGGGCGAGCCCACAAGCGGAGATCGAGCCATAACCGACCCGATTCTCGAAGGATCCCCCGCCAAAGCCGTGGCGATCAGCCGTCGACGTCCGCGATCGCAGCCCGGAACGGCACGCGATTCAGCAAGATCGCGCCCAGGCGGTCGGCAGCGGCTTCTGCACGGCCCTTCCGAGTCGTGGGCGGGATGCCCTCCGACGGGTGGATCAAGCCGCCAAACTGGCCGCTGACCAGGACCTCGCCGGTTTCCGAGGCGGTCATGAGCACCTGCGCGGAGAAACTGACGAACGGCGGATTCTCATCCAGGCGGCCAAGCTCCCAGGAATCGACCCGAATGCCGAGAATGGCATCTTCCTCCATCCGGTTCCGCAGGCCGGCGTGCAGGTCCTGGTTCACCGACGAACCGCCCGTCACCCCCGCCGCGGCCATCGCCCGGTCGACGTAGGTCAGATCCCGGATCGCCGAGTACTCGAGGTCGACGAGTTTCCTCGCGAGCGATTCGCGGAGAACGGCCTCGTTGTCGGCAAAAGTGAGACGCGGCGAGCGGTCCTCGATCGGAAGCACGACCACATCGACGATCGGCTGCCCGGCAAACGCCGATCGGTTGATCGTCAGAGCGTCCGTGGTCTGATCCGGCGGGATCGTCCGACAGCTGGTCGCAACGACGCTGAGCCCGAGGAAACCGAGGAGAAGGAGAGAGCGCGAAACGGATGGGATCATGACGCGGACGAGCGTGGACTGAGCAGCCCCGGTGCGAAGCCCGATCTAGGGAGACTAACCGGAGCCGCGGCGAATTGGCCCTCGAATCGGCCCTGGCACCGGCCTCAAGGCCTCACGGACGACCAAGCACGAGCCGATCGGACGCAGGCCTCGCAGCAGCAGGCCGCCTCGGGATCGCGATCCCGGTAGCAGCTCCAGAAATCCGCCGGGGCGAGCCCGAGACGACGGGCTTCGCTGGCGATTCCCGGCTTGTCGAGGCCCGCGACCGGGGCCGTGATCCGGACCGGCGATCGGCAGGCGTTCGAGAGAACCCGATCCATGTCCCGAAGGAACTCCGTCCCGTTGTCGGGGAACGTGGCCGCCTCCTCCCGATTGAAGCCGACGATCAGTTCCTGGGCACCCAAGGCTTCGGCATGAGCCGCGGCGACGCCGAGGAGGACGAGATTTCGGGCGGGCACCCAGACGGCGCGGGCCGAGTCGTCGTCCCCCAGACCTTCCGGTCCCCGGTCCTCGTCGATCGTCGGTGCCTCGCCTCCCGGCTGCAATGCGGAGCCCGCCCGGGCGGAGCAACCCGCGAGCCAGGGCAGGGCGACCTCGCACCACTCTCCGCCAAAACGCCCACACAGCGCCGAGGCGGCCTCGCGCTCTCGCGCGAGCGCGGGCTGGCCGTAGTCGACGAACAGGCAAAGAAAGCCGCCACCGCCTCGTTCGACCTCGAGGGCGTAGGCCGTTCCGGAGTCGAGCCCGCCCGAGAGAAGGACGACGCACCTCGGCGACGGCATCAGTTGACCGTGATCGTGATCGCGAGGCCGCGCGATCGCGCGATCTCGAGTCGAAGCCGGTCTTCGAACAGGAAGTTCGACGCCGAGCCCGCGAGATCGACGAAGACCATCGCGTCGGCCTGAACCGCCCAGTCCCCGGCCTGGAGACCGGTGACGCCGAGCCCGTTGAGGTCCGGGAGATCCAAGTCGTCGGTGCCGCCCGAGGCGTCGGTGTCTTGTCGGAAGATCCGCCAGGAACGGCCCGCGGCGTCGGTCGCCGTGACTTCCAGCATGCCGAGCTGTCCGAGGGCCGGGTTCGGATCCAGAACATCGGTCGCAGTCACGCTGGCTGCACCGGCCATCGCCGAAGGGGTCAGCACCGCGCCACCGATTGGAACGATCGAGGGCAGCAGCGTGCCGGACGCCGGCAAGACGACAATCTGACGCACACGCGACATCACACCGTCGGTGTCCTGCGCGCTCGTCGACAACATCAGCGTGGGACCGAGCGAAGCGAGCACACCGAACGACGACGTGAAGTAGGCACCGTTGATCGTGAACTGCATTCCGGTCCCCGCGGTCGCGAAACCGGCGCCGACCATCATCGAACCGGGAAGCCCGTTGTAGGTCGCGAAGACGTCGACTTGCGGACCGCCGGCGAGTGTGCCGAGGCCGGCGGCACCGAAGTCGACCGTCGGCGGTGTGGTGATCACCAGCGGCATCGTGTCCGGCGGAGTGCCCGTCGGCAGGAAGACGTCCACAGTGTCACCCGCGGCAGCCGGAGCGGTCCCGACGCTCGGAGTGAGCCCATCGATTCCGCAAAGCTCGCAAGCGAAGTCCGAGAAGAACGGCGACGCCGGCGCAGCGAAGTTGCCCGACAGGGCCGAGTTCGCGAACGGACGCCCGGTCCGCACCAGGACGTTGCCCGGCATGTTCGGCGAGCCGGCGGTCGACGAAGCGACCGGCGACATCGGGTCCGCCGGGAGGTTCGTTCCCAGCCGCGCGGTGGTCGATCCATCGGGGATGAACACGGCCGTCCCGTTGAGCGTGGCCGTCGACGCCGCGACGCCGATGGGGCGAACCGGCAACGAAACGAACGAAGCCTCGGTGTCGAGCAGAGAAGCCAGGTCGAATCCGTTCGCGGCCGCCGTAACCGAGGTCGAACCCGCAGCGACACCAACGAACGAAGCGATCCCCATGTCGTCGGTCATCGCCGTGACTGCTCCGGTCGACGTCTCTACAACAACCGTCGCGTTCGGGACGACGGCCAGCGTCGCCTCGTCGTAGACCTCGACCACCATGTCGCCGCCGGTCCTCGGCCCACGAACGACACCCCGGCTCAGGATGTCCCCCGTCAACGCCATCGTCGCGACGTTGCCGGCCATGTCGGTCAGGTTCAGGATGTAGGACGCGGTGCTCGTCGAGCGATCGAGGAGGATCGGCTCGAGGATGAATTCACCCGCTGCGTTCGACGCGAACAGCCCCACCGTCGTGCTCCCGACGACGAACTCAGCCGAAGCGATCTGCTCGGAAGCGGTGCCGAACGCGAGTACAGACGCCTGATCGGTGACGATCGTCGTCGTGTCATCCGCCAACATCGGTGCGAACGAGAGGATCTCCGGCGCCCCTGTATCGAGCGACCCGTTGCCTTCGACACCGATGAAACCCGAGTCCAGATCACCGAGTCGAATTGTCGCCTGAACCGTGACCGACCCCTCGTCCAAGACCGTCGCGCCCGGCAAGCCAAGCGTCGTTCCGAACGGGACCGTCACCGTGGTCGGCCCATCGGCCATGGTGACGGCCGTCGCTTCAAGGAACGTCAGATCGTCCGTCGCGGCCGTGCTCGCGTCGCCGCCGTAGATGCGGACGACCACGACCGAACCACTCGGGACCGAAGCATCGACATCCACGTCGATGTTGACGTCGGCCAGGAGCGGACCGGTGATCGCGAGCGGGAACGCGGTCGGCGCGCCGACGACGCGGAAGTCAACTGCGGAGGAGAGTCCGACGGTGTCGAAGATGCTGAAGGGGGAAGCACCGCCGGTATCCAGCGGCTCGTCACCGAACTGGATCGCTGTACTCAACTCCAGCTCGTAGCGAGTGCCGGGAGCGAGCAGAGGCGCCGTGGGCGAGAGCTGTGCGATCCGGGTGTCAGGACCGGCCAACCCCATGATCGGCGTCGTGACCACGGCCGGCTCGGGCACACCACCGGTGGTGAGCACCAGGTTCGCGGCGTTGACCGTCATCGCGTCGGCCGCCCGATCGAAGAACACGAATACGTCCGCGCCAACCGGAACATCGCCGTCGTTGTCCATCGGTAGCGTGCCGACGACTTGCGGTTCGGAGTCATCCGCAGCATCGGTCGTGAAGAACCCGGCGACGAACTCCTCGGTGTCCAGCGGGACGCCGTCGGTATCCGTCACCGTCGATGCCACGACGATTTCGTATTCGGTCATCGGCACGAGCGCTGCTGGAAGGAACAGCACGGCTCGCCCACCGAACAGGAGGTCGATCGTCCCGGTGACCGGCGTCGACGACGCAGTATCGCGAACGAACACGCCTGGGGTGCCTGGAACCGGGATCCCACCCGGCCCCGTGGTCGGCTCCCCGGACGCCAGCGAATCCGCCGACAGCGACTCGTTGAACAGCACCACGATCGGCGTCGAAATCGTCAGGCCGTTCCCGGTCGGGAACGAGTCGGTGACGACTGGCCGGCCGTCGTTCACTAGACCGGTCTCGGGGACCGGCACCAGCAGAGAACCCGAATCGCCCCCTGGAGTGACATCCGGATCGAAGAGGCGCCCGATGTTGTTACCGCCACACCCCGATAGTGCGACCGAAGCGAGTGCGATCAGAAAAGCCCGGAAGTTTGCGCGCAGGTTTCGAGTCCCCAGGGTGACGATGCGAAAGACCGTGAGAATGGCCGTTGTGCCGATCTTTGGCCAGACGGGTGTTCAGACGACCAGCCTGCTGGACGCCGTCGACCCCAGAATCTTCCCGACCAGGCAACTCCTGGCCCGACACTTGTGACCTGCACAGGCTTCGGCCGACAATCCGAAAACCGGGGCCACCCTACCCCGGCACCCCCGTTCCGAGATCTCCGTCTCGGGGCACGAGCCCGTCGTCCCCACGGGCGCCGAATCTACGCGATGAAGCAATCGATCCTCTGGACCTGCCTCGTAGCCGTCAGCTGCACGAGCCAGCAATCGCCGACCTACCAATCCGAGAATCAGAGCGAAGAGCAGCCAGCGACCACTCGACTGGCCGAGGCGAGCGCACTTCTCGAGTCCGGTCGCGTCGAAGACATCGACGCAGCGCTGCAGATCACCGACAACCTGCTCGACCAGGACGACGAGAACCGTGAGGCGCTGCTGCTCGCCGCCGAGGGATCGATCCTCCTCGCTCAGAGCGGACGCCGCGGCTTCTTCTACGAGGAAGCCGGCCGCTACCTCGAAGAGGCGCTGGAGATCGACGGCGACGATGCCGAGACGATGCTCCGGCTGAGCTGGGTGAAGAAGAACCTCGGCGAGTTCGGATCCGGTGCGAACCTGGCCGCCGAAGCCGCGAGCGTTCTGAAGCGGGACGACGCGTCGCGGGAAGAAGTGCAAGGCGCCCTGCTGCTCGTGGTCGACCACCAGATCCAACTGCTGGCTGACACACGTCGGAACGTCGATCCCGAGGAGTTCGACCGTCTCTCCGACGAGTCGCGGCAGCTCGCTAGCCAGGCGCTCGGCACGATTCAGCGGATCGAGGACCTCGGCCCGAACGCGCAAGCCCGCATCCGCGCCTCGCGCGTGCACCAGTGGGTTGCACGCTACAACGACGCGACCACGGACCTGACCGCCGGCCTTCGCGAGATCCCGGACTCCTGGGAACTACACACGGCGCTCGAAGAGCTCTACCTCTCGCTGAACCAACCACTCGAGTTGGCGTCGGCCTACGACTCGCTCGTCAACGGCGAGGCCGGCAGCACGACGACCCTGTTCTACGCCGGACGGGCGCAGGCCATCAAAGGCAACCACCTCGGCAAGAACGGCGACCTCGATCCGGCCACCCGCGCGTTCCGCCAGGCCCGCAGCTACTTCGAGGACTACCTCCGCCGGGACCCCGGCCAGGCTCGCGGAACCTGGTGGGTCGCCAGCACGAACCTCTCCCTCGCCCGACTCGCACTCGAAGGCGGACGCTACGGCGAGGCCGAGAACCTCTACGTGAAGGCCCTGGAAGCCGACCCGCGGGTCCTGCCGGTCGACGAGAACTCAGCCCCGGACGTGCTCGAGGCCTTTGCCGGCGTCGCACCGCGCACCTACCTCGGTGGGTTCACGCGCCTCGGCCAGGCGATCGCGTCGTCCACCGACCCGGACGCGCAACGCAAGGCGCTCGAGTTGTTCGAACGCTTCCTCGCTCGACACGACCAGTTCGGTTTCGCGTTCAACAACGCGGCGTTCGCCGCCCGTGAATGGGGCTCCGCTCTCGCCGCCCGCGCCGACCGCGCCGAGACGGACGGCAACCCCGAGCACGCCCGCACGCTTCGCGCGGAAGCCAACAAGGCTTGGGAGCGGAGCTATGAACTGTACGAGGCGACGCTCGAACTGTGGCCCAGCGACGCACGTACCGCGAATGACGCCGGGCTGATGCTCGTCTACCACCTGAACCGCGATTACGACCGTGCTCGCACGCTGTTCGATCGCGCGATCGATCTCGGCAAGGCGCGCCTCGACGCCCTGCCCGAGGACGCACCGACCAGCGATCGCCACGACATCGAAGAAGCGATCGGCGATGCCTACCAGAACATCGGCAAGATGCTGGTCGAGAACCTCGGACGCGCGCAGGAAGCGCAAGAGGTGTTGACCAAGTCGCTCGAGTTCTTCCCCTACAACGGTCGCTCGGACGCAATCCGCCTGCTCTCGCGGACGCGCGAAGCGCTGCAGGATCCTCAAGACCGCGAGCGGGAACAGCAGCGTCGCGCCAAGTTGAAGACCGTGCTGGAGCAGGCCGACCAGGCAGCGGCAGCCGACGGCACCGAAGCAGCGCTCGCAATCCTCGACTCGGTCGGTCGCGAGATGAGCGGCCTCGCTCCGTTCCACTACAAGCGCGGCTCCTACCAGGCACGGTTCGCGCGGGAGACGAGCAACGGCTTCGCGTTCCAGGATGCACGGAACGACCTCGAGCGCGCGGTCATGCTCGATCGCAACGCAATCGAACCGCGGCTCGAGTTCGCGACCGTGCTGTTCGAGCTCGGCGAGTTTGGCGTGAGTGCCGAGCAGTCGCGTGAGCTGCTCAGCCAGGTCCGCAAGCAGGGCATCACTGACGAAGACACGCTGACCAAGATCCACGAGATCCGTGCGAAGGGCGCTGCTCGCGCCTACATCGCCGCTCGTCAGGCCAACGAAACCGGCGAGCCGCTGCTGACAGAGGCCCGCGACTCGTTCCGAGCGATCGAAGGCCGCGCGCTCGCGGACGCGACGCTCCGCCCGCTCTGGTCGAATCTCGAAGCCTGGGCCGGCGCCCAAGCAGCAGCGTTCCAGGTCATCGCGAAGGCCTACGAGCAAGGCCACGCCGAGATCGGCGACCTCGTCGAAGCCGGCAAGACGAACAATCAGAGCGCCGCTGTCGTCGAGTCACTTCAAGGTGCCGAGGACCCGACGACCCGCTGGTGGCGTGGTCGCGCGCGCTTCGACCTCTGCTACCAGATCTGGTCGAGTGGCGACGCCCAGGAAGCCGCCCAAACCGCCGACTCGGCGATCGCCGACTTCTTGATCTCGAAGCGCGACGAACCAGGCTACACGGATACCTGCGACCAGTGGATCGCGCTGTGCCTGGGCCGCCGCGGTTACATCGAGCTTGCGCAGCAACGACGAGACGACGCCCAGGAGACGTTCCTCGAAGCGCTCGAAACGCGAGCCGACCAAGCAAAGACCGTGCTCGGAACCAACCAGTCGATCTACATCGGCCTGCTGACGGTGGCGGACGCGCCGATGCAGGCCGGCGACTTCGACATCGCGCACGAGATCTTCGCTCGCGCGAGCGCGCTGCTGCCGGACGACGTCGATCTCGCGAACAACTCGGCGTTCTCCGCACGCGAGCACGCAAACGGGCTCGTGGGCCGAGGTGAACGGGAGAAGGCGATCCCGTACTACCAGAAGAGCTACCGCGCCTACACCTTGGCCTCGACGATCGCGCCCGACGACCTGCGGGTCCGGAACGATCGGGCACTGATCCTGGTGTACTACCTCGGCAGTGACCTGGACCTCGCTCAGGAACTGCTCGACAGCACGGTCTCGGAAGGCCAGGAGCGCCTCGATGCGATGAATGAGAACACGCCGGACGCGGAGCGGAACAACCTGTCCGAGATCGTCGGCGATGCGTGGGAGAACCTCGGAACGCTGCACCTCGCCCACCGGGAGGACCTCGACGAGGCCGAAAGCTGTTTCAGGAAGAGCCTGACCTACTACTCACCAAGCAACCGCGCAGCGTCGCGTCAGCGCCTGCGACAGATCGAGCAACTCCGCCGTCAGGGCGGCGACGACGGCGGCAACCGCGAATGATGCAGCGATCGTTTCAAGGCGTCCTCGCGACGATGCTGCTCGTCGGCAGCATCGCAGCGCAGGATCCAGCAACCGAGTCCCAGCAAACCCAGGGCTCGCTCCGCCAGCGCGCTGCCAAGGCCGAAGTCGAACGAGACTACGCCGAGGCCGGCCGCCTGTACACCGAGCTGTCCGAGCAGGAACCTCGCCGGCCGGAGTGGGTGCTCCGAGCGGCCGAGAACCTCGGCCGAGCGCAGTCGTTCAACGACGCACTCACTCTGATCGAAGCGGCAATCCCGCGTTTCCCCGATGTCCTCGACCTGCGCGTGAAACTCGCCAAGGTCTTGCACCTGAAGGCGGACACCCTGCGTGAGCGGGGCTCGGCCGCGGGCTCGATCACGTTCTACTATCAGGACGCCGAACAGGCCGCGCAGGCCGTTCTGGAGGTCGATCCGTCGCACGTCGAAGCCCGCTTGCTCGTCGCCTCCGCGAAGCTCCATCAGGGAGCACTCGACGAGGCACAGGCCATCGCCGAAAAGCTGATCGAGGACGACGCGTCGAACTACGGCGCACAGGCGATGCTCGCCCAGATCCTCTACCCGCGCTTCACGGCCGCACGACAAGGCAACCGCCGCGAAGCCGAGGAGCTCGGCGCTCGCCTGATCACGACGCTGACCGCTGCGATCGAAGCCGACCCGACCCGGGCGTTCCCCCACCTGCGCCTCGGGGACGTCCATGCTTGGAACACGAATCTAGCACTGGCCTTGCCGGAGTACCGCCAGGCGATGACGCTCGACCCGGACGCCGGCGTCAACCACGTCTGGCTCAAGAGTCAGCTCGAGCCGGAAGCCCGCCGGGCGTTCTACTTGTCCGTTCGAGACAGCGTTCGCGAGCAACCCGAGGACTCCCCTCTGCGGAAGAAGGGCCTCGCCGTCGCCTTGTGGTATGCCGCCGAGGCGGCCTTCGACCAGCAGGATTGGTCGACTGCGGCCGAGGAGTTCGAGGCGACCTTCGAGGGGCTCCCAGACTTCGTCGACACGCACTGCTACGCCATGCAGGCATGGTTCTGGGCGGAGAAGCCTCAGAAGGCCGCCCGAACCGCGGTCGCGTTCGCCCAGAAAAACCCCGGTCGCTTCGCTGACATGGTGCGCGAGAACCCGACCGCACTCGCAGCTCTGAACGCGATCGCGGCCAAGGCGTTCGAGATCGACGATGTCGAGTCGAGCCGCGACCTCAACCTGGTCGTCGCCTACGCACGCTCGAACGCGGCAGCCTGGAACAACTACGCGTTCCTCTGCCGTGAGACCGAGCTGTTCGAAGAGAGCCTCAGCGCCTACCGCCGCGCACTCTCGATCGAGCCGAACTCTCCGCAGCTCCTGAACGACTGCGCGGTCATCCTGCAGTATCACCTCGACTCCAAGGAGAACCTGGCCGAGGCTCGTCAGATGTACCAGCAGGCGATCGAGCAGGCTGATGCGGTGCTCGCGGACGCCGGCGCCTCAACGGACGAGAAGGACCGCGCCAAGGTCGCGCGGCGCGATGCGCGCGAAAACCTGCGCGAGATGCGCCGCTGAGATGGGTCCCCGATCAGGGGCTCAGCCTTCGATCAGCCGCCGGCCGAGATTGCCGTAGTTCCGAAACGGCGTGGTGTCCGGCTCTCCCGCGGCAAACTGCCAGACCAGGTCTTGTGGGCTCTTCGGCACCGCGATCAGCGAGCTCGAGACAGTGCCGTAGTCCCCGCCCTTCTTGAGCACGCGGTGACCGGAGCGTTCCCCGGTGTCCAACAGGATCTGACGCAGCCGCTCGAGTCGCTCCTCCAGCGGCAGACCCGGAGCCGCCGCGGCGTCGAGGTCCGGCAGCTTGAGCGCGTCGACCCGATGCTCGTTGGTGATGACCACCGCGCCGGGTCCGAAGGACTTCCTCTCCAGGCCATCTCGTCCATTGGACAGAAGCTCGGCGCGAGCTCCGTCGGCCAGGAGGAGCTGAAAGCCGCCGAAGGGTTCACGTCCGACCAACTCCTCGACACGATCGCCAGCAGCCTGGATCGACGATTGATCGAGTGCGCGATGCGGCAGGAGCCCGCGTGACGAAGCACCGTCGGGCACCGATCGCTCGACGAGGTTGGTCAGGCCAGCAAAGAACCCACGCTCGGAAACTCCCAGCCAGGTACCTCCCGCGACGCGATCTCTGGGTGACAACATTCGCCGCGACTCGCCGACGAACAAGCCAGGCGGGCCAGACGGTCGGTCTCGGCGCTCATCTCGGTTTCCGGCGACGACGATCGGGAACTCAGGGTCGATTCCCAGCAGAAGGATCAGAAGACACATCAGATGCTCGTGTGCCCGATTGTGACGTCGAGGCCCGCGTCAAATCCATTCCTCTTCGACGGACCAGCACCATTGCGATCGAGGCGAACAACAGGGTGACACAGGACAGCACGAACAACCCCCGGAGCGACACGCTCGCGGCAGCGAGACCACCGACCACCGGACCGCAGAACATTCCGGCGTGGAAGCAACTCTGCACGCAACCGAACGCGAGCGAACGACTCTCGGGCTCGACCCGGCGCGCGACGGCCGAAAGGCCGAGAGTGAAGGTCGCCGCCAGCGCAATTGCGTAGAGAACGCGAACAACGAAGAAGGCGGCTGGCGTCGGAAACAGCGACGACAGCCCCATGGCGACCGCCTGCACAACCGTCGCGACGGCCAGCACGCGGAGGGGCCCGAACTTCTCACCAAGCCGGCCCCAACGGGAGGCGAAGAGCATCAGCCCGAGTGCCTGAACCGCGAGGATCGCCGCCGTGGATGCATCGGCACCGGATGCCCCGGCTTCTGCCGCCGGCGGACCGACGGGCAGCGAGGGCAGGAAGTCCAGAAGGCCGATCTCTTCGAACCAGAGCGGGAGGAACGGATCGACGAGTTGCTGACCGAACCGCAGGAGGGCGAGCGTTGCCAACAACGGCCCAACGACCGGCCGCCGCAGGAATCCGACCAGGGAACCGAACAAGCGCAGTCCTTGCCCGCCGCCGACGTTGAGACGCTCGCGATCCTCACGAGCGAAGACGAGGATCGAACCGAAGCCGATCGTCGCCATGACCGCCGTGAACCAGAACACCGACTCGCGACCGAGCATCGCGGCGATCTGTGCCCCGGCCACCGGACCACTCAGGAGACCGACTGCGAAGCCGGAATGCAGTCGACCGACAACCTGCGACTGGAGACCGGCGGGAACACTCACGCTGACGAGCGACAAGGCCGGTGCCATGTAGCCCGAGAGCAGGCCCTGCACGCCACGCAAGAGCACGAATTCCAGCGGCGATCGAGCGAAGGGCAGGAGCAAAGAGATCGCCGCGATCCCGAAGATCGCGCGCACGGCCATCAACTTGCGACCGACTCGATCCCCCAACGCTCCCCAGAACGGACCGCAGAACGCCGCCGCGAACGGAGCCGCTGCGAACGCGAGCCCGGTCCACCGCTCGAGGTCTGCACCTTCCAACCCGAATCGCTCACTCAGATAGAGCGGCATCGTCGGAGTGATCGCGTTCAGACCGAGCGACGCGAAGAACACACCCGGCCAGACAGCGCGGAAGTTACGGCGCCAGGTTTCCAGGACTCCGGGGATAGGGCATCGCCCCGAAGAGTCAACGCAGTCTCGAAACCAGTGCGCGGAACCCGCGCGCCGACGATCAGCGCTTCGACGACAACCGGATCACGAAGCGCAGTGGGGTGGGCCTGGGTGGAGCCTCCGCCGAGACGTCGGTCTCGGCCGAAACATCGGCCTCGTCGGTCGCGAGGAAGAACAACGTCGCCGGGCGACGGATCGGAGTCGGCTCGACGATCGAGAACACGTTCCGGATCGATCTGACGCAGCCGACGATCGATCGCGAGAATGACGCGAAGAATGCGGTCTCTCGGCCCCTCGATCAGCGACACGAAGTTGCTGTCGAGCTCCCGCTCGTTCGCAAGCGTCGACCGGTCAGGTTCTATCGTCGAGCTGTCGAGCACGGGGTCCTCGTCCTCCGAGTCCGCGCGCTGGCGGCCAGTCGTTCGGGCGAACGGCTCCAAGTCGCGCCCTGCCATGTCGAACAGCTCGACCGGGAGAAACTCACCGATCGTCTGCCGACCGAGGTAGGCACGGAGCGACGCCTGTTCCTCGCGCTCGGAGAGGCTTCGTTCCGCCCGTTCCTCGGCGGTGCGGCCACCGACCGCACCACCGGTCGCAGGCCCTTCGGCGACTTCCGGGGACTCGGTCGCCGATTCTCGGTCGACAGGCCCGCCCTCCAAGGCCTCGTCGGCGGACCTCGGTCCTTCGCGGCGCCGACCGGCGCTCTCGGGCAGTGCTGCTCGAGCGAGCAACTCGGTCAGGGCCCCCTCGATCTCGGTCACCTTGGACGGCTGAACGACCAGCTCGACGACTGCGACCGAGTCTGGTCGGCTCGCGCCGGTTCTCGTTTCCGCCTGCATGCGGAGAGCACGGGTTTCGCGACCCGCCTCGAGCTCCGGGTTCCCACTGAGCACCCGCTCGCGGACTCCTTGGTCAGGAGCGTTGAACAATCTCGACGGACTCAGAATCGCGAGAACTGCGGGCTCATCTTCAGATGCGCGAGCGGAATCGAGGATCCCAGCCTCACCGAGAAAGAAGTCGTCCGCATCGGTCAGAGCCGTGCGAGACGGAGCGGTCCCGTCGAACGTCTCCCGCAGCACGACCGATCCAGGACCGTCCGGCCGACCACCTCGACCGGTGGCCCCACGAGTCCCGGCTCCGCGACCTCGACGGTCGCGTTCGCCCTCCTCAGCCAATTCGATGCGAGCGGACTCCGAAACGGGATCGTTCTCGGAGGTCCCCGACGGCGACGCACTTGGATCCGTCCCAACGGAGCCTTCCGCAGGCTCGAGACTGCCTTCGACATGCTCGAGCGTTCGAACGACGTCGTCGAGTTGCTCAGCCTCTTCGACCGGGGCTGCGGGCGCCGCATCCGCCGTCGTGAACAGACCTCGTTGGCGCTCGAGTTGGCCACGCAGGTACTCGATTCCGCGGGTCAACGACTCTTCGAACGCCTCCTCGGCCTCCTCCTCATCCAGTTGGACGGTCGTGATGTCGACGCGGTCCGGATCGGACTTCGGCCTCGCCATCGTGGTCTCGGGCGCATTCGCCGATTCGAGCACGCCGTTCGCGACATCGGTCCGAATCCCTCGGGGCGGCGGCGTTTCGAGGGCCCAGAAGACGAGGGCGCCAAAGAAGCCGGCCGCGGCCAGCGACCCAACCACGGCCAGGAACGGTGAGCCGCGGCGGCCACCCTGCATCGCCCCACCGGAGGGCGGAGCCACTCGACGCGGCCCTCGACCCTCGAGCGCGTGACGAAGGGCCCGGTCTTTGGCCCCGAGGGACGGCCGATCGACCGACTCGCTCAACGCCTCACGGATCGAGAACACCCGGTCGCGAAAGGCCTCAGCCTCAGTGCGACGGCGCGGATCCGCCGCGAACTCCGCCTCCAGACGAGCCAGCTCGTCGGGGCCCAGCTCGCCGTCGATCCAGGCGCTCCAGCGTTCGTCTCTTGGCTCGATCATCGAAAACCTCCGAGCGCCGCCTGCAGAAGGGCACGCCCGCGATGGATCCGGGAACGCACAGTGCCGATTGCGATTCCCAGAACTTCTGCGATCTCTTCGTAGCCCAGGCCCTGCAGATCCCGAAGAACGACCGCTTCCCGATAGTCCCCTGGCAAGGAGAGAACCGCCGCCTGAACCTGGGACTGGAAGTCCGCCTGGTCCGCGCGAACCGACGGATCCAAGCCCGAATCCGCCGGATCCCATCCCCGCTCGTCTTGATCCGCCCAGTTTTCGTCCAGCGATAAAGTCTTGCGGCTGCCACGTTTACGCGCGCGGGACTTCCGCATGTCCGAGATGCAGGCGTTCCGGGCGATCTTGTGCAGCCAGATCGAGAACGGCACCTCTCCGTCGAAGCTCGTCAGTCCCTTCCAGGCGTTCAGGAAGGTCTCTTGGCAGAGATCTTCCGCCCGGGCGGGATCGCAGCGCAGGAGCTTGCGGACGTAGCCGTAGATCCGGTCGAAATGCTCCTCCAGCAGGGCCTGGAACGCATCTTCCGAACCCTGCCGAGCCGCCGCGACGAGCTCGCGCTCGGCATCGGACGGCTGTGGTCGGCCGTCACCGACCGAGGTCGCGTTGGGAGTGGACATGGCGAACGGACGCGGTCGACGAGACGATAACGGTCGACGACACCACAACCGACGAAACTCCCGATGAGTGGCACGCTGAGAGAATTCGACTGCCCCTGCTGTGGCGAACGGCTCGAGATCGACACCCGTTCAGGCAAGGTTCGACGCCTTCGCCCCGAAGCCGAACTGGATGACCTTCTGGCACGGCAGAAGAGCGAATCCACGCGGCTCGATGACGCGTTCGAACAGGCTCGATCGGAGCAGTCGAAGCAGGAACAGAGCTTCGACGAGATGCTGAACGACGCCGCCGAGAAGGCGAAGGACGATCCGAATCCACCGAAACGGCCGTTCGACCTCGAATAGCAGCAACTCAGCGGCGGCGGCCACCACGCCGGCCGCCACCCTGAAGGCTTTCTTCCGCACCCTCGGCCCAGACCGGCATCCGGTCACGGGTCGAGAAGTCCTTCACGACTTCGATGAGACCGAGCACCACGGCGGCCATGTGTTCGTGGTCAATCCGGTCGACCTCGTCGTTTGGCTGGTGGTAGTCACGGTGCAGCGTGCCGGCGCTGATCGAATGAGCGATGACTCCAGCACGCGCGAACGGTGCGTTGTCGGAAGCGAAGAACAGCTGTTCTCCCATCCGGAAGTCACGCATCTCGACTCCAGCCCGCTCCATCGATTCGGCGGCCAGCTGGTCGAAGTCCGACTTGCTCTTGCCGGTGACCCAGAAGAACGGGTCGGTGTCCTCCTCCGGCCGGCCGAGCATCTCGATGTTGACGACGGCACGGATCGACTCGAGTGACACCGGCGGCGTCTCGACGAACTTGCGCGAACCGAGAAGCCCCTTCTCCTCGGCCGAGAAGGTCACGAAGAGGATCGAGCGGCGCGGCGAGAACCCCGATTCGGCCAACGCCTTCGCGACCGACAGGACCGCAACCGTGCCGGTCGCGTCATCGTCCGCGCCATTGAAGATCACATCTTCGCCACCGCGTGTGTTCAGGCCGATGTGGTCGTAGTGCGCGCTGACCACCAGGAACTCGTCCTGAAGGTCGGTGCCCTTGATCATCCCGACGACGTTGCGCAACGGAATCGCGGACTCGATCGGAGCAGGGACCTGGAGATTCACCCTGAGCTCTTCGAGCGACTGCTGCTCGATCCACCGGCGCGCGACATCGTCCTTCAGCAGCACGACCGGAGCTGCACCGGGCCCTCGCGAGAGGATCTTCCGATTGCCATCCGCGGCCGCCCAGAGCGGAGACTCGGGCGAGACCACGAGCACGCGAGCAGAACGACCAGCGAGGCCGCGCCGCTGCTCGGCATCGCCATCCCCTGTCGCTCCTGCCACCACGATCCCGTCCTCACGGAACGGACGACCGCCGGAGAAGACCCGGAACTCCGCCCCCGAGACCAACTCGAGCACGTGGCCGTCTGAACCGACGAGCTGACAGACCGTCGTCTCTCCCTGGACTTCGATCCCCGGCAGCTCGTAGTTGTGGAACCAGCCATCCGGCCCGGGCTCGACGCCGAACGACTCGAACTTCTCGACGATCCAGTCGGCCGCCCGCTCGAGCTCGGGACTCGGCGTGTTGCGGCCGGCCATCTCGTCCGAGGCGAGGACCGTGAGGAACTCCTCGACCTGCGCGGTCATGTCCCGGAGGTTCGCGGCGCTCGGACCGGTGCTCGCATCCTCCGCCGTGGTTTCGTGGACACGTCCACCGACCGAGGTCATCAGGACCCGAGCGTCGGGCAGGTCCGCCAGATCGCAGGTCATCAGATCGCGATCGAAGACCGTGAAGTCGGCGATACGACCCGGCTCCAGAGTGCCCAGTTCAGCCTCGCGGAACGCGGCGAACGCCGCATCACGAGTGAACCCCTGCAGGGCTCGCAGACGACTCAAGCGACGCTCCGGCAGATAGCCGTCGACCGGCCCACGACCGGGGGCCCGTGCCGTGATCGCCGCGTAGAGACCCAGAAGGGGATTCGGTCGCTCGACCGGGAAGTCCGAACCGAAAGGAGTCGCCAGTCCGAGTCGGTGGAATGCGGTCCATGCATAGGCTCCCTCGAGTCGAGCCTCCCCGACTCGCTCCGGAGCCCAGGGCATATCGGAGCTCAGGTGAGTCGGCTGCATCGAAGGTAGGACGGACAGGTCGCGGAATCGGACGATGTCGTCGGGATGCACGATCTGCGCGTGCTCGATCCGGAAGCGGAGTTCCTCACGCTGGTCGTCGGGAACGACCTTCTCGAATACGTCGAGCACGATTCGGTTCGCGCGGTCCCCGATCGCGTGGACGCAGAGCTGGAACCCATGCTCGACGCAGAGCTGGGCGGTGCGCTCGAGTTCTGCGGCGGGAGTCAGCAGCAGACCTCGCGTCCCGGGCTCGTCGGAGTAGGGATCCAGCATCGCAGCGCCACGGGATCCGAGGGCTCCGTCGGCGTATGCCTTCACCGCGCGCACCGTGATCACTCCGTCTTCGGTCGCCCAAGGGCCACGACGGATCTCCTCGACACTCGAAGCGGGCACCATCGCGTAGACCCGGAGCGTCCACTCGCCTTCAGCGTGCAGTCGCCGAAGCACCTGGAGCGTGCGCCCGCCCAACCCGGCGTCGTGCACGGTCGTCAGCCCGAGGTTCAGGCAGGTTTCTTGAGCCGCGAGCAACGCCTCGCGGATCTGCGACTCAGTCGCCACCGGAACGACCGCGCGAACGAGTCCCTGCGCGTTGTCGATCAGAACCCCCGTCGGTGTGCCACCCTCACGACGAATCAACCGTCCGCCGCTCGGGTCAGAGGTCTCGCCATCGATCTCCGCCAAACGCATCGCCTCGGCGTTGGCGAGTGCCGCGTGTCCATCGATGCGGGTCAAGAGAACCGGGTGCGACGGAACGGCCTCGGACAGTCGACGGTGGTCCGGGAACGCCTGTTCGACCCAGTCGTTTTGGTCCCATCCTCGTCCGAGGATCCAGGCCCCCTCGGGCAGCTCCTTCGAGCGTTGGACGACGCGTCGAAGGATCTCGTCGTAGCTCGCAGTCCCGACGAGATCGACCTCGACCTTCGCTTCGCCGAGCCCGATCAAGTGTGCATGCGCGTCGACGAGACCCGGGACGACGCAGGCAGGCTCGTCGAACCGGATGACCCGCGTATCACCGGTCAGGCCGACCGTTCCGGGTTCGACGATCCGGCCATCGCGAACCTCGAGCACATCGAGAACCGGGTCGATTCCGGTCCCGGTCACGACACGGACGTTCTCCAATCGGAGGTCCTGGGCCGACAGCCCGGATTCATGGAACGGAATCGCGAGAGCGCCGAACACGAGGAGTACGTCGGCGACAGCACGGAGCGAGCGCATGGCGCAACCTTACCGTCGTCGGCCGACCGGCGAAGCAACCGGCTCGTGACGGAGCTTCACTGGCGTCCGACGGGAACGCCCCGCAAACTGGCGCTCTCCCCGCGCGGGAGCCGTTCATGGCACGAAAGCCCCTCTACTTCCTGGTCGGTGTTGGCCGCAGCGGAACCACGCTGTTCCAGCGATTGATGGACGCACACCCGCGACTCGGGCTAACGGACGAAGCCGGCGTCCAGGATCTGCTGTTCTTCTTCACCCAGATCGCACGGATCCCCGCCTGGCAACCGATGACCGTCAATCGCGGAACGAAGGTCGAGCTCCACGGCTACGTCCACCCGAGCCTGACCGACGAGATCGCTTCGATGGTGACAGTCCATGCGATCGACATGCTCTACGAGTTCTACGAGCGACGCTTCGAGGGGCGTGACGTCGAGTACTTCGGTGACAAGCTCCCCGACCCCGAGGCCGTCGTGACCATGAACTCCGTACTCGACGGACTCCGAGCCGCCCTGCTCGTTCGTGATCCTCGTGACGTGCTGTGCTCGATGCGGTCTTTCGGCTCACGCGACAACATCCGGAAGGGGAACCGGTTCTTCGTCGACAACTCGGCCGAGCAGTTCGCGACGCACTGGAACAACCTCTACGCGGGCTTCCCCGAACTCGTCGAAGGCACTCGGATCGTCCGTTACGAGGACATGATCCAGCGACCGATCGAAGAGGCATCGGACACGTTCCGCTGGCTTGGCCTCGACCCAGCGGATGCCGACCAGCAGCTGCAACGTGAGCGCGCCGAGTTCAGCGCGCACGGGACTTCCGCTTCCAGCGAGCAGAGCGTCGAGCGCTGGCGTCGAGACCTCAGTGACGAAGACCTAGCGTCGATCGAAGCGACCTGCGGAGAGACGATGCGTCGCTACGGCTACGAAACCGCCTGAGGCTCAGCCGCGATTCTGATCGACGATCCGCGTCTCTCTGGTCAGGATCGACCGGCGCAGCGCCGACTCGTCATCGACCCGCACGTTCGGGAACACGAGGCAGTCGCGAATCTCGATCGGGTGTTTCACCGACACGCCGTCCATCAGGACCGAGTTCTCCACGACCGTGCCCTCAGGAAGCTGGACACCCTTGCCGATCCAGTTCCGTGCACCCTGGATCTTCAACCAGTGGAGGTTCAACTCGAGTAGATCGAGCGGGTAGCTGAGGTTCAGGTCTCCCTTGATGACCTCGGCAGCCTCGACGCGGTAGCCGTCGTCGATGTAGATCTGGATCGCGTCCGTGATCTCGTATTCGTCGCGCATCGCAGTCCTGGGCGTGCGACGCACCGCATCGAAGAACGACTGGTCGAACAGGTAGATGCCGCAGCCCTTGAGGTCGGTCTTCGCGAAACGCGGCTTCTCGACCACTCGGTGGACGCGGCCAGCCTGGTCGGTCAGCACGATGAAGTTACGGCGGATCTTCTCGGGGTCGGGCTCGCGCTTCACGGCCAGAACGCCGTCTGCACCACCCGGCCCCATCATCCGCGCTGGCATCGACTCGAGGTCCTGCGTCTCGAAGTAGATGTCGCCGAGGAACAGGAAGAACGGCCGATCGATATGACGCTCGAGCCGATAGACCGCGTGCGCGATCCCCAGCGTCTCCTCCTGCTCGACGTAAGTGATACGAAGTCCGAAACGCTCACCGTCACCGATCTCCCGCACGACTTGGTGACCGAGGTGACCGATCACCACCACGACGTGCTCGACACCGAGCCCCTTGAGGGTCTCGAGCTGGTGCGCGAGGAGCGGCTTTCCTCCCAGTGGGAGAATCGGCTTGGGGTAGTGCTCGGAGAAGGGCCGCATGCGCGTGCCCTTCCCCGCGGCGAGAATCACCCCCATCAACGAGGTGTCGGTCATGCTTCGATCACGGACGCAGCGGAGAGGTCGAAGGCGCTGCTCCGTTCGCCTCGACGCTCGAGTTCTGGAAGAGACCGTAGCCACCGAGCGAGAAACCACCGATCACGAGATCCGGAAGCCCATCACCGTTCGCGTCGGCCAAGTCGGCCGTGACGGCGCGCGAAGGGCCTTCGAAGGTGACCGCGGTGCCGAATCCGCCCGAGCCATCGCCGAGGAGGATCTGGAACTGCGAACCCTGGAATTCGGTAATCACGAGGTCCGGGTTGCCGTCGTTGCTCAGATCTTCGAGGACCAGGGCGGTCGGATCGTCGCCCGCGGCGAAGCTCTGGACGTTGAAGTTGCCCGTGCCGTCTTCGTCGAGCACCGACACCTGATCGGCGGTCGTCTCGGCGACCACGAGTTCGTCGTCACCATCACCATCGAGGTCGGCCGCTTGAACGAAGGTCGGGCCGATCGCGACCGGGAACTCGAGGTCTTCGACCAAGGCACCCCCGGTCACCGACAAGAACGAGATCCGGGAGCTGGCGATCCGGGTCACCGCGATCTCCGGGACCAGATCACCATCGAAGTCACCGGTCGCCAGGGCCGCCGGGGCACCACCGACCGGGATCGAAAGGACCGGCTCCGAGGAGAAGGTGATCGATCCATTCGTCGGATCGATCGATCCGCGCGCGACCGCGACGCGGTTCTCACCAGTGACGGCCGCGACGATGTCGACCACGCCATCGCCGTCGACGTCCGCGGCTTTCGACTCGATGATGTTCTGCCCACTGATCACGTTGGCACCATCGACGAGCTCGAACTGCGGCGAGAAGTCGCCTGGAACGGTGATGTTCCGCAGCACTTGGACCCCACCCTGAACCGAGACGATCAAATCGGTGAGGTCGTCGCCGGGCAGCTCGACCGTGGACACGTACTGCACCGGCGGAGTCGAAACGAGACCGACGAACTCCATGCCGAAGTCCACCAGAACCAGCCCAGGGAAACCGATGGCCGCGGTGGCGACATCGAAGGTGCTACTGGGATCGAAGCGACCGGTCACGACCAGGTTGACGTCGACCGCCTTCGGGACAGGAACGATGCGCCCTCCGGTCAGCGAGCCGTCGTCCGTGCCGAAGAACGCGTCGATCGTCGGCGAACCGAAGCTGGCAACCGCGAGATCGTCACGACCGTCGTTGTCGAGGTCCGCGATCGCCGCGTGGAACGGCGATCCACCGACGAAGCTCCGAAGGTCCGCCGGAGCAAAGTCGACGCTGCCGGAGAATCCGGGCACGCCTTCGGCGATCGCCACGGAGCCGAACTGTGCGAGACAGATCGTCAGGTCCGGAAGCGCGTCGCCGACCACGTCTCCGACGGTGATCGCGACCGGAAGGCCTTCGACCGTCAGATCCGTCAGCATCGACATGCTCGGAATGCTGTAGACCGACACCAGCTGCTGGAGCGCGTCGACACCGAACAGCTCGTCCGTGCCATCGCCGTCCAGGTCCGCCGCCGCAGTCGCGAACGGAGCCATCATGCCGGCGAACCGGACGATGTTCGTCACCCCGCCAACACCGTCACCGAGAGCGACGACGAATTCGACCTCGTCCGCATCCGCGAACGCGAAGTCCATCGAGCCGTCGCCGTTGAAGTCTCCTGCGCTCAGACCGCCGGCGACCGAGCCACGGCCACCATCGATCATCTGGAATCGGGGCGAGACGAAAGACCCATCGCCAATCGCCTGCAGGATCGCGACGGTCGTCGTCGAGCCGGTCGCGATGAGCATCTCTTCCGCGTCATCGCCGTCCAGGTCCACGAAGATCATGTCGTTGACGCCAGGAACGGCGACGAACATCGGATCGGCAGTGAACGACGCAGAACCGTCGTTGCGGTAGACGACCGTTTCACCGGTCGCGGCCGAGACGACGCAGAGATCGATATCCCCGTCGAGGTCGACATCGCTCGATCGGAGGATCCCGGTCGGCGACGGACCAGCCAGCGTCTGTGCCTCGACGAACACGCCGCCGCCCTGCGACAGTGAGATGACCAGGTTCCCGTTCTCTCCGAGGGCCGCCAGATCTGCCACCCCGTCACCATCGAGATCCAGGACGACCGAGCCACGGACCGAACCGACCCCGCTCTCGATCGCGGCCTGCGCGTCGAACGAGACATCCAGCGGAGGGCCGACCGGCACCGGTGCGAAGGATCCGCTGCCGCTTCCACAGGAGGCCAGAGTGAAGAGCAGACCAGCAGCACCCAAGGAAACCAGGGGAAGTCCCGCGGTCCGGATGTGGCGACGATCAGGTGAGGATTCGATACGGGAGTTGGTCATGGCGGAGAGCCTTGAGAAGACCAGAGGGGCGTTCGTCCGGTTGCCGTCGCCGCGGTCCGAAGGAGGAAACCGACCGTGCGACGATCACGAGCTGGCGAAGGGATTTTGACCGTCGACTCCAAGTGCGGAGCGGCAGTGCGAGAGCAAGATCGCTCCTCGGAAGTCTAGCACGCGCCCGACCGGACGGCGGAGCGCGGACCACCGAAACCAGGAATGACCCTAGTAGAGATCTCAGCGGAGAACTCTCCAATGCGGTCGGGGATTCCAAGACATACGGCCCACCGAACGAGCTGCTCTCGCCGCGAGATCAGCGACCGGGCGGCGACTAGTCCAGGTACGTCTCGGCGCGCCTCACGTAGTGAGCCGCGCGGGCCTCGAGACCTGCACATTCCTCATCGGTCAGCGTCCGGACGACTCGTGCGGGAACCCCGACAACCAAGGATCTCGGCGGGATCTCTGCGTTCTCGCGGACCAGCGCCCCGGCGCCGATGACCGAGTGGTGACCGATCCGGACGCCGCTGAGGACCGTGGCGTTCATCCCAATCAATGTGTAGTCCCCCACCTCGACACCGTGAACGACGACCCCATGAGCGATCGTCACCCCTTCCCCAATCCGGAGCGGCGCGTCGACGTCGACATGGATGCAGGTGTTGTCTTGCACGTTCGTCCGCGGCCCGATCGAGATCGACGAGTCATCCCCTCGGATCGTGACGCCGAACCAGACGCTCGCGTCCTCGCCGAGCGAAACGTCACCGACGACGACTGCGTTGTCCGCGATCATCGCTCCGTCGCGACGCGCAAAGCGCCCGACCATGTCCTCGGTGATACGGAACTCGCGGGAATCGGTCATCGGCGTCGGTCTCGATCGTCAGGAGAATCGGTAGCCCTGCTTCGACCCCTCGATCACCACCCAGGCGATCATCACCGCGTTGTGGAGCGAGTGTGCCAGGATCGGCGCGAGGAGCCCGCCACTCTTCATCCGGAGGATGCCGAAGGCGAGTCCGAGGAAGATCAGCGGCGGGACGGCGTGGAACCCGGCGTCGAAGTGCATGAGTCCGAACAACACCGACGAGGTGATCAGGGCTCGGACGTTCCCGGTCCATTCACGCAATCCGTCGAGCAGGAACTTGCGGAACAGGAACTCCTCGAACAGCGGTCCGACGATCACGACCTGAATCGCGACGAGGATCCACGAGGAGCCGCCGACATCGCCGGAGAGAAACTCCAGGAGATCGGTTCGCGCCGGAACCTCGAGCTGCAGGTAACGCGCCGCCGAGATACTCAACGCGCCGAGCCCGAGCCAGAGCGGAAGGATGATCGCGTAGCCGATCACGGCCGTCCGGATCGGCGACCGGCCGAACGAAGCGGAATCCGGGCGAAGGATCGCGATCGCCGCCAGCACCGCGGACTGTGCGAAGAGCTGCGACTCGATCAACACGACCAGCTCCCATTGCCGAGTTGCCGGGTCCTTGGCGACTCTCGAGTCCCCCAGCTGGGAGACCCCCTCTCCGCCGATGCGCACGAACAGGTAGACCGCGGAGACGAACCACCAGGCGACGAGAGCGAGAGCTGCGCTCAACAGCTCGACCGAGGGGCGCGTGACGCGGCCTTCCCAGTCGCTTGAGGCGTCTTCTTCCTCGCCGTGTCGCATCGAACTCGAATCGAAGATCGGGTCGTGGGTCATTCGCCGGGGATCCCGGCGGGATCGCTACTCGCTCCGGCGGCACCTACGCCCGCTGAACCCGACGAGGCTTCGTTGATCCGGCCGGCCCAAGGCGAAGAGGCGGTCGCGTAGAGCTTCTTGCCCATCCGACCAGCCAGGTACGCGTCACGGCCGGCCTCGCAGGCCGACTTCATCGCCCGAGCCATTCGGATCGGATCGGCAGCCTTCGCGATTCCGGTGTTGAGCAGCACACCGTCGGCTCCGAGTTCCATGGCGACGGCGATGTCCGAAGCCGTCCCCACGCCGGCGTCGACCAGGATCGGCACCTGCGCGCGATCGAGGATGATCCGGATGTTGTTCGGATTCAGGATCCCCTGACCGGATCCGATCGGCGCGCCGGCCGGCATCACGGCAGCACAACCGACGTCCTCCAGGCGCTTCGCGAGGATCGGATCGTCGCTCGTGTAGCAGAGCACCGTGAAGCCGTCGTCGACGAGCGTCTTCGCCGCCTCCAGAGTCCCGACCGGGTCGGGCAGCAGGGTCTCGGTGTCGCCGAGGACCTCGAGCTTCACGAGCGGTGAGTCGAGAAGCTCGCGTCCGAGCTGCGCGACGCGGATCGCGTCCTCGGCGGTGAAACAACCAGCGGTGTTCGGCAACAGCGTGAACCGATCGCGATCGATGTAGTCGAACAGCGACTTCCCGTCCGGGACCCCGAGTTGGTGACGACGTACGGCAACCGTCACACACTGGGAACCCGAGGCGGCGAGCGCCTGCTGCATCTCGTCGGGATCTCGATACTTGCCGGTTCCGACGAAGAGTCGGGACTCGAACTCGATCTCGCCGATCCGCAGCGGGCGGTCGGCCCGGGAGGGCTCGTCTGGAGAACTGAACCCGTCGCGGAGACTCGTGTCGTTCGAGTCGCTGTTCGCGACTGGATCGGATGGATTGGTCATCGTTTCAGCCTCCCCCGACCAGAGTCACGACCTCGAGAACGTCGCCGTCCTGCAAGACAACCTCGGCGTGTTGCGCACGACGCAGAACAGCCTGATTGCGCTCGACGGCGACGGGACGGCCTTCGAGCCCGAGCAGTGTCACGAGATCGAGGACGGTCGTCCCCGGTTCCACGGAACGCTCTTCGCCGTTCACACGGATGGCGATCTCTTGGTCGTCTGGCATCGTCAGGGGGAAACGCCGAATCCTACGTCAAGCGAGCCCCCCGAGGGAACGCTCGACCGCAGACACTCAGAGATCGAAGCGCTCGTAGACCAACACCTTCAGGTATTCGGTCTCGGGTAAGGATGCCCAGATCGGATGGTCTGCGGCGGCGCCGAGGCGATGTCGGAGCGCGAGCCGGAACGGCAAACCCGCCGCGCTCTGTCGGACCACCGACTCGAGGCTCGGACCATCGACGTGGTGACTACAGGAACAGCTGACGAGCAGCCCCCCCGGTGCCAGGAGACGGAGCGCGGCGCGATTGAGATCGCGGTAGCCATCGAGAGCTCGGCCACGGTGCTTCCGCGCCTTGGCGAACGCCGGGGGATCGACGATCACGAGGTCGAACTGGCGCTCGTCATGACGCAGCGATCGCAGGAGTTGGAACGCGTTCTCGGCGCGGGTCTCGAGGCCTTCGAGTCCATTGCGCTCGGCATCCGCGCGCGCTTGCTCCAAGGCCGCTTCGGATTCATCGACGGCGAGACTCTCGGCGGCGCCGCCGCGCAAGGCGTGCAGTGAGAATGCGCCCTGATAGGCGAAGAGGTCGAGGACCCGTCGGCCGCGTGCGTGCTCACGCACGAAACGCCGCGCCGGCACCTGATCGAGGTAGAAGCCGGTCTTGTGGCCCTCGAACGGCCTGGCGGTGTGGATCACACCCCCTTCCTCGAACGGCACGGTCTCGATCCGGCGGCCCTGCAACAACCGCGGCGGTCCCTCACGCAGCCCTTCGAGTCGGCGAGCCGACAGATCGTCGCGGGCGAGGATCATCTCCGGCTCGAGACGCTCCTGCAGAATCTTCACGAGCGCAGGAAGCTCCTTCTCGAGGAAGGCCGAGGCGACCTGCAGCACGAGGACAGGCCCGAATCGATCGACAACCAGACCCGGCAGACCGTCGGTCTCACCGTGGACGATTCGCATCGCCCGATCACGGTCGAGTGCCGGCGACCGTCGCCGGATCGCGGATTCGACCCGGACATCCAGGAACTGCGCAATGCGCCGACTCGGGTCGTCGCTATCCCAATCCGGCGCGGCTCCGGCCAGCCGGAGCACCAGACGCGAACCGACCGAGGCGAATCCGACCCCCAGGTTCCGTCCGTCCTCGTCCTCGACGAGAGCCAGTCCGTCCACCGTCGGCGGCTGCTCCAGATCGTCGCGGTAGAACCAGGGACGACCTCGGTGGGCCAAACGACTCGCCTCGCGACGAAGGCGCAGCACCTGCATCTCGTCGATCAATTCTTCGACTCCAGATCCAACTCGAGCCGGCAGAACGCCTCGAAGTAGCCCTTGCCCTTCCCCACGAGGAGTGACCGGTAGCGATCCAGCCCATCGATGACGCGCACGTAGTCGACGTATGCGGTCTGCGTCTCATACATGCCGATCGCGCGCATCTTGCGCTCTCCGACCGGCGTGATGTCGAGCACGACCTCGGCAGTCATCGGCGTCCAGACCTCGTAGCCGAGGACCAGACCGTCGTACGAACAGCGCTCGAGCCCCCGCAGCACGCCCGCGCACAGCGCTCGGTGGTCGCCGTGGATCTCACCAGGCCACGTGACGTAGACGACCCGTGGCCGGACACGCTCGACCTCGAGGACCGCTCGACGAGCGATCTCGTCGAGGTCGACCTCGGTCACGACGCAGGAATCGGGGAAGCCCCAGAAGTCCACGTCATCGACGAACAACTCGGCCATGGCTGTCCGCGACTCGGCGCGGCGCTTCGCGGCCAGGTCCCCGAACTTCTGGTCGGGGTCGCCCGCGATGCCGTCCGTCGCGACGACGACGCGGGCCACGTCACCACGCATCCGATGGAGCGCCAAAGCGCCACCCGGCCCGATCACCTCGTCGTCCGGGTGCGGAGAGAAGCAGAGAGCAGGCCCGGCCGGCGGCTCGGTCCAGTGCTCGGGCGCTCCCTTTGAGGAGACGTCGTAGTTCTCGGGCAGCTTCATCGACGAAGTTCCGGATCAGACGAGGTCGGACTCGCCCATCGTGAAGTGCCAGTGCTCGCGCGCCATACGGATGTCCGGGCCGAAGCTGACGAAGACCACGAACCACTGCGAGTTCCAGACCTGATAGCCGAGCCGCTGAACGGGGAGAGACTTCGGGTCGGCCGCGCTGAGGAACGTCGCGAACACACCGGTCTGATCCCGACGCGTGAAGTCTTCGCACTGCGCGACGAGCGAAGTCACCGCATCGACGTCGTCACGCGCGACGAGCCAATCGACAAGGAAGGAGGTGTTCGCACGAAGGTGGTCCCCAACCGTGTAGACCGCGATTCCTCGCAGAGCGCCGGTGTTCCGCTCACGGCACGCGATCATCGTGTAGTCCTGCAATGGGTGGCGAGCGAATCGCCACTGCCACCACCGGGCGTCGCGCACCATCGCGCACTGCTCGACGACCTTGAGCCGCTCCCAGAGAGCATCGGCTTCGGCGGCGAACTCGGAGCTCTCGACGGTGTCCCGATCGAGGATCTGAATCTCGAGCTCGGCCGAACGGTCGCGCGGTTCGAGCGGAACGGCGCCGGCGATCGGGTTCCAATCGCGGCAGATCCGGTAGTTCAGATACTTCTGCCCCATCAGGAAGGCCGGCACCGGCCACCCGTAATAGAAGGGCATCCGCTCGGTTCCGCGGCCCGTGTAGCGGGCATCAAAGGTATTTCCGAGGGTTACGAACAGGCCTGGACGTGGCCCCAGGCGGCGCTCCTCGTGGCGGACCATCAGGTCGGTGATGTGCCCGCAATGGCGCTCCTCCCCGCCGATCCAGACGCGGAACGCCTGGGACGGGTAGGCGCCGAGGATGCGTGGGCCGGCCTCGGGCTCGACCGCGACGACCATCTCGCGTCGACCGGAGTAGTGCGGGTCGTATTTCCAGTCCCAGAGCGTCTTGGACATCTCCGGCACCCCCGGATGGTCCACCGGGAAGATCGAGTTGTAGCAATCGAGCCATTCGTCTCGATCGGCGGTCACCCCAGTACGCAGGACAATCTCTCGCCCCCGCGCAGTGAATCGCTCGAGTTCCTCGGCGACGTCGAGATCGCGCGAAGTGGGACTCCGGGAAGGTTCTGCGGCTCCGTCGTCGGTCAAGGCTCGATCTCCAGCGGGTCCGCGGTCCCCGAGGCGTGGATCAGGCGATCGAACCGGTGGTGCCCGGGCACCGAACCGTTCCAGTCGTAGCCAGCGCCGGTGAACAGCTCCCTCGCCGCGGTGTTCTCCTCGGCGACGACGGCGACGAGGCGCTGAAGATCCAGTCGTCGACCGAACTCCAGGGCGTGGTCGCAGAGAAAGCGGCCGATGCCCCGACGCCGGCGCTCCGGATCGACCAGAAGCGTGATCTCCGCCGACCGGTCCGGAGCGAGATCCAGTCGCAAGAACCCCAGCACGCGAGGCGGACCACCGGCCTCCCCCTCATTCTGCAGGACCTCGACCTCGATCCGGGGATCCGCCAGGAGGCGCCGAGCCCACTCGAGCTCCTCGTCGAGCGCACTGCTGGCTGGCAGGGTGGACTCGTCCAGCCAGGCGGCCAATCGCGGGGCGTCGGACAGACGGAAGGGTCGGAAGGTCCAAGAATCGGGCATGCGGCCGTCGGTTGAATAGTCGACCGGGGGTCGCCTTGCCAGTGTGCGACCGTGTCCGAGCGCGGGCGCAGTCCCGGCTCGGAGGGAAGCTGACGGAATCCCCGCTCTCTCGGGACCTTCCCAGCCCTCGCGTTCTTGACGTCACCGACCCGAGAACGCATCATTCGCGGTCCCAGACAACGAACGAAGGCGCGCCTCCAGGCCGCGTCGTGCCCGCGGATTGCCGGTCGCGAACGCAGCTCCTGGATGCTCTCACCAACCGTGAGTGCTTTCGGCTCCGCATCTGGGGACCGGACCGGTAGGCATCGTGGCCTTCTCGGCCGACGAGCCTCTCGTATCCGGGGGGATTCGGCTCCGCTTCGCGCGCTTTCAGCGCCCGATGCCGACGCCGAGTCAACTCGGGCGAGGGTCCCGGATCGGCCGCGTTGTCGCCACGCAGAGCCTGCAGATCCGGTGGAACCAACACCACCTTCTCCTGCCGGGGCTCGCCCCGGGACTCCGATCACCCGGTATCCCCAACGGTGCCGGCTCTCGGAGCGCTCCAACTCAGCATGGCAACGTCCGACATCCTGCGGCTCATCGACTCGATCGCTCGCGATCGCGAGATCGATCCGGACCAGCTCCTGTCCACGGTGGAGACCGCCGTCGCACAGGCTCTGGCCCGCAAGTATGGACTCGACGACCTCGTGCTGAACTTCGACCGCGAGACCGGTGAAGTCGTGAGCAACTACGAGGTCAACCTCGAGGATGAAGGTCGGATCGTCGCGACCGTCGTCAAACAGTCGATCAACGGCAGCGTCCGCGAGGCCGAACGCGATCGGTTCTACGATCAGTACGAGCAGAAACTCGGCGAGATCGTTTCCGGCCAGATCCGGCGAATCGAAGGCGAGGCGATCTACATCGAACTGGCTCGCAACCTCGAGGGCATCCTGCCCCGCGGTGAGCGCGTTCGCGGCGAGAACTACAGCGTCGGCGACCGCATTCGCGCGATGGTGTTCGAGGTCAAGAAGCAGGGCAGCCGCGTCAAGGTCATCCTGTCTCGGGCCCACAAGGACTTCGTCCGCGCCCTATTCGAGCTGGAGGTGCCGGAAATCGGCGACGGCGTGATCAACATCCGTCGCATCGAGCGCGAGCCCGGCTATCGCACCAAGATCGCTGTCGACTCCGCCGACGAGAAGGTCGACTGCGTCGGCGCCTGCGTCGGTGTTCGCGGCACCCGGATCAAGTCGATCATCGACGAACTCAACGGCGAGCGCATCGACATCATCCGCTGGGTCGACGACTCGGAGCAGATGATCGTCAACGCCCTCAAGCCGGCCGAAATCAGCCACATCGAGCTCGACCCAGACGTCAAGGAAGCGCTGGTGCTGGTCGACGAGACCCAGCTCTCGCTGGCGATCGGTCGTCGCGGCCAGAACGTCCGATTGGCCAGCAAGCTGACCAACTGGGACATCAACATCATGACTCGCACCGAGCTCGAGAAGTCGATTGTCGAGGAGTCCGAGGGGACCCCGACCGGCGAGACCGCGAGTGGTGAAGCTGAGGGCACCGAAGGGACCGCTTCCCCAGATGCAGCAACAAGCGCTGCCGCAACAGACGATGCAGCAACAAGCGATGCAGCGTTGAGCGACGCCCCAACGGAAGACAACTCGACCGAAGACGCCCCCACCGGGGACGCTGCAACCGAGCCGGTAGCCTCCGAGGAGGAATCGCCCGCGGCTTCTGAAACCGCCGCCACGCCCGAGAGCGATGCCGCCGAAACCGACCCCGCTTCGGCGGAGGAGCCGAAAGACGAAGCCCCGGTGAGCGAGGCTGCCCCAGCCGAGTCCACAAGCAGCGAAGAATCCGAGACCTCCGATGTTTCCGAGCGCGAGCCCGGAGCCGGCCCTCACTGAGCAACGATCCGAATCACGAGTCCGGCCCGCGGGTTGGACACGGCAAGCGAGCTCGCCTCGCGAACCGTCCAAAGACGAAGCGAACGATTAGACCATCCGATACGCCCGCACCGCCATCGACGGCGACCGGCGAGCGCATCGACCAGGAGCACGCTTGAGCAAAGTACGCGTTTACGAACTGGCCAAAGAATACGGGGTGAAAGGCCCCGATCTGGCGAAGCTGTTGAAGGAGAGCGGCTTCGAGAAGGTGAAGTCCCACATGGCCGTGCTGGACGACGCGACCGAACTGCACGCACGTGCGGTCATCGAAGCCCAGGGACTCCAGCGTTCTGCCTCCGGGGGCGACGCAGCCGACGACGGCGCCCCGAAGAAGAAGACTCTCAAGAAGAAGGCGCTCCCGAAGAAGTCGCTGAGCGGCGGCTCGGCCGCGGTCGAGGAGACCGCCGAGGCTCCGGCTGCAGACGCCGACGCTCCGGACGCGCTTCCGAAGAAGAAGGCTCTCCCGAAGAAGTCACTCCCGTCCGCTGGCGAATCCGCGGAACCCGAGGCTCCGGCCAAGAAGAGCCTTCCGAAGAAGGCTCTCCCGACAACCGGTCAGCCAGTCGCCGAAAAGCCGGCGGCTCCGGCCAAGAACACTCTTCCGAGCGAGAACCTGCCGACGAACGACTCCCCTGCCACCGAGACTGCGCCGGAATCGGCTGCACCAGCCCAGGCCAAGCCCAAGGCTCCGTCCGAGGAGACTCCTCCGAAGACGCCGGCTCCGATCTCGACCGCCGCCGAGGCAACGGCCGAAGCTCCGGCCGCTCCAAGAGCGCCGCAGCCTGAAGCTGCCCAGCAGGCGTCATCCGAGGCCCCGGCCCCAACGAAGGCCCCCGCTCCAGCAGAAGCCGCGGCCCCGACGGATGCACAGCCCAAGGTCCCATCCAAGGCTTCGACGGAGACTCCGGCAGAAGCCACCGCGCCGGCGGCAGAGTCGACGACTCCGGCTCCAGAAGCGTCGGCTGTCGACGCCGCGCCTCCAGCCGCTGACGATGCGGATGCCGGGAAGACTCCGGCGCAACGACTCGCCGAGCGCCCCGCTCCCGAGGCCAAGGAAGCTGCTGCTGCCTCGGCCGAAGGCGAGGACGTCAAGAAGCTCCGCGTGCCGGAACAGAAGGCCAAGAAGGTCGGCTTCATCGAACTACCGCAAGAGGCGATCCGAGACGCGAAGCAGCGCTCGGCGCCGAACGCCGGTCGAAACCCCGGCAGCGTGGATCGCGGGCTGCGTCAGCGCGCCCTGCGCAACACGGCTTCGCGCACGGCCGGCCGTCGTGGTGGACCGGGCGGCCCTGGCGGCCGTCGCGGCCCTGGCTTCGGCCGTGGCCCCCAGCGTGGTGGCCCGCGCCAGAACCGTCGCTCATCGAACAAGAGCGGCCTGAGCTCGACGGTCGATCCGAACAAGGAGATCGAGATCATGCCGCCGATCTCCGTGAAGGCCTTGTCCGAGGCCCTCGGAGTCAAAGTCGGCGAACTGATCACCGCGCTCACGTTCAAGCTCGGTGTCCTCGGCAAGAACATCAACTCGTTCCTGTCACCGGAGGAAGTCGAGCTCGTCGCACTCGAGGTCAAGCGGAACGTCAAGATCGTCGAGGAGACGCAGGCTGAGGCCGAACTCCTCCAGACCATCGTCGACGCAGCCGAGGACCACGAGGATGTGCAGCGCGCGCCGGTCGTGACCTTCATGGGTCACGTCGACCACGGCAAGACAAGCCTGCTCGACGCACTGCGGGACTCCGACGTCACCAAGGGTGAAGCCGGCGGCATCACGCAACACGTCGGCGCCTACAAGATCGTCCGTCCGGACGGCTCCGGGCTCGTCATCCTCGACACGCCAGGTCACGAGGCGTTCACGCAGATGCGTGTCCGTGGCGCGAACCTGACGGACGTCGTCGTCCTCGTCGTCGCGGCCGACGACGGTGTGATGCCACAGACCGAGGAAGCCATCGCTCACGCGAAGGAAGCCGGCACGCCGATCGTCGTCGCGATCAACAAGTGCGACCGCCCGGACTCGAACCCGAACACCGTTCGTCAGCAGCTCGCCGTCAAGGGCCTTCAGGCCGAAGGCGACTGGGGTGGTGAGATCGGCATGATCGAAGTCTCGGCCCACACCGGCCAAGGCCTCAACGAGCTCGTCGAGCGCATCTTCCTCGAGGCCGAGATCCTCGAACTCGGGGCCAAGTCCGACGCCGCGGGCGAAGCGGTCGTCATCGAGTCGAAACAGACTCCAGAGCAGGGCGTCACGGTCAACGTGCTCGTCACAAACGGAACGCTTCGACTGCGGGACCAGGTGCTCTGCGGCGAGTCACTGTCGCGTGTCCGCGGTCTGATCGATGACCACGGCCGCCGCCTGGACGAAGCAGGCCCCTCGACGCCGGTCTCGCTGGTCGGCATCACCAGCCTTCCGTTGCCGGGCGACAAGCTCTACGTCGTCAACGACACCAAGAAGGCAAAGGAAGTCGTCGAAGAGCGCCAGACGGTGGCGCGCAAGAAGTCCCTGGCCGAACGCTCGACGCTCGTTCAGATGGACGCGATGGACCGACTCGCTGCCGCACAGGCCGAAGAGGTCAAGATCATCCTCAAGGCGGACGTCATGGGATCGCTCGAGCCGATCCGCACCAGCCTCGCCCGCCTCAACACCGACGAGGTCAAGGTCCGCGTGATCCACTCCGCATTGGGTGGCATCACCGAGACCGACATCTCGCTCGCGGAGGCGTCCGGCGCGATCGTCGTCGGCTTCAACGCGGTCGCGGACTCGAGTGCGCGTCAGGCTGCGGACCGAGCCGGTGTCGACATCCGCTTCTACTCGATCATCTACGAGCTCATCGACGAGATGAAGCTGGCCATGGAAGGCAAGCTGAAGCCGGACGAGATCGAGGAATCGATCGGCCACGCCGAGATCAAGGCGGTCTTCCGCTCGTCGAAGTTCGGCAACATCGCCGGCTGTATGGTCCAGGACGGCATCATCCGCCGGAACGCTCGCTGCCGCCTCTCGCGAGACGGAGCGGTCATCTACCAGGGCACGATCGCGTCGCTGCGCCGCGAGAAAGACGACGCGAAGGAAGTCCGCGGAGGCTTCGAGTGTGGTCTCACGCTCAAGGACTACAACGACATCAAGGAAGGCGACATCCTCGAGTGTTTCGACGTCAAACTCGTCAAGCGCACGCTCGACTGAGTTCCTCAAGTTCGGGCATTCGGAGACCAGCCATTCGGAGACTGGGCCTTCCGGTCGACCCGCCGTGATCCAATCGGGTTGCGGCGCGGCCCCTCGAGGCGACGATGTATCTCGGAGTTCTGCAGTTCTCGATGGCGATCCCCCACGCGCTGTCCTTGAAGGACAAACGCTCGGTGGTCCGCGCCCTCAAGGACCGGCTGCGCAACAAGTTCAACCTCGCAATCGCCGAGGTGGCAGACCTCGACGAGTGGACCTACGCAACGTTCGGGGCGGCGACCGTCGGCAACGACATCCCGCGCATCAACAGCGTGCTCGACAAGGTGGTCGACATGCTCGAGACCTGGCCGGACGCCACGCTCGACGACCACCAGATCGAGATCATCCGCGGAGACGGCGACTGAAGTTCGTCGCCGGAGACAGCTATGAATGAACGTCGCATCCAGCGGATGCAGCAACTGATCAAGCAGCGAGTGGCCGAAGTCGTCGACCACGAACTGTCCGACCCCCGTCGCGGGATGATCACGATCACCCGAGTGAAGGTCGACAAGGACCTGCACTACTGCGACGTCTATTGGAGTTTGCTCGGCACCGAGACCGAGGTGAAGACCAACGAGCGCATGCTGCAATTCGCCGCGCCCTACGTTCAGCGTGAGGTCGCCAAGATCCTGCACACGCGCACCGTGCCGCGCGTCCGCTTCCACCACGACCCAGGACTCGAGAAGGCCCAGCACCTCGACCAGCTGATGGCCCAGATTCGCGACGAGCGCGAAGCCCGCGAGAGCGGGCAGGCTCCCACCGAGCCCGACGAGTCCGCAGCGGACACCGAGCCCGCGGATCAGGCAGACAACCGAGGCGCCCCCACTCGCTCCGACGAGCCGGAAGGCGATGACGGTCCGCCGAATCCGGGCTCGCACAGAGGCTGAACTCCGAGCTTCGAACCGACGGCTGGGATCGAAGATCCCGATGCGAACGTCGGTTGCGCCGCGGCGCCCCCGTCGCGGACTCACCGAGAGCGAGTTGAAGGCCTGATCCGGTCTCGCGTGCGACTGCCGCGGGAGCGGTGATGTCGTAGACTTCCGAACCAGACCGCCGCCCCACGGCTCTCCTTCGGGAAGTCCACCATGCCCTCCATCTCCAGCTCACCTCGGCTCACCGCCCTGATGACCGTCGGCCTTCTGTCGGCCACGGCTTCTGCCCAGACGTTTCCAGGCGCCTCCTGGCCCACGGACACGCCGGAGTCGCAAGGACTCGACAGCGCGATCCTCGCCAGTGAACTCGCCGCGACGCCGTTCCCGGGCAACAACGGTCCGTTCGCCGTCTTTGCCAACGGCCAATTGGTCTACTCGGTTGGAGACATCACCGCGCCGCAGCCGCTGTTCTCGTGCAGCAAGGTTCTCGCCGGCATGGTCGCCGCACGACTGATCCAGCTCGGCACCCTGCCGAACCTGGACTTCGTCGTCCCGAACACGGTCCCGCAGAACTGGCCCGCCTACCCCGGCGACGCGACGCTTCGTCAGTTCATGACGATGACGTCCGACTACGGACTGACTCCCTACATGCCCGCCGGCGGCCAGTTCGCCTACAGCAACAACGGCATCGACTTCTACGGCGAGTATCTGGGGCAAACCTACTACGGCGTCGGGACGGACCAGATGGACGACGTCCTCGACATGGCGCTGTTCTCGGTTACCGGAAGCGAGGACCCGAACAGCTTCGTCGGCCAATGGGGTGGCTGGTTCGGCGGAATGGAACTCAGCGTGCGGGACACAGCCCGACTCGGCTACCTGTTGATGCAGGGTGGCCAGTGGAACGGAGCGCAGATCCTCGACCCGGAGTGGGTCGACGGCCTGTTCTCGGCCCAGATTCCTGCCTCGGCTCAGCGCTATCAGTCGGCCAACCCGACTGAGAACACCCAGTTCAACCAGCAGGAGGTCACGAACCGGCTGGAGAACGGCCCCTTCGGCAACTGGTCCTTCGGCCTCTGGCGTGTCGAGGACGCGAAGCCAGACACGAACTGGAACTTCGCCGCTGCCGAGGGCTTCCGTGGCAAGCGAGTCCTGATGATGCCGAAGGGCACGCTGCCGAACTCGGACCTCGAAGTCCTGTTCGTCACCCTGCCGAACTTCGGCCGGAGCGAAGGACCGGACACGGACTTCTACGCCGAAGCCATCCGCCGTGCGGTCATCGACCCGGGTGCGCACCCGAACGCTGACGACAAGAGCGTGCTCGCGACCTTCGAGGACGGCCGATACGGCCGCCTCGAGCCGCGCGATGGCGACCCACTGATCGACGGCGGCCTCCTCGTTCTGGAGCAAGGACAGCGCATGGTCTTCGCCGAGGAGACGATGGTCGACGGTCACGTCTACGTGAACCTGCCGAACGGCCTGCCGATCCCCGACACGAACTTCGGCATCGCGTTCCGGGCAGCGACACCGGATGACAGCCCGTTCCTGACGAGCGGCACGCAGTCGTTCGTCGAGCTCCGCCACCTTCCGAGCGGCGTGCTTCGCGTCCAGGTGGTGCGACAGGTCGGCGGGATGACGACGTTCTTCCAGGGCGCGGATCGTCCGATGATCAATCCGGCCGGCCCGATCGGCATGCGGATCTCGTTCGTCGGTGACGGCGTCGAGTGCAGCCTGAACGGCTTCCCGGGACTTCCGGGCATCGTGACCGGCAACCTGAACCCCGGAACCGACGGCTACATCAGCATCCGTGCCGGAGGGCCGAGCGGCGCCCCGGTCGACGTCGGACTGCTCTGCGCGCGCTCCGACCAGAGCCCGGTCGCCCAGATCTCGCATGATGGATCGGGCCGCCAGTCGCTGGTCTTCCTGGAGCCCGGCCTGCTGTCGAACTTCAACCTGGTCGGTTTTGGATTCCGCTTCGACAACGTCACGCTCGACCCGGGAACGTTCTTCGCCGTGCTGCCGGGCTTCTACTCGGTGCTCGAGGCAGCTCACCCGGACTGCCTGGTCCTCAGCCAGTCGACGCCACCGTTCTTCGAGTTCCCGTTCGGCACATCGATCGAGATCGACTACGCCGGCCAGACCGAGGGTGACTTCGTCCGCTGAGAACCGCGGACGCTCAATCGATCGGCTGCTAGCCGAGTAGCCGCACGACGCAGGGATCCGACGGGTCCCGCAAGAGGAAGCTACCCACGGTGGCGGATTCGACGCCGGCTTCGTGGAGCGCGCGCTCAGCGGTGGCCAAGGCGTCCTGTGCCACCGCGATCAGGAGACCGCCGGAGGTCTCGGCGTCGAACACGATCCGCGCTACGGCGTCCGTGAGCCCGTCGCCTTCGACGATGCGCTCACCGGCCGCTTCTCGTGCGCGCTTCCCACCTCCGGAAGCGACGCCATCGGTCGCCAGCTGCAGAGCACCCTCGAGCATCGGTAGCGAGCCCGTCCGGATCTCGGCTTGGAGCCCCGATCCCTCGGCCATCTCGGCGGAGTGCCCAGCCAACCCAAACCCGGTCACATCGGTGCAGGCATGCACTTCGACCTCGGCTTCTCGGAGCGCGCGAGTGGCGCCGAGGTTGAGCCGGGCCATCGACTCCATCGCGGCGAGAAGGCGCGGGTCGTCTTCGCCCTCCAACAGCTCCTTCTTCAGAGCCGTGGCGAGGATGCTCGTGCCGAGAGGCTTGGTCAGGAGCAGGACATCCCCCTCGTTGGCGCCTGAGTTGCGCCAGAACGAGGTCGGATCGACTTCGCCCGTCACGGCGAGACCGTACTTCACCTCGCCGTCGCGCACGGAGTGGCCACCGGCGAGGACCGCGCCGGCCTCTCGAATCTTCTCGAAGCCTCCTAGGAGCACTTCGGCGAGGAGTTCGCGATCCAAAGCATCAGGCCACCCGACGAGGTTGAGGGCAGCGATCGCGTCACCGCCCATCGCGAACACGTCGGACAACGCATTCGCCGCCGCAATGCGCCCGAACCATCGCGGATCGTCGACCACCGGCGGGAAGAAGTCGGTGGTGAGGACGAGCGCACGACCGTTCGCAAAGTCCACAACGCCGGCGTCCTCGAAACCCTCGGCGCCAGCCAAGAGCTTCGGTTGGTTTGGCATGTCCAATCGCGCGAGAACCTCACCGAGGCCCGCAGATTCGAGCTTTGCCGCTCAACCGGCGGCAGTCGACCACCGGGTCAACCGCTTGTCTTCAGGATCGTTCACAGTTGGATCGTGGAATCGATTCAGTTCGAACCGGACCGCGGCTCGGTCTGAAGGATTGACCTCAGGTCCGCAACCAGCGCATCGAGATCTTCCTCGTACAGAGTGCGGAGGTCGAGAAGCACCCGACCATCCTGCTGTCGTGCGACGATCGGGAACTCGAGCTCGGTCCGGAGCCGGCGCGAGAACGTCGGAGAGACCTCCAGAGCGACCGCCGCCGAAGGGATCGGCTTGGCCGCATGCGCACCCGACCCGACGAACGACTCGGTGGCAACGGTCGACGCTCGATCGTCCCTCAGGCCGGCGACGACCTGATCGGCCGCGGCACGCAGATCGGCCGGACTCCGAGCGATCCGCCGAAGAGTCGGAATCTCGAGCAGCGGGTCACCATCACGGTGCGACCGCAGGGTCGCTTCGAGTGCGGCGAGGGTGAGCTTGTCGCAGCGGAACGCGCGATACATTGGAGCCCGGCGGAGGTGGTCGACCCACTCTTTGGTGCCGACGAAGATCCCGGCCTGGGGGCCACCGAGCAGCTTGTCACCGCTGAAGCAGACGAGCTCGGCGCCTGAACGAACGCTGTCGATCACGTGAGGCTCCGAGCGTAGCGGCGTCGGAACCGGTGTCGTGAGCAGGCCGGAGCCGAGGTCCTCGAACACCGGAACGCCGTGCCGCCGGCCGAGAGCCGCCAGTTCGTGCAGGGTCGGCGTGCTGGCGAACCCCTCGATCCGGAAGTTGCTCGGGTGGACCTTCACGATGGCCGCTGTCTCCGGACCGATCGCTCGTTCGTAGTCCTCGACCCGCGTCTTGTTCGTCGCGCCGACCTCGACCATCCGACAGCCGGCCTCGCGCATCACGTCGGGCATGCGGAAACCGCCGCCAATCTCCACCAATTCGCCGCGCGAGACGATGACTTCTCGACCTCGAGCCAACACCGAGAGGCCGAGATGAACCGCCGCAGCGTTGTTGTTGACGACGAGCGCCGCCTCGCTCCCGGTCAGGTCACAGAGGAGGGAACGCACCGCATGCTCGCGATGATTCCGCTCGAGACTCGGGAGATCGACCTCGACGACCGCAGACCCCGTGGCTCCTTGGACTGCCTCCACAGCCTTCTCGCTGAGAGGAGCTCGACCGAGGCCGGTGTGCAGAACGATGCCCGTCGCGTTCCGCACCCGACGATGGACGGGGCGGAGCCGTTCGGACATCCGGTTCGCAACTTCCGTGGAAAGCTCCTCGACGCTGCGCCCGTCCGACCCATTCAGGATCGTCACGCGCTCTTCGTCGAGCAGTTCGCGCGCGACGTCACGGCGACTGTCCGCCGACCCGAGATCCGGCACCGACCGGAGAAGCACGTCGACCGCTGGGAGACGCCGCAGGGCATCTCGCCGATCGTTCGCGGCCGCCGCGCGGCCATTCGCCTCCGCGACGTCATTGTTCGATGGGGTTCGGTCGCCAGCACTCATCCGGACCAGCAAGCGTAACCGCAAGCGCGACCGAGGTCAGAGGTCATACCCCCCGCTCCGGGCCTCGTCTTGGGACGTGGTCACGAGCGAGACCATGGCTACGATCCTGCAGATGATCGCACTGCGACCGCCGGCCCTGGTTCCCGCCCCCGATCCGCGGGAGGGAGCACTGGCCAAGACGATCGCTCAGCCCGATCTGATCTGCCGAGTGCTGCTCGCGCGAGGAATCGACGATCCGAGGGACGCGAAGCGTTACCTGCGACCGGACCTCTCGACACTTGCTGATCCGTTCCAGTTCACCCACATGGAACGGGCCGTCGACCGGATCCGGACAGCGATTCGCGAAGGACAGCGCATCCTGATCCACGGCGACTACGACGTCGACGGAATCACCGGCACGGTACTGCTCCAGAAGTTCTTCGGGCTGATGCAGGCCGATGTGAAGGCGTTCATCCCCGACCGCCGGAGTGGTTACTCGTTCACCAAGGATTCCGTCGAAGCGACTCGCGAGGGCAAGTTCGACCTCTGCATCTCGGTCGACAACGGCACGAACGCGTGCGAAGCGATCGAGCAGATCCAATCGTTCGGCTGCGATGTGATCGTGACCGACCACCATGGCACGACCGACAACGTGGCTCGAGCGCACACGGTCCTCAATCCGCGGCTGCACGATGCCGGCTACCCCGATCGCGAGCTCGCTGGCTGCGGCGTCGCCTACCGACTCGCGGCGGCCGTCGCGCAGTCCTTCTCTCACCCTCGCCGCATCGGCGACGACTTCCGACAGTTCCTGATCGACGCGATGGCGTACGTCGCGCTCGGCACGGTCGCCGATGTCGCGCCGCTCCGCGGAGAGAACCGAACGATGGTCCATCACGGACTCCGCGCCCTGGCCGCGAGCCGCAACCCGGGCATCCGCGCGCTGCTCGACTGCGCGGGCGTCGGACACCGTTCGCCGGACGCCGAGGACATCGCATTCCGGATCGCCCCGCTGATCAACGCGGCTGGACGCATGGGACAAGCAGCCGAAGCGGTGAAACTCCTTACCGCCCCGGGGATGCACGAAGCCCAAGAAGCCGCGAAAGTTCTCGAACGCCACAACCGAAACCGTCGCGCGGTCGAACGCGACTTGATGCAGCGAGTCGAAGAGCTCGCCGCGAAAGAACCGGCCGACCGGAAGATCATCGTCCTCGGCGGCGAAGACTGGCACCCCGGCGTCCTGGGGATCGCTGCGGCACGAATCGCAGAGACCTACGGCAAGCCGTCGATCCTGATCTCGTTCGATGGCGACGTCGGACGCGGCTCGGGCCGCTCACCCGGTGGGATTCACCTTCGCGAGGCCATGGGGCACTGCCAGAATCTGCTCGGGAGCTACGGCGGTCACGCTGCCGCGGCGGGCTTGGAGATCGAACGCGAGAAGCTCGATGCGTTTCGGGAAGCGATCAACGAGCACGCCCACGAGGCACTCTCCCCGCTACCGGCGTTCGAGGCGGACGGCGAGGCAAGCCTCGGCGAACTGCACCCCCGCGACATTCGAATGCTCGAGCAGCTCGGCCCGTTCGGACAGGGAAACCCACGACCCCGGTTCTTCACCCGCAACGCGAAGATCGTCGGACACCCTACCGTCGACACACGCGGATCGGACCTTCGGTTCAAGGTCAGCCACGAAGGCCAGGTGCTGTCCGCCCGCCTGCGTGGGGGCGCCTCGAGCTATGACAAGCTGAAGGAATTGAAGGACCCGGTTCATCTCGTCCACAGTCCTCGACTGACCTTCCGCTCGGACATCGGACCGCTGGAACTCCAGGTCTGGCAAATCGAGTGCGAGGACTCGAACGGCGGCCGCCAGTCGATCGCAGGTCGCTGATTCGACTCAGGGTCCGGGTGCGCGATCTCCCGCAGGCGAGCGTTGGCCTCGGCGTCGACAACGTGCGTCGACTCGCCAGCCCTCGAGACCGATCAACGCTGGTCACGAAGGGTCCGCCGAATCACCTCCAAGAGGAGAACAGCGCCACGACGTGAACGAAAACCATCTTGCTCACCCTTCAAGTGAGCGAGACCGAATCCGAGATTGGTCAGCGATCGCACATTCGGCGACAGAGCTCCCGTGCTGCATGCCACTCCGGCATCGACGGGTTGCCGATCGCAGCACAGCGTGACAGCCACATGAGCGCAGCGAACTTGTCACTGCTCTCCCCATCCTTCGGTGCGCTTCGAAGGTGGCCGATCCCCATATAGAACGAGCCCTCTGCGCGACGAATCAAGCGCTCGGGGCCGTCTTGATCACCGAGTCCAAGCCCTCTCTCGAGGTTGTCGATGTCCGTCGGCTGCATGTCTCCCCGCACGCCATTCGCCCACAACGCCAGGAACGGATCGACCTCCGGGTCGGCGTCTTTGCTCGGCATGTCTCCGAACTCTTCGGGCGCCTCGCCGCCCCCGTCTTCGCCTTCCTCCTCCACGAACATTCCGTGGAGCCACATCTCGGCCCACTGTTCTTCACCCGGCTGCCGAAGCGCTACGGCGCGCACGAGGTGTTGACGCGCCGCGTCCATGTCGCCCAGAGCGACGGCGAGGAAACCACACTGCTGCTGCATCTCTGAGTTGGCCGGATCGAGCTCGGATGCCTTCTCGAAGTCGGCCTTCGCTCTCTCGAGATCCAGAACCTGCATCAGGGCTCGAGCTCGTGCTTGATAGAGCCAAGGGTTTTGTGGGTCGAGAGGCTCCGCACCGTCATAGTCGCGGATCGCCTCGAGAGGATTCCCGAGCTGGTAGTTCGTGAACCCACGCCACTCCCAGGCTTTGAAGAAGTTGGGATCTCGATCGAGGGCTGCGTCGTAGTCCGGCAACGCGTCTTCGAGTCGACCGAGTTCGCGTTTCGCCATGCCCCGCGCGTACCACGGCCACGGAAGATTCGGCTCGATCTCGACGACGAGATCGAGGTCCGGGATCACCCGCGCAAACTCACCGAGCCCCGTGTTGCAGTGTGCCCGCCAACGCAGCGCCTCAGCGTCCCGCGGATCGTCACGCAGGACGCGATCGAAGCAACTTCGTGCCTCACCGAATTTCCGTTGGCCAGCGAGCTCAATCCCGAGCCTTCTCGCGGCCTCGGGATCCGGGATGTCCTGCGCCGATGCGAATCCGGCGCTGAGAACCGTGATCGAGACGAGAGTGCAACTCAGAGTGCGGATCATGAAAAGAGCGGAGGGGAACAATGGACAACCTTCTTCCGGTCGCCGCGTGCGATCGACGAACCGCGTCCCATGCTGGCCGAGGCCAGCCTTGGCCGTCAAGATGCTCGGCATGCTCCGGATCCAGTCCACGGCGCCTCGCGGTTGCCTGACATGAAACGCGCCATCCAACTGGTCGTCGCTGGAGTGTTCCGGCTGCTGCTTTTGCTTCGCTACCGGACGAGGATCACCGGGCTAGCTGAGCTCAACGATCGGCGTGGGATTCTGTTCGTCGCCAGTCATCCGGCGCTGATCGACCCAGTGATCGTCCTCAGCCACCTCTGGCCGCAGTTTCAGCCGCGGCCGATGCTGTTCGAATCCTGGTTCCACAGCCGCTGGATCAGCTGGCTCCCCGGGCTGATGAAGGCACTTCCGATCCCCGACTCAGGCGAATTGGATCGCTCTCCGCAGGCGCAGACGGAGCTGAAGAACCGGTCCGAGCAAGCCGTCAGAACGATCTCCGCCGGCCTGGGAAGCGGCGAGAACTTCATTCTGTGGCCCAGCGGTCGGATCCGCCGGGGGCGTCATGAGGTCCTCGGTGGTTCGCGCAGCACCTCCGACATCCTTCGAGAGCAACCGGATCTGAAGATCGTGCTGTTGCGGACGCGCGGACTGAGCGGGTCCTCGTTCAGCTGCGCTCGCAGTTCGGAGCTGCCTTCTCTGCTGGCGATCTTTCGACAGGGGTTCTTCACCGCCTTGAAGAATCTCGTGCTGTTCACGCCTCGCCGCGACGTCGAGATCCAACTCGAAGAAGTGCAGGTCTCGGAACTGCCCGGCATCAAACGAGAGGTCCTGAACCCCTACCTGGAACGGCAGCTCGATGGCTCGACTCTCGAGCCCGGCACCCACGTCCCATACCACTTCTGGGATGGACTGCTCGGAACCGGCGAGCCGCGCCACGAGTTCGAACCGGCACCTCTCGAGACCCTCGACGCGGAATCGCTCACGGGCATCGCCGAGAACCTCCGAGACGGAGTAGCGGACGCGATCCAAGAACTACGGCCCGAACTGCCTCGCGAGCGCTGCCTCGCCCCACACGCGACCCTCGACTCTCTCGGCCTCGACAGCCTGGATCGGACCGAGCTGGTCCTCGCACTCGAACAGCGGTTCAGCCACCGATCGACCGGGACTCCGACGACAGTCGGCGCACTGTGGCTCCTCGCAGACGGTCGCGAACAGAGCAAGGATGTAGCTCCCCCACCACCCGACGGCTGGAATCGTCCACGCCGACGAAGCGGCGCCGTTCAGCTGGAAGGCGCGACGCTACCAGAGGCCCTGTGGAACGCCGCACGCCGGGGACCGGGCGACTTCGCGGTCGCGGACGACCTCTCTGGAGGGCTGACCTATGAGCGCTTCCTCGTCGCGGTACAGCTCTTCGCGGACAGGTTGCGGGCGCAGACCCAAAGCGAACACATCGGCATTCTTCTCCCCGCGACCGCGGCGGTCGACCTGCTGATCTTTGCCGTGCACGCCGCAGGTCGCACGCCCGTGATCCTGAACTGGACGACCGGCCCCAAGAACCTCCATCACGCCGTCGACGTGATGGAGATCGAACACGTCGTCACTTCGAAGGCCTTCGTCTCACGCATCGAGACCGGCGACCTCGGTGCGAACTTCCTGTTCCTCGAAGACGTCCGACAGTCGATCGGTTCGCTGCAGAAGATCCGAACACTGCTGCGCACGAAGTGGTTCCCCGGAGCGGTTCGGCGAAGGTTCGCAGAGCGAGACCCGCACGACCCGGCGGTCATCTTGTTCACCTCTGGTTCGGAAAAGGCCCCGAAGGCGGTCCCACTCACCCACCACAACATCCTGAGCAACTTGCGAGGGGTGCTTGGCAGCTACGAAGTCGAATCGAACGACGTGATGCTCGGCTTCCTTCCGCCGTTCCACAGCTTCGGCTTCACGTTGACGGTGATGCTGCCGTTGCTCTGTGGATGCCGAGCGGTCCACCACCCGGATCCGACCGATGCGAACGCGATCGCCAAGAAGCTGACGGCCTACGGCGCGACGATCCTCTGCGCGACCCCGACCTTCCTCGGCTACCTGCTGCAGCAGGCAACCCCCGAAGACCTGAAGACCCTGCGCTGGGCCGTCGTCGGCGGTGAGAAGTGCCCGGAGGCGCTGTTCGAGAAGTTCCGCGCGATGGTTCCCCACGGTCACCTGCTCGAGGGATACGGCGTGACCGAGTGCGCTCCACTGGTCTCCTGCACCCGGCCCGGTATGGCCGAGGGCGGAACAATGGGGAAACCGCTCCTCGGCGTCACCACGAGAGTCGTCGACCCCGACTCGCTCGAATCGGTCTCGACCGGCGAACCCGGCATGCTGCTCGTCGGCGGACCGAGCGTCTTCCCCGGCTACCTCGACTACGACGGGCCCTCACCGTTCGTCGAGATCGAGGGCGAGCGCTACTACGTGACGAAAGATCTCGTCGTCGATGATCAGAACGGCACCCGACACTTCGCCGGTCGGTTGATGCGATTCCTGAAGTCGGGCGGAGAGATGGTCTCGCTTCCGGCGATCGAGGCACCGTTGACCCGCGAATTCCCGCCAGACGATCAGGGCCCACAGCTAGCGGTAGAAGGCATCGAAAGCCCTCGCCGTATCGTGCTGTTCACACGCGCGGAGCTCGATACGGCGGAAGCGAATCGCATCGTGCACGACGCCGGTCTGCGCGGCGTCCTGAGGGTCGATGAGGTGATTCGCCTCGACGCGATCCCGGTGCTCGGCACCGGGAAGATCGACTACAAGGTCCTCAAGCACCGCCTCGAGCGCGGGGCCTGAGAGTCTCGCTCAGTTGCCGTAGGGGAGACCGGCTTCCTTGAGAAGAGCGCCGACACCGTTCCAGGTGTCGACGATGTCGACGATGTGGTCGAAGACGACCGAACAGTGCACACCGTGCTCCGACTCGGGGACCAACACGTTCGAGTCGAGTCGCAGGTCACCATCGGAGTCCAGGAAAACCCGGGTCACACCCCAGACGCTCATGTTGTAGTCGTTGAGCACCTCGAGCATCCGCAAGCGCTTCGGGTGATCCTTGCCGACCCCAGTCGAGAAGAACGCGACGAGCTCGACTCGCATCTTGGTGACTTCGGTCTCATCTCCAGCGAGGGGGATCGCATCGACAAGCACCTCGATCGACGGGAGCTCGTTGGCCGTCGAGCCAACGGCCAGGTAGACGTCGTCCGGGTTCTGCGTGAACTCGTGGATCTCGCTCTCGTAGTCGTGGACCTCGGTCAGGAACTCCGAGAACTGCTCTTCGAGCGAACGATCGGACGTTGTCGGCCTGAGGATCCACTTCGACTCGGTCGCCTCCTCCTCAGCCGTGTCCTGGACCGCGGACTCTTCACCCTGCGGTGCGGGCTCACGGCCTTGTGGCGATTCGTCCACGCCCGCAGCGAACAGGAACAGGGAGGCAGCGAACGGAAGTGAGAGCTGGAGAGAGGACAAGTTCTGAAACAGGCGCATGGAGTTCTGCGAAGAGGATTCGGTAGGACAATAGGGTCAGCGCGCTCGACGGCGAGCTTCCGCTTCTTCTCGGACGAGAACGACGCGGAATCCGACGTTCGCGTCGCCGGACGACGGTGAGTAGGAGTAGCGCGACGCCGAACGGCAGTAGCGCGGTGAGCTGTTCCAACCGCCACCGCGGACGGCGCGGTCGGCGCCAACGTCACTCATCGGGTCGAGCGCTCCACTGTCCCGGGAGTTGCTCGCCTGGGTATTCGGAACGACACGGTCCGCGCACCACTCCCAGACGTTGCCGACGGTGTCGTAGAGCCCCAGCTCGTTCGGGCGCCGGGAGCGCACGCGTTCGGGACGATCGAAGCGACGGTTCGACGGCGTGATGCCATAGAAGTCCATCGAGTCCGCCGAGTCCCCAAAGTGGTAGGCGGTCTCCGCACCACCTCGACAGGCGACCTCCCATTCTGCTTCAGTCGGCAGCGAGAACGCGAAACCCTCCGGAAGCTCCTGGGCGCTTCGCGCCTTCTCGGTCAGTCGCTGGCAGTACAGCATCGCGTCGTTCCAACTGACGTAGGTCACCGGCAACTCGTCGCCGTCGACCGCACAGGACTGCCCCTCCCAGGGCCGAGCATCCATCAACTGGCTCCACTGCCCCTGCGTGACCTCGACTTCTCCGATCCAATAGTCACTCGAGAAGCTGATCGCGTGGCGGTTCTCGTTCTCCGACCGCCCTTCTTCCTCCACCGGACTCCCGATCGCGTAGTCGCCAGCGGCGACGCGGATCAACTTGACCCCGCCGGCCTCAAGACGAGCCTCATCGCGGCTCTCGATCCCAGGATCGGTCGTCGGTCCAGAGAGTTCTCCGGCCTCGGCCTGGTCGAGCAGACGCGGGAGGTACTGCACCGGCACGACTCCGGTCGCGATGTCGGTGTAGATCTGCCGCAGGATGCGATCATCTTCCGAGAGCTCTCCGGACGGCCGACTGAGCACGCGACGCGCCTGGCCGACCTGCGGAGTCGTCAGTTCGAAGTCGAGGAACATCTCGGCGAGACGCAGCAGCAAGTGGCGCGAATCCTTGGCTTCCGCCTCGCGCCGCTTCTCGCCCTGGATCTCTCTCAGTCGTTCGATGTCGACCGAGACCAGGAAGCTCCCGGTATCGAGGCCGTCCTCGACCTTGAAGACCGGCTCTTGGAGGGCACGCCCACCGGATAGCCCGTTGGTCACGTGCTGGTAGACGTGGTTCTTGATCTCGTCGAGCGTGACGACGCCGTCTTCGTCCTTGTCCGCGCCACCCTGCATCGCCTCGACGATGAAGTGCGTAAACACTCCGTGACCTAGCGAGGCGTCCTCGGCCGAGAGCTGCGAGTCCGTCGAGGATGCGAGCGTCGCGCGCCCGGTGCCCAAGAACTTCTCTCCGAGCTGCTCAACGATCTTGCGCGACTCTTCGTCATCGCTACCGCGCGTCGTGACTCCCTCGGTCGTCGCCGCCGCATGACAGGCGTCGATCACGATCAGCACCTTCCGCGCTCGGATCTCGCCGATGTCGGCGCTCAGAATCGACGAACGCAATCCCGTCCGAACCGGATTCGACGCACTCGAGTCGTGCGCGACCCACGAGGCCCGCTCACCCTCTCGCGCACCGTGACCAGCAAAGAAGATCACGACGAAGTCGTTCTCCCCAGCGCTGTCGATCAACCAGGACAAGCCGTCGGTGATGCCGTTACGATCTGCTTCCGTGCCGGTCAACAGACGCACGTGGTCTTCGTCGTCCGGGAAGAATCCGTGCCCCACCAAGGTGTCACGAAACAACCGCGCATCGGCCTCGGCGAAGTCCAGATCCTCGAAGCCGTCGTCCTCGTAGTCGTTGATCCCGATGACGAGTGCGTAGCGCTCCCCGGCTCCCAACGAGTCGCGAGCCAGATCCTCGTCGGACTCCTCGACGAGGACCCCGCGGGTGCCTGTCCCTGGCTCCTGCAGCGCCACCGGCGCGGAGAGAAACAACGCACCGGACAGAACCAGTGCACCTCGACGCAGGTCGAACAATCTCGGGAGATCCATCGCAATCAGGACGGGAAACAAGGTCATCGGTGAGAGGGGCATCGAACCTGGAGAAGCCGAACAAGCCCCTCACACCTCGGAGAGCGCGGGGTCGATCGTATCTCCGGGTTCAGACCCCCACCACCAGAGCGGCTCGGGAGCGACCTGAGAATCGGCTCGGAGCGGAGATCCGCACCCGAGACCGAGTGTGCCACGCCTCCTCAGGATTCGGCTCGACTGGCGTGGATCTGAAGAACGTTCAGAGTGTCCAGCGGATGAGATTGGGAAGTCCACGAGTCAACGCCACCGGCCGTCGCCCCAATTCCTCTCCGTCCGCGCCGAGGAGGACGAGCTCTGCCGATCCGGCCGGTAACCCATCGAACTCCGCAGCACGGCCGCGGAAGCGTTCCGTGATGCGACGATCACCCCGGACGAAGACGACCTGGAGCCCGGCGGGTAGGTCTTGCTCCCCGGTCATCAGGACGGCGAGCTCGCAACCCCGCTCGAGCATCACATCGCCGACCTGGGTGGTTCCGTCGGTATCGAATCGCGAGATGTCCGAGATCTCGGTCAACTCGTGAATACGAGTCTGGACCAGGAGCGACAAGGAGGCGAAGTCCTCGGGGTGGACGAGTCGCGGACCCGAGTCGAACACGCCGTCCGAGTCCGCTCGAAACGAACCCAGGGTGACGAGCTCTCCGCCCCGTCGGACCTGCATCGTCACTTGCGAATGAGGCGCGGGTCGGCCGGTTTCCCGATCGATCAGGCGCCCCTGGACACGCGCTGTCCGGAGTTCGAGATCGAGTCGCCCCGCCGAACCAGATTCGAGCTGGTAGTCAGCCACCGGCACGAACCGGTTCCGAGCATCCGACTGGATTCCGATTTCGATCGCACCGGGCGGAAGGCGCACGACGTATTCACCGCTCTCCCGGCCCGCGCTCTCGGTCGAGAGCTCGAACTCCCGATGCCGAGCCTTGAGCAAGGCGAACCGCGCCGGCGTCCCGTCGATCGTGAACCGCACTCGCAAGAGCGGGAGAGCTTCGAGCGGGAACCGCACCTCGACTGGGTCGCCTGCTCTTGGATCCACGGTCACCGCAACCGGCTCGACAACATCGACCAGGCGCCGTTCTCCCCGGGCCCGTGCTTGCCAGCGGACGACACCCTCACCGGGCGCGACGCAGTGCCACCGCCCGGAACCGTCCGTTTCGAGACCTCGACCCCGAGGCCCGTTCCGGTCGATCCGAAGGCCTTGCAGTGAGACTTGGAGCCCTTCGATCTCGCCGTCGACACGAGCGCCACCGGCCGTGACCTCGACCCCCGACTCGAGAGATAGATCGTCGAGGTCGACCGTTCGACCCTCGCCGGAGACGAACTTCCGCTCGCGCGCGAAGTAGCCGAGTGCCGAGGCACGAAGTCGAATCGGCGGATCGGGGAGATGGAGAACGAAGCGCCCCGACTCGTCAGTCTCCGTGAACGCGAACCGGGAGGTCTCACGCAGACCGACTTCCGCAACACGTGCCTGCCCGATCGGCTGACCACTCGAGTCGACCACTCGACCGGTGATCTCGAAGCCCTCCGTCACACGGAGCTCGACCTCCCCTCCGATCGGCTCCGCAACGGGTTCACTCCGAAGGAACGGGTAGCCGTCTGGCGCCACGACGACGCGAACGGGCCGGGTCACGCGGACCGCGACGTCGAACTCCCCGATCTCTGCCCCGTCCGGCAACTGCTCCTCGACGAGGCTCCAAGGCCCCTCGAGGTCGCGACGCGAGGCTTCGAGCCACACCCGCTTCACCGACACGAGTTCGCCGTCGGCGTCCACGACTCGGACCCGGAGACCCGGCTGCACGGCGCTGAGCCGAAGTTCGAACGGTTCGGAACCAGTCGACAGCACGGAGGCAGCGGCATGGAATCCATCGGCTCGAGCGATCAGCCCGTAGCTCCCCGGAATCAGTGGACGAAGGAAGGCTTCTCCCTCGGCATCGGTGGTCCCACGGACAACCCGGGACTCCGACCGCTCCGAGAATGCCGTCCAATGAGGCCGGCCCTCGACCTGCCCGAGAGCGGCCTCGACCTCGGCTCCCTCGATCGCCCGCCCCTCCTGGTCCACCACCCGGACCACGAGCGACGCGGGAGCGCGGAACAGAAGCTCGATCGGTCCAGACTCCGATTCGGAGGAGATCCGGAGAGCCGGATAGGGCTCACAGACGAATCCCTCCGCGAAGCCCACGATCTGACAGCTGCCCTCGCGATCGAACGGGATCGTGAATCGCCCTTCTTCGTCCGCGACGACCATCCGCTCGGGATCGTCCTCGAACAAGACGCGCACTGTCGCGCCAGGAACCGGCTCTCCGGTCTCGTAACGACGAGCGATCCCACGACGAACGAAGACAGCCTCGATCTCGGGCGCACTCGGATCGCTTGCGCTCTCGCGGCGATCACGGCCCGGGTCGCCGCCCGAGCGGACGACCACCTCATCGCCGGAGTCGGGCTCACCCGCCTGACTCGGCGGCGGCTCGTCACCCGAGCCGCCGAGGTCGGTGGTCGCGAGGACCACCGCACCGACCAGGACGATCGCGCCGACGATCAGCCGGACGGCGATCGAGGCATGGGGTCGGTTCCGCATGCCTCAGAGGATACTCAGTCGATCAAGTCGATCGCGCACTGGATCTCGTTGTAGACCTCGAGCTGGAGGTCTGCATCGACGATCCAGTCGGTGCGGAAGCCACAGCGACGACCATCGACCTGACCACGCAGCGCAACGCCATCGACGCGACGGAGCAGTCGCTGCAGGCGGCAGCGGGCGGCATCGTCATAGCCACACTCGAGCTGGTAGGCCGCGATGCGGATCTGAGCGCGGATGATGAACTTGTGGTACCAGCGACGGAAGCTGCTGAACGGCTCGCAGCGGAGATCCGCAGCGAGGTCACGGAGCTTCTGCTCGGCCGAGACCATGCCATCGATCGCGGTGATCTCGACGATCGAAGCCGCCGAGGCCTCGAATCCATCGTCGACGACCAGCTGGATCGTGTAGTTGCCGGTGAGGTCCGGAGTGAAGGTCGCGTTCGCCGTCATGTCGTCGGCCAGCATGACCGCGCTACCAGCCGGGGCATCGAGCAGGGTCCACTGGTAGCTCAGCATGTCGCCATCGGCGTCCGAGCTGCCCAGACCGTCGAGGATCGCAAGTTCACCAACCGAGACGACGTCGTCCGAGCCAGCGTCGGCGACCGGAGCCTGGTTGACCGATGAGACCGTCACGGTCGCTGGCGGGCTCTGCAGACCACCTTCATCAATCACGATGAGCTCGAGGACGTAGTCGCCCAGCGCATCCACTGTGAAGCTCGGGTTGATCGTGTCGGCGCCCGAGAGCACGACGCTGCTGCCAGCAGGAACGCTGATGAACGACCACTGCTTGGTCAGGTCACCGACCGAGGTCAGGTCGTCCGACGAAGCGCTTCCGTCGAGGACGATCACGTCACCCGGGTGCGCAGCGACGTTCGAGCCGGCGTCCGCGATCGGCGCCTCGTTGTTCGAGACGCCGTCCTCGGGATCGATCGGAGCCGCGGTGTTGAAGAAGTAGTCGACGAGGCTCGTGAACTCCGGCGACGGGGCCGAGATTCCCTGGGTGCCGACGTGAACACCGACTTGCGAGACAGCGAGCGGGTAGTTGAAGTTGACGCCCGTCGTGAAGTTCACGCCGTCGATCGAAGTGGAGACGGCGAAGTCGTCACCGACGCGATCGACGCGCACGAAGCGGGAGTCCGGATCGACCGGCTCGTCGTAGAAGACCGTGAAGTTGTTGTTGTTCAGCGATCCGACGAACAGGAACAGAACATCGCCGCCACGGCTCAGGAACTCGCAGCGGAGCAGGTTGTCCATGCTCTCCTGGACCAGGATGCCCTGGAACTGGAACTGCGCCATCGGGTCCGAGTCGAACTTCGCGGCGACCGAGAAGTCCGCGTTAGGTGCGGACTGGAGAACTCGAGGCGCGTCGTTCGAATTCGTGAAGAGGTCGTGCGGGACCGAGCCAGGAATCTGAACGCGCAGCTGCGCGTCCTCGGTGCCGAAGCCGACGAGGTCGACTGTCACATCACCGACCGGATCGATGACCGTCCAGATCGGGTCGAGAGCAGCCGAGCTGAAGTCGTCGGACTGGACGACGGACTGGGCCGAGAGTGATGCAGCGCAGAAAGTGACCGCTGCGAAGAAGGCTGGAGCTTTCACGGGGGGTTCCTGAGAGATGTTGGACACGGAGGGTCATCACCCGAGGACCGGGCGACGGCGCGGGCCGAGAGAAAAATCGGTGGGCCTCCGGTACTAGGGATAGCACCAATCCAGCCACAGGGCGAAACCCCCAGGGGGCCTCGAATCGGGCACCGGATCGGGCGCCACCGAACGCACCGACGCCATCGACGTTTCAGCACCTGCCTGGACCCGGGTCCGGCTCTCGCAGATCGAGACCGCCCTGAGGACGGTCCAGCGCAATCAGCGCACGCCGCCGACCGTCAGCACCGCGGCCTCGGTCAGGTAGAAGCCGTCCGGCCGCTGCGCGTCGAGGATCAACAGCTGCTCGTAGAGGGTTCCTCCGACGAGACTGCTGATCGGCGGCACCGGAATGCGCGTGATCGACGTTCCCGAGATCGGAGCGGACACGCTCGGCGCGACGAGCAAGGTGCAGCCGTTGCTCCCCACTGCAATCGAAGACGCCTGACTCCCGAGGATCAGCACCGGAAGCGACGGCGGGTTCACGACGAACTCCGGAAAGACCCCGTGCTGGTCACCGACCATCGCCGGCTGCTGGACGACGAATCGATTCGGACCACAGCTCGAACCGAACTCGGTGATCGTTCCGGTGACAAGCATCTCCGGCGCCGTGATGGCCGCGACACCGAAGCGCACGTCGGTCCCGCCGGGCTCGAGTGCAACGAGGATCACATCCACGCTCACGGAACCACTCGCAGGCATCGTCAGGCGAAGATGCTGCGCGCAGGTCGAATACAACGGCGAGGTCGCGAGGACGCTCGAGCCATTGCGGACCCGGACCGCCATGGCAGCGCCCGTGGGGACGGCCTGGAGGTCGTTCTGTCGATCCCAGACCAAAGCGACGGACAGTTGCTCGCCCGGCGTGCCACCAACCGTGTAGCTGCGCGAACTCCCCGGAGCCGTGAGCGTGCCGCGCGCCAGCAGCCCCTGACCGTTCGCCAGGTCGACGAGCCGATCGTCTCGCAGGTAACCAGCACCGAGCGCGTCGCGATCCGCCGTGCGGTTGACCATGCGAATATCCTCACTCGACGCGAGAACCGCGGCACGCGCCTCGAGACCCGAGCGTGCAGGAGCCGCCGAGAAGAACAACGCGACCGCACCCGCGACTTGCGGGGCTGCGAAGGAGGAGCCGGAAGCGTTGAACGCTGTGAGATCACTGTTCGCGAACGGGCCACTGAGGTCGACACCGCTCGCGACCAGGTGCGGGAACAAACGGAGAGTCGGACCGAGCACGCCATCGTCGAAGGGCGAATCAGAAGCCTTGAGACGATCGAAGTTCGACACGTAGCCGACGATCAGTCCGTTGTAGGCCCAGTTGCGACGGCAGTCGGCGCCGGTTCCCTGCCCGTTGCCACTGATCGCCACCCCCACGACATCGCCGAGCCGAATCGCCCGGTCCATCGCCTGCTGATCGATGCTGTTCGATTGCAGACAGAGTCCCTCGTAGCCGACACACGCGATCCGGGTCGAACTCCCGAGCACGCGACGCGACAGAATCGCCTGCCACGCGGCGGCGAGACTGAACGAAGAAGCGAACCCTTCGGCGTTCTCGGCGCACTCGTAGCCGACGATGTTGGCCCCCGGAGCGTGCCCCGGTGAGGCTTCTGGGTCGGAGTTCCAGGCTTCGCCAGCAGCGATCGCCGCGACGAAGGTTCCGTGGATCTCGTTCTCCGGCAGACTGAAGCTCGACACGCTGACCGTCGACAGCCGAGAGCCGAACACACCCGGACCGTTCGTGTTCGACGGATCCCCACCGGGGAAGAAGGTCGAGTTCGGGAGCTCGAGCGGAGTGACCTCACCGTCATCGAACTGCGTATCGATGAACGCGATCGTCTCGCCCTGGCCGCGGTTGCCGGTCTGATGCACGGTGACCGCATTGTGGTGGTTGCGGTCGATGGACGTCTCGATCGGCGCCGGCTTCCACTCCCCACTACGGATCGCCTCGATCGCCGACGTAGCCCCCGGAGCGTGAGCGGCGTTCGGCCGCAGATCACGCACACGAGGATGCGACCGCAACCGGTCCAATAGCTCCTTGGTGGCTTCGATCTCCATCGAATCCACGATCCACAGGTGACCTCGCACGACCCCGCCCAAGCCTTCGACCAACTCGACGACCGGTTGGTGCCAGGCGAGCGTCTCGGCTTCGATCTGCTCGATCAGCTGGCGACGGGCTCCAAGTCCGAGCTCGAGTTCGCGCGCGTCACGAAGCGCGTCGACGTCGACGCCGCTCGGCTTGAAGAGGACGATCCAGCGTTCGGTTGCGGTCAACCGCCCGGCCATCGGCCCGTCGGGCGCAACCAAGTGCGGTGCAACGACTGAGTAGTCCACACCGTTTTCCACACCGACGGGCTCGACCGGGCGACGATCCGTCTCTTGCGCGATCAGGGACGGCGACAGGAACGCGCAGAGCGCAACGACCAGCGGTCGGTTGCGAAGGGAAGGGCGATACATCTGGAGGGTCGCGCGTGAGGGCCCTTGCACCCGGTCCAGGAGGGAGAGACCGGCCTTGCGGGCGCCACGCGTTCGAGAAGGACGTGAAGACCACTTTTCCCGCCGCCGCCAAGTTTCGACCAAGGACGGATTCGCAACGCCTCCGGGTCGGGTCTGACCGAGTCCCTGACGAACCGTCCGGCCCGTTTCAGGGAGCGACTGCGACGGACATCGCGGTCTGCGGACGCTTACGACAAGCGAGGCCGGAGCGGATCGAATTCCTGCGAGGAATTCACCTGCCCGACCTCGGGTCTGACGAGCGGCGGCCGCCCTTGGCCGCCACTCCGAACTCCGGGGCGAATCAGTTCACCCCGCCGACCGTAAGGATCGCCGACTCGGTCAGGTAGAAACCGTCCGGCTGCGCCGGGTCGAAGATCACGAGCTGCTCGTGGATCTGAGAGCCGACCAGGGACGGGATCACGGGAACCGGCACAAAAGTGATTTGCGTGCCGGAGATCGGCGCTGAGGCCGCCGGGTTCACCAGCAGCGTGCAACCCATCGTACCGACCGGGGTCGAAGCCGCCGAACCACCCACGACGAGCACCGGAACGGCCGGTGCGTCGACGATGAACTCCGGGAACACTCCGTGCTGGTCGCCGATCATCGCCGGACGATCGACGACGAAGGAGTTCGGCCCGCAGGAGACGCCGAACTCGCTGATCGTGCCGAGCGAAATCGGCGCCGGCTCGGTGATCGCACCGACGGCGAAGTCTGCGGAAGGGAAGCCCGGCTCGGGCATGACGAGGGTCACTTCGACCGTCACCAGGCCGCTCGCCGGACCGAGCACACGCAGATGCGCCGCGCAATCGACTTCCATCGCACCCCGTGCGAGTTCCGTCATGCCGTCGAGGACTCGCAGACGGAGCTGAGCGGTCAGGGCGTTCTGGAAGTCGTCTTGTCGCTCCCAGACGAGCGCGACCGACAACTGCTCTCCAGGCGGAACCGTGACCGGGAACGTCTGAACTGCGCCGATGTTGGCGAGAACACCGCGGGTCAGCAGGCCCTGGCCCATCGCCATGTCGAAGAGTCGATCATCGCGCAGGTAACCGGTGCCAATCCCGTCGAGCGCTGCCCCACTGTTTCGATTCCGAATGTCTTCGGTGGACGCCAGGATCGCTGCTCGGGCTTCGAGTGCGGTCCGGGCTGGGTCGGCCTCGAAGAACAGAGCCGCGGCACCGGCGACCTGAGGACTGGCGAACGACGAGCCGACGGCACCGAAACCCGTCAGGTCGGTATTGGCGAATGGCCCGTTGATCCCGACGCCGTTCGCGACCACGTGTGGGAACAAGCGAGTCGTGGGCGGAACCAGACCGCAGGTGTCGAACCGAGCAGACTCCGGAGCCAACACCCGATCGAAGTTCGAAACGAATCCGACCTGCACGCTGTTCAACGACCAGTTCGAAGTGCAAGTCGGGACCGCCGTCTCGTTCCCCGCGAGCATGACGGACAGAACATCTCCGATTCGAGCCAATCGATCCGCAGCGTCCTGTTCGAGTCCCGTCCCGGTCGTTCGGCCGTTCCCCTCGAACCCGTTGTTCACGATTCGCGGCTGCCCGAAACGAAGCGCGCGCGTCAGAGCGTCCTGGTAGACGCCAGCCAGCACGAAGTTCGAAGTGAAACCGGCATCGTTGAACGCGCACTCCCAACCGAAGATCCTCGCGAGTGGAGCGTGACCCGGGGAGGACTGCGGATCGTCGTTCCAGGTCTCACCGGCCGCGATCGCGGCGACGAAAGTACCGTGAACCTCGACATCTGGGTTGTCGAACGGAACAGGACGGACCGTGATCAGCCTGGAACCACCGATCCCCATGCCGCCCCCACTCGTCACATCGCCGCCGATGAAGAACGTCGGGTTTGGTGGGGTCGAGGTGTCGAGCCCGTCGTCGAATGCCGTGTCGGCGAAACCGATCTGGATCCCCTGCCCCTCGAAACCCAGAGCGTGCACGGCGACCGCGTTGTGGTGGTTGCGATCGATCGCGGTATCGATCGGCAAGGCGCGCGCACCGGCCACACCCGCTGCCGGCACCGCAGTTCGATCCCTCGCCGAACCCGGGTAGAGAGGCACACAGGGTTCGAGCTTCCGCACCCGAGGGTGCGCCGAGATCTGCGCGAGTGCCTCCGGCGCGACTTCGATCTCCATCGAGTCAACGATCCAGAGGTGGCCGCGGACAACTCCGCCGAGATCGTGGACCACCTCGGCGACCGGCTCGTGCCAGGCGAGGGTGCCTCGCTCGACCTCATCGATCAGCTGCTGCATCGCGAACTTGTCGATGCCCTTCTCACGAGCGCGCTTCAGCTCGTCGAGGTCGACGCCACTGCGCCGGAAACGAACGATCCAACGCTCGGTACCGGCCAGCTCGCCTGGGAGGGGTTCGTTCGGGTCCAACCGCTCGTCGATCGGCGTCGACTTCAGGTGGGGCGCGATCGGAGTGCCGCGCGGGCTCATTCGAGGACCTTCGTCCTGCGCCGAGAGCGTCGGAGTGACCTGCGCCAACAGCAGCGCGGTCCCGACGAGAAATGACGGTCGAGTCATCAGGGGTCTCCTTCAGATCGCCGCGACGAGAAGCGCAGCGACATTGGTAACGAGAGTGATTGGAGCAGGGGTCGCGGTCCCCCCCACAAAGGTCGTACCCAGCTCGCAGCCACGCCGGATCGGGCTTCTCCAGGCGAAAGAACAGAGAAACCGATCGAGCCCCGCCTCTTTCGTTTCGAAGACGAAACAACAACCGCACGAACGGCGAGCACGGCCGTGATTCGACCACCGGCGGGCCGTAGCCTGCAGCCTTGGACTCAGGCGACTCCCGACCCTCGGAGTCGTCGTCAATCCCCGCTCGTCCTCGATCCACGCCTCTCGTGCAACGCGACCTCGCGCAGATCGTCCGCGGCTTCCTGATGGGAGGCGCTGACGTCGTTCCCGGTGTCTCTGGTGGCACCATCGCTCTGATCCTCGGGATCTACGAGCGACTCGTTTCCGCTCTCGGCTCGATCGACGGCACCTTCGTCGGCCATCTCCGCAAGGGCCGGCTCAAGGACGCGGTAGAACACGCTGACCTGCGCTTTCTGGCCTTCCTCCTGATGGGAATCGGCCTTGCCGTCGTCCTGCTGGCCTCGCTGATGAACACGCTCCTGCGCGAACATCGCACACCGACCCTGGCCGCGTTCACCGGCATGATCCTGGCGTCGACGCTCCTGGTCGCGCGCCAGGTCCGAACGCGCTCCGCGCTTCAGTGGACCGCAGGCTGTCTCGCTGCCCTATTCGCATTCTGGTTGACCGGATTGCAAGCGCTGCAATCTCCACCGGAAGGCAAGTGGTTCGTTGCTCTGTGCGGATCGATCGCGATCTGCGCGATGATCCTCCCTGGCATCTCGGGCGCGTTCCTGTTGTTGATCCTCGGACAGTACGAGCACGTGACCGGATCGGTGAAGACCCTCGCCTCCGGCAGCTTCGAGTCCGAGCCCCTGATGGTCCTCGTGACGTTCGGGATTGGAGCCGTCGTCGGCCTATTGAGCTTCGTTCGCGTGTTGCAGTGGCTGCTCCGCTCAGCCCACGACACGACGCTCGCCGTGCTGACCGGATTCATGCTGGGCTCGCTGCGCAAGATCTGGCCGTTTCAAAACGACCTGACGCCCGACGTCGAGAAGATGAAGTTGAAGACCTACGACAACGTGCTGCCGAGCGCCTCCGACAGCTGGACCTGGATCGCGCTCGGCATCGTAATCGTCGGATTCGCCTTCGTAGTCACCCTCGACCGCTTCGGCTCGGACAAGGGCAACGGTCTTCGGCCGACTGAGAGCGAGGTGGGTTCGTGAGCGCGAGCAAGAAGAAGACCGACAAGGCAGGCGAGCTCTACGAGGACCCGAAGCGCGTCTACCTGATCGACGGGACGGCCCTCGCCTATCGCGCGCACTTCGCCTTCGCGGCGACGAACAGAGGGGGACTGACGAACCGCGAAGGAAAGTCGACCTCCGCGGCCTTCGGCTTCACATCGACCCTCCGGTCGCTGATGCAACGGGAGAAGCCCGACTACTGCGCGGTCGCGTTCGACGGGCCGATCAGCGACTTGGAGCGGACCAGGGTCTACTCCGAGTACAAGGCTACCCGGGAAGACGCGCCCGAGGAGCTCGTCGAGCAGTTCGACGTGATTCGCGAGATCAGTGAGGCGCACGGCCTCCCGATCCTGGAGTCCAAGGGGCACGAGGCCGACGACTGCATCGGCACGATGGCGCGCCAAGCCCGCGAGGCAGGGTGCGAAGTGTTCCTGGTCACAAGCGACAAGGACTTCATGCAGCTGGTCGACGACCAACTGAAGATGTGGAACCTGCGCTCGAGCACGAGTGCCCCCGAAGTGCAGGGCCCCGCCGAAGTCCGCGAGAAGTTCGGCGTCGAGCCCGAGCAGATGATCGACATGCTCGCGCTGATGGGCGACAGCTCGGACAACGTCCCGGGCGTCCCCCGCGTCGGGCAGAAGACCGCCGCGAAGCTCCTCGGCGAGTGGAAGTCACTCGATGGCATCTATGAGAACCTCGATGACGTAAAGCCGCCGGGAATCCAGAAGACCCTGCGCGAGAACAAAGATCAGGCGTACCTGTCGCAACAGCTCGTCACGATTCAACTGGACGTGCCGATGACGGTCTCGTTCTCCGATCTGGAGGAACCGGAACCGGACGTCGAACGCCTGCGCGAGCTGTTCAAGGACCTCGACTTTGACGCGTTGCTCAAGACGCTGCCCAAGCCGAAGGGACCGACCGTCGATCAGCACTACCGGACGATCCGCAACCAGGCTGATCTGGACGATCTTCTTGCGATCCTTCGGGAGCACGGTCGCTTCGCCCTGGACACCGAGACCACGAGCATCGAAGCCCTCGACGCGGACCTGGTCGGCATCTCGGTCTCCTGGGCCGAGGGCAAGGCCGCCTACATCCCTTTCAACCTCGAACCGCCAGTCGTCGACGGCGGACCCGAAAAGATCCTCGAAGCCGTCCGATCGGTGCTCGAGGACGAGAGCCTGAAGAAGACCCTTCAAAATGCGAAGTACGACCTCGTGGTCTTCCGTCGCGCCGGTGTCGAGGTCCGCGGCGTCCAGTTCGACACGATGCTCGCGAGCTACTTGATCGGGCCCGGCATCCAGAAGCACAACCTCGACGACCTGTCGCTGCAGTACTTCGATCACCAGAAGATCCCCACCAAGGAACTGCTCGGGACCGGCAAGAAAGCGATCACCTTCGACCAGGTCGACATCGACAAGGCAGCCGAGTACGCCTCCGAGGACGCAGACTTCACTTGGCGTCTGCGCGTCGCGATGGAGCCCCAGCTCGAAGAACTGAAGCTGCGACAGCTGCACGACGAGCTCGAACTCCCGCTCGTCCCGGTCCTCATGGCCTGCGAGGGCGAGGGAATCCGCCTTGACCTGGACCACCTCTCAGCCCTGTCGAAGGAACTCGAACGACGGATTGAGGAGCTCGTCGAACGCATCTATGAGCGCGCTGGGGAACCGTTCAACCTCAACTCCCCCGCCCAGATCGGCACGGTCCTCTTCGATCGCCTCGAGGTGCACCTCGCGGCGAAGATGAAGCCGAAGAAGACCAAGACCGGTCAGTGGAAGACCGATGCGACCGTGCTCGAGAAACTCGCCACAGTGCACGAGGTGCCGCAGGCGATCCTCGACTACCGCCAGCTCACCAAGCTGAAGAGCACTTATGTCGACTCGTTGCCCGAACTCGTCCGCGAGGACACTGGCCGCATTCACACCTCGTTCAACCAGGCGGTTGCCGCGACCGGCCGACTCTCGAGCGATCACCCGAACCTCCAGAACATCCCGATCCGCACCGAGTGGGGCCGCAAGGTTCGCCGCGCGTTCATAGCTCGCGACAAGGGCTGGAAGCTCCTGTCCGCGGACTACAGCCAGATCGAGCTACGCATCCTGGCCCACCTCAGTGGTGACGAGGGCCTGAAGAACGCTTTCCTACGCGGCGACGACATCCACACCGACACCGCCGCGCGGGTGCACGGCATGGTGCCGGACCTCGTCACACCGGACATCCGAAGCCAGGCCAAGGTCATCAATTACGGCATCGTCTACGGAATGGGTGCGAGCCGACTCGCGCGCGAGACGGGCATGTCAGTCTTCGAGGCGAAGAAGTTCATCGACAACTACTTCCGTGCCTTTCCTGGCGTGAAGAGCTACCTCGACGAGACGCTCGCGTTCGCGCAGGAACACAAGTACGTCGAGACGTTCTTCGGTCGACGCCGTCCGCTTCCCGACATCGATGCGAGTGCGGCACCGCTGCGCGTCGCGGCCGAGAACATGGCGGTCAACACGCCGATCCAAGGCACGGCCGCGGACATCATCAAGCGAGCGATGCTGACCGTGCACCAGGAGCTGAACGAACGCGGCCTGAATTCTCGAATGCTGCTGCAGGTCCACGACGAACTCGTGCTCGACGTCCTCGAAGACGAGTTGGCCGTCGTCGAGCCGCTGGTGCGCGAAGCGATGCAGGGCGCGGCGGTCCTCGACGTGCCCCTCGAGGTCGGATTGGGCGTCGCCGACAACTGGCTCGACGCCCACTGAAACCTGGAGCCGAGCCGGTCTCAGTTCAAAACCCTGGTGCCATCGCGGCTTCGGGCCCAGAGGACCCGTGAGAACTGCACACCCCCGGGACGGATCGCCCGGAGCGTCGTAGTTTCGGTGCTCCGCTTTCGCCTACCAACCGCACCGGAAGCCCTCCTCTGATGAACACCCTGACTCGCCTCGGCCTCTGCGCCCTCCTGTTCACCGCCCCCGCACAGGCGGACAAATTTCACCTCGGCACCGAAGCGGACGCCGAGAAATACGCCGAGGGCTCGTCGCCTTCGATCGAAGGCGTGTTGCTGCGCGAGGAGAACGAGCGCTACGTGATCCGCACGGTCGGCGGCGTGATCGAGCTGCCGAAGAGCCAGGTCTGGAAGGTCGAGTCGACCGACCTGACCGAGGATGCCGTCGCTCAGCAGGAAGACGACCTGCAGGAGAAGCTCGCCCGCGACAACGCGAAGCGACTGGCGGTCATCGACGCGAGCCGTGAGAGTATCCGCCAGTTCCGCACCGACTACGCCGCTGCTCGCTTCGCCGACGCGCAACTCCGCGAAGCCTCGGCACAGTTCGACGACTTCGGCCCGGCGCCGGTCGTCGACCAGGGCGGCTACTACGATCCGGTGATCGGCGTCTACCAGAGCGCCGGCCTCGACTTCCAAGTCGAGCAGGCGGTCCGCAACCAACTCGGCAGCCGCCTGCGCCGCGCAATTCAGCCGCAGATCAAGCAGATCCGCCGAGAGCTGCGGAAGACCTTCCGCCGCGGCCAATGATCGGTCGCGCGTCGCGAAGGCTCCTTCGCGGAGCCTTCGCTGTCAGCGAACTTCGCCGAGACCAGTCGACATCATTTCGTCGAGCACCGAGCCGACCCAGCTGAGGATCTGGGCGGTCGAGAACTGGTGGCTCCCGCGAACTCGGATGCCACCGGGGTCCCGGCTGATGACGAGGCTGACGTCCTCGAGCAGGTCTTCGAGCTCGTCGGCGTCCGGCAACATGTCCGGATCAAACGGCGCGCCTTCCTGGCGGATGCCGGCTTTCAGCAGCGGTAGGAAGTTGGCGTAGACGCTCGGACCGACAGCCCGCATGCGGAGATGGAACATGCCGGCGACATCCGCGGCCGGCTGTGCGTTCGACTGGAAGTCCTCGGTTCCGGTCAAGCATCCCTCGCCACTCTTCGCGCGCCGGACCGCGCCCTTGACGACGTTCGGCGAGGTACCGAAGAGCAGTCCGCCATCGACTTCAACGAACGCCGGGCTGATCGGCAGGTCCGGGACGCTCAGGTAGCGGACGGTGCCGACGTCCTCGAGCGTCTGCTCACGGACTTCCATCCCCTGCGACTGGACGAGGTCGGCGATCATCTCGGCGAAACCCTCACGGCGCGTGCCGAGGAAGAACAGGCCATCCGGAATCGCGCCACCCTGAACGTTGATGCCGAAGGCGACCTGGTTGCCGATCTGCGCGACAGTGTTGCGCACGCCGTCGAGACTCATGCCCTGGGCGCCGAGCTCCTCGCTCATCTCGGCGAAGCCTTCGAGGATCTCCGCCCGAGCCTCACCGGGCAACGCATCGATCAGCCCGCCGAACGCCTGCAGGATCTTCTGCGAGTCGAGGTTCACGGTTCCGAAAGCGAAGGTCGTCTCGGGAAAGTAGCGGGCGACCGACATGTCGAGGTCGCCCTGCACCAGAGCCGCGAGCACTCCATCCTCGGTGTGATCCGCCGCGATCGACAACGTGTCCTGGCCAGCACCCGACGGCAGCTCGGAGTAGTCGAGCATGATGCCGTTCAGGCGGTTGAGACCGAGAGCCTCGAGAATCGGGTCCGCCTCGTAGGGCAGGATCAGCCCAAGCGCATCGAAGAACGGGCCGATGTTCAGCCACAGAGACGCGAGCGACTCACCGCCGTTGTCGCGGGCCCAGGCCAGACCCTTGGCATCCGAAACCGTGCGCTGCCCGTTGTTCGCGGTCTCGACGATGTCGACCAGGAACGACTCGCTCGAGGTCAGGACCATCCAGTCACCGACCATCGCCTTGCCGATCGAACCCAGCTCGGCGCGCGGCTTCACGATGTCGAGCTGCGTACCCTGAACGGTCCGACTCGAGCGCTGGAGGTCGATCCCCGGATTGACCTGCGAGATCATCAGATCGAACAACTGATCGGCCACTCGCTCGACGACCGCCGCGGTGTTGCCCTTCGCCTCGATTGCGAGTGCGAGCGCCGGCATCGGCTCGTCTTCGTCGAAGAAGCTCAGGCGTGAGGCACCGAACGCGATTCGGCTGCGGAGCAGCTGTCGAACGTCGCTTCGGCTGACACCGATTTGCTCGAGGGCGCCATCGAGCTCGCCGAGGGCCATACCCGAGACCATCTCGATCGGGTCCTGCCCCATCTCTTCCGCGAAACGCTGACGGATGAAGCTCAGCAGGGCGTCGTTCTCGGCCGCGGCGGCGCAGGCCTCCAGGCCGCTGAATTCGAAGACGGCCATCGTCGAGCTCGGGAAGAGCCCCGTCGGGGAAGTGGGAACGCTCGGGCGTTCGAGCTGCTGCGCGAACACCGGCGTGGCGAGAAGTGCGGCGGCCGCGAAGGCCACGGGAGAGAATCGGTTCATGGGATTCAGGAGAGTCAGAGACGGCGTCCGCCAGCAAGCAGCGATCCGGAGCGCTCCGTTTCGGAGCACGGGCACGGATATTCCTTTGGAAGTCGCCAGAAGCCACGGGGATCTGTCAGGGAGATCCGACGATCTGCGAGATGTCGCCTCGAGGGCCCACGGAGCTACGCTCTCGGCATGACAGGAAGACGACCGCAGGGCAGCCTCGCCGGCTCGCCGGGCAAGGCGCGAGGCACGAAACCAGCGTTACTCGCAACGGGCAAGAAACTCGCCACGGCGGCAGCCCTCGGCGCCCTGGCTCTCGGAACCAGCTGCATGACCCCAGACGAGGACACGACCGAATCCAGCCTTCTCCGTGGCCCGACGGAGTCGTGGCCCCGCTTCCGCGGCTCGGATCGCCATCTCGGCCTGGTCGGCGACCCGCCGAACCTGCCTTCCGACCACGAGCCGGGGGAGCTCTGGTCCTTCGACACCGGCGGCACGGTCGAGTCCTCGCCGACCGTGATCGACGGAACGGTCTACGTCGGAACCTTCGCCAATCACCTCTTCGCGCTCGACCTCGAGACCGGCGACGAGCGCTGGCGCTTCCCGGTCGGAGGCCTGCTCCGCTGCTCCCCGGGCTACATGGACGGCACCCTCTACTTCGGAGCCGACGACGACACTTTCTACGCCGTCGATGCCGAGACCGGCGACGAGAAGTGGAGGCTCGCGCTCGAGGAAGGCGGCGAGCAATCGTCCCCGGCGATCGTGGGGGACCGCGTCGTCTTCTCCGGATTTGAACTCACGCTCTACTGCGCCGACCGCCACTCAGGCGATCTGCTCTGGCGCTACGAGATGCAGGGCGGCATCTCGTCGCCGGCCGTCTACGACAACATCGTTGTGATCGGATCACGCGACGGCCACATCCACGCGGTCGACCTCGAGTCGGGCGAGTTCCGCTGGAAGGTCGACACCGGTGACATCGTCTGGTCCTCCCCGGCCGTTGTGCTCGGTCACGGTGATCCATTCGTCATCGTCGGCTCGGACAGCGATTGGATCTACGCACTCGATCTGAACACCGGCGCTGAGCGCTGGAAGTTCCAGACCCAGGGCGACGTGTTCGCTTCGGCCGCCATTCACGACGGCACCGCCTACATCGGGTCCGGCGACGGGTTCATGTATGCACTCGATGCCGCGACCGGAGCCGAGATCTGGAAGACTCAGTGTGACGGCCGCATCCTCGCGTCGGCCGCGCTCACTGCGGAGCACGTCGTCTGCGGCTCGTCCGATGGCAACATGTACGTGCTCGCGCGGACGGATGGAGCCGTCGCCTGGACTTTCTTCGTCGGCCAGAAACTCCCGGTGTGGAGCTCCCCAGCCCTGGTCGACGGCCGCATCGTCTTCGGCTCGCACGACCAGAAGGTGCGGGCGATTCGCTGAGCGAGCACGCGGTCAGCGACCGCGCACTCGCACTTCGAAGTCGTCGCGACCGAGTTCTTCGATCGCGACGGTGCCCTCGCCGAGCACCTCGTCGAGGAGCTCGGCTTGGGTCGCCGCGTGCAGGCTCGGGGCCTGGCAGCGGAAACGGCCGCCGGCAGCGAGAGCCATCGGCAGCATGAGTTGGTCGCAGAGGTAGCGCCCGACCGGAGCGGTGCTGGACAAGTATCGGCGAACTTGGCGCACCAACGGGTCGACGACCCGCTTGGACGGCAGGCTCTTCTCGCCGAATCCGGTCAGCACCTCCGTGACGTGCTCGAACCCGAGTCGCACCTGCACGGCGTTCCCCGGCCCAGCACTGTCGTCGTGACGCACGACGTCGATCTTGCCCGGCGGCAGGCGGAGCCCGTCGGCGAGCAACTCGAACTGACGCGTGACGACCTCGTCGGGCAGGTGCGCCGCGTGAATCGTTCCGCGCCGGAACGCCTCCTGGCCGCGCTCCAAGAGCACGAGCCCCTTCGGGTTCTGGATCGGATCGATCTCGACGCGCACCCGCCCGCCACCGGCCGGGAAGAACCCGGCGCGGTCGAGGGTCAGGCGCAGACCGGCACCGAGCTTCTCGACCTGCGGGGCGAACCCCTCCTGGATGGCCTCGAACGGCGGCGCCATCTGGTTGTGGGTTCCACCCTCGAGCAGGACTTCACTCGGTCCGTCGGCGAGAAGCAGCGGCGGCAGGATCGTCTGCAGCACGAGCATGGCCGAGCCGGCGGAGCCGACCGCGAAGAAGTACTTCCCCGCGACGACCTCGCCCGGCTCGAACCGGAGCTTCGTCGACTGCAGCACGTCGCCATCCACCTCGGCCGCACAGATGCGAGCGAGCGCCTGCACACAAGTCAGGTGCTGCCGCATCAGGCCGGGCTTCTTGCGCCCACCACGGATGTGCTCGATCTGCAGCGGCAGACCGAGGGCCGCCGATAGCGACAGGCTCGTGCGGAGGACCTGGCCCCCGCCTTCGCCTCGTCGTCCGTCGATCATCAGTGACGTCTTCATCACGTTCTCCTTTCAGCCCTTCACACAGACGACCTGACGCAGGGTGTGGACGATGTCGACCAGATCGCTCTGGGCCTCCATCACCTTGTCGATGTCCTTGTAGGCCATCGGCGTCTCGTCGAGCACGCCAGCGTCCTTCCGACACTCGACTCCCTTCGTCGCTTCGATGTGGTCGTCGATCGTGTACTGCTTCTTCGCCTTGGTCCGGCTCAAGACTCGTCCCGCGCCGTGAGAGCACGACTCGAAGCTGTCCTTGTTGCCCTTGCCGCGCACGATGAAGGACTTCGCCCCCATCGAACCCGGGATGATGCCTAGCTTGCCTTCACCGGCGTGCACGGCTCCCTTACGAGTCACCCAGCAATCCTTGCCGAAGTGGTGTTCTTGCTGCACGTAGTTGTGGTGGCAGTTAACCGCCAGGAGGTTCGACTTGAACGGCTTGATACCCGGGACCGCCGCGACAGCTGCGATCATCGCTTCCATCATGACCTGCCGGTTCAGACGCGCGAACTCCTGCGCCCAGAGCACTCCTTCGACGTAGTCGTCGAAGAACTCCGAGCCCTCCTCGAGATAGGACAGGTCTTCGTCCGGCAGACCACGGTCTTGCCGTCGCATGTCCTGCTTGGCCTTCTCGATGAAGATCGTCGCCAGTCGGTTGCCGACGCCACGCGAACCCGAGTGCAGCATGAACCACACGCGGTCCGCTTCGTCGAGACACACTTCGATGAAGTGGTTCCCGGTTCCCAGCGTTCCGAGGTGGACCAGGTTGTTCGTGTTCTTCAGCTTGCCGTAACGACTGCACAGCTCGGTGAACCCATCGCTCAGGTGCTCCTTCCAGAGGTTCTGAACGCGCTTGGGCGGATCGTTCCAGGAGCCTTTGTCCCGACCTCGGGTCGTACGGCCGTGGGGCACGGCGCGTTCGATCGCAGTCCGGACCGGCTTCAGGTCATCGGGAAGGTCGCTCGCCGTCAGCGAGGTCTGCACCGCACACATTCCGCAACCGATGTCGACACCGACTGCAGCCGGCACAATCGCTCCGACCGTCGGCAGAACCGAGCCGATCGTCGCACCGAGCCCCCAGTGCACGTCCGGCATCACGGCGATGTGGTTGTGCAGGAACGGCAGGGCCGCGGTCCGCTGAAGCTGCTGCTTCGCGTTGTCGGCGAGATCCACTCCGTCGACCCAGGCCTTGATCGGGACTCCGTAGCTTTCGATATCGATGGCTTTGCTCATGGCAGCCTCCCTTCGGAGGTGTCTTCGTGGCGCGCGGACCGGGTCGCTTCTGCTGGCAACATGCTCAGGGATCAGGAGCGTGGCCCGCGGGCCTGCCGCTGGGAAGTCACACGCTGTGCCACTGGCCTCGGAAGTCGGCTGACGGAGGCAGGACGAACCTCTAATCCACTGTCTATGCGGAACTTAGGAGATTGCAGATTCCTGGAGCAGCGGATCTTCCGGCACGCCGGCTCACTGAAGAACATCCCTATCAGATGTTCTAACATCCTATAGGATGCCTCGTGGACCCGCCCTGATGCCACGCCCGACCGTCGTCCTCAGTCTCCTCGGACTGACCAAAGACCGCGCGTTCCGCGCCGACCGCTGGAACCTCTGGCGCCCCACGGTGTCGCTCGCGCAGCAGGAACACCTGATCGTCGATCGGCTCGAGCTTCTGTCCGAGAAGAAGGGCAAGGCGATCGCAGACGTCGTTGCCGAGGACATCACGACGACGAGCCCCGAGACCGAGGTCCGCCACCACCGCGTCACGTTCCGCGATCCCTGGGACTTCGCCGACGTCTACGAAGCGTTGTCGACCTGGGCCGAGTCCTACGAGTTCGACGAAGAGAACGAGGACTACCTGATCCACATCACGACCGGCACGCACGTCGCGCAGATCTGCTGGTTCCTCCTCGCCGAGTCTCGGCGCGTGCCGGCGCGACTCATCCAGACCTCGCCGCCGCGTCCGAACGCGAAGAACGCGATCGGCACCGCCCGGATCATCGATCTCGACCTCTCGCGGTACGACCGCCTCGCCTCCCGGTTCGAACGCGAACAACAGGACGCCGTCGCTTTTCTCAAGGCCGGCATCCCCACACGCAACGAACGCTTCAACGCTTTGATCGAACGGATCGAAACCGTCGCACTCCGCTCCGAGGCGCCGATCCTTCTCGAGGGTCGCACCGGTGTCGGCAAGACCCAGCTGGCCGGCCGCATCTACGAACTCAAGCACCAGAAGCACCAGGTCCAGGGCCCATTCGTCCAGGTCAACTGCGCGACGCTTCGCGGCGACTCCGCGATGTCGACGCTGTTCGGCCACGAGAAGGGCGCGTTCACCGGCGCACAGACGAAGCGCAAGGGACTGCTCCAATCCGCCGACCAAGGCCTCCTGTTCCTCGATGAGATCGGAGAGCTCGGCCTCGACGAGCAGGCGATGCTGCTGCGCGCGATCGAAGAAGGCGTATTCCTGCCGCTCGGGTCCGACAAGCCGGTGCGCAGCGAATTCCAACTCATCGCCGGCACGAACCGCGATCTACGCGCGCAGGTGCGAAGCGGCAGCTTCCGAGAAGACCTGCTGTCGCGGATCGACCTGTGGGCCTTCGAGCTTCCCTCGCTCCGCGACCGTATCGAGGACCTCGAACCGAACCTCGACTACGAACTCTCTCGATTCGAGCACGACCACGGACGACGAGTGACGTTCAACAAGGAGGCGCGTGAACGCTTCCTCGGATTCGCCACCGGACCAGAAGGCCACTGGTCCGGAAACTTTCGCGACCTCAACGCCTCGATCACCCGCCTCGCCACGCTCTCGAACTCGGGTCGCATCGACCGGGAACTCGTGGACGAGGAGGTTCAGCGACTCCGTCGCGCCTGGGGCGGCGCCTCCAACCGAGCCGACCAGAGCGCCTACTGCGAGCGGGTCCTGTCTTCGGACCAGGTGGACGGACTCGATCGGTTCGACCGCATTCAGCTCGAGGACGTGCTTTCCGTCTGCGCACGAACCCCCAACCTCTCCGCTGCGGGGCGCGAACTCTTCGCCGAGTCGCGCCAGCAGAAGGCCTCGAAGAACGACTACTCGCGGCTCGCCAAGTATCTGGAGCGCTTCGGCATCGGGCGTGACGATCTGACGGGTCTACGGGATCGGTCGAACCGGCCTTGAACGCTCGGTGCGGAGCCTCGATCGTCGCGCGCGCATGCGCGAACCATCCGACCGACCGATCCCGCCACGGAACCGGACGAGACTGCTGTTCGTCCTGACTGCGCCGATCCTCTGGATGGCAGCCGGCTGCGGCTATGAGGGCGACCTCGACGCACTCGTCGAACGCGCTCGCGCCGAGCACGAACGACTCGAGGCCGAGATCGATGAACTCTTCGCCTCGGACCTCGGTTCGCTGAAGCGACCGAACGGCTTCGTCTACGCAGTCGATGTCGGCCAACTGCTCGATTACGCGGCGCTCGCCGAGCGAAGAGACTGGTACGAGCATGTTCGCCAGATCGCGACCGACAACCTGATCGTCCTCGATGACGATGATCCGTTCACTCGAGGCTTCGTTCTCTGGCGCTTCCGCCCGGGCGACGGCAAGGAGGACCGCGATGCGACGGGCACGACCGAGGCCCTTCGTATCGCCGAGGGCCTCTGGCACGGCGCCGAGGTCTTCGACCGCCCCGAGGACCGCGAGCTCTCGATCGAGATCCTTCGCGGCTACCAGCGACACGAAGGCATCGACCAGGGCGTCTGGTTGATCCGCAACTACTTCCAGTTCGCCTCGCGCGGCTTCGCAACGAACAGCTTTCTGATCGACATCGACCCGGACTTCGTCCGCGAGGTCGCGGACACGACGGGCGACGAGGAGTTCGCCGGGCTCGCGGACCGCATGACCGAGCAGATCGAATCGGCCGTCAGCCCCTCGAAGCTGCTCCACTCGATGATCCAACCCGAGGTCATCACCCTCAGCCCCGAGCCCGGCGCCTACTTCTCGCCCAACAACGTCGAGCACCTCGGCAACTCACTGAACATCGCTGAGCAGTGCGTCAGCACGAACCGCGGTGTGGCCGAGAACGTCCTCGAATTTGCGGTTCGCAACCTCGGGGACGGCAAGCTGTTCTTCGACGCCTCGACCGGCCGCCCGGTCCTCCGCGACAAGGGCGGCACCGGCCTCTGGGCCCCGATGGCCCGCCTCGCCGCCCTCCTCGAGGATCGAGAGAACTGCATGAAGGCGCTGTGGCGCCTCGTCGGCACCCGCGACGCACCGGGTGCCGAGTTTTGGGTCCGCGGCGAGCGCCTGCTCGCGTACCGGATCGCGCTGGACTATTTGGGGAAGTAGGCGGACTTCCCTCTCAGCGCCTCGCCAGCAAGCGCAACGTCGCAGTCGCGAAGCGCTGCCTCCGCAAGCTCTCGGGCCTCGTCGACCCAGGCATCGCCGACGAAAAGACTGAGGCCGTAACCTCCGAGGGCAAACTCGTACGGAATCCCAGCCGCATCGAGTTGAGCGAAGACGTTCCAAACGGGCTTCGCATCGGAACTCCTTGCCCAGGTCTCCAGAACGATCTGGTTTCCGCGGTAGAAGTCGGAGTAGTGGTAGAGGTCGGACTTTCACGATTCACCCCCACCGTAGTGGCTTCCGAAGTTGGGATCGGAGAACGGCGGAGTGTGATTGAAGTCCGTCAGCAACCCGAAGATGCGGAAGCTCGCATCGTCTCGCGTCTCTCCACCCCAGACCCGCGTCGAAGGGTCGTAGCAGACTCGCAACCAGACCTCATCGGTTGGAAGTTGCGCGATGTCCTCCGGACTCCAAACGAAGACAACTTTGGGTCGGATCCGCTTGTCGGCCTGCGCTGTTGGACCAGCCCCACACCCGACAAGGAAAGAACACATCGCGACAATAACTGACGCTGGCCACCACCTACACATCGCTGAATTCCTCCTCACCGAGCATCACCGTGAACACCCACTCGAATTCGTCCGGATTCTCGACAACTTCTTGAGTGACTCTCTCGTCGGGGGTGTCCCACGGCATCCGGATCATCTGCCGCGGGCTCTCGCCCCACACTCCCAACCGGCAACGCATCCACTCGATCTCGTCTATCGCAGCATCGTGTTGGAGCTGCATGTGGAATGGCGTCCAGCTTTGATCGCTGATCAGCAGACACAGCCCAGCAAGCTCGAGCCGTCGCTGGGTCAGCCTTCGGACGAGCCTGAACGAGAATCCGTCCAAGCTCTCGAACTTCCATTCGGAGTAGAGCCGCGAAAGCACGCTCGGCACGAAGCGCTCGAGCGAACCCATGAGGGACCGGAACTCCGGCCGGTCGTAGGCACCGCCTTCGAGGTCGGACAGTGAGAGCACTGCAGCCGACTCGCGGGCGAGGCCTGACTCGAGAGGGTCCGTCACTGGACCCGGATTATCACACCCTGCGCCTCAGGAAGCCCGTAAGACCGGGAACCGACGCCACTCTACGCCCACGCGTCCCCACGCCCCCAGCGCTTGACCTCGAACTCGAGCTCGACGCCGAACTCCTTCTGCACGCGCTCGCGCACATCCTGAGCCAGGGCGAGGAAGTCCTCGGAGTTGCCGGCGCCGTCGTGGACGAAGTAGTTCGCGTGCTTGCCGCTGACAGAGACAGCTCCACGGCTCTTGGTCTTGCAGCCCGCGCGTTCGATCAGGCGGCCTGCCGAGTCGCCGTCGGGGTTCTTGAAGACACAGCCGACGCTGCGCTCGGTGACCGGCTGGGTCGCGTTGCGGCGCTTCAGCGACTGCTCGAAGCGGGCGTAGATCGCCTGTGGACTGTCGTTCTTGAGGTCGAAAGTGGCGCTGACGACGATCTGGTCACCCAATCCACCGTTGCGGTAGGTCGGGTTGAAGTCCTCCTTCTCCAGCAGCTTGAGCTCGCCCGAGGAATCGACGACTTCGAGCTTCACGAGATGGTCGAAGGTCGAGCCCTCGTGCGTGCCGGCGTTCATCGCAACCGCTCCACCGACCTCGGCCGGAACGCCCGTCAGCACTTCGAGTCCAGCGAGGCCGAGTTCGCGCGTGCTGCGCAGCAGGCCCGGCAAGGTCGCCCCAGCCCCCGCCGTGATGCGGCTGTCCTCACGAACGAGCTGGTGCATCCGATCCAGACGCATCACCACCGCATCGACACCCTCGTCCGAGACGAGCACGTTGCTGCCGCCACCGAGGACGAGAAGCCTCTGATCGAGTTCACGACAGACTCGAACGATCGACTGAACGTCACTCGCGTCGTAGGGCTCGACGAGCCAGTCCGCGGGCCCACCGATGCGAAGGTGCGTGAAGGGCTTGAGCGGCACGTTCTGTCGAACGGCGCCGTGAAACCCGGGAGCGTGCTCACGCAGCGCGGACTCGAAGTCGTCTCGCATCGTTCGGGATCCTGCAGGTCCTTGCGGGGTCAGGAAGCGACTCCGATCCCGCCTCGAGCGCGATCGACGATGTCGGTCACCGCGTCGTCGATATCTCCAGCACCGAGGACGAGGACGAGGTCCTGCGCCTTGCGCATCGCGAGGACGCGCTGCGCAAGACCTTCCACTGGCCCCGCGTCCTCAGCACGTGCCCCGCGCTCGCGCAGCGCTTCGATCAGGGTCAGATGCGAGACGGTCTTGCGGACTTCCTCGCTCTCTCTTGCACCGTAGATCGGACAGATCAGAAGCTTGTCGGCCTCCGCAAGCGCCTCGACGAACTCGTCAAAGAGGTGCAGCGTGCGGCGATGCTGGTGTGGCTGGAACGCGACGAGCAGCGGCCGCCCCGGGAACCGGCGGCGCGCCGCACGCAGCACAGCTTTGATCTCCGCGGGATGGTGCGCGTAGTCGTTGACGAGCCCGACTCGATCGTCGATCTCGTGCATCTCGAACCGTCGACGCACTCCGGCGAAGGAGGCCAGCCCCTCGCAGGCACCCTCGAGGTCGCCACCGGCCGCCTCGACCAGACCGAGCGCGAACAACGCGTTCTGCACCTGAAACCGACCCGGCAACGACAGCCGCACGCGCGGGAGTTCACGACCCTCGAGCACTGGGGTGAACTCGAAGCATCCTGGCTGCTCGAGATCGGTCAGCCCGACCGCCCGGATATCGGCGAACAGCCCGGAGCCGACTCGGAGAACGCGCACCGTCGTGCAGACCTCGTCAACGATGTTCGCCGGGACCGACTCCTCGATCAGCACAGCGCCGCCGCGCCGCACGTTGTTCACGTATCCAGCGAATGCGTCGTGCAGGTCATCGGTCGACGGGTAGCAATCGAAGTGGTCGTGATCGAGGTTGAGGATCGCGGCGGCGTGCGGCTTGAGGTTGTGAAAGCTGCGATTGAACTCGCAGGCTTCGACGATCAACACGTCGTCATGACCGCCGTAGCCGTTCCCCCCGAGCTCGGGCACTTCCCCACCGACGATGTGAGACGGATCGAGCCCGGCACCCCGGGCGGCGGCGATCGTCAGCCCCGTCGTCGTCGTCTTGCCGTGCGTACCTCCGATGGCGAGGGTCCTCTTGCCCTCGGAGAGGCGCCCGATCGCCTCCGCGTAGAGCAACGGCGTGAATCCCCGACGCTCGCATTCGAGCAGTTCGGGATCATCGTCGGGAACCGCAGCCGATCGGACGACATAGCCATTCTCGCCGTGAACCTGTTCCGGTCGATGGCCGACCCAGAGGTGCAACCCTTCGGCGCGCAGGTCCTCCATCAGCGGACTCGTGCCGCGATCACTTCCAGTCAGGTCTCCGCCGATCCCCTGGATCAGCCGCGCGAGTGCCGACATGCCCGCACCGCCGACTCCGATCAGGTGAACCCGCTCGCTTCCGATCTTGAACACGCTTCCTGAACCCTCGGTGTCGTTCCGTCAGTTGTTGTCGGGAGCGATCAACCCGGCTTGAGCCGCGCCGAATCGCCGGTCCTGATGCAGATCTTGGATGATCCGCTCCGAGGCATCGCCCGGATCGAGCTGCACAGCGGCACACTCCATACGGGCCCTCAGCTCGCGGTCGGCCAGCAATTCGCCGAGCGGCCGCACGAGTTGTTCGGTGAGTCGAACGCGATCACCGCGGTGAACTCGCTCCTCGACGATCCGTGCCGCGCCGACGATCTCGAGCACCCGCGCGTTGTGCCACTGTTGCCGGTCTTGATGGAACGGATAGGGCAGCACGACCGCAGCCCGCCCGGTCGCGATCAGTTCCGCGATCGTGACGCCACCACCTCGACAGACGACCAGATCAGCCGCCGCGTAGTAGGCCGGCATGTCTTCGGTCAGTGGCTCGACGCGAGCCTCCAGACCGAGCGCGTCGTAGGCCTCGGAGATCTCATCCACTCGTGGGCGTCCGTCGCGCCCCTGATCGGGCCCGCATAGATGACACACGAATAGTTCCGGCTCGAGACCGTCGTCGCGCACCTGCCGGCGAGCCAGCGCGAGCGCCTCCGGAACGATGTCGTTCAGCGACGAAGCACCCTGGCTCCCCCCGGTCACGAAGACGATCAGCCGATCGGCTGGCAACCCGAGCCGCTCGCGGGCGCGAGCGCGTCGCTGGAACGAGTCCTCGGTCGCATCCGGCGCGTGACCGGCCAAGAAATTCTCGCGCAGTGGGGTGCCGGTGTAGACGAGTCGTCGACGACGGCGCCGAGACTCGTCCGCGACTCCGGACGCCCCTTCCGCCAACGCCTCCTGGGGCAGACCCTGGTAGACGCGCCGGGCCAACGGCGCGAGGAGCTTGTTGGAGCGACCGCGAACGACGTTCTGCTCCAGAAGATAGATCGGCACGCCGCGCGAGCGCCCCGCCAGCCCCGCAGCCAGCGCGGTTCGCCCCCCGGTCAGCACGAGGGCATCGACATCGCGCCGCTCGATCCATCGACGAGCCTCGAGAACCGCACCGGCGAATCCGAGCGCGGCCTTCGGACCGCGCCCAGCCATCGGAAGATAGTCCGCTTCGCGTCCCGCCCGAGAAAGCAGGTCACGCTCGACCTGACGCCCCTCGGTCAACAGCACGGTCTCGTGACCGTGCCGCTCGAGCGCTGAGCCAAGGGTCAGGGCGGGCCACAAGTGACCGCCGGTTCCCGAGCTGACCAATCCGATGCGTCGCATCCGGTGACTTCCGTACGATCAGCGCGATTGGAAGTCCGGGATCGCCAGAACCTGCCCGATCTGGAGTCGACGAGGATCGACGTTCCGGTTGGCCTGCCGCAGCGCGTTGATCGCCGCCTTCGACGTGCTGCCGTAGTGACGGCGAGCGATCGCCGTCAGCGTGTCCCCGGCGCGAACCTTGTAGGAACCGCTTCCAGCACCACCGCTGACACCCCGCGTCGAACCCGAGGTTCCCGAACCGCCGCGAGCAGCCGGAGTCGTGCCGTCGTAGACCGGCAACACGATCTCGGTGCCGAGTTGCATGCGCGTCGGTCGAACGTTGGGGTTCGCGTCCGCGATCGCGCGGCTCACGCGGAAAGGGTTCTGCCCGGGGTAGTAGCGACGCGCGATGCCCTCGAAGGTGTCCCCGCGACGAATCGTGTGACGCACCTTCGACGGTTCGTCCCGGTCATTCTCGCCGTCGCGCGAGTCACGCTCGCTCGACGAATCCTCCTCGCGGAACTCCGGCCGATCATCGCGATCTCGCTCGTCGCGATCTCGTTCTTCGCGATCTCGTCCTTCGTCGCGCGGCTGAAGGTTGGAACGATCGGCATCGAGGTCATCGAGATCGGTATCCCGGCGACCGCCCCTCGAACCGTCCGACTCATCTTCCGAGGGGAAGAAGCCGTCGAGAGAGCCGAAGCCGCTGGCCGGGCTGTCCGGAAGGTTGCGACTCAGCTGGCGCGGATCACCGCCGAGCGAGTCACCACCGATGTTGCGGTCCTCGCCCCAGTACGACGGGTCATCGACCGGGTCGTCCCAGGGCGTGTTGGTTTCCGCGCGAACGACATCGTCGCTCCGAGACTGCTCTTCGCCGAAGACAGCCACGCCGACGATCAACATCACGACGATGGCCAGGACGTAGAGTCCGTAGCGCTCGAGTTGGCCCATAAGTGTTCCCTAACCTGTTGAGCGACGCCGTTGACCGCAGCGCCGCTCCTAGCGGATTCAATGACTGACCGAGTCTGTCCGGGCCGCGTTCCCGATCAGACCTATCGCGCCCAGAGACGCAGTAAGATTCGTACCGCCGGAGCTCACGAACGGCAAGTCGATGCCTTTCGCAGGCATCGCTCCGGTCGTGACCAGCATGTTGAGGAGAGCCTGAGAGCAGACGACCACGGTGCAACCGAGGACGACGCTCCGGCAGAACGGATCCTGCATCCGCAGAACCAGCCGGAAGCACATGACCCCCAGCAGAGCGAAGAGCCCGACGACGCCCAGCGCGCCTACGAGGCCGAGCTCCTCGCCGACGATCGAAAAGACCATGTCGTTGCGGACCTCGGGGACGTAGCCGTGCTGGCGCCAGCCAGCCCCTAGGCCTGCGCCGGTGAAGCCGCCGGACTCGAACGACTGCCGCGCGGCGGCGATCTGGTCCGGGTGATCCCCCGACGCCCAGCGAGCGACGCGACCACCCGAATAACCGTCGCCCAGGACGATTCGCGACACCAGCCAAACCGCCCCGACGGCCGGAACGAGCATCCAGCGGAAGCCCACCCCAGCGCCCAGAGCCATCATTCCGGCGAGAGCGCAGCAGAGGATCGCGTTGCCCTTGTCGGGCTGTAGGAAGAGCAAGGCCGCCATCAAGCCAGCCGGCATCAGCGCGCTCGAAAGTCGCGACAAGTCGGCCGGGAACGGATGGCTCCGGGTCTTCGGCTCTGGGGCGGCAAGCAAGCGTGCCGTCATCAGAACCAGGGCGATCTTGGCCCAGTCCACCGGCTGGAACGTCATCGGCCCGACGACGATCCAGCGCCGGGCGTGGTTGCGCTCGACACCGAAGAGCACCGTGCAGGCGATCGCGACCGCCGCGGCGCCGAAGAGCAGGTGCGCCCGGTCGCGCAACCAGTGCAACGGCACCATCGCCATCACGACGAGCGCGATGACTCCCAGCGCCAGGAAGACTCCCCGGCCACGCAGCCCGCCGAGAACCGGCTCGAGGATCGGCTGGGCCGAGATCGACATCACGATGCCGACGCAGCACAGCGCCGCGACCGCGAACATCATCCAGTCGAGTTCGGGCAGACGGACCTGGGTGGTCTCGCCAAAGCCTGGCTCGCCCGAGCGCCGGGAACGACCGATCACGACGCACCTCCCACCGTCGCCATCTCTCCAGTGCATCGATCGCACCGGAAGAGTCGGCGTGGAGTGCTGCAAATTCGCGAACCCGTTCTGACCAACGGAACCACCCTCACCTGACCTTGAACAACGCGAGACTGCAGAGAGCCAACATCGCCGAGACGATCCAGAACCGCACGACGACCCGCGTCTCAGGCATCTTGCCGTACTCGAAATGGTGGTGCAGCGGTGCGCACCGGAAAATGCGTCGTCCGCCGAACAGTCGGAACGACACGACCTGCAGGATCACCGACACGGCTTCGGCCACGAAGATCCCGCCGACGACCACCAGAGCGAACTCGGTCCGGCTGACGAGCGCGACGAAACCGAGCGCCCCACCGAGAGCGAGGCTGCCGACATCGCCCATGAACACCAACGCGGGAGCGGCGTTGAACCACAGGAACCCGAAACAGGCACCGATCAGCCCCGCCAGCAGGACCACCATCTCACCCGCTCCGGGCACGTGCTCGACGCGCAGGTAGCTCGCGAGCTCCGAGTTGCCGACGAAATAGCTGATCCCGCAGTAGGCGAGCGACGCGGTCAGCACGCAGCCGGTCGCGAGACCATCCATCCCATCCGTCAGGTTGACCGCGTTCGCCGACCCAGTCAGCACGAGGACGGCGAGCAACGCGAATCCGGCCACTCCAAGCCACCCGGTGCCGAATTCGACCAGCGGCTCAGTCGTGAACGGCAGCCAGAGAGACGGCCCGTCGTCTCCGCCCAGGCCCATCCACACCAGAGCGAGCCCGGAGAGCAGAGCGCCCGCGGTCAGCAGGCGCTGCTTGATGCGCCCCCGGAGCCCCTTCCGCTCGGTGCGGAGCTTGATCCAATCGTCCGCGAACCCGACGGCTGCGAACCACGCGATCGTGAACAGAGCGATCCACGAGTAGTCGTTGAACCGGTCGAACCGCAGCCAGACGGCTCCCGAGATCAGGAGCGAACCGATCAGGAACGTGCCGCCCATCGTCGGCGTGCCCTGCTTGCCGGCGTGCAGTTCGCGCAGCAGCTCGGCCGGCGACTTATCCGTCGACTCCCGCATTCCTGCCATCGCCAGACGCGGGATCACGATGCGACCGAGCGTCAGCGCGAGCAGGAACGCCGTGACGGCGGCCGCCGCGGCGCGGAACGAAATGAACTTCAGGAGCCAGATCCCTGGCACATCCAGAAGTGGCCCCTCCGGTCCGTAGAGAAGCCAGTAGAGCACGCCTCAGATCTCCCCAGCGGCCGCACGAGCAGACACCTGCGCCTTCTGCGCACGTGGCCACGATTCGCCGACCAGACGATCCACCAAGCGGTCGAGACCGATTCCGCGCGATGCCTTACAGAGAACGACCTCACCGCCTTCGAGGCGATCGGCGAGAGCGTCGAAGGCCTCGGTCGCGGTGTTCGTCGCGATCACCTGACCGGCGGACAACCCCGAGGAGATCGCCGACTGAGCGATCCGGTGGGCTTCCTGCCCAACCGTGACGAGGAGCCGCGGAGCGTGCTCGGCGGCGCGCTCCCCGAGCTCGCGATGCCGTTCGGCACTCTTGTCGCCGAGCTCACGCATGTCACCGAACACGACGACCCGATGAGCGCCGCCGGCGACGTCGTCGAGGGTCCGCAGAGCGGCGAGCGCCGACGACGGCGACATGTTCCACGAGTCGTCCAAGACGCGAAGCCCCTGGGCTCGACGCATCTCCAGTCGACGAGGAGTCGGCGCGGCGTCCGCAAGGCCGCGGACGAGCTGCGACGTCGCAACCCCGCAAAGACGCCCGACCTGCAACGCAAACAGGGCGTTCTTGACGTCGTGGCGCGCGGACCTAGGAACGAAGACCTCGGTCGAATCAAAGCCCTCGCCGTGCGCGAGGAAACGCAGCCCTTCGCCGTCGAACCGGATCTCGCTCGCGAACAAGTCGGCCTCGCGCTCGGTCGAGACGAGCCGGACAGGACGGTCCAGATCTGCGGCAATCCGCACGCAGAACGGATCGTCGGCGTCGAGCACTGCCACTCCGTCCGGCTGCAGGTGAGCGAACAGACGGGACTTCTCTTCGGCGATGCCCTCGAGGCTTCCGAGGCCTTCGAGATGCGCTTCGCGAACGCAGGTCAGAACCCCGATGTCGGGGCGCGCCAGCCGGGCCAGGCGCTCGATCTCACCCGGAGCGCTCGTGCCGAGCTCACAGACCGCGAACCGCGTCCGGGCCTCGATCTCACAGAGCGTCACCGGTAGGCCGATCTGGTTGTTGAAGGAGCCACGGGCCGCGACCGTCGGCCCGGCCGTCCGCAGCGCGGCCGCACAGAGATCTTTGGTCGTCGTCTTGCCGCAGGAGCCGGTGATGCCGATCACACCGGCAGCCACCCGATCCCGATGCTCGGACGCGATCGCCTGCAGCGTGCGCTTGCAGTCATCGACGCGGACGACGAATCCACGCGAGTGGTCGGACGGACCAGTCAGCGGACGATCGACGAGCACGCCCGCGGCACCGGCAGCCAGCGCCTGCTGGGCGAAGAGGTTCGCGTCGAACCGCGGCCCTCGGAGCGCGACAAACAGCTGGCCGGGGCGGAGCGAACGCGTGTCCGTGGAGACACCGACCGCTGGATCCGCGGCCCCCGAACGATCAACCTGCCCGCCGGTCACCTCGGCGATCGCCGAAGCCGTCATCCAGATCGCGCCGTTGCTTTGACCCGTCATCTGTTCTCCGCGCTCGTATCCAACCGACCTCGCACCCATCGAAGGTGGAGAAGATCACTCGCTGGTCACCCCGATCACCCGGGACGCGATACCAGCTAGACCGCGTCCCGCGCCGAAGGCCCCCCGGGAACTCCCGAGGCCACTTCCGCCCCGGACGCCACCTCGCGCCCGGCCTTGGTCGAACGCGGAAGCGAATCGACACCGAGCATCCGCAGGCCCTTTCGGCCGTGCTTGCGATCATCGAACGGCACGATCGTGTCGCCGTAGATCTGGTAGTTCTCGTGCCCCTTACCGGCGATCAGAACGACCTCACCCGGCACAGCCGTGCGAACCGCCTCCTCGATCGCCGTGCCGCGATCGAGACACTTCGCCCACTCGACCCCGTCCTCCGCGACGCTCGGATCCAGGCCGGAAGTCATCTGATCGATGATCTCCGAAGGATCTTCGCTGCGCGGGTTGTCCGTCGTGAGGAACAAGCGATCGGCGTGACGCGCCGCGGCCTTGGCCATCAGAGGTCGCTTGGCCCGATCTCGATCACCACCACAGCCGAAGACGACCGTGAGCCGACCACCGCCGAGAGAACGGATCGTCCGGCACGCCTTATCGACGGCGTCCGGTGTGTGGGCGTAGTCGATCCAGACCCGGACTCCAGCCCGCTGGCCAACCGATTCCATCCGACCTCGGACCGATGGAGCGGTCTCGAGGCCGTGGGCGATCGTCAGCTCGCTGCAGCCCATCGCGTAGCAGATCGCGGCGGCGGCGAGTGCGTTCTCGACGTTGTAGCGACCTGGAAGCGGCAGTTTCAGGTCGACCGAGCCCCGCGGCATGTGGAGTTCGAGCTGTGTGCCGTCGAGGCCCTGGGACACGACGGTCGCGCGGATGTCCGCGTCGGGGTTCAGCCCAAAGGTCAGCACATCGATCCCGGCCGGGACCTCACCCGCCATCCACGACGCGAACGACGAGTCGAGGTTCAGCACCGCGACCGCGCCCGGCTCGAGTTGCTGCATCAGACGTGCCTTGGCGCGCCCGTACTCGTCCATCGAACCGTGGTAGTCGAGGTGTTCTGGCGACAGGTTGAGGAACGCACCCACGCGCAACTTCACACCGTGCACGCGATCCTGAACCAGCGCGTGGCTCGAGACTTCCATCACACAGTCCCGCGTGCCGCGGTCGGCCATCTCACGCAGGTAGCCCTGAAGTTCGATCGCCGCCGGGGTCGTGTTGTTCGCCGGCAAGACCCGGCCGCAGAACTCGTGTCCGATCGTCCCGAGCAGGCCGGTGCTCCGGCCATCGAGCTCGAGGATGTGGCGCACGAGGTGCGTGACCGTCGTCTTGCCGTTCGTTCCGGTCACGCCGGCGATCTGCATGTTGCGCGACGGATCGCGATGGAACACCCGAGCTGCGACCGCGACTGCGCGACGCGCACTGCGGACGACGAGCACGGGCACCGGAACGTGCAACGGGCGCTCGGACACGATCGCAATCGCACCACGATCGAGCGCTTCGTCGACGTAGCGCGAGCCATCGTCGTTCACTCCTGGAACCGCGAAGAACACCGTGCCCTCCCGCACGGTCCGGCTGTCAACCGACAGCCCCGTCGGTTCACGCTCGGCCGCCCCGGGACCGAAACCGATCACCTGTTCGACCTCGAGGGCCTCTCGTAGATCGCCGAGCCGAACACCACTCGGCTCCGTACGCAGCCCCGAAGGAAATGCGAGTTGAGTCATCACCGCCTCATCAGACCTCGACCGTCACCGCCCGCGGGTTCTCCCCGTCCGCGGTGTCGACCGAATCGCGTCGGACGACCCGGATCCTGACCGATCCGTTCCGCCCGTCCTGACTCCAGCTCTGACATCGAGCAGGAGCCCCATTGCGACGGGAGCAGCATACGCCCCGCCGTAGAAGTTCGAAGCACCGACCTTCTGGAATACGCAAACACACAGGTATTCCGGGTCGTGAGCCGGAGCGAAGCCGGCGAAGGTCGAGGTGCGAACCATCTCGTTGACCTTCCGGCCGTCCCAGCGCGGCACGTTCCGTCCGGCGAACTGGGAGGTGCCGGTCTTGCCAGCCAAGTCACCAAGCTCGAACTCATGCACCTGACCGGCCAGGTGGCGCTTCGCGTTCCTGGCCGTGCCGTCGATGGGAACATGCGAGAGCGCGCTGAAGATCTGCTCGCGGGTGCTACGGCCGAGGAAGCGCTCGCCGCGGTACTCCGGCCACGCGGTCGACTGCCCACCCTCGGTCACCCCTCGCACGAGGCGCAGCTCACGCTCCTGACCGTGAATCATCGAGAGGTAGGCGCGCGCGATCTGGAGGATCGACGTCTTCATCTCGTAGCCGAAGCTGACGGACGGGCCGTACCAGACGCCGAAGTCGGCGTCGTTCATCTCAGCGAACCGCGCAGGTTTTCCGGGATGGTCGTGGTGCCGCTTCCAAAGCGGACCGTGCCCGAGGTATTCGCCGAACCACTCGATGCCGGTCGACTCGCCGAAAGCGTAGTGCCGGATGTAGGCATCCAGACCTTCACGCCCCATCATCACGCCAAGGCGAGCGGCGCCGCGGTTGCTCGACTGGACCAGGACCCGGTCTACGCTCAGACGCCCCATGGGATGGTCGTCCGGAACCGTCCGCCGGGCTCGCCCACCGACAAACACTCCGTCGGAGCAATTGATGATCTCGTCGATCGAGAACGCCCCGAGCTGAAGGCCGATCGCAGCGAGCAACGGCTTCACGACCGAACCCGGCGTGAACGAACGCTGCATCGGCGTGTAGGCGCCGAACAGATCCCGTGTGCCGTCCTTCTTCGCCGAGTAAGACGCGGTCGCGACGATCTCGCCGGTCTCGACGTGCACCAGGACCACGCCTCCCCATTCCGGCGGACCCTCGTAGTCCTCGATCACCCGTTCGACCGTCGCCATCAGGTGCTCGTCCGCGAGCTGCATCAGGTCGACATCGAGCGTCGTATACATCGCGAGCGGCCCCTGTGGCGCCTGGTCGGGCAGCTGCAGAACTGGCATACCTCCGGCCGTCCGACGCACGGTGCGCTTGCCGAGGTAGCGCGAATCGACCGACGGAACGCCCTCCTCGCTCTCTCGCGAGTAGTCGAGCCAGTGATTGATGGCCGGGTGGATCTCGAGACCGTTCAGCGGCCGCTGGCCGTCGTAGCGTCCGAGCACCGGTTCGAGCAGCGCCCGGTCCAGCACCTCGCGGGCGTATCCCTGAACCGGGTGAATGAACGCGCGGTAGGCACGCCGACGCACAGAGTCCGGAGTGCGCACCCGGATCCAGCCATCCAGAGCCCGCAGGGCCTGGATCGTCCGCGGATCATCGACACCGGCGAGCAGGAGGATATCGACCCGAACCGACTCCCCGAAGTCGTAGCGCTCACCCGCCTTGAGCTCCCGACCCTGCAGGCCGGCCGTCTCGACGCGCTTGAATGCCGACCGGATGAACTCCCCAAGGTTCTCGCGAAGCGCCTGACGACGCTCCACACTCTCGAACTCCGGAAGACCACGGACGGCCCGACCGACATCGTCGAGGAACTCCGAGATCGCCAGCGTGAAGTCCCGCCGAGAGCGCTTCGGTCGAAAGCTCGCCGGCAAGGTCGGATCAGCTTTCCGGATGTCGGAGAGGCTCGGCGCCGGCAGCAGGATCAGCTCCGCGCGCAGATCCATGACCGCACGATCCCAAGCCATGGCCTGGCCCTTCCGGTCGTAGATCGTTCCCCGCGGTGCGGCCGAGCGAGACTGCAGGACCTCAAGCTCACGGACCCTCCGCACGCGCTCCTCAGAGCGGACCAGGTGGAGATCGACGAGCATCGCCCCGAGATAGAGAACCCCCAGAGCGAAGCCCAGCCCAACCCCGAGCACACCGCGCCGCGACATCTGATCCCAGCCCCGCTCTCTCGACGAACTCATTTTCGATCCTCCACCTCGAGCCCACGAAAGCCCGCCCAAGACTCCAACATCGAGTCCAGATTCACTCGCTCGACGGATCGCTTCGCCTCGGTGTCGAGTGCGACCGCCAGAGTGTTGAGGTATTCCTCCCCGTCCAAGAGGCGCAGCCGGCGACGCGTATTGTCACCACGCACGACTGCCGTGTAGATCGCGAGCACGAGACATGCAGCGAACGCGAGTCCGGCGATCATCCACCTCATGACAGCGCCCCCGATTCCGATGGCTTGACGCCGAATCGCAGCTTGGCCGAACGCGAACGACTGTTGCTGGCGACCTCGGCCTCGGTCGCACGCTCGGGACTGCGTGTGCGTTCCCGCGTGCGGTCCTTGAGGAAGCTCTTCACGATTCGGTCTTCGAGTGAGTGGAAGCTCAGCACGACCAACCGCCCACCGACGCAAAGCGACTCCCAGGCGGCCTCGAGTCCACGTTCGAGGTGGCCAAGCTCGTCGTTCACCGCGATCCGGATCGCCTGGAAGCTGCGAGTCGCAGCGTGAATCCGCCCGTGACGGAATCGCCCCGGCGTCGCACGCACGCACAACTCGGCGAGCTGTGACGTCCGCTCGATCGGGTGCATTCGCCGCGCCTCGACGATGGCCGAGGCTATCCGTGGCGCGAATCGCTCTCCGCCGTAGTCCCGCAGGACCCGCTCCAGCTCGTCCTTGCGCACACGCATGAGCCAATCGCTGGCCGGTATCCGATCCCTGGTCGGATCCATTCGCATGTCGAGTGGCGCGTCGCGCATGAAGGAGAAGCCCCGTTCGGGGGAGTCGAGCTGAAGAGAACTGACGCCGAGATCGAGGAACACGCGATCGACGTGAGGCAGACCGAGCTCGGTCAGGACCGATTCGAGTTCTGCGTGCGCCGCGTGTCGGAGCTCGATCCTCGGACCGCCGTTTCGCGGCTGGTCAAACAGCCGCTTTAGCGCGTGCCCGAGGATCTCGGCATCCCGGTCGAGTCCGATCAGCAGCCCTTCCGCACCGAGCTCGGCACAGAACAACTCCGAATGACCACCTGCCCCCACCGTCCCATCGACGACCGTGCAACCACGCTCGAGCGCCATCGCCCGCAGCGACTCCTCGGGAAGAACCGGGACGTGGACCCTGACCGGCCCACGCCCTTCGCCTCCGCCGTTGTCGCTGCGGTTTGCGCCCGATCGTCGTTCGCTCGTTTTCCGGCTTGCCACCGCCCAAGTGCCTCGCCGGGTTGCCTCGCGGATCGGAAGAGATCAGCCCGCCTTGGACTCGACCTCGTCGTGTTGAAAAGAACTGGAGAGGATCGCCTTGCGACGCTCCGCCCAGCCATCACCCGACCAGATCTCGATCGCTTCGCCGGTGCCGACGAGGACGACCTCCTTCCGGTTGGCATCGAGACCGATCCACGAACGGCTCATCTCGGGCAGCAGAAGCCGCCCAGCGCTGTCCGGTCTCACGGTCTCGGCATGGCCGAGCAGTGCCCGCCGCTTATTGCGGCGATCCGACTCGTCCGCTGGCGAGCCCCCACCCAGTTCTTCAGCCCAGGACGCGAGTTGATCGGTCGTCGTCAGCAGCAGGCACCCATCGGGGCTTGCAGTGAGGACGAATTCCGCCGAACCTTCCATCAAGGTGTCCTTGAAGCGCTTGGGCACGTTCAGCCGCGACTTGTCGTCGAGGCTGTGCGTCGAAGCGCCGCGGAACATCATCGGGATCTCGGCCATCGGTCGTGGTCCTGAACTAAACTGCAGACTGCGGCCGAGACGGCCGCAGATAAGAACGAGCGAGAGCGGCAGCGCACCCCAGTGGCGGTTGTCGCCCGAGCCCACCGACGAGCCACCACGAGGTGGCCACCCGGTGATCACTCGGGCGCCACTTGGGACGCCCTGACCAGCGAGCCGCCACTCTATACCCACTCACCCCCACTGCAAGGGGCAGATCACTGGTTTTTGGGTGCAATCACCCCACTCAACGCCCATTTCGCCGCTCGGCGCACCGTAATGCGGCCTCCTGAACCGGCCGGAAACGGCCGCCTCAGAGGGGATCGGCGACGCCGCTGGAACCTGCCGGGGGATGCGGGGGATGCCGCGGGGTGGCCCTGTGGGTTGCCCGGTGGGTGGCGGCTCCCGCCGGACTCGATCGCGGAGGCCCGATCACTCGACTCGGTGGTCAACGACCACCGTACGACCACCGCAGGCCCACCACCCGGGAACTGACCCCGGCCCGTGTTGTGACGCGATCTCATCACTTCACGCCGCACGAGCCTCAGCCCACGGCTTCCCAACGGTCGACAGCGGGTATCCGCTTCGCCGCCCGAAGTCCTGTCGCCATGACAGGACCTGCCACGGCCTAAGCCGTCGGGGCAACCAACCGGCCAACTGCGCCGGCGATTCTTCATCCCGGTTGAACCGAGGCCGGACGAGGTTGCGGAAGGCGAGGAAGATCTGGAGTTGGGAGTTCAGGTACCAACGCCGCTTGCTGACGAGCCACGACTCCCTCCGCAATCGGCC
>JBCBZB010000036.1:0-45270 GCA_039815565.1 Planctomycetota bacterium
CCCGCACCACGTCCGCGGCCGTGAGACGACGGCCCAATTCGTCGGGCCGTGCGCCGCGGGTCAAGTGTCCCGCCACTGGCGCCATGATATCCCGGCCGTGGAACGTCGCGCTGACTCTTGACCGCCAAAACCGTCTTTCCTCGATGGAGAAGATCTTACCGGCAGGCGCCCGTTCGGCCAAGTTTGCACGGTCCGCCAAATCGGTGAGCAGGCCGTTGTTGGGGCAAATAAATCTTTGTTCCCCAAACTCCGCGTAGACAATCTGACGGCTGGATCCCACTCCGGGGTCGATCACCGCGACATGCAGCGTCCCCGCGGGGAAGGCGAACGCCGCGTCTGCGAGCCAGCGGCTGGCGGTGGCGATGTCCTGCGGCGGGACGGAGTGCGTCAGGTCGATCAGATTAGCCAACGGGTTGACGGCTAGCAGGGCGCCCTTCATCTCGCCGACGTAGCGGCTGCCCTCGCCGAAATCGGTGGTGAACGTGACGATGGCGGAAGGCTCGACGCCAGATTGCGTCACTCCGCCTTCCCCCCTGCGCCTTCCCCTTTCGCGATGATTTCGAGGCAGAGCTGGCGGAAGCTGTGCTCGGCGAGGTAACGCAGCAGCACGGTCGGGCCGAACTGTGTCGGGTCCCATTCGTCCCGTCGCTCGGAACGCTCCCAGAGTCGCCAGATGCCACGACGGAACTTCTCCCAACCGTCCTCGATACGACCTTCGGCGAAGGCCAACCGACCGAGGTGCGCGAAGAAGTCCGGCCCTCCGCCGCCCTCGATACCGCGCTGCCAGAGCTCTCGTGCCTCGACGGACTCGCCACGGTTGGCGAGCAGGACCCCGAGACACTCGAGGGCGGCCGGCGATGTAGCCGAGAGCTCGGTCGCGTGCCGCAGCCAGGACTCGGCACGTCGCTCACGGCCCAGCGAAGCAAGGGTCTCCGCCACCGCGACACAAGCTTCGGAGTGCGCCGGTTCGGCAACCAGAGAGCGGTCGATCAGATCGAGGAATGGATCGATCGTCGCCCGACCGGTCTCGAGCGCGAGGAACACCGCCTGGGCGAATGCGTTGAGCGCCCAGCCACAGGACGAGTCCACCTCGACCGCCCGGACCAAGGGCTCTACGAGCGCGACGCAGCCTTGCTCGCCTTCGACGAAGAAGTCGCCCTGCAACTTGGCCGCTCCATCGAGGCCTTGGAGCATCTCGAAGAACGCCGTCGCATTCGTGCCGAGCGCCCCGGTCTCCGGGCGATGGAACGGCAACCGGAGGGTCGACGAGAGGTGCTTCGCGAGGGAGAGAAGCCCGTGCATCGGATCGAGCACGTCGAGCACTCCGTGGATCACCATCGGTAGCTGAGCCGGCTCGGCGAAGTTCAAGGTCAGCTGGACCTCGAGCGTCCCAACCCGCGAACGGAGTTCACCGGTGACCAACGCACGCGGCTCGGCCTCGTCGCGAATACGTTCGAGGACCTCGTCGACGTCGGGGACCTCGGTCAGCGAGATCCATTGAGCTCCAGCCTCCTCGTCCGGCAGGTGGATCTCGAGCATCCCGGCCGGCCCGTCCGCATCCGGACCGCCATTCAGGATCTGGTGCAGCAGATCGGGGATCCGCCTCGACAGCACCTCGGCATCGAGCGGGAGTTCCTGACCCGCTCCGTCCGGCAGTGCGAACGGCAGGAAGAAGATCTCGGCTCGACGGCTACGCCACTCGTTCACGCCCATCAGTCCCCCAACATTTTTCCATCCGAGTGCCAAGGGACACGTCGTGACCGCCCACGACTGACCGCATCCCGCCTCGGAAACGATTGGCGCGGGGTGCTCGTCGAATTCGGACGCACGGGCCAACAGAGGCTCCAGCGCGGCGAACGATCACCCAGGTTCCGGACCGCGGTGCCGCGACCTGAACACGGCCTTCGCCGTGTGGGTCCGTCCGCGAGGTCCGATCCAACGCCACGGACACCCAGCATTACGGAAGACCGTTTTCTTGGCGACCCGCTGCCCCAAAAAGTCGCAAACAAGATCAGCCCGGCGGCCAACCGAGGTCCCGCCCGCCGAGGACGTGGAGGTGCAGATGGAAGACCGACTGCCCGGCATCCGCGCCGTGATTCGTCACCACCCGGAACGCATCCCGGATTCCCTCCAGCTCGGCGACCTTCGCCGCGACCCGCATCAGGTGTCCTAGGAGCTCGGTCTGAGAGTCCTCGCTGGCCCCCAGGTTCTCGAGCGGGTCCCGCGGGATCACCAGCACGTGGACCGGAGCGACCGGGTGCACGTCGCGGAACGCGATGCAGCGCTCATCCTCGTAGACACGGTCGGAGGGAATCTCTCCGCGGAGGATCTTCGCGAAGACGTTCTGTTCGTCGTAGGCCACGCGCCGAGCGTAGTCTCAGACCGCCGTCGACTTCCAACGACCACGGCGGAACAACACGAACGCGACCACGGCGAGCATCGCTTCAGAGATCGCGACGGACCAATAGGCACCTTCCGGGCCGAGTCCGAGTGGCTTCGCCAAGGTCCAGGCGAGCGGCGACTCCAGGACCCAGAAACAGGCCAGGTTGATGTAGGTCGGCGTTCGTGTGTCACCCGCGCCGTTGAACGCCTGCACGAGCACCATCCCCCAGGCGTAGAAGATGTAGCCCGAGGCGAAAATCCGAAGGGCCCGCGCTGCGATCCGACGCACCTCGGGATCGCCTTCGGACAACGGCGCCACCATCGTGTCGGCGGCGAGCAGGAACAGCAGCGTGATGGCGCCGAGGAACAGCGAGTTGAGCTGACCTGTGGCCCACACCGCACGCGCCGCACGGTCGGGGTTCTCGGCCCCGAGGTTCTGCCCGACGAGGGTCGCAGCAGCGTTCGAAAGCCCCCAGGCCGGGAGGAGGAAGAACATCACGATACGGACCGCGATCGTCGTTCCGGCGGAGGCCGACGTGCCGAACAGCGCGACGATCCGCATGATCACGATCCAGCTGGAAGTCGCGATCAGCATCTGCACGATCCCGCCCATCGAGATCGAGATCAGGTTCCGCAGCACCGGGAGGTCGAGACGCATCGCCGCACCACGCAGCTGGATGCGACCGACGCCCCGGCGCAGACACCAGGTCTGATACAGGACACCGACACTCCGGCCGGCGGTCGTCGCGATCGCTGCCCCCTCGATCCCCATCGCTGGAATCGGCCCGAACCCGAAGATGAGGAGCGGATCGAGAACGAGGTTCAAGCCGTTCGCGATCCACAACGAACGCATCGCGACCGCCGCATCACCGGCACCGCGGAAGATCGCGTTGTGCAGGAACAGCATCAGGATCACGCCGTTTGCGCCGAGCAGGATCCGCGCGTAGCCCGCCCCCGTCTCGAGAACGTCTCCGTCCTCCTGCATCAACCCGAGGATCACATCGCCGAACAAGGCGCCAGGCACTCCGAGGACGACCGCCGCGATCAGGCCGGCGATGACTGCCTGAGCAGCGGCGCGCTGAGCACCCTCGGTGTCCTTCTCGCCGATGCGACGTGCGACCAGGGCCGTGGTCGCCATCGCGAGGCCGATTCCGATCGCATAGACGATCGTCATCACGGCCTCGGTCAGACCGACCGTCGCGACCGCGGCCTTGCCGAGCTGCGACACGAAGATCACGTCCGCGACCGCGAACAGCGACTCCATCGCCATCTCGAGCACCATCGGCACCGCGAGGAGGACGATCGATCGGCGCAGCGACCCTCGAGTGTGGTCGTGCTCGACCCCACGCATGGCATCGCGCAGAAGGGACCGGAGCCCTCGGCGCGTCGTCCTGGGCTCCGATGCAGACGTCGGACCCGGCTGTTCCTTCTCGGCGGACACGGGGCGCAGAGACTATCGACCGGACTCGCGACCGGAAGTGCCGGCCCGAGAAGGCCAACTCGCGCTATCCGCCGAATTCGGCCATCAAGCCGAATGACCGTTCGAGCGCAGCCTCGACTCGACGATCTCGCGGCTCAGAGCCCGCTCCCGCGCGAACTCCTGCATGTCCTCGTGCTCGTCGTGCTCGTCGACGATCTCGGCACCGAGGAGACACTCGAGGACGTCCTCCAGAGTGACGATGCCTTCGAGGCCGCCGTATTCGTCGAGCACGGCGATCATGTGCCGCTTCTCGCGGATGAACCGTTCCAAGAGCTGCGGCCCCTTCGTTCCACCGTGAACGATGTCGAGGGGCTGGATCACGTCGCGCACCTGCATGCCGGCTTCGCCACGAACGAACAAGTCGTGGACGTCTCGTCGATGCACGAGACCGATGAGTTTGTCGGGCTCACCTTCGTAGACCGGAAAACGGCTGTGTCGCTTCGAAGCCAGGAACTCGACCGCGCCCGTGATCGTCGTCTCCGCGTCGATCGACTGAACGACCGGTCGCGGCGTCATCAGATCCCGCGCCGACACACTGTCGAGCAACAGAGCGTTCTCGACCCAACGCATCTCCCGCGAAGTCAGCTCGCCACCGCGCGCGGCGATCTTCGACATCGCGATGATCTCCTCCTCGGTCGGAGCCGACTGGCTCTTCTGACTACCCGTAAGGCGCCCCATCAGGGTCTTCGCCGGTCGAGCGAGTGGCCACGAGATCCAAACGATGATCTGCAGGGGCATCGCGAGGATCGGGACCAACCGCGGTGCGTAGCGCACGCCGATCGACTTCGGCACGAGTTCGGTGCCGGCGAGGACGAGCAGCGTGAAGATCGCCGTGAACAGTCCAAGCGACATTCCGCCCTCGGCGCTGACCAGAGCGCCGAGCCACGCAGCGCCGACCGTATGGGCAACCGTGTTGACCGTCAGGATCGCGGCGATCGCCTCATCGGGCGATTCGCGGAAGCGCGCGAAGCGACGGGCCCCGAGCACCCGCTTCTTCTTCAGCACTTCGAGCTGGGACGGAGTAATCGCGTAGAGCGCTGCCTCGAGGATCGAGCACAGGAACGACGCGAACAGTGTGACACTGGCGACGACGATGATCAGGGTCATCGCGCCGCCTCGGGATTCGGAGGTTGGTCAGGGTCCATCGAGCGCCGCGGATCATAAGAACCGCGTTCTGAGTTGGCGAGCACCCACGAACTGGGGACCCGCCACTAGGAGAATCGGCCAGAGACGCCCAGGGATTGAGCCTGAGCCTTGGATCGGCTCACTCGTTGGACGCCACCACCCAGACCACGGCACCGAATCCGACCAGAAGGAGGCCCCACCGGATCGCCGCCCGGCGGGTCGCCCGCTTGACCCTCTCGGCCTCCCACCAGCGCTGAGGCCTCAGCCCTGCGGCCATAAAGGTCAGCACCCCGGCAAAGTTCACGCAGATCAGATTCGCGGCGAGCAACAGGGACGCCCGACCGGCGGCCGGAAACTGCCCGGCTCCGAGCTCGATCCCGACCACCAAGGTCGGAGGCAGCAAGGCGACTGCGACCATGACCCCGATCAATGCACCGGACGCGCCGCTCAGGAACGACAGAGCTCCAGCGACCCCAGAGGCGAGAGCGAGCACGAAGTCGAACAGCGACGCCTTGGTCCTCGACGTCAACTCGAAAGCCTGCAGTGCGTCGCTACCGGCGATCATCGCCCCCAGGGCGACCGCAATCGCGAGCGCCAGGGTGAAGCCAGCGAGAGCGCGCTTGGCTGCGGTGTTGAAGAGCGACTGATCACCGATCGTCGTCGCAAGCGACAGGGCGAGGTTTGGACCGAGCAACGGCGCGAGCACCATCGCGGCGATCACGGCCGCGGGCGAGTCACGCAACAAACCGAACGCCGCGACGATCGACGCCAGGATCACCATCGCGAAGAACTCGAAGGGGTTGCTCAGCGCCTTCTCGATGTTCGCCGTCAGCTCCTGACGGCTGACGCGACCGAATCGGGTCGTCTGCTCCTTCGGCGGCTCGGCCGCCACCTGCTCTTCCGGCTCGGGCTCCGGCTTGCGTGGGAGACAGAGTTCGACCTGCTCCACCAGCACGAAGAACCCGTCGATCGCTCCGAAGCGCCCTTCGAGCGAATCCAGCACCGGCTCGACGCGATCCTTCTGAGAGACCGCTTGGAACACGCTGCGTTCTTCGACGCTCGGCAAGGACCAGACGGCCTCCATCTCCGCCTGCTCGAGCACCCGAGCAACTTCCTCCTGCTGGGCGTCTGGAGTGATGACCGTGAGCTTGCGCACTCGAACATCGTGCGCGGCTCGATCTGGGAGTGCACGACAAGATCGATTCCGAGACTCCACGGGCCGCCGACCCCCACCCTCTGATCGGCGAGTCGGTCGGAGATCGACCCGTCAGGCCGCGGACCGCAGACGGCACGGACCTGCGTTCACGCCGTTCTGGTCCACCGCAAGTCTCAGGGATTGCCCGCGACTGCACAAAAACCCGAAAAAGTTCGTTAGGTCGCCGCTCAAATTCCGCTCTACCCAATGTCCGCGACCGTGACGCGGCACACCTGGAGGCCGACCTCGGCCTCTTCGGGAGAAGGAGCCGGAGAGTCAAGACGCGACGAGCGCTCTGTGCGCTCGTCGCACGCAGCGTTCGGCCCAAGCAAGGCCGGACGATTGCTCGAGGACCAGCGCCTCAGGACCAGCGGGGCGTGTAGCGCTCGACCGCCGCGTAGGCCATCGGCCAGTCCGGCGAGACGCCGTACTCGTAGGCCGCGTGGCGCGTCCAATACGGGTCCGCCAGGTGCATCCGCGCCAGCGCGCAAAGATCCGCCCGCCCCCCGGCGAGGATCGCGTTCGCATCCCCGAAGGACTGGATGTTACCAACCGTCATCGTGGCCATGCCCGAGTCGAGGCGAAGCCGCGTCGAGAACGGAGTCTGGAAGAGACGCCCGTAGACCGGCTTTTGGTCCGCGACGACCTGCCCGGCCGAGACGTCGATCAAGTCGCAGCCGGCCTCCTCGAGCGCCTTCACGACCGCGAGGCCGTCCTCGTGGCTGAACCCTCCCTCCTTCCAGTCCGTCGCGGAGAGGCGAACCGCCATCGGCCGGTCGGAGGGCCAGGCCTCGCGCATCGAGCGGAAGACCCGCAACGGGTATCGCATGCGGTTCTCGATCGAACCGCCGTATTCGTCCGTGCGGTGGTTGGTCAGCGGGGAGAGGAAGCTCGAAAGCAGATAGCCGTGCGCACCGTGCAGTTCGATCATGTCGAACCCGGCGTCGACGCCGCGCTTGGTCGCCGCGACGAACTCCGCCTCGACCCGCTGCATATCGGCTTCGTTCATCTCCCGCGGCGCGTGGCTGCGTTCGCGGAACGGCAGCGGCGAGGGGGCAAGGATCTCCCATCCCCCAGTCTCTAGCGGCACGTCGTAGCCCTCCCAGGGGAGCTTCGTCGAACCCTTGCGGCCCGCGTGCCCGAGCTGGAGGCACATCTTGGCCTTGGAGTTTGCGTGCACGAAGTCCGTGATGCGACGCCAGGCCGCGACCTGTTCGTCGTTCCATAGTCCGGCACATCCGGGAGTGATCCGTGCGTCCGGTGCGACGCAGGTCATCTCCGAGTAGAGCAGCCCCGCCCCACCGATCGCCCGCGAACCGAGGTGCACGAGGTGGAAGTCCGACACGACTCCGTCCGGCGCCGAATACATGCACATCGGCGACAGCACGATCCGATTCGGCAGGGTCAGGCCGCGCATCGTGAAGGGCTGGAACAACGGCGGCTTCGCATCGCCACCTGCGGTCGGCTGACCCGCGGCCTCACGCTCGAACCAGCGCTCGACCTGGGAGACGAACTCCGGGTCCCGCAGCTTCAGGTTGTCGTGGTTGATGCGGAGGCTTCGCGTCAGCATCCCGTAGGTGAACTGCAGCGGCGCCTGCGTGTCGTGGTAGCGCTCGGTCTCCTCGAACCACTCCATCGACACCTGGGCGGCGCGCTGGGTGCTGTTCACGACCGGCTCGCGCTCTTCCTGGAAGGCCTGGAGCGCCTCTGGAAGGCCGCTCTGAACGCCATGAGCTTCGATCGCATCACTCAGCGCGATCGCGTCCTCCATCGCGAGCTTCGTTCCCGACCCGATCGAGAAGTGCGCCGTGTGCAGCGCATCGCCGAGCAGGACGACCTTGTCGTGGAAGTAGCGAGCGTTCTTGACGCGCGGAAAGCTGCGCCAGACCGAGCGATTCGAGATCAACTCGTGGCCCTCGAGCTCCTTCTCGAACACCTTCTCGCAGTGACGAATCGTGTCGGCCTCGGTCGCGTTCTCGAGCCCAGCCTCGCGCCAGGTGTCTTCGGTGCACTCGACGATGAACGTCGACTGACCCGGCAGGTACTGGTAGCAGTGCGCTCGCCACAGGCCGTGCTCGGTCTCGTTGAAGTAAAACGTGAACGCGTCGAACGGCCGGTCGGTACCGAGCCAGGTGAACTTGTTCGGGCGCCATTCGACGTCCGTGCCGAACACGTCGTTGCCGACCATCTCGCGGACCGTGCTGTTGACGCCATCACCAGCAACGATCAGGTCTGCGTCCGCGAACGCATCGAGATTCGCAACATCGACCTCGTGCTGCACCTCGACCCCGAGCTCGATCGCCCGCGCCTCGAGGATCTGCAACAACTTCAGTCGCTGCATGCCAGCGAAGCCGTGCCCGGTCGAGCGGTAGAACTCGCCCTTCACGAACGTGTCGATGTCGTCCCAGTGGACGAAGCTATCGGTGATCGCGGTGTAGGTCGGCTCGTCGATCTCCTTGAAGTTCTCCATCGTCTCGTCGGAGAACACGACGCCGAAGCCCCAGGTCACGTCGCGCGGATTGCGCTCGAACACCTGGATCTGCCAGTCCGGACGACGCTTCTTCTGGAGGAGCGCGAAGTAGAGCGACGCGGGGCCGCCACCGATGCAGACGATCTTCATGGGATTCAGGCGTCGCTCCGACGAAGTCGGAAGCGCTGTAGCTTGCCTGTCTGTGTCTTCGGCAACGAGTCGTGGAACTCGACCGCGCGGGGGTACTTGTAGGGCGCGATCGTCGCCTTCACGAAGTTCTGCAACTCCGCGATCATTTCGTCGCGCGTCGAATCGTCACCGACCTTCGAGCCATCCTTGAGGACGACACAGGCTTTGACGATCTGACCACGCTCGTCGTCGGGTGCCGCGATGCACGCGCACTCGGCGACCGCGTCGTGCTGAAGGAGTGCGTTCTCGACCTCGGGGCCCGAGATGTTGTAGCCGGCCGAGATGATCATGTCGTCGGCACGCGCGACGTAACGGAAGTATCCCTCGGCGTCCTTCGTGTAGACGTCTCCGGTCAGGTTCCAGCCCTCGCGGACATAGGCCGCCTGACGATCCGGATCTTCGAGATAGCGGCAGCCGGTCGGCCCCTTCACCGCGAGTCGACCGGGCTCACCGATCGGAGCGTCGTTCATCTCGTCGTCGACGACGCGTGCCTGGAAACCGGGCACAGCCTTTCCGGTAGAGCCCGGGCGGATGTCGTCCCCCGAGGCCGAGATGAAGATGTGGAGAAGCTCGGTCGCGCCGATGCCGTCGATCAGCGAAATCCCGGTCACTTCCTTCCAGAGCTGCCAGGTCGCTTCGGGGAGGTGCTCACCGGCAGAGACACCGCTCCGCAACGAGCTCAGATCGTACTTCGGTGCCGATGGGTCCTGCAGATGCTGCGCCATCGCGCGGTAGCCGGTCGGCGAGGTGTAAAGACCGGTCACCCCGTGCGACTGCACGGTCTCGAGCATCGTCGTCGGACCGAACCGCTCCACCATGACGGTCGAAGCCCCGAACTGCATCGGGAAGGTCACCAGCGCTCCGAGGCCAAACGTGAACGCGAGCGGCGGCGATCCGAGGAAGACATCGTCGGGCTCGATCGAGTGGATGTGACGCGCAAACGTGTCGCCGATCGCCATCACATCCCGATGGAAGTGCACGGTTCCCTTCGGGTCGCCGGTGGTTCCCGAAGTGAACGCGATCAGAACCGGATCCTCGGCGTGCGAGTCGTAGGGTGTGAACTCCCCGCTCTTTTGCGCCATCAACTTCTCGAGCTCGGCGGCGCCCTCTCCACCGTTGGAGAACACCAGACGTTTCGAGATCCGCGACTCTTCATCGCAGGCGAGCTGCCACTCCTCCGTCAGCTGCTCGTCGCAGAGTCCGAACTGGATGTCGGCCTTCTGGATCGTGAAGCAGAGCTCTTTCGCGCGGAGCAAGGGCATCGTCGCGACGACGACACCACCCGCTCGCACGATGCCGAACCAACAGGCGACCGCCATCGGGTTGTTCGGCGCACGAAGCAACACACGATTCCCCGGCTGCATCCCGAGGTCTTCGGTGAGCACCTGGGCGATCTTGTTCGCACGCTCCAGCAGCGACGCGTAGGTCCAGATCGCGTCGCCGAATCGAAGAACCGGCCGGTCACCGAACCCCTTGTCGATGGCCTTGTCGAGCAGCTCCACGCCGCAGTTCATCCGCTCGCCGTAGGCCTCGAGCTCCGGCAGCCCACTGAAATCGAGCTCGGGCCAGAGTTCCTTCGGCGGCAGCCGATCGTGCACGAAGGTGTCCATCAGTTCGTTCCTGGCAGTTCGCCTCGGGTTTCGGATCCTGGTTCAGCTCTCGCCCCGTTGCTCGGACCGAAGCGCACGAGCCTGACGCGCGAGGATCAGTTTCTGAACCTCGCTGGCGCCTTCGTAGATGCGGAGCGGTCGCAACTCGCGTGAAAGCCGTTCGAGCAACGAGTCGAAGACGACGCCGCGGCCGCCGAGCATCTGCTGGGCCTTGTCGATGACCTGCTGCGCTGTCTCAGTCGCGTGGAGCTTCGCCATCGAAGCCTCGCGCGTGACTCGCGCCCCGGTTGTGTCCTTGGTCCACGCCGACCGCGCGATCAGCAGAGCCGAGGTATCGATCGCGACGAACATGTCCGCCAACCGGTCCTGCGTCAGCTGGAAGTCCGCGAGAGCCGTGCCCGAGAGCCTCCGCTGCTCGGCAAAGTCGATCGCTTCGTCGAAGGCGCGCCGCGCGAACCCGAGAGCCGCCGCGCCGACCGTCGAACGGAACACGTCGAGCGTCGCCATCGCGATCTTGAAGCCCTCTCCAGGTTGTCCGAGCCGATTCTCGGCCGACACTCTGCAACCGTCGAACTCGAGCGTCCCGAGAGGGTGCGGTGCGGAGACGGCGATGCGCTCGGAGACCGAGAGCCCTGCCGAGTCCCCCGGCACGAAGAAGGCCGACAAGCCCTTGGCCCCTGGAGCCTCGCCGGTGCGCGCGAAGACGACGTAGTGATCGGCGAGCCCAGCGTGACTGATCCAGGTCTTCTGGCCATCGATCCGGTAGCTGTCGCCGTCGAGACGCGCCTCGGTCGTCATCGACGCCGGGTCCGAACCCGCATCCGACTCGGAGATCGCGAAGGCCGCGACGTGCTCGCCACTGGCGACCTTCGGCAGGATGCGGGCCTTCTGTTCTTCGGTCCCGAACAGCGTGACCGGCCCGGTGCCGAGCCCCTGCATGGCGAAGCAGAAGTCGGCGAGCCCGGAGCGGCGTGCGAGCAGATCCCGCGAGATGCACAGGGTGCGGACGTCGAGGCGTCCGTCGACCAATCCACCGTATTCACCAGGCACGGCGGCCTTGAGGAACCCCGCTTCGCCGAGCGCAGACACCATCCCGCGCGCGACACGGTCGAGCTTCTCGTCGTCGTGGCCGGCTTCGTGCTCGGCTTCGACCAGTGAATCCAGCGCCGTCTCGGACCAAGCATGCAGACGCTCGGCCCATTCGCGGTGCTCAGGACCGAAGAACGGCCAGTTCAGGAAGCTCTTGTCCGCCATGCGTCTCAGTCACCCTCGAACTGGGGCCGCTCCTTCCTCACGAACGCTTGGAACGCCCGCTCGAAGTCCTTTGTGTGCATGCAAACCGCCTGCGCTTGCGCTTCGTGTTCGATCGCCGCCTCGATACCCATCGCCCACTCGTGGTGGAGGCAGGACTTGGTGATCGCGTGCGCGAAGTGCGGACCGCTCGCGAGTCTGCTCGCCATCTGGGTCGCGGTCGCGAGCACGTCCTCGGGTGCGAGGAGCTGGTTGAAGAAGCCCCAGCGCTCACCTTCCTCGCCCGACATCATCCGACCGGTGTACAGCAACTCAGAAGCGCGCCCCTGCCCGATGATGCGCGGCAGCATCGCGCAGGCTCCCATGTCAGCGCCGCTCAGGCCGACCTTCGTGAAGAGGAACCCGACCTTGGTCCGCTCGGTGCCGTAGCGCAGGTCACTCGCCATCGCGAGGATCGCGCCGGCGCCGACACAGATGCCGTCGATCGCAGCAACGATCGGTTGCGGGCACAGGCGCATCGCCTTGACCAAGTCGCCGGTCATGCGCGTGAACCGCACGAGCCCGGTCGTATCCATCTCGGTCAGCGGACCGATGATGTCGTGCACGTCGCCACCGGAGCAGAAGTTCTCGCCAGCACCGGTCAGCACAACGACGTCGACGTCGTCGACATGTCGGAGCCCATCGAAGAAGTCCCGCAGCTCCGCGTAGCTCTCGAAGGTCAGCGGGTTCTTCCGGTCGGGCCGGTCGAGCGTCACGAACGCGACACCCCCACCGCCCTGCTGCACGATCTCGAGCTTGAAGTGCTCGGGCTTCACGTCGCTGGCCTTTCGAATCTCCATCAGTTCATCACCTCGCCGCCACTGACCGAGAGGGCGTTGCCATTCATGCTCGACTGTTCGGGGTCGCAGAGGAAGGCGACCGCGGACGCGACTTCGTCCGGTGTCACGAGCCGCCCCTGCGGGTTGAGTTTCTCGAGCTGCTTGCGCGCCTCGTCTTCGCTCCGCCCGGTCTTCTCGGCGATGTTGTGAACCGACTCCTTGGTCATGTCCGTGTCGACGAAGCCCGGACACACAGCGTTGAAAGTCACCCCGCTCTTCGCGAACTCGACCGCGAGTGCACGGACCAGGCCGAGCACACCGTGCTTGGCCGCGACGTAGGGCGCGACGTAGCCATAGCCGCGCTGGGCCGCCGTCGAAGCGACCATCACGACCCGGCCGAACTTCTGCTCGAGCATCCCGGGTAGAGCGATCTGCGTCGTCAAAAACGCGGAGTCCAGGTTCAGCGCGATCGCTCGGTCCCAGTCGTCGTCGGATGTCTTCAAGAACGGTGCAGAGCCGGAGCCCCCGACGTTGTTGACGAGCACATCCATGTGGCCGTGCGCATCGACGAGTTTCTGGATCCCCGCCTTCAACGCCGCACGGTCGGAGACATCCAAAGCAGCGAAGTCCGAGGCGACTCCGTGGGCCTCCCGCACCTCGGCACAGCGAGCGGCCAGAGCCTCGGCATCGCGACCGACCAGCGAGACGGTCGCGCCCATCGCACCCAACCGATCCGCCACAGCAGCACCGATCCCGCGGGAACCACCGGTCACGAGTGCGTGACGGCCTTCGAGGGAGCGCGGGTTCGGGGTCGGCGACATCACGCTGGACGGTACCCGTCCGTGCTGTGCAGGAAAACAACGCGCGCCCGAGCTAGCCTGCCAAGCGATGGAGTGTCTCGGAGGAAAGATCTCAGGAAATCGAGCTTCGATTCTCCAAGTGGATGGTTCGTGGGTTCTTCGATCGAACGGACCCGAACGAGTGCTCAATTCGAACTACTCGCTGACGGTCGAGGGAAACGAACGGCATCCGCATCCGTTTCCCGTCACGCTGGGAGTCCTCGCTCTGATCTTCGGGTCTTTCAGCTACCTGGACGGTCCGTTCGACTACAGCGGCCTCCTGCTCTTGCTCGGGAGTGTGGTGTTCGGCATCGGCTGGTTCGGCGAGCTCCACTACCTGGTCGCCCTGAGAGACCCACAAGGCCTCGTGCTCCGAGCTCGAGTCTCGGACGCCGAGATCAAGAACCTGGGCCACGCGGTCACGACCCCTCACGCCATCGCTCATTCGACGCGGTCAGCCGACTGAGCCTCCCGTATCGTCTTCGCCATGACGACGAGCCGACTCGAGCAAATGAAGGAGAACGCGATCGCGTTCTATTCCCTCATGTTCAACGACAACCGACCGCGCGAAGCTCTCGAGCGCTACGTCGGGGACGAGTATATCCAGCACAACCCAGACGTCGGCGACGGCAAGGAGCCCTTCATCGACTACTTCGAGCGCATGGCGCAGGAGTTTCCCGGCAAGCGGGTCGAAGTGAAGCGCGCCATCGCCGAGGGCAACTTCGTTGTTCTGCACTGCCACCAGACATGGCCCGGAGACCAGGACTACGCCGGCATCGACATCTTCCGCTTCGATGAGAACCTGAAGGTCGTCGAACACTGGGACGTGCTGCAGGTCATCCCGAAGACGTCGAAGCACGACAACGGAATGTTCTGAGGCGGTGAGCGTCGAAGGGGGCCGTGATCCCCGATCATGACCAGCCTCCACGACCAGCCCCGTCGGCGAGCTAGCCCAGTCTTCCAGACGATCTTGGCGATATGCGCTATGGCCCCGAGCCTCGCCCTGCTCCCCGAGATCGCCGAACTTCGCAACGGACGCGAACCATGCCTCTTCATGTATTGGCTGGACGGCCGCGCGATTGCATGGGCACTGACGTGCCTCCTGGTCTCGGGGCTCATGACGCTGGTCGCGGGTCTCACGATCTTCATCCACGGAACCGAATCCGTAAGTAGATCGCGCTCTGTAACCGAACGCCTCTACCCCATCTCGGGGGCGATTTTCGCCTCGCTTTGCTTGGGCGTGTTGGTCGCTCTTTGGCTAGCCGGCCTCATCCACGATCCGGAACAACCTCGCGAAGCACCCATCGAGCCTCAGAAATTCGACGAGGTCGATCGCACGCATTGGCAGGCAATGGCCGATGGCTCCCAGCCCCTCGTCGACCGACTACGCGCACTCGCCGCAGAGGATCGCATTCCGACCTCGATTGAAGAACTGCCACCCGTCGCGGATCCGTCGCTGCATCTCTGGCTGGCTGAGCACCTGGAAATCCGTATCGCTACGGAGAGTGGGTTCTGCGGCAACCGTTGGATCCTGAGAGCCAGCGCAGGCCCCACGCAGGAAGACCTCTGGATCTACTACCCGAACGGGCGCTACCCGGAGTCCGGCTCGTCCGAACGGATCCTCATCGGGGGCTGGGCGTACTACAATCGCTGATCCGGGCGTGAACCGCTTCATGCTCGAACGAACGAGACTGGATGACGTCGCCCGGAGACAGCCGCTCACCTACCCGCAGACGAGGCGTGATCGTCGCGATTGGCGTCGGCGTACCAATCCTCATCCAGTCCGGCTACCTGGTCGAGACGTGGAACACCGGCGTTCGCGGCGATCAGGACTTCACCCCCGAAGCCTTCGCACTGGCCATGACCGGACTCGTCGCGGTCGGCCTTCTCGTGGTCTCCTTGTTCCTCGCGATCGCGACCCTGACGATGGATCGGGACCAGCGGTCACGGTTCGGTCGCGCCACGGACCGAGTCGGAATCTACGCATCCCTCGGCGGCTCGCTCATCTTGGGGATCCTTCTCGCGACCCAGATCCCACGCGTGGTCGCACGCGTGAGCCCGAACGACCCAGCGGACCAGCCGTTCGATGAGTATGAGCAGTTCCACTGGGAAGCGTCGGCAGACATCGCCAGCTTCCTGATCGACGAACTGCGGGAGAAAGAGCGTGCGGATCAGCTGCCGAGTTCCCTGACCGATCTTCGGAGCTGGATGGACGACCCTGAGTTCTTCTCGATCCTTCCCGAGTCCCTGGAGCTCCGCGTCTCCAGCGAATTTGAGACGACGAACGGCTTCCATGGGAACCGCTGGATCTTGCGAGCCAACGTGGGCCCGTCGGAGCGTGACCTCTGGATCTACTACCCGAACGGTCGGTATCCCGAGTGGCGTGGCGCAGAGCTGACCCGCTTCGGAGACTGGGCGTACTACAATCACTGACCCGGATGACTCGACGAGCAACGGAAACGGGCGCTCAGCAACCCGAACGGCGAATCACTTCGAAGGCTCGAGCAACGCAACCTGCGAAAACACCACAGCACCGCGGCTTCCTTCTGCGATGGCCGATGACGCTGTTGATCGGCCTCGTGCCACTGCTGGCGCAGATCCCATTCCTTCTCGATATCTGGCGGACCGGAATCGTCGAGGACCGAGACTTCACGTTCGCGGGGGGCGCCGTCCTCGTCTGCGCCCTTGGCGTAGTCTTCCTCATCGGAACGTCCCTCGCATGCTTGCTCTTCGGATCCGTCGAATCGGTCCTGTCCCGTGACTGGCCATCCGGCCGGGCGATGCGTCGAGTCATGTTGTCTGCCCTCGGAGCGGTTTCGCTGGTCGCGGGTATCGCGTTGACCTACTCGCTCGACGTCCATTGGGATATCCACGAAGCCCACTGGCGAGCGGAAGCCTCGGAGGCGGACTCGCTGACGCGGACGCTCAGCGACCTGGATGCGCGAGACGAACTCCCAGCGAGTCTGAACGAAGAGAGTGTCGCCCGGTACTTCGACCTCGAGCGGCTGCGACACTCGCTCGAAATCGTCCACTCGACCGACTTCGAGACCACGAACGGGTTCGCTGGAAACCGATGGATCCTTCGCGCTCGCGTCGGGCCGTTCGAAGAAGACCTGTGGCTCTACTACCCAAATGGGCATTTTCCGGACTCACCGCTCAGGTTCGGCGACTGGGCGTACTACGACAACGATCCGTCGATCGAGGACTACTCGCACTGAGCCCGGCCAACAGCCGTGGCCATCGCCCAACACCGGCGAAGGGCCTACGCTGCTCGGATGAAGTGCCTCAGCGGGTCCAGAGCAGGCTCCTTCCTCCAACTCAATCACGTGCAGGGAGGCCTCTGGTTCTGGCACGGCGGTTCGGGACTCACCGAGGTCGACTTCGAGCAGGTCCACATCGAGTCGAGCAACTGGGCTCCCAATCCGGTCTACCTGGCCATCGCGGCAGCTGGCTTTGGGTTCTTGGCCCTCGTTGCAACCGGACTCGGACAACCGGTGATGGGCTCTTGGATCCTCGTCGTTCCGCTGCTTTCTCTCGCGGCCTTGGCCGCAGGCTGGGCTAGCCCACGATGGAGATACACGGTCCGCCTCTCGTCGCCGGGTCGCCAGGACCTACGGCTGCGCATGGGAGAGGCCGAGCTCTGTCGGATCGCTCGCGCAATCGAAGACAGCAGAGGCTCCGAGGACCTCGTGGAGCCGACTGGCACAGGAGAACTCACTGACCGCGAGGACTGACGGACAGAAGTCGTCCTGCGCCTGATTGCCGCTTCGTTAGCGGCAACGATCAGAGCGCGACGATTACGTCGAGCCACTGATCGAGCGAAACGCGTTTGAAGGTCAGGGACGGTATGGCGCAGAACCAACCCTCCACGTAGGGAACGACCGATCGAGTCACTCGTCCAGGTGGCCCCAGACGTCCGCGATCTGATCGCTCGAGCTTCTGGAGGAACGAGGTGAACTGCGGTCGCTGCTCTTCGTCACGGAACACGACCGTGACTCCGATCTGCCCTTCATCGACCTCCACGTACAACTCATCGAAGCCGCCCATTGGCCCCCAGGATGGACGCGGCCCACGAACGATCACCGCGAGATCCTGATCGCCCGCGCTCACGACCCGATCCGCCGCGTCGGAGTTCGTGTCCTGGGGCCTGAGGCCGAGGATCTCGGTGAAGCTCCTCCGGTCGCGAGCGATCACGAACTCCACGTCCGCAGCGACGAAACGCACTCCCTCGGTCGATGTCGTTTCCGTATCCGCGACCTGCAGGCCGGTGATCCACGGATCTCCGTCCGCGACGGACTCCCGCAGATGCTCCGCCAGACGCGCGAAGTCGCAATCGCAGCTGATTCCGACGAACAGACGCCCGCTCTTCTTCTCTGCGATCTTGATGTTCCGGACACGGTAGGCCCCGACGCAGCCGAGCATCGCGACGGGCACGAGATCCGGAACATCCCAGTCGAACTGGCCCGACAACCACTGTGCTGGCGACAAGCTCCCACCCTGGGAACTGACGAGCGCACCGAGTCTCGAACGCCCCCATTCCCGAATCGGAGCGAATGCTTCGCGGATGCCGGAGGGCGAGAACGGTGTCAGCTCGGCGACCATCGTTACGTCGGCGGGTAGCCGCACGACACGATCAGCCGTCAATGGCTGAGCTTCCTGCCATGCTTCGGAGCCGAGAATCACGATCGGGGTCCGCATTCGCCAGGGGGACGCCATCGCAACCGTGAGCGAGTCACGGACGGACCAGCCGAGTCGATCATCGAGGAATCGAGCGTTCGACGCCTCGAGCCGTGCGCCGAGGCTTCGCATTCGACCGAAGGTCGACGTCGCGCTGGTCTCGAGACTAATCCTGCGGCAGGCATCCTCGACGTCGAGCGGGTGCCCTCCCGTCAGCAACGCCATCAGAGTCCCGATCGCCGGAACCGTAGGACGACCGAATAAGAGACGTTCGACCCGCGTGAGTACGGGCTCGAAGACCGACTTCTCCCCCTCGAACATCGCCGCGCGGTTCATCTCGCGCGTCTCGCCAGTGCTCGGATCGACTTCGGTCCAAGGCCAGTCGGACAATCGCCAGCTGCGAACCACGTAGTCGTCATCCACCGTCCATTCCACGGGATGGACTTGAGCGATCACGCGAGGGCACCCGAGCCAGGAGGCGACGACCAAGAGGAGGACCGTGCGGAGAAGGCGGAAACCGTTCATGTCAGGCGAGTGCTGCCGGCCGAAGCGAGTCGAATTCGTTCTCCGCCGACTCTAACCGGGCCGACACACCAAGCTCGGTGGACCGGATCTCGGAGGACGCCTGACCTCGACACCTCTAGACTCCAGGCGGTGATCATCCTCCAACCCAACGGCTGGCCGCGCCCGAAGGGCTACAGCAACGGCATCGAGGCGCACGGGCGCCAGATCTACACCGCGGGTGTGATCGGCTGGAACGAGCGAGAGGAGTTCGAGACCGACGACTTCGCCGGACAGGTGCGGCAGTGCCTGCTGAACATCAGGGCGATCCTGAAGGAGGCCGGTGCGGAGCCGGAACACCTGGTGCGCCTGACCTGGTACATCACCGACAAGAAGGCCTACCTCGACTCGCTCGAGGGTGTCGGAGCGGCCTACCGCGACGTGCTTGGGAAGGTATTCCCGACGATGGCCGTGGTGCAGGTCGCTGGCCTACTCGAAGACCGCGCTCAGGTTGAAATCGAGGCGACTGCCGTCGTTCCCGAACCGAACGCCTGAAACCACCGAGACCCCAACCGCCCCAACACGATGTCGTCCTCGATCTTCGTCCGCGAATTCCCGATCCGCTTCGAGAACTGCGACCCTGCCGGGATCCTGTTCTTTCCGCAATACGCACTGATGATCAATCGCGCGGTCGAAGACTTCTTCGCCGAGGTGCTCCACTGCAACTTCCTCGAGCTCCACGAAGACCGCCGCCTCGGGATCCCGACCGCGCACATCGAACTCGACATGAAGAAGCCGTGCCGGCTCGGCGACAGGATTCGTTGGGAGCTCACGGTCGACGAGCTGCGCAACACCGCAGTGGTCCTCCGCCACACCGGCCGCGGTGAGGACGGCGTCCGATTGGTCGCCCTGCAACGCATCGTGTTCGCGAACCTGGACGGCATCCAGAAGACACCGATCCCCGACGATCTGCGCGAAGGCTTCGAGCGCTACGTGCGGGCCGAGACCGACGTGTGAACGAGATGGCGGAGACCCCCTTCCACCTCGCAACCACCGTCGATGACCTCGTCGCCGCGCGGCGCTTCTATGGAGGTGTCTTGGGCTGTCCGGAAGGCCGGAGCGCCGCGACCTGGGTCGACTTCGAGTTCTTCGGGCACCAGCTGTCGTTGCACCTGGGGCAGCGGGTCGAGCACACCTCGGACTCGAAGGTGGATGGCAAGAACGTGCCCTTCCCGCACTTCGGTGCGGTGCTCGACAACGCCGACTTCGATCAGTTGGTCGAGAGACTGGTGGCTGCCGGAGTGACGACGCAGGCGGAGGTGACCGACCGCTATGCGAGCCAGCCGACCGCGCAGCGGAGTCTCTTTGTCCGCGACCCGGCCGGGAACGCCTTGGAGTTCAAGGCGATGGAACAAGGCGACTCTCTCTACCGAACGGAGTGAGGAACCCGGCGAGCGACGCCTCGATCAGCCACTCAGCGTTCGTCGAAGAGCAGCACGACGGATGTATCGCGCCCCTCCGTCACGACGACCTCCTGGTCGGCGACGAATCTCCGGCCACCCTCCGCTTCGTCGAGTCTCGACACCAAGCGGTAGCGCCCCGGCTCGAGCCCACGGATCTCGAACGCGCCTTGCCGGATCCGGCGCCACCGACTCTGAGCCTCGTTGCTGCTTTCACCGACGCGCTCGATCCGGAGGTAGGCGAGATCGGGAATCGAGACGGGCGCCGAGCAAGACCCGAGAATCGCCCCGGTTCCCGGTGCGATGAGTTCGATCTCCTGCACGCCACCGCCGGCTTGGATCTCGATCACTGACTCGAAGAGGGCAAACGACTTGCCCTCGGGTCCAGGCGGCTCGAGTTGCGCCAGGCGGTACGGACCGGCAGGCAGTTCCTCAAACCCGAACTCCCCATTCGCATCAGTCGTCGTCTGCCGGCGCACCGTGAGGTCGCGGCGGGTTCCCGTGGACACGAGGCGCACCGGCTCGTTCGGCATGCGACGACCCGTCGAAGTGAGCAGGACTCCACGCAACTCCGCGCGCGGACTGAGTTGGAACGTCTGTTCCCACTCGTTGACACCCACTGGGATCTCGAACTCCTCGAACGCGACGCCGACCGCCGGGTCTCGGACGACCAAGACCAGCGGTCCCCGCTCGACGTCTTCGATCACAAACCGGCCAGCGCTGTCCGTCCCCTTCTTGCTGCCGCCGATCCGCCGCTCGCGCGTCGTGTCCCAGACCTCGAGTCCACCCACTTCGAGTGGCAGGCCGACGTCGCTCAGAACGAGTCCGCTGAGCGAGACACCTCGCTCCAGAGACAAGCGAAGGAAGGGATCCTCATCCGATCCGATCGCGACGATCGGAGTCGGCGCACCACCGAGGTACCCCGGAGCGCGGACATCGAGTAAGGCCTCGAAACCGATCGGCCAGCCTTCGGGGCCAGTGTCGAACCGGCCTTCAGGATCCGAGAAGCCATGCCACTCGGTCAGCGCTCCACCCTTCAGCCGGACCGGCCCATCGATCGGCAGGAATCGGATCGAGAACTTCGTGATCGGCTCGTTCGTGACCGCATCGAAGAGCTGCCCGGCAAACCGCCCGCTTGTCGCGAGTTCGACATCGAACTCCGCAACGTCCACGGGCACTTCGGCATCTTTAACGGCGGCGTAGCCATCGGCGGACACCGACAGCCGGAGGCGCCCCTCGTTCAAGCCACGCAGCTCGAATCGCCCTTCTTCATCCGTCCGGCCGACCCGCTCGGACTTGCGCCCGCTTGAGACCGAGACTCCGGCACCGACTACCTGCTCGCCACGCGGCCCCCGCACGACGCCGGTCAGCGAACGCCCCGGATCCAGCGCGATGGAAAGCTCGACACTCGGGCCCTGCGGATCGGGGACCTCGACCGACTCGACATGTGATCGGAACTCCGGATGGTCGACTCGAACGTCCCGATTCCCGGGCGACACCGATTCGAGCTCGAACCGACCCTCGGCATCGGTCGTCGCCTTCGACACCGCCTTGGCGACGCGGACCATCAGAGTCGCGTCGGGAACCGGCGATCCATCGACCTCGCTTGTGACGACGCCTCGGATCAGAGACGCAGCGTCGAGCCGAATCACCACGGGATCGACGACGATCGTGCCCCCGACCTCCTCACTCGCCACCGGCCCGGTCCACTTGGACGCATGCCTTGACGCCTCGGTCAACAGGTACAGCGGCTCGAGTCGATCGGACGACACGAAGAGCTCGAACGCACCGGCCGCGTCGGTGCGAACCGGAACTCCCGGGCTCTGCCAGTAGGTGACTGCCGCATCCTCGATCGGCTGCTCGAACGGACCGACGACCGTCCCGCGAACTGCGACGCCTTCCTCCAGTTCGATCAAGAACTCGGCGACCAGGTCCTCGACCTTCGAAGTGGCGACGTTCGGAACGAATCGCTCCTGACTGGCGCGAGCCATCGCGAGCGTGATCGCTCCGGCGTCTCCGGTCTCGATCTCGGCGAAGAACCGGCCGTCGCGATCCGTGACCAGGTCGATGCCGAGGCTCACGAACGGCGGCGCGCTCTTCCCGCCGGCCTTCCCACCCTTCCCGTCCTTGCCAGCCTTCGAGTCGCCACCCTTGGAACTGGCACCCTTCGAAGTGGCGCCCTTCTCGGCGCCCCACTCGGACTTCGCGTCGTCAACTCGACCGATCTCCACGAGCGCGCCCTCGACCGGTCGCCCGCCCGCATCGACGACCTGCCCGCGAATCTGCAGACGCGGGTCGTCGGCCGATGGATCGAGCAGCTCGGACCGCGATCGCGTGATGTTCGTCGATCCGGCAGCCGAATCCGCACCACGAGCATCGGCAACCTCGCCGTCCTCGACCGGCGACACCGGAACGGAGCCGTTGCCTGGCGGCGGGCCGCCGGGCACGGAGTCGGACCACGGCTGCCAGACCAGGAGCGCCGCAAGTGCGAGCGCTCCGACGACGAGTACTGTCTTCATCGTGCGAGAGACGGGGGATCAGTTGCCGCGCCGGCGGCGTCCCGGTCGCGGGCCACCGCGCTCGTACGCCGGCAACTCCAACTGATCGGGTCGCAGCGTCGCGAAGACGTCGGTGATCTTCTGGGCGAGATCGTCACGCCCGGCTTCACGGCAAGCGGTGCGAATTTGCTTCGCGGTATCGACCGGCGACAAGTTGAGCCCATCGAGGATCGCGGCGGAATCCCGGCGACGCTCGATCGAAGCCAGCATCAGGCGAGCGGATGCATCGAGGTCCTGCGCTTCGAACGCGAGACGGCCACGCGCGGCGAGTGCGAGTGCGACGTAGTGGTCGGCGGAGTCACGCTGTTGCGGAGCGCGCTCACAGAATTTCTCCCAACGCGCCTCGGCCTTCACGTAAGCCTCGACTGCAACCTCACGACGACCGCGGCGGCGCAACGAGTCGGCGCGGGTCTGATCCGCGTAGGCCGCGAACCACAACAAGTCGTTGTTCTCCGGACTCTCGGCGAGCAAGCGGTCATACATGCGCGCCAGGCCATCGGCTCCTTGCTCTCGAAGGACGACACGGCGAAGACGCTGGTGCAGCGACGGATCGGCCGAGAATCGCTGGAGCCCGACCGTCAGCGCGCTCTTGGCCTTCTCGCGCGCATCGAGCGCCCAGAGGAAGTCGAAGTGCGCGGCAATCTGCCCGGCCTCGCCACGCGGGTGCTGCGCGAGCACCGTGTAGGTCGCGTGCAGGTCAGCCATCAACTCAGGAGCCCAGTCCTCGCGGTTGCGCACCGCGGTCGAAATCGTCTGACGCAGCGAGTCCGCGTAGAGACCGAGCAGGGCCATCGACTCGAGAGAACCATCACCAGGCGGGATTGCCTTGACGGACTTCGCAGCCCGCTCGTAACCGGTGGCGGTGTCTTGGCAACGGAAAGCCGAGAGCCCGATGACTCCATCGACGAGCCAACCCTCGGCACCGAGCTTCTCGGCCTGCTGACCGGCCTCGAGCGCCTTCCGATACTCTTCCTCGAGGATCGCGTCGCGCACCCTGGGGTCGGGAGCGAGCCGGTTCCGGGTCTCGTTCGACTCACAGTAGGCGAGCAGGTTACGCGCGTAGGCGAGCCAAGCCTGTGCGTCGGCCGGACGCGAGCGGACCGCGCCCTCGCTGCGGCGCAGGCGATCCTCGACCGTGTCGAAGCCAGGCGGCGCCGGGTAGGTCGCGCCCCGGATTCCGTCGACGTAGGCTGCTGCATCGACGGCGGCGCCAGGACCACCGTCGAGACCGCGGTAGACGACGTTCAGACGCTTCGCGCGGCGCGACACCGAGCCGAGTCGACCCAGGGTGTCGACCAGCGCGCCCTTCTCCTCGTCCGACATCGGTACCTGCAAGGCCTCGGCGATCACGTCGACGGCCGATGCCTCGTCGGCCTGCGCCAGCGCACGGCGGGCCTTCTCCGCGAGCTCGAGATCGAGCCCGAACACCGCCTGACGCAGGAGTTCGTAGGGCGCCGCATCGGGGTGTTGCAGCGCGGCCTGGAGCAGCGCTTCGCGTGTCGCGCGATCCCCCTCGGCGTAGGCCTTCTCGACCGCGTCGCGGTCCGTCGCATCCCGACTGGCGACGCGCTCGACAATCGTCCGATCGCCGCGAACAACCGGCTCAGCCTGCACGGCCCGCTGCGAGATACCGTCCCGGATCGTCTGGAACACGCTGACCGTGTCGAAGGCGTAGTAGATGTCGAAGGTCTCTTCGCCATCCAGCTCAACCATGATGTGACGCGGTGCGACGCGTTCTCCCTCGAAGAACTTCTCGTAGAGGAACGGCTCGATCTCGATGTGCTCCGCGCAGGTGACCCCACCGAATCGCGGACACTCGAGGCGATGGCCTTCGGCATCGTGGTCCTGCTCGTTGTGCCGATAGGTCGACGCGATGACGCAGACGTACGGCTCGTAGAGCGCCGCGATCTCCGGCTGGCGGTAGCGGATACCGGCGTAGTGCTCGCTGGCGATCTCGCCATCCATGTTCACGCAGACCAGGATCGGCTTGCCGGTCTCCCGCGAGACCGCGACCGCATCCTCCCAGGTGCGCTGCCACTGGATCAGGACGGGTTTCTGCCAGTCTTCGTCGGTCGGCGCCTTCCACATCTCCTCACGAGCGAGACCACGGGCGTCGCCGGGGGTCCCGTCCTGGATCTCCAGATCGGGACGTTGCCCGACGGTCGGCGTCTCCCCGGTCGGGGGCTGGTTCGGGTCCTGACCGCCCGGTTGGGCAAGGGCGATCGACGTGAGTGCAAACAGACCGAGCGCCAGGGCGGCGGTCGCGTCGACGAGCTTTCGAATGAACATCGGAGGGGCGTGCGCAGCGAACCGGGTTCGGGTCCTCGAGCTTACCAATCACGAGGCTGAGGACCGGCATCGGGGATCAGGTGAACCGGCGTGCAACGCAAGTCGCAGTCCATCGGCACACAATTAGCCAGCCGAAGCTCTGAAGCCGGTTTCCGACCGGAGCAGCACGAACGCAGCCAACGACGTCACCCCTTCGGAACGTTAGTCTCTGTCCCTGGACTTCCCTCCCCGCTCCACCCCGTGACCAGCGCCGAAGAATCCTCCCAAGCGGCTCCCGGCATCTCCTCCGACGATCTCGATCGGGTTTGCCGACCCCTTCACGCCGTCTTCGACGAGGTTCGCCGCATCGTGCTCGGCCAGGATGCGCTCTGCCGCTCGCTGCTGGTCGGCCTGCTCGCGGACGGGCACGTCCTGCTCGAAGGGCTCCCTGGCCTCGCGAAGTCCCTCGCGGTCCAGTCCTTGGCCACCGCGGTCGGCGGCAGCTTCCGACGACTACAGTTCACGCCGGATCTGCTGCCAGCGGACCTCCTGGGCACGCAGGTCTACAACCCTCAGAGCGGCGAGTGGAGCACACGTCGCGGTCCGGTCTTCGCGAACTTCGTGCTCGCAGACGAGATCAACCGCGCGCCCGCCAAGGTTCAAAGTGCACTGCTCGAAGCGATGCAGGAGCGGCAGGTGTCACTTGCAGGTGACACCACACCTTTGCCCGAGCCGTTTCTGGTGCTCGCGACGCAGAACCCGATCGAACAGGAGGGCACCTACCCACTGCCCGAAGCCCAGGTCGACCGCTTCCTGCTGAAGGTCGTCGTCGACTACCCGAGCCGCGAACACGAAGACGCAATGGTCGAACAGATGGCCTCGACCGCGAACAAGCCACGCGCGCAGAACGTGGCGAGCGCCGACGACATCCTCACGGCACGAGAACTCGTCGACCGCGTCCACGTCGCGGATGCCGTGCGCGGTTACGCGATCGATCTGGTCCGCGCCTCACGCGATCCGGAGGAAGCGGGAATTCCCGAACTCGCTTCGATCCTGCGCACCGGCGCCAGTCCACGTGCATCGATCGGACTGATCCTCGCCGCCCGTGCCACAGCCCTCCTCGACGGTCGCGACTACACGACCCCAGACGATGTGCGCACGATCGCGCGAGAAGTCCTCCGCCACCGCCTGATCTTGAGCTACGAGGCGCAGGCCCGCGACGTCTCGACCGACGACGCGGTCGACACCCTCCTCCGCCACACCAAGGCCCCCTGATCGGCCGCTGTCGATGACGCCAGCAAGGGATCAGCGCAAGGACCAGGAGGATGGCGAGTGGCCATTCGATCTGTCGCTCGCACTGTCCCAAGCCCGTCAACTCACCGCCCTGCACCAGAAGAACGTGCATGGCGCCTTCGCCGGAGGCTATCGATCGGTCTTCAAGGGCTCGGGCATCGAGTTCGATGAAGTGCGCGAATACGTGGAGGGTGACGACCCGCGCTCGGTCGACTGGCAGATCACCGCGCGCATGGGTCGACCGTTCATCAAGCGGTTCGTCGAAGAGCGCGAGCAGACCGTTGGCTTCCTCGTCGACGCTCAGCCGAGCGTGCGTTGCGGACTCGGTCCGTACTCGACCCGGGAGATGCAGGCCCGCCTCTTGTCCGTACTCGCTCTGACGGCGGCCCAGAACGACGACAAGACCGCGCTCGTTCGCTACGGCAACTCGGGTCTCGATCCAGTCGATGGGGCCCGCGGCCTCGATCACGCGCTGCGACTCGCGCGGCACATCCTCGACGAAGACGACGACGTCGAATTGAACGCCACCGAGGCCGGACAAGCGCCGAGACTCGTCGAGGCTGTCGATCACGCGATCCGGCACTGGCGAGTGCGGTCCTTGGTCATCCTTTGCTCCGACTTCGTCGAAGTGCCAGACGAATCGACACGCGAGGCCATCTTCCGCGCTCGCCAGCACTTCGACCTCCGAGTGCTTCAGGTCGTCCCGCCCGAGTTGGCCACAAGCATCGACGATTCCGCAGAATGCACCGGCTGGCAGACGTTGCGCGATCCCTCTCGCGGCTCGACGCTCTCGGTCGACTGGAGCAACGGAGCTGTCCGGGATCACTACCACCAGCGCCTCAACGCCTGGCGAAGATCGCTCGAGGAAGTGTGGATGAGCGCAGGAGTCTCCTGCACGCGCGCTCTCTCGCCGACGGAGAAGGGATCGGCGGCGGACTCGTCAACTCTCGAGGTCTTACAGCAGCTCTACCGGGCTCGGGCCGGGAACCTCGGCGGGGTTTCGACATGATCCGGCGAGCGCGAACGAGTGCAGGACTTCTCGCTTGTGTGCTCGCCTCCAGTGCCTGGCTCCAGGCTCAGGATCCGATTGCCTCGGAGTCGCCTTCGATTCGATGGATCGAACTTCCGACCGAGGTCACCTTTGGCGAGAGCTTCCGAGCGACGCTCGAACTCGGTTGGCCGGACTCGATCGAACCGAGCATTCCGGTGGCCGCGACTCTCGGGCCGGACCTTCTCTCGCTCGAATCGAAGGCACAGCCGACCGACGGAGAAGTGCTTTCGACCCTCCTCACCTGCAAGTTCCGAGCGACCTCGATCGACTCGTTCGACCTCCCAAGACCGACACTCCGTTGGATCGCGGACTCGCGCCCGTACTCGATCCGCTGCGAAGAGTCTTCGGTCGCCGTTCGGAGCGCCCTCTCCGCCACCGAGCGTGAGTCGATCGCCTCCTCGGCGAATACTTCGCTCGAGTCGCGCCCAGACATCTCCGGTGCCTCGATCCCGATCGACGAGATCATGATCCGGCAACTGGTGATCTTGGTCGCGTTCGGCTTGTTCGGATCCCTCGCTTGGAGCCTGCGACGACGACTCCGCGCGAAGTCCCGAGAACCAGAGCCCACCCCCACCCTCGAACAGCTCGCCGAGTCCGCTCCAAGCGAGCGTGCCCTCCAGGCCCTCGCCAACGCGATCCGCAGCTCGGCGGCCGCGGAATCGCCATCGGATCGGACGAGCCTGACCGTGCTGTTCGAGCAGGGTGCTTCAGATCCGAACGGTCGCCAACTGCTCGAGATCGGCCGCGATCTGGAGCGCGTCCGGTACGGATCGCGCTCGGTGACACCGGAGCAGGTGAAACCCTTGGTCGCACGCTTTCGAGAATGGCAGTCCACGAGCCCCGGAGGCCTTGGATGACCACGCTGCCCGACCTCGGACTACGTGACCCAGAACTCCTGGCACTCTGGCCGCTCACCGCTGCGCTGTGGTGGCGGTTCGGGCGACCGCTGCCGCAGGGGATTCCGTTCGCCGGGACGGCCATTCTCAGCCACGACGCGGGCGGCCTGCCGCAATCGTTGAGGCAACGACTTCGCTTGCTGCCCACAGCGCTCGTCTTGCTCGGCGTCGGACTGGCTTGCATCGCACTCGCGCGACCGGTGCGCACGATTCGGCTGCCGCGCGTGAGGGAAGGAATCGACCTTCAGCTCCTACTCGACCGCTCGTCGTCGATGGCAGAGACGATGCCCGGGTCGAACGGACGTTCCCGATTCGAAGTCGTTCGCGAGTCTGCCCGACAATTCGTCGAGTCTCGACCTGACGACCGGTTCGCATTGAGCACCTTTGCGCGGTACCCGGACGCGGTGTGCCCCTCGACAACTGATCACGAGGCGCTCCTTTCACTCCTCGACGTCGTCGACCTCGCAGCAACCGACTCAGATGAGGACCTGACAGGAATCGGGACCGGCCTCGCCTTCGCCGTGAACTCGCTCCGGCGATCGACGGCGAGTTCCCGGGTCTGCGTCCTTCTGACCGACGGCGACGAGAACGTCGCAACGGATCTCAGTCCCGATGAGATCCGCGCCGCCGAAGCCGTGGAACTCGCCCGCACGTCTGGAATCCGCGTCTACACGATCTTTGCCGCCACGAGCCGGCGACGAGCCGACGGTTCGCTGGAGGAAGCGGATGCCTCGCTCCTCCAATCGATCGCGCGCTCGACCGGAGGGCAGTTCTTCCGCGCTCTCGACCGTGACGGTCTGCGGTCCGCCTACCAGCAGATCCAAGATCTCGAACAGTCACCGTTCGAGATCGAACGCACACGCATCGAGGATCGCGTCGAACCGTTCCTACTCGCTGCGGCGCTGACGACGATCCTCGGACTCGCTCTGTCCTCGACTCTGTTTCGGAGGCTGCCGTGAGCGAACTTCTCGCGCCGTGGTTCCTCCATCCGGCCGCCTGGCCGCTCCTCCTCGCTGGGCCGACTCTGTTCGTGACGTTGGCGTGGATGAGTCGAGCTCGCCGCCATCGCTTGGAACGCATCCTCGGCCAGCGCGGCCGGCGACTCGTGCAAGCGACGCCAGGACTCGACCCTCGACTCGCCGGTCTCTGCGCGACGCTGGTCGCCCTCGCATGGATGGGCCCAACGTTTCGCGACTCGCCGATCGAGGAGGGTGGGGCACAGGGTGACCTCGTGTTCGTGGTCGACGTCTCACGCTCGATGCTCGCCCAGGACCAGTCCCCGAACCGCCTTGACCTGGCGCGTCGCACGATTCAGGACTTCGCTTCGCGACATCCGATCAACCGCTACGGTCTCGTCGCGTTCGCAGGCGAGGCGCGACTACTCTGCCCCCTGACCGAGGATGCTCGGGCATTCCAATCGCTTGTCGCTCAACTCGAACCCTATGTCGTGGGTATCGGCGGCACGGACCTGACCGCTGCGTTGGAAGCCGCCGCCCCGTTGCTCGACGGGAGGGAACTGACCAGGTCCTCGCGGCCGCAAGCAATCGTGCTCGTGACCGATGCCGGATCAGCGAGCGAGATCGCCGCGACCGCCCGGTGGCTTCGTAGCCGTACGACCGAGTTCAGCCTCTCGATCCACGTCCTCGGACTCGGTACGGAGAGAGGCGCGAAGATCCCGGCGACCTCGCCGAGCGCAACGCCGTTCGTTCGCGACGAGAACGGAGACGAAGTGATCGTTCGCCTCAACTCCGACGGACTCCGCGAGATCGCTGCCATCGGCAAAGGGCGCTACGCGGACTTCAGGCTCTCGGACGACCCGATCACCGCGTTGCAACCGTTGCGCTCCTTCTCCGACACCGACCTGGAGACGAGCGAGAACCAACGAGATCGGCGACGCGACTCGGCGTTCCAGTGGACCCTGGTCGCGGTCCTGGTCAGCGGCTTGCTCTCAACGATCCTCAGGTCGTCGCCACCGAAGATCGGAGGTGCAGGATGAACTCCCCGAACCGCGACCTGCTCGCCCGAGCAAGCGTCCTCGCAACCGTCTCGGTCGTCGCACTCGTCGGATCCCTGCTGCTCGCCCGTTGGCACTGGCGATCGCAGGACTTCGAGGCGCGCGCGCTCGAAGCCTACGAATCCGAGGACTTCGCGACCGCGTTCGAGCTGCTCTCACCCGCCTCCTCGAATCCCTCGTCCAGCGGGCTCTGGTGCCTCGCCGCTACAGCGGTCGAGCAGCAGCGCTTCGAGACAGCGGAGCGTGCTGCCGAGCTCGCGATCCTCACCAGCGCCGCTGTCGAGCAGCGGGCGCAACGCGACGTAATCCTCGCGCGCGCGGACCTCGGACGCTTCGAGCGCGCGCGCCGACAGGCAGCACTCGGCGCCGGAGATCCGACGATTCTGCGTGCGGCGACGACAGCGCTCCGAGACGCGATCGCGCACCTTCGAGACGCCGCGCGTCGAGCGAACTCCGAGGATTCGATCCACCGCGACCTCGAACGAGCGCTGCGACTGCAGGCCGCCTATGAGCAGGCGAACGCCGGTGATCAACCCGACAAGCCGGACGAGAATCAGACCTCGATCGATCTCGGACCCGAGGGCGGCGAGGAGGATCCCAACGGCAACCGGGAGACCGAGGAGACCGAGATCGGCGGCTCCGAGCTCGACGCGCAAGTCGGCGAGCGACTTCAGACTCTCGCCGAGAAACTCGATCGCGAGATCGAAGAACGACGCGCACTGCGTCGCGCGGCCTTCGAACGCCGCACACGTGGGAGGCAAGACTGGTGAGCACCAGACGGCTCGGCCCTCTTCCCCTCGCGGTGTTGACGACCCTCTTCCTCTGTGTGGCCGTCACCGCACAGACGCCGAGGGGCCGCCTCGAGATCTCCCGCAGCCCCGGGTCCGAGGGACGAACACTCGTCCCGACTGGACGTATTCCACTCGAACTTCGTGTGTGGCTCGCACCCGAATGGATCGATGGTGACCTCGACAACGGCGAACTCGTCCAGCCGTTCCGCCAGCCGCTCGACTTGCCGGTCCAACTGACCGTGCCGTTCACGGACGTGGCGAGCGTCACGACGCACGAGGTCGGGATCGGGGCAGAGCCCCCGAGAGCCTGCGTTCTGAACGGCCGCACGGTTCGCGCAGTTCGCGACGAGACTCTCGACACGGACAGACTTCAGGCCTTCCGGATCCCGATGGAGATCTCGATCGCAGTCGCCGGCGCGGTTCGGATCGGCGCTCCGAGTCTTGAGTTCGTGTATGCGGATGAGTTCCGAGAGGAGTTCTTCAGTGGGGTCCAACCGGTCGAACGCAAGACATATCGAACCTCGGGCCAGCCGCTCGCACTGACGATCGTGGAGCTACCTCGGGTCGGCCGTCCGAGCTCGTTCACCGGAGCGATCGGTCGATTCGAACTGCAGGCAACCGCGGACGGATCCGTGATCCTCGCACCCGGGGAGACCTTGCGCATCGTCGTCGAGCTCTCCGGGAGCGGGAACTTCGGGGCCTTCAAGGGGCCCCGCTTGGAGCGCCCGCAGGACTTCCAGATCCTCGGCCGAGTCGATCGACAGGACGGCGACCTCCTGCGCACCACCCTCGAACTCGAGCCGCTGCATCGCGAAGCCACGGAAGTGCGCCTCGCGTTCGATGCGTTCGACCCGGACCTCTCGCGCTACGTCACCCTGACCGCGGACGCGATCGAGCTGAAGTTGAGCGACTCGTTCCCTGAGGCTCCAGCCGAGCGGAACGAGGACTCCGAGGACAACGCTTCCGCCTTTGATCGCCTGATCGAGACGATCGACCCCGACCGACCGCTTCGCGCGCACTCGAGGGATCCGAACGCCACGAAGCGCTCCACTTCCGCCGAGTCCAATCGACTCGGGGGCCTGATGCTGGCGCTCGGCGCGATCGCGATCTTCGCCTTCCGCTGGGTCCGACCGACAGCACAGTCGGAGACCCGTTCCCTCTGGCGACGCCGCGCCCGAGCGATCCGCACGAGCTCGGCAACCGCGAGCCTGCGCCGCGAACTACGGGCGATGCACGACGACCTCGAGCGACGCCCGGACTCGACCGACGAACACCTCGGCGCCGAGCTCGAGACAGCTCTTCGCCAGCTCGACCAGAAGCTCTTCGGACATTCCGAAGACCAGACTGCGACACCCTCGATCGATCGCGAACGATTCGTCGAGGCCTGCCAACGACTCGCGTCGCAGGAACGCATCGACGTCTCTGAGGTCACCGTCCGCGACGAGCGGCGACGGCGGCAGAACTGGGACCGCGTGGTCACTGCCGCTTTGACCGTGATGCTTCTGCTGAGCGCGGTCTTGTCGAGCTTCGATCGGCCGGGCACGACACCACGCCCAGACAACGAGATCACGAAATGGTTCGAGGTCGCGGCCGACCGATACCTCGCGAGCCGCCCGGCCGAAGCGCACTGGCTCTGGCTTCGTGCGAAGGACCGGAGCGAGGACTCCCGCATCGACCACAACCTCGCCCTGCTCCGGCGCGAGTGGTCGCTTCCGAGCGCCGGCGAAGACGCCGGCTCGACCGTTCTCGAGGGTTCGGTGCGCAAAGCGAGCACGATCACGCTCGGCCTTTGGCTGCTGGCCTTTGCTGGCCTCGCCCGACTCGTCTCGATCACGCGCCGCCGTCGGGGTCCAGCCGCTGATTGGCTCTTTCACACCGTACTCGGCGCCGTGGTGATCGCAGGCTCCATCTACCTGGTGACCCGCGCCGAACCAGAGCGCACCACGACGGCCGTCGTCTTCGCCCCTGTTCTGGCCCTGCACTCGGAGCCGACCGAATCCGCCGAGCTCGGTTCGAGCCTGCGTCTCGCCCAGGAAGTCGAAGTCCTCGACTGGAGTGATCGCTGGGCGCGCGTCCGACGGGACGGACGGGAACTGTTCGTTCGCCGAGGGGGTCTCCTGCTGGTCCGCGGATACGAGTCCGCCGGGAACGGGCAGGATGTTGGACCCGAGCGCCGACTCGAGCAGAGACTGCTCGGTGGCACCCGGGACCAGTGATCGAAGCTCAGCCCTTGAGCTTCGCCAGCTCTTCCTTGAGCTTCGCCAGCTCTTCCTTGAGCTGGTCGATCAGACGTGCCGTGCGACGGCCGCCGACTTCTTCCAAGGCCTCGATCGCGGCCTCGAGCTTCTTCGCGTCCTCGGACTCGACCGCGACCTGCGAGTAGACGTACCAGAAGTTCAGGAGGTTGCGTCCCCCCGGAATCCGGTCGCCATCCACCATCGCTTGCAGTCGGGTGGCGGCCTCGGCGGTGTTGCCGGAACGCCAGTTCGAAGAGGCCAGGTTGAACTCCCAGCCAGCGAGCTCGTCACGCTTCTTCTTCGCAACCGCATCATCGAGCTCGAGTGCGTCGAGCTGCTTGTAGGCGGCAGCGAAGTCTTCGATGTGACCGAGTTCGATCTGCTTCAGGAAGTAGGCCTGCTTCGCCTCGGCATCGCCGGACTCAGCAGCTTCTTCCATCGCGAGGAAGGCGGGAACATCCTCGTCGAGCGTGGCGGCGAAGGCTTCGACGCTCCGTCCACGAGGTTTGGCCAACAGTCGACCCGCTGCGTCGAGGAAGGCGAGGGTCGGGAATCCCTGACCACCCTTCTCTCCGAGCAGACCTTGGTCGGGGTCACCCTCGACCTGGGTCGTGATGTGTGCAAGCGGAATGACTCGCTCTGTGAATCCGCCGAACTCGTCGGTGGAGAACACACGGTTCTCCAGGGCATCACAAGGCGGTCAAGGAGCGTAGCTGCGGGTGAAGTAGACAAAGATCATCTTCCCACTCTCGGCCGCCATCTCGCGCGCCTTCGAGTAGTCCGTGACCCAGCCCTTCTCCGACATCGCAGCAACCTTGGCGTCGCGCTTCTCGATCAGGGCTTCCTGATCTTGTTGCGCAACCAGGGGCATCGCGAACATCGCGGCCCCGAGGAGGCTGATCGTTTTGGGGAGTTGGAACATGACTAAGAGTCTCTTGGAGACGCGCCGGATCCTAGCAGATCGACCTCCTGGCCGGCCCTAAAGACCACTTCGGCACGCCTCAGCGCGCCCCTACGAGCGCTCAGCCGATCCGTTCCAGGACGAACCCGAATTCGCGCTCGATCACGCCAGTCCGGCCCACGACGCGGAGTTCGTAGTCCTCGCGCTGCTCCAACATGCCCAGGAACCCCTCGAAGGCCGGGAGGTCCCAAACGTGAAAGTGGATGTCGTAGTCGATGTCCACGAGGTACTGGGCGTACTCCTCAGCTCGCTCCTCCTCGACCGCTTGGTATTGACGGATGCTCACGTGAAGCCCGAAGTCGCGGAAGTGCTCGAAGTCCCGCTCCACACTCGGCTCGTCGTGATCGAGTTGAAGATGCTCGTTGGTCGTGATCTCCCGCGGCTCATCGAAGGTCTGCTCCTTGTCGGGAACGACGAGGAACAACCGCCCCCCCGGCTTCAACACCCGCTGCCAATTCAACATGCCGGCGATCGGGTCTTTCAGGTGCTCGATCAGGTGACTCGCGATCACGAAGTCCTGCGAGCGATCGGCGACCCTTGAGAGAACCGCGCCGTCGTCGACGATCTCGACCCGCGGCGGATTCTCCGCCTCGAGCTCGGGGTGCTTCGCACACATGTCCTCCGTCGAGATGCGATCGACGTAGGTCACCTGCAGGTGCGGCGCGATCGTCGGCCGGTGCAGCGCACCAATCTCGATACCCGCACCCGACAGCAACTGAACGCAGGCGTCCTTCGTCAGAAGATCAGACGACGACTGCTCGGAACTCTGGGAGGGGGCGCTCACGGAGCCTGAGTCTAGCAGGCCCAGTCGACAGCCTAAAACGCGTAGTCCAGCAGTCGGACGTCGGCTGCGTAGCGCGTCGCGACCAGGTCCTTGAGAGCGCCGTCGTAGTACGACCGGTAGGCGCCGCGACCGACCGTCTTCTTGTCATGCGGCACGGACAATTCGAGCCCGAGCTGGTCGAGCAACCGCGCCGAGTCTTCGCCGAAACTCTCGAACTTGCCGAGAAAGTCGAGCCGGATTTCGCCTCCGCGCCTTCGCGGTAGGAAGTCCACCTGCGAACGGAAGTGGACGTCCGCCTCGGAGTCCGGGATCGCAGCGACCTCGCGGACGAAGTCCGAAAACGACATCCCGGCTCGAAAGCACCCGAACCGGACGAAGCCCGAGGACACACCATCCACAAACGTCGGCTTCTCGACGTCCGGATCGGGCTGAATCTTGTTCAGGAAGCAAGAGACCAAGCGGTCCCAGGGGTTTCGCACGAAGGAGAAGTGGGTCCAGCGACGGAAACATCGGCGCGATGCCTCTCGCGGTGTCACGGACGGGATCGACTCAAACCACAGGTCTCCAGAACGGGTGTCGAGGTCGATCCCTTGCACCGAACAGAGGATGCGAAGCCAAGACGTGCACCCGACCTTCGGAACCGGGTAGTAGACCGCTGAGCACTCCTCGACGGGGTAGATGTAGAACGACGCTCGCGACGAGCTCCGCTGAATCCGGCTCAGCATCGTCGCAATAGACGAATAGCGAGTCGCTGTTGCAACGACGACGCGCAGGGCAGACCGGCAGTCACTGGCCTCAAGAACCGAGCGGCTCACGTGTCACGGAGCGAACGGTGTCGAGAATCGCTGTCCCGAAACGCTCACACGGCTCGAGCACGTGCCCCTCGCTCCACTCGTTGAGCGAGGCGATCAGGATCGGCAGCTCGCCTGAGCCCGGAACCGGAGACCGGAACTCCAATGCGCGACGCAGAGCCTGCTCGAATTCGGCAGGCCCCTCACCGACCACGACCGGCGACCAGGGGTACCGGTCTGGCCGCGCATCGCCGAAGTCCGCCCCGCGCGGTGTCGCGTCCCAGCCCGGCGTGACCGATGGCGAGTAGGGCAACTGGCATCGCTCGGCGAAGCTCGCCCACTGCGACGCGCGCAGCTCGGCCATCTCGCTGTAGTCCTGCTGGTAGGGCCCTTTCCAGTCGGGCAGGAACACGTAGTGCGTCACGCTGTCGAAACCGAGTCTCGCGACCTTCGGCGCGACCTCATCATTCGGCTCGACCGCCACGAGGTGCAGGCCCGGGTAGCCCTTGCTGAGCAGCATCTCACGGACGGACGCGATCGCTTCGGCCGCCAGTTCGTCGCCGAGCTCACGCACGAAGAAGCTCGAGTCGAAGATCGAGAGATAGGGGCAGCCGCCGATGCGCAGGTAGTTCGGTCGGCGAAAGTAGTTCTCCTCAAGCATCTCGACGAACGCGACGAAGTCCGCGACGTCCGAGTCGACTCGACGGCCGGGATCGATCACCGGCCCTTTGTCCCGCGGGACCGGCAGGACACGGCGCGGCATGCGGTTCGACCACATGCAGGCGAAGGGCACGCGATCGCCCTCGACGCTCTGGAGAAAGCCACGGTCGAGCCCGTCCTCGAAGACGCGCTTGCCGCGACACCAGAACACACCGAAGACCAGGCCGTCGATGCCGTGATCGACCGCGAGTCGAACGCGCTGCCCCACAGCCTCGGGATCGCGATCGTCATACTCACCGAGAGCCGGCACCCGCGGCTGTGCGTGCCCTTCGAACTGCGGGCGGCAGGATCGGACGAGCTCCCACTCGGTGAACCCTTCGTGGAACGCCTCGTCACGCTCCGCGATCGGATGCCAACCGGTATAGACGTAGGCGAAGACCGGCGGACGGGAGGACATCCGCTGCATCGTGACGGACCGCGACGTCTCGTCCAGCTCGAATCAGACTCCGGTGTTCAGGCAAGTCCGGCGCGGGCCGAGAGCTGGCGGCGATCCCGCAAGATGGACAGCGTGTGCTCGCAGCGACGGATCAATCCGTCCGTCAATTCCGGCAGCAGCGCACACTCGCTCTCCATCAGCCAGTTCTCGTTGACGAAGGCCTCGAGCCAGGTCGACGGCAAGAGGACACCACGGTCGACACTGTCGTAGAAAGCCTGACGCGCCGGCGCCCAGGCCTTGCGGAGGAACCACATCAAGTCGCTGTGGAGTTCGAGCTCCTTCAGCGACTGCTTCGACTCCATCAACGCCGTGAGTACGGACTGGACGAACTCCGAGAGCATCGGGCTCTGATCGCTTCCGAGAACGATCTTCTCCTTGCTCTCGATGCTCTGTAGGAGGCGAGCGAACCGCTCGGCGAACTCGTAGGCACCCGGTTGCTCGTGCGCCGAAGCGCGTGCGGACTGCGCGGTCTTCGGCTGCGGTCGTGCGACCGCACCGGAATCGCGTCGATCACCGCCCCGAGCCGCCCGTTGGTGGTCGTCGAGGAACTGCATCAACGCGGTCGCAGCCTTCCGCTGGGACCGCGAGATCTCGACGGACAGCGACAAGCTGCGGAGGTCACGCCGGCACTCGGCGAGCAAAGTCTCCCGACTTCCCGAGTCGATCGTGCTGAGCGCCTTGCCCAAGCTGGCGGTAGCGGATTCGAGAGTCGTGCGTGCCATGTTTCCCCCAAGAGTCGGAGCGCCAGTCGTTGGCTCTCGGAACTCGGAAGAACCCTATCCCGGGATTCCCCTCCCTGCGGTTTTCCTGAGGTGGATCACGTCATTTGCCTGCCGATGCACCAGCAGAGATGAAGATCGTTGACGGCCGAACTCCCCTTGGGATCGCGGCCAGCCTCTCAGTGACAGCAACTCGGCTCGCCTGTGTCCCAGGTCATGACGGCGCGGAACACCAAGGTGAGACCGGCGACGATCGCGAACACCCTGGCAACAGTGGGCTTGCGAATGAACCGCGCCGCCGGCCACTGCGCGAGCACAAGCGCTGGAGCCGCACCGAGGGCGAGCCCGACGAGAGACGTCGCACCAAGAACTGGAGAGGTCGTCGAGGCTGCGGCGAGGAACGCCGCGTAGAGGACACCGCAGGGAAGCAGCCCGGTGAGGACCCCGAGGGCGAGCGCACGCGAGGTCGGCGACAGACTGAACACTCCACGCATCGCACGCTGACCGAAGCCACCGAGTGATCCACCGAAGGGCAAGACCTTTGGACCGAACACTCCCCGCGCAAGAAGCACGACGCCGAAGACGATCGCTGCGATCGCAGCCCCTCGACTCAGGTCCGCCGGCATGCCGACCGACCCGGCGAGCCCTTGACCGAAGGCTCCAGCAAGACCTCCGAGTGTCAGGTAGCCGAACACACGACCGGACTGAAACAGAACGACGGCGGAGCGACCGGCGCCGGCGAAGCCGGCCCAAGGTCCGCACATGCCGATGCAATGCAGACTGCTCGCGACTCCGAAAGCGAGACCTTGCACAAGGCTGTCCTGCACCGCGTTCAGCATGGCTGCATCAACCCGCAGGTCGCCGCGGTTGTTTCGAGAACCATCGAACGAACTGCAGTTTCACGCAGTGCCAAACAGCCCTTTGTCAGTGCTCTTGGTGCGCTTTGCAAACCATCTAATGCGCATCGTTTCGGTGTCTTCAATGCACATTTGAAAACTCGCGCTCGACTGAAAATGCAGGCGACAAGACCCGGTTCGAGCAAGCGTGTCGGATGTCGTCACGCAACTCGAATCGATCTCGAACCAGTCGACGAAGCCGTCGGCTGATCCATCGAGCGACGCGTCTGATCGCAAGTCGCAGCGCACGCAACACGCAGGACACTGCACGCACTGCGACCTCGAGTTGCCCAGTGGCGATCCGTTCGAAGGCTTTTGCTGCCCGGGCTGCCGCACCGTTCACGACCTGTTGCAGTCGCAGGGTCTGACGAGGTTCTACGAACTCGGCAGCGGGCAACCACTCGGAGCTGTTCCGCAACCCGCCTCGGAACGGGTGTGGCTCGACGAGATCGATCCCGAGACCGCGTCGCAAGAATGGGTCACCGGACCGCGTCCGATCCGTCGCGCACGCGTCGCGATTCAAGGACTGCACTGCGCGGCCTGCGTCTGGCTCATGCAGGAGATCTGGCAACGCATCGACGGTGCGCAGCGGATCGACCTGAACCCGGGAACCGGCCGCGCCGAGCTATGGTTCGAAGAGGGCCGAACGGTCCTGACGCAGTTCGCCGACCAGATCGAAGGTCTCGGCTACCGCCTGCGCCCCGCCGACGGCTCGAACTCGCCGAAGGACTCGACCGGCTCGGCACTCGCACTGCGCTTCGGTATCTGCGCCGCTCTGTCGATGAACGCGATGACCTTCGCGTTCGCCCAGCACTTCGGACTCGACCAGGGCGACGACCTGTCGCCGATGTTCCGGACCCTCTCGATGGTCCTCGGGACACTGGCCGTCCTGGTCGGTGGCCCGGTGTTCTTCCGCCCGGCATTCGCCGGCCTGCGCCGCGGCTTCCTACACCTCGACCTTCCGATCTCGCTGGGGCTGGTACTCGCCTACGGCGGCTCGCTCGTCCTTTGGCTGACCGGCGAGCCTGGCACCTACTTCGACACTGTCACGATCTTTGTGACACTGATGCTCGGCGGCCGACTCGTTCAGCGCCGCGCGGTCCAACGACACCGTGACTCCCTGTTGCGCGGCGACCTGCTGGCTCAGCTGCAAGCTCGCCGGATTCGCGAGAACCGGATCGAACGCGTTTCCGCGCGCGATCTACACAAGGGCGACCGGATCCTCTTGGCCGCAGGCGAGTTGCTGACCGTTGAAGCGACTGCGATCGATCCCGCGGGCGCGCCATTCTCCCTCGACTGGATTCACGGCGAGAGCCGCCCACGCCACTTCCAGGCCGGCGAGGTCATCCCGGCCGGCGCCTTCCACCGGGGCGATCACCAGGTCGAACTCCGCACGCTGGCCGAAGGCGCGGACTCCGAAGTCCTGGAACTCGTCTCGTCCGAACCCGAGTCGGCCGAGCGCCGGACAAAGCGCAGCTTCCAGGATCGGCTCGGTCGCGTTTACGCGTCGATCGTCCTGCTACTCGCCGTCGGCACCGCCGCGCTCTGGCTCCTCGCCGATCCATCGAAGGCGCTGAGTTCGACGGTCGCTGTCCTCGTCGTCACCTGCCCCTGTGCGATCGGCCTCGCCTTGCCACTCGCTTTCGAAGCGGCCACAGCGCGCCTTCGCCGGCGTGGCATCCTCGCTCTGCGGCACGACCTCTTCGATCGTGCCCTGCGCGTCCGGAAGATCGTGTTCGACAAGACCGGCACTCTGACCTGGGGTGGCGTGCGCGCGAACCTGATCTCGGAGTGCCCCGAAGAGCTTCGTTCGGTGCTGTTCACGATGGCATCGTCGAGCGGCCACCCGGTCGCTCACGCCGTGCAGAATGCGTTGCGTGGGCTGCCGGACGTCGAGTTCGATCCGCGGGTCAAGTCGCGGGAGGTGGTCGGCCACGGCGTCGAGGCAATCGTCGGAATGACGAAGTACCGACTCGGCTCTGAGGGCTTCGCCTTCGGCGACGCGCGCGATCGCACCGGCGACTTCTGCCTGTTCACTCGTGACGGCCACGCCGAAGCGGTCTTCGCGATCGAAGAAGACCTCCGACCCGGCGCCAAAGAAGAGGTCACCAGCCTCAAGGAGCACGGCTTCCGCGTCGAGCTCCTGAGTGGCGATCGCGACGCTCGCGTCCAGCACTTCGGCGCTCAGCTCGGCCTCGAGGCGAACGAGATCTTCGGTTCGCGAACAGCCACCGAGAAAGGCGACCACGTCGAGCTCCTCGACAACCGTGACACCCTGGTCGTCGGTGACGGGCTCAACGACGCGCGCGCCTTCGATGCCGCCTACCTCGCGGGTACCCCGGCTCTCGATCGGCCGGTGCTGCCGGGACGCGCGGACTTCGTCTACTCCGGTGTCGGCACCGGAGCCGTCACCGAGATTCTTCGAACGGCTCGCCTGCACCGCCAGGCCGTCGTCCGCACCCTGTGGACCGCCGGCCTCTACAACCTCGGCGCCACCGCCGTGGCGATCGCAGGCTTCGCGAGCCCCTTGGCTTGTGCCATCGCAATGCCGACGGGCTCGGTCCTCACGCTCGCCGTGACCGCCTGGTCACTCCGCGAGCACAGCGACTCGACGAACCTTCGCACCCAGCGCACCGGCGCTGGGACCCGCCGCAAGGAGGCCATCGCCTGATGGACATCATCCCGCTCCTCGTCGTCTTCAGCCTGCTCCTCGCCGCGCTCGCCGTCGTCTTCTTCGTGAAGACGGTCCGCAGCGGCGAGAACGAGCACGCAGACCGACTCGCTCTTCTTCCTCTGGAGTCGGATGACTCCGAGCCGTCTTCGTTCTCGCCCACGGGCGATTCCTCAGAATCATGACAGCACAAAGCGATTCCGCGGTCCTCGAGCACCGCGAGATCACCTACGACGACAAGTCGGTACGGGCCTTCATGTGGTGGTCCGTCGGTTGGGGCCTCATCGGAATGCTCGTCGGCCTTCTGGCCGCGTTGCAGCTGAGCCTCAGCGACCTGAGCTTCGACTTGCCTTGGCTGACCTTCGGTCGCATCCGACCGTTGCACACCAACGCGGTGATCTTCGCCCTGGTCGGCAACATGATGTTCGCCGGCATCTACTACTCGACCCAGCGTCTGTTGAAGACGCGCATGGCGTCGGACTTCTTGTCCAGGTTCCACCTGTGGAGCTGGCAGCTGATCATCTTGGGGGCAGCGATCACGCTCCCGATGGGGATCACGCAGTCCAAGGAGTACGCCGAACTCGAGTGGTTCCTGGACCTGGCGGTCGTGCTGTCCTGGGTCGCGTTCGGAGCCAACTTCTTCTGGACGCTGAAGATCCGGAACGAGAAGCACCTCTACGTCGCGATCTGGTTCTACATCGCAACGATCGTCACGATCGCTCTGCTCTACGTGGTCAACAACCTCGCACTGCCTATCAGCGGCAGCAAGAGTTACGGGTTGTTCGCGGGGGGTCAGGATGCGCTGACGCAGTGGTGGTATGGCCACAACGCAGTCGCGTTCTTCCTGACGACGCCGATCCTCGGGATCATGTATTACTTCCTCCCGAAGGCGGCCGAACGACCGGTGTATTCATACCGGCTCTCGATCGTCCACTTCTGGGCGCTCGTCTTCATCTACATCTGGGCCGGGCCGCACCACCTGCTCTACACGGCTCTGCCGGAGTGGGCGCAGTCGCTCGGTATGGTGTTCAGCCTGATGCTCTGGGCGCCGTCTTGGGGCGGCATGCTCAACGGCCTGCTGACTCTGCGTGGCGCGTGGCACAAGCTACGAACGGACCCGGTGCTGAAGTTCTTCGCCGCCGGCGTGACCTTTTACGGCATGTCGACGTTCGAGGGCCCGCTGCTCTCGATCCGTGGCGTCAGCGCCCTTGCCCACTACACCGACTGGATCATCGCGCACGTCCACGGCGGCGCGCTCGGCTGGAACGGCTTCATGGCGGCCGGCCTGTTCTACTGGCTGGCTCCAAAGCTCTACGGTCGCGAACTCTGGTCGACCAACTGGGCCAACTGGCACTTCTGGATAGGCACGTTCGGCATCCTGATCTACGTCGTGTCGATGTGGGTCGCCGGTGTCACGGAAGGACTGAGCTGGCGTGAGCTGACCCCGGACGGTGGCCTCGCCTACTCGTGGGTGACTGTCATCGAGAAGACGCAGCTGATGTATTGGGCTCGCTCTCTCGGCGGCGCGCTCTACATCGTCGGCTGGGTGATGATGTTCTGGAACCTGTGGAAGACCGCCAAGCTCGGCGAGGCGGTCACCAACAAGGTCAAGGTCGCGATCCCGAAGATCGAGAAGCTCCCCGAGACGACGACCGGCCTGGTCTTCGGCAAGCCGACCATCCTGACCGTGGGCGGCCTGGTCGCCGGCTACATGATGATCGACGGCGGGAACATCCCTCTGACGATCATCGGCTTCGTCCTGCTGTTCATGGTGATCGCCGGTGCGTTCTTCTGCATGGCGGCCTCCCGCAACGGCGAGAACCGCTGGCACGACGCAATCGAGCAGAAGCCACTCGCGTTCACGCTCGCCACGCTGTTCGCCGTCGCGCTCGGTGGCGTCGTCGAACTGGTCCCGGGCATCGTGATCCATCAGGAAGCGCCGATGACCCCGGACGGTCGCTACGCCGTCGCGCCCTACACGCCGCTCGAGCTGACCGGACGTGACATCTACGTCCGCGAGGGCTGCTACACCTGCCACTCGCAGATGATCCGCCCGCTACCCGAGGAGCAGCTGCGCTACGGCGACCCGAGCCACCTGGCCGAGTCGATGTGGGACCGCCCGTTCCAGTGGGGCAGCAAGCGGACCGGACCGGACCTCGCTCGCGTCGGCGGCAACAAGCCCGACGACTGGCACTACGACCACATGAACGATCCGGACTTCGTCACCGACGGGTCGAACATGCCCGCCTACCCCTGGCTACTCACCGACCGTGCGGACGTGGATCTGGTGACGACCAAGCTCGAAGCGATGCAGTCACTCGGTGTGCCATACACCGACGAGCAGGTCGCCAGCGCCGACGCCGACTACAAGGAGCAGGCCGAGAAGCACGTCCAGAACCTCGCTGATGCGGCGAAGACCGCCGCTTGGGACAGCGAGATCGTCGCGCTGATCGCCTACCTACAACGACTCGGCCAAGACGAACTGACGACCGAAGTCGCGGAAGGGGGCAACTGAGATGGGCCGACTGATGAAGGAACTCTTCGGTGGCAGTGATCTGGTCGGCCTCGCGTCGATCGTCACGATCGCCTTCTTCTGCTTCTTCGTGTTCATCTGCTGCCGAATGCTGCGCAAGGGTCCAGCGGACCGCTTTGACCACGTCGCCTCGCTGCCACTCGAAGACAGCGATCGTGTGATCGTGCGCAAGGAGAAGGGAGCTACCCGATGACCGACACCCACACCTCTTCCCACGGCGTGCCGCTGCGCGAGCACGAGTTCGACGGCATCCAGGAGTTCGACAACAAGTTGCCGAACTGGTGGCTGTGGACCTTCTACATCGCGATCATCTTCTCGATCGGTTACTGGCTCTGGGCCCACGGACTCGGGTTGGCTCCGACCGACAACGAGGTCATGCAGCGCGACCTCCAGACGATCCGCGAGCAAGCCGCTGGCGTCGACATCAGCGAAGACGGCCTTCAGACGGACTCGCTCGATCTGGAGATCGTCGCGAACGGACGCCTGGTCTTCGAGCAGAACTGCATCACATGCCACGGGCCGCAAGCCAGCGGGATCCAGGCTGATGGCTCTTCGGGCGCCGGTCCGAACCTGACCGACGCGTTCTGGCTCAACGGTGGTTCTGCGATGCAGATCCACAGCACGATCTTCAACGGCGTGGAGGGCAAAGCGATGGTCGCGTGGAACAACCTCGGCTCGGTCGCTGTCCGAGACGTCGCCGCCTACGTGATCAGCCTTCGGAACACGAACGTCGAAGGCAAGGCAGCTGAAGGACAGGAGTACACCGGCCAGTAACGGCCGGTGGAACGAGGATGACCCCGAAGAAGCGCGCCCGCTACACACCGAACCTCGACGAGCTCAGCTGGATCAAGGAGGACGGTAGCCGCAAGAAGATCCACCCGCAGGAGGTCAAGGGTCGCTGGCAGCGTGTGAAGAACATGCTGTGGCCGTTCTTCATGATCGCGTTCTTCGGCCTGCCCTGGCTCGAGATCGACGGCCGACCGGCCTTGCTCGTCCACCTCGCCGATCGTCGTGCCTACCTCTTCGGAGCGACGTTCAACGCCGAAGACTTCTGGCTGGTGTTCTTCCTCCTCACCGGCCTCGGCTTCTTCCTGTTCGTGATCAGTTCGATCTGGGGCCGAGTCTGGTGCGGCTACGCATGCCCGCACACCGTCCTGCTCGAAGGCGTCTTTCGACGCATCGAGCGGCTCGTCGAGGGCACTGCGGTGCAGAGGCGGCGCCTCGAGGATGCTCCGTGGACCGGCGGCAAGATCGCGAAGAAGGCGATCAAGTTCGTTCTGTTCGCGACCTTCTCGCTCGCGATCTCGCACACGATCCTCAGCTACTTCATGGGCACCGAGGAGGTGCTCGCCGCGATCACCAGACCGCCAGCGGAGCACTGGGGGGCCTTCCTCTTCGTCGTCGCCTTCTCGCTGATCATCTACGGCAACTTCGCTTGGTTTCGTGAGCAGCTCTGCATCGCGATCTGCCCGTACGGCCGTCTGCAGGGCGCGCTCTACGATCGCGACACGATCAACGTCACCTACGATCCGACGCGCGGAGAACCCCGACGAGGCACCGAAGGCGCGGACGCTGCCGGCGACTGCATCGACTGCTACCTCTGCGTCGCGGTCTGTCCGACGGGCATCGACATCCGCAACGGCACACAACTCGA
>JBCBZB010000081.1:0-21671 GCA_039815565.1 Planctomycetota bacterium
GCCCTGTGATTCTTGGAACCGTGAGCCATAGGACCGCGGCTGAAGTTGTGGCCGGCCGAGCAGATCCACGTAGCTGCCCTTCGAGCGCCTCGAGTTCCTCAACGAATCGCTGCAAGTCCGGCTTCCCCAGTCAGACGCCGTCGTATGTCCCGCAGAAGCCCTCGACTTCGACCGAAGCTTTCACTCGGACGTCGCCAGGCGTCGGCAAGTGACCAGGAACGATCTCGAGAACGTCGAGATCCAGATACTCTTGCCCTGAACCGATTCGCATGGTCGATGGCGTGCTGGCGACGTCCCTGCGGCTCACCCGCGGCGCACGAAGCGCGTTGGCTGCTACGTCTGGTCAGATGCCTCTGCGTCGCCATCGCCGGAGTCGCTGGAATCGTAGCTCCACTCCACAACAGCCGAGGCTCCCAACATCAACGAGGCGCCGCTCACCGCGTAGACGAGAGCTTCGGCAAACAGCTGCCCGCTGTCCGTCGCGAGTGCTCTGACGGAAGCAAGGACGCTAGCGATCAAGGACAGGAGCCCGATCGTCCGGACGATGACTCCGAAGAGTTGCTTGGGTTGCATTCAGCCTCGGTTGTTCATCTGGGTTTGTGCCGCTCGGACGCACCGGTCGTGGGTAGGCGTCTTCCGTTACGGCCGGCCTGTGAGCCTACAAGGCGATTCCCGAGCACCCAAAGAGAACCGCTGGTGTCGGCCCTCCTGGAGCGCAACAACAACTGCTCGGCAGCGTCCAGCGTGGCGTTCTCTGATGCTGACTGCGACGACGAGATGTCTATCGCTGCCAACGAACTACATCTCGAATCGGAAGTCGTTTCCAGCCTGCTCGACTTACGCCTTCGTAACAACAACTTGGCTGAAGCGGGAAGTCAAAGCTCCACGGCTCGATGAAGAATCAGACCACGCGATTGGCGTTGTTCGTCATGCGCATCCGCGGTCATCGTGCAGAGTCCGTGGTTTGGCTCAACGCGTTCGCCGCTCAGCTGTCGCACGGAGCGCGGTTTGCTGTCGCGACTGGTAGGCCCGACGAGGGACGGGTGTGAACCCCTACGAAAGCCAAACGAGCAGGCCGGCTCCACTGCGGACACCGTGCTCGACGAGACTCTTGATCGAGTCGAAGGCCCCGGAGTAGTAGCCGAACGATTCTTGGGAACGAGGATCAACCTCGGACCATCGCCCAGCGTCGGGGTAGATCTCCAATCGATCCATCTGCTGCGGATCGAATCGATCTGCGAGCTTGGCGTGATCGATCGACGCGAGTGCTGTAGCGATCTCCGCTAGTTCCACTGCCCGAAACGCTCTCGCCGGCCCGTATCCAACGTCCTCGACACCCACGGGCGCGCCGCCGGACATCACGAAGTTGAGCGGAGAATCACCAGCATCCGCTGAACCGGTGAGCAAGTAGTGGATGCAGTGCCAGGCCTTGTCGACATCTGCGAACACGCCGTCGCCAGCGTCGTATGCATCATCACAAACATCGTGCACCTGCTCCGGCTCGTTCATCAGCCGCTGCAATCGCTCGTCGTCTACGAGCAGGAAACACCCAATCATGCTCATGCCGATTCTTCTGTCGGTCGGGCTCGTGTGCTGGCCGCTAAGCTGAGCTGGCCGAATTTCGGCGTCAAATGCTGCGGCGGGTTAGCTCGCCACGGTATCTCCCGGCGGCAGGACCTCAATGTCGTCGCAGTCTGCAACAAGCTCCGCGCCGTAGGACGAATCAAGCAAGAAGACGTAGCGGCCCTTGAGGCGAGGAAGCCCGCCGTGGCCCAACCGTAGCCACTGTGCCTCCGACAGGCGCTTCGGTGCGACCTCCGGAGAGAACATCATCATGCTCATGATGATGTTGCCTTGGCGAAAGCCAGATAGGTCCATGGAGTGAACGCCAACGAGTCGAAGCCCTCGACGCACACCATCCGTCGATCGGTAAGCCAGCAGACAGTTCGGCTCCTCGACTACGACCCCAAGCAAGTCGCCATCGTGATGCGGAACATCAATCCAGCCGTTCTGGTCGGCTTCTGCTGGGGTCGATTTACTCACGTCACGTCTCTCGTCCGATTCGGTCGGGCTAACGTTGCCGGTCAGCGGTGGCGCGAAGCGCGATCGGCCGCAGCGGCTAGTTTGCCAGACTAGCCTCCAGCGCGTCCCGAAACTCGTTGAACGGCGGGCGGATCTGATCCCGCAGAAGATCATCGGTCCCGATGCTGCGACAGAATTCTAGTGCTTCGAGCCGCCGACATCGGTCGACCAAGAGGATGGGCAGCAGCCGGATGCGATGCGAGAAACTAATGGTGGGCCATGACCGAACATCGGATCCAAGCAATCGGTCAATCACCCAGTTTCGATCACGCAGCTCGACAAGGCGAGCCACGGCCACATCACGGACGAATTCGGCAACGCGCTCTGCTGAGTCTGAAGATGAAAGCCCCTCCTGTGGGCTCTCGCTAGTGCTGAAGACGCCTCCCGGTAGCGACTCCCAGGCCTCCTGAACGTCGCGATACTCCACCCCAACCGTCAACTGGAGCAGCGCTCTCCCAAAGTTGAGGTGAAGCCAGAGGCGGTCGCTTCCGTCACGTCTCGACCACTCCTGCGAACGCTTGGTACGCCGGTATCCCCGGTCGGCGAGTGCCGCGTCAACCGCCTCCAGGTAGGGTTGTTGTTCTACTGCGCGCATCTCTACTGGCTAACGTTTTTGCCGCTCAGCTGCGCCGGCCGAAGGCTGGCGTCTGCTGCTGCGGCTAGTTAGCTGGCAAGTCTAGCAGTGCTCGTCCGCCCGCGCGCAGGAACGCGGTCCGGTACTCGCGTCCCGCGGGGTCGGGGCACCGTATCACAGCCTCTTGGAACTCAGTCGGTGGCTCGTAGCTGTGAGCGTCCACGTAGTGCACGACCAACTCCGGGCACACGAACATCCGTTCTCCATCAGGCACGAACAAGTTGCCACTCCCGAGCGGGCCATCAAACTGGCAGAGGTCACACTGATGCAGGCCGACGCTCAGCACAGGTTCGAATCGATTCGCGACCAACGCCTTGAGCCGCTCGAAGAAATCCCGCGTCACCTCTCCCTGCGAATACTCGGTACCACGCTCAAGCCAACCGATTGCGATCCGGCGGTCGGATGGGGGAGGGCCAAAGCAGTCGATCGGGTGGAAGTCTTGGTACGCCGTCACGATCGTGGTCCAGCTAACTTGTTTGCCGCTCAGCTGTCGCGCGAAGCGCGGTCAGCTGCTGCGGCGGGTTAGGCGACCTTACCAGAATCGCCACCACGGCTTCCTCCTGACCGCGGCGGGTTCCGCGACGCGATCGAGAATCGCTGGGTCTTGGCCGCGATAACGCACAGCAGCACAGCAGGAGACCAGCACGGCGCGGATAGCTCGTTCAGTCTCTTCTGCTGTCTCCGGCTGCTTGAAGAAGTAGCACCCCTCGCCCTCGGTGCGAATCAACTCGGGAGCTTCGAGCTCCGGGAGGGCGCACCAAAGGCAGTCACCGGCTTTGACGTAGAAGTCTCCAGGCACGTTTTGCGGATCTGCTTTGTCCTCAATCAACGAGTGGCTCGCCTAACGTCCTTGCCGATCAGGGGCCGGCGCAGCCGGTCCGCTGCATCGGCTGGTTAGCCAGTCTGCCGCCCATGCCAGTCATGGCCACACCACAAGCACTGCATCGCAAGCGGAGTCTTGACCACGCGGCTGCAGGCGGGACACCGGTTGATGACCAAGCTGTCCGCGTGTTCACGCATCACTCGCGCCCGTGCAGCTGGCCGAAACTGAGACCAACCGGCAGATAGCGCGGCACCAACATCAGCATCGCTCTCAGCGCCCCATCGTTTCCGAAGCAATCGCCCCATGGACTCGCTGGCGTGACTCGCTTTCAGCTCCGCTTGGTGGGCACGCTGCACGGCCAACTCGAAGTCGCTGAACAATTCCGAGTGGTAGCGCCACACGTAGCGATCAAGCTCATCGTTATCGTCGTAAGCACCCACGATCTGGCTAACTTGTCTTCGACGGACCTTTCTAACACCGGACCCAGCCGCACCGCGGCCGTCTATCCCGGTCCGACTCGCAGCCTCGACGTTCGAAAGCCCTGGGCGGGGCCCGGGTTCCGTCGAGGCTCCCTCTGACTCCGCGTACGTTATCCAGACCCGTCTAAGTCTGTCCAGCGGCGCCGTCGCGCAGGAGTCGGTCGGCTGGGCTGCGAACGCCGGCGGGTCCTAGGTTCAGCACGTGTGTGTAGATCATCGTGGTGCGGACGTCGGCGTGGCCGAGGAGTTCTTGGACGGTGCGGATGTCGCTTCCGTCTTCCAGTAGGTGGGTGGCGAACGAGTGGCGGAAGGTGTGGCAGGTGACCCGCTTCGGGAGTCCGGCGGCGAGGGTGGCTCGGCGGACGGCCTTCTGGAGGACGGTTTCGTGGAGGTGGTGCCTCCGTTGTTGGCCGGTCTCGAGGTGGGTGTAGCGGCGGGTTGCTGGGAAGACCCACTGCCAGGGCCACTCACGGCCGGCGTTCGGCAGCTTGCGGTCGAGGCCGGTTGGGAGCTCGACCCATCCGGCGCCTTGGGCGAGGTCGGCGGCGTGTTGGTGTCGGACGCCGTCCAGCCAGGGGCGGAGTGCCGACTTGGAGGTTTCGGGGAGCATCGTTGCTCGATCCCTGTCGCCCTTGCCGCGGCGAACGGTGAGCTGGTTGCGGTTGAAGTCGAGGTCCTTGATTCGCAGCTGGCAGCACTCGAGAAGGCGAAGGCCGGATCCGTAGAGCAGGGTTGCCATCAGGCGGGGGGCTCCGGACATGTGCTGCAACACGCGACTCACCTCCTGGCGGGATAGAACCACCGGTAGTCGCGGTGGGGTCTTCGCGCGCACGAGGCCGTCGAGCCACGGGAGGTCGATCGAGAGCACTTCGCGGTAGAGGAACAGCAGTGCTGCGAGCGCCTGATTCTGGGTCGAGGCTGCGACACGTCCCTCGGTGGCTAGCGAGGACAGGAACTCTGTCACTTGTTCGGCTCCGAGTTCTGCCGGGTCGCGGCGACCGTGGAACTCGTAGTAGCGATGCATCCAGCCGAGGTAGGCCTTCTCGGTCCGTCGGCTCAGTCGACGGAGGCGAATGGCTCGACGGGCACGGTCGCCGGTGCGGGGGTTCGGCCTGGATACCGCACCACGACCTGTCTGCCCGTCGTCGTTGGGAGCTGACTCGTGGACGCGGTCGGCGCGATTCCCGTGGACGCGGAGTGAGGGCGAGTGCACGTGGCGCGCCGGCCTTCTTGTCACGGCGGTACTCAGGCTGGGTCGGTTGTCGGTCGCGGCCGCGGAGGAGCGGGTGGAGAGCGCCGGGCGGAACATCGTGCGGACGCGCCCGGTTCTCACTCGCTCGGTGTCGGGGACCGGCTTGCGGTTCCGTCGTTTTTGGTTCCCCGGGGCGCGGCGTCGACGGGGGGAACTCTTCTGATTGAGCGAAAGCGGCGCGTCCTGTCGGCAGGCCTGGTCGGTTTCAGCCCGGACCGGCGAGTTGGTTCTTGAGGTGCTCTTCTGCGGCGACCTCGGCGGCTCTGCGGGCCTGCCTGGCGCTCCATCTTCTTGGCGAGTGGTCGCTGGATGAGGCGACCCAGCCGTCCGAATCAGCGTCGTCGAAGACGGCCCACCACCCGTCGCCCGTTGTCATCTTCTCAGCACGAAGGGTCAGACCGTGCCACTGAGCCGTGCAGTCGTCGGAGAGGTCTCCTTCCCAAACTGGTCGAGCCATCATGCTTGTGGGTGCGCCGAGCGCCGTCGTGATCAGCAGCACTGTGAGGGTGAGTTGAGGAAGTGGGCGTCTCCCTCCTCGAGGAACCTCAGAGGATACCTGCGGGGTTATCGTTGAATCGCCCGCGCGGAACCCGGAACTGTCCGAGCGGGTGGTCACTCCACCGCGACAAGCCTCGCGCGATCGCCTCGGGTAGTGAGGAACGAGTGTTTTCGCTCGATTTCCTCATCGTGACCGCCCGGAGTGCCAGCGCTTCTCGAATCATTCGATCGAGCGCGTGAGGAACCGAATCAGGTCAACCGCACTCGGCAGGAGGAGCGCGGCTGCGGCGATAGCCGCTGCGAACTGTGACCAACGTCGCGCGATCGTGGCGAGCCGCTGGTCTTCGGTGTGATCCGCCCCGAAGCTCGCGACCACACCGCAGATCGTCAGCCAAAGCGTGGCACGAGCGCCGTCCTCTGGGCTCCACGGAGTGGAACCGGCTTCCGGCTGCGCCGCACCGCTTTCGAGCATGATCACGCTCCCGATCAGAGCCAAGATCAGGACGATTCGCGAAACGGTGATGTCCGGGAGTTCGAATCGCAGCCGCTCTCCGCGAACGAACGTGATGTGGTCCTCATCCTGGATGGCTGACGGCTTGTGCCATGCGGCGAGAGCGTCTTGGGCGAGGACTCGAAGAGACCTCCAGCGGTGGTGCGTCCGAACGCCGTCGTCGGACCAGACGTCTGCATCCTCTTCTTCGGCCATGCAGTCGAGCTCCATGGCCACTCGAGAGAGTTCGACAAGGACTGCGCGCGAAATCAGGCCCCGTGCGTGAAGGTGTCGAGCGTGAGCTTGAGCTCGGTCGACGTGTTCGAACAAGCTCGGCGCGGTCGCTTCCAACGGGTGGAGGATCTCCAGTTGGGCTTCAGCGGGAGAGGCGAGTAGTCGAAGTGTGTCTCGCAGTTCGCGGCGCTTCGAATCCACGGGGCCGTTCGGATTCATGAGTAGCCGGTCGCCTTGTGAGCGGCGGTAAGCCCGGCGATCAGTAGTCGATTCAGCAGCTCCCACCCACTGCTCTTCCTCGTCGCTGTCACATTGCTGACCGGTAGCGACTCGTCGGGAACCGTCAGCCCGAGGAACGAGCACAGCTCCTGCCAGCCATCGCCCTCCTCCCAGCACATCTCGAGTAGTCGGTGTTCCTCACCGCGATCCGCGAAGAGCTTCCGCATCCGCAGCAGGTGCTCCTCGTAGAACGCGAGATGCTGCTGGCGGGCAGCCTGCGGGAACCAATAGCCGTAGGCGAGCTTGCGGCTCTGCTTGAAGGGCGAGGTGTAGATCGCGTGGTTCTCGATGCTCTTGAGCCACTTCTCGGCCGAGCTGCGGCGGGTGAGGATGAACTTCGAGTCGGGGCCGTAGCGCTCGAGGAGCTCGTCGACCATGAGCGGGTAGGGCCAGTCCTCGAAGCTGTCGTAGTCGTCCATGACCGCGAAGACGTCGTCGATGCGGCCCTTGCGGAAGAGCTTCAGCAGGTCGTGGCGGTGGCTGAGGTGCCGGTAGCCGAGATGCTCCAGGCAGGCTCCGAGCGTGGTCGTGCCGGTCTTGTTGAGGCCGATGCCGAAGACTTTCGCGCGCATGGTGGGCGTCCGGGTCTCGCCGAGATCCGGGCGCGGACGTTGTAGTCGGTGCGGTGGCTGGGTTGCCAGGGCGGACAGAGCCCCGATACTCCGCTCGCTGTCCGTCAGACGCTTTCGCGCTCACTCGAATGCTCGCACCGATGAAGTCCACCTGTCTCGCGCTGGCTCTGCTCGCTTGTCTGCTCACGGCTCAGCGAGGTTCGGGGCAAGATCCAACGCCCGCGCCGCGCGTCGCGACGCTCCTGATCGAGGCCAGGGCTGCGCTCGAGGCTTCGGAGTTGCCGAAGGCCCGTGGGGCGATCGAGCGGGCGCTGGAGCGCGATGATCAGAACCTCGAGGCCCTCTTGCTGTCGGCGCAGATTGCTGAGGCGATGGAGGATCCGGATCGGGCTGTGCACGACCGGCACCGTTGGCTCGAACTGAACGACTCGCGGCCGAAGAAGAAGCAGGTCAAGAAGAAGGAGCGGAAGACGCGGCTCGAGGAGTTGCTGGCGCTCGATGCGAAGGCCGAGGATTGGAAGAAGCTCGTCCGCGGCTACGTGAAGGATCTGACGAAGCTCGCCAAGGACTACGAGAAGCGCGAAGACTTCCTCGGCGCGATCGATGCCTGGTCGCAGGTGCTGACGGTGTCGCCTGGCGATACGACGGCTGCGCGGGCGATCACGCGGATTCGGCGTGAGGGTGGCGATGAGGTCGCGGTCGAGGACGTGTTCGCCGGAGCGGGTGATCCGACCGAGGGGCTGAGCGAAGCCGAGCGGAAGGCTGAGGACGAGAAGCACTCCGAGTGGGAGAACGCTTGGACCAAGGAGACGCCGAACTACACGTATCGGACCAACGCCGGGAAGCTCGTGCTCGAGACTTCCTCGATCGCGATGGAGCAGATGAACGGCTTCTACCGCCGGTTCTTCCGCTTCATGGAGAGGGGTGGCAACACGCCGCAGATCGAGATCCGCATCTTCAAGACGCGCGATGAGTATCTCGAGCTCGGGTCGAGTCCGGTCGAGTGGTCGGCGGGTCAGTTCACTGGGTCGGCGGTCGAGACCTATGCGCCGGATGTCGAATCGGAGAACGGCATTCGATCGATGTACGGGACGCTGTTCCACGAGGCCGCGCACCAGTTCGTGCGTCTGACTGGTCCGTTTGTGCCGGGTTGGTTGAACGAGGCCTACGCGTCGTTCTTCGAGGGCTGCTCGATCCTGTCGAACGGTTCGGTGCGCTTCAACGGCGTGCCGACGCACCGCCTGTTCCCGTTGGCGCAGCGCATCGACGCGGGCTGGATGGACTCGCCGATCCTCGACGGAACCGAATCGCCTAGAGAGGCGCCGACGTTCCGGATGATCATCGAGAATCGATACCAGTGGGGACCGCCCTGGTATGCGCCGACCTGGGGGCTGGTCTACTTCCTCTACAACGTTCGCGACGACAATGGCCGGCCGATCTATCGCGACGCATTGCACGAGTACTACAAGTCGTTCAAGCCGGGCTTGGATACGGATCCCGTGCAGCGGTTCGAAGACACGGTGCTGAAGGTGCGCGGCTCGCTCGCGAGCAAGGTCGATGATCTGAATCCGATCTGGGCGGAGTGGATCCTCGCTCTGCGCGAACGCGAGCTGGGCAAGGGCGACTTCGTTGCGCAGCTGCTTGATTGGGCGAGCAAGGCGGTCGAGCGCGAGGACTGGCCGATGGCTCTGGAGTTCTTGATCGATGCGCGGGATGCGCGCGGTGATGACCCGGACATCCTCTGGCAGACGGCGCAGGTCCTGGAGGAGCTGGACGAGAAGGCGCGTGCGGCGGCGACGTATCGCGAGTTTGTGCGGGTGATGGAGCTCAGCGGTCTCGGCGATGGCGAGAACGCTGATGAGCGGGTCGAGACCGCACGGGAGCGGATCGAGAAGCTCGATCGTCTGACCAAGCGAGGACGCAAACTCCGTCGCGAGGCCGCCGACGCCGGGCTCGCTTTGGCGAAGGACTATGACGCGCGCGGTCTGCCACGCATGGCTCTGGAGATTGCACGCCGGGTCTCGAACAGCTTTGCGGACTCGGCGGCGCTGGGCTTCTACGCCGACCTCGCTGAGCGCACGCAGACGAGTCTCGCGCGCTGGCGCCTCGCCTACGACGAACGCAGCCTGAAGGGCTGGACCGGCAACCCGGACATCTTCCAGGCCTACGGCGCGTCGATTCGCGCGGTCATGCCGGGTGACCCGACTTCGCGTGATGCCTTCGACACGCGCGAACTGGTCTGTGACCTCCCGTTCGATGCCGACTTCTCGCTCGAGGGCGAAGTGCGGCTCGGGCTCGATACCGAGGGCAAGCCGCAGGGCCGTCTCGCGGGCCTTTGCTTTGGGCGTAAGGATCCGAACCGATATCACGCGTTGTTGTTGTTCCCCGACGGCTACCTCGACCTGGTCACGAATGACGGCGGCAACTTCTCGGTGCACGACCACCGCAACGTGCCCGCAGGGGCCGGGGCATGGCACCGGCTCCGGATCGACGTCACCGGCCGCACCGTCGACTGCTATCTCGATGGGCTGTGGGTGCGCTCGCTGGACTTTGCGTCCGAGTCGGTCGTGCGCGGCGGCTTCGGTCTCCTGACCGGTCCCGGCGAGGCGCAGTTCCGGAGCTTGAGGGTGCTGGCACGTGATCGACTGGATCCGGCGGCTCGGATCGAACGTGAGATCGCGCTGAAGTCCGTGATGGCGGATGCCGGCAAGCGCACGCCGGGGCAGTTTCAGGGCTTTCCGCCGCCCGACTTCGATGTGCAGTGGCATCGCGGCGAGGCAGCGACGCTCGCTGAGCTGCGTGGGAAGCCGGCGCTCCTGGTGTTCTGGTCACCGGCCGCGGAGGCAGTCATCCCCTGCGCCGACTACATCGGGCATCTGGCCGAGCGCGGTCGCGAAGCCGGGCTCCAGACGATCGTGATCTGTGACGGTGGGACGTCGTCGCGCGATCTCGAGGCCGTGCTGGCCGACCACCCGATGACTGGAGCGAGGATCGCGCGGGATCGGAAGAGCACCTACGCCGACTACTTCATCAAGCCCGGGTTTCACGGCATGCCAAGATTCCTGCTGCTCGATCGCGCGGGGCGGGTGCAGTTCGAAGGCGACCCAGGGCTCCGTGCCGGCGAGGGGTGGAAGCCCGGGGATCCAAAGACCTACGTCGACGATGCGTTCGACCGCGTCGTGCTGAATGGCGGTTGAGCGATCGGCTGATCGCCTCACCGCAGTGATTCGTTCTCGATCCGCCGGGCTGCTCCGGTGAGACTGAACGGGTCGATCGGACGGTCACCGATCGGCTTGCGTGGGCACGGGTTTCTCGGAGTGCTCCACGCCCAGAACCTCTGTTGATCCGGGTTCCGTTTCGTTCGCCCACTTTCGATGGTCCGCCGCACGATGCCTGAACTCGACGCCAAGCCGAGCCATCGGTCCGACTTCGAGGCTCGGCTGCTCTGCTTCCTCGAGCGTGAGGAGCACGACGAGCAGCGCAGTCTCGACGAGCTGCGTGCGTTGTCGATCGACGAGCGTGTGCTCGAAGGCGAATGCCTGACCGAGGCCGAGTTTCAGGGCGAGGCGCAGGGTCGCTTGTCGTTCGCGATGCCCGAGGACGCGTCGCGATTCCGCGACGGGGATCCGGTCAGCGTGGGGGATGGTTTGGACTTCGACTCCTCCGCTCCCCTGGTATATCGGTCGTTCGATGCCGACGGCGGGGCACTCGTGCTCGAGTTGGATCGGTTCTCGCGGGTCCAGGTCGATCTCGAACCCGGTCGTCGCTACGTGGTCGATCGTCGGAGCCTGGGGTTGCGAGGGCGCATGCGGGAGATCGTTCGTGCCGGCTTCGACGACGAAGTGATTCGCGCCGTGCTCGAGGCGCAGCCAGGCGAGTCGCCGGACTCGGAGCAGGCTGGTCGCGAGTTGGGTTCGATCGATGAGCAGCGCCTCGAACGGGCGGAGAAGGCCCTCGCCGACCTCGGTCTCGACCCGATCCAGGTGCGTGCCGGTGCGCGAGCGATCGCGACCGAAGACCTCACACTTGTGCAGGGGCCGCCCGGAACCGGCAAGACGCGCTTGCTCGCGACGGTGTTGTCGGTGCTCGGTGGTGCTGGCTGTCGCATCGCGCTCTGTGCCTTCACGCACAAGGCACTCGATCACGCGCTGCTGACGCTTCGGGCGATGGCGCCGTCGCTGCCGATCTGCAAGATTGGGAATCCGGGCGCGGATGCGCCGAGGCTGCGTCGAGCGAAGATCCTGCTGCCGGGTTCGCGCGGGCAGAATCTGCCGGCGACTGGGATCGTGGCTGGGACGGCCTTCGCGTTCGCGAAGCTCAATGCGTCCGAGCGATTCCACTACACGGCGTTCGACGAGGCTGGGCAGATCCCGTTGCCGCATGCGATCGCTGGCATGTTGTGCTCGCGGCGTTGGATGTTCTTCGGCGACCACGCCCAGCTGCCGCCGGTCGTCACGGCCGATCACAGCGACCGGGATGTGTCCTCGTCGATCTTCGAGCATCTCGAGCAGCGATTCGGAGCTCAGATGCTCGAGACGACCTGGCGGCTCAACGACGGCGTCTGCGATGTCGTCAGTCGCTTGTTCTACGACGGGCGACTGCGTCCGGCCGAGCCGGTCGGGGGGCGTCGCCTGGATCTGGACCTGGCGGAGCTGAAGTCGGATCCGCGGGGCAGCTCGCTCGCCGAGGTGCTCGATCCGGAGCACCCAGTCGTCATCGCTCGCGTCGATCACGTCGGGTCGGGGCAGCGCAGTCCGGAAGAGGCGCGGGTGTGTGCTTCGCTGATCGAGGCGATCCTCGAACACAGCGACGTGCCGGCGTCGGAGATCGCGGTCGTCGCGCCTTTCCGAGCCCAGGTTCGTGCGATCCGCAACGAGCTGCAGCGCAGGGGGCTCGACCGAGAAGACCTGGTCGTCGACACCGTCGAGCGCATCCAGGGCCAGGAGCGCGAGGTCGTGTTGATCTCGCTCGCGGTCGGCGACCCGGCCAAGCTACAGCGGCGTTCGGCGTTCTTCTTCTCGCCCAACCGACTCAACGTCGCTCTGTCGCGTGCGCGAACGAAGGCGGTTTTGGTCGCGTCCGAGGGGGCCTTCGAGGCTCTGCCGGGTGACGCCGAGTCCCTGCGTGCTGCGTGCCTGTTCAAGCGCTTGTTCCGCGAGGTCCCAGTCATCGAGGCGACGCCGATTGCGGGGTCTTCGATCGCTGCCTCCGGAGGGTCGGCGTGAGGCGAGCTGGACTCGTGTTCTCTCTGCCGGGTGCTGTTCCCGGGGGTGAGATCCGTGGCGAGCTCACGCTTCCGCATGCGGCTGGCACTCCGCCGTTCCCTTGGGTCCTGCAAGCGCACGGCTACGGCGGGTCGAGAGACTGGGGGCCACACCGGTTGCTCGCCGATCGACTCTCACGTCGCGGCGTCGCGTCGATCCGCTTCGATTTCTCGGGCGACGGTCGGCTGCCTGACGGCTCGATCGACGAGTCGATCGTCGTGAAGAACTTCTACTCCCGCGAGCTCGAAGACATCGGTCGTGTCTGCGACTACGGCGACGCGCGGGTCGAACTCGATCCGAAGCGCCGGGCCTTCGTCGGGCACTCGCGCGGCGGAGGCATCGGGCTCGTTCACGTCGCCGAGCGAGGTGACTATCAGACCGCGATCGGTTGGGCGGCGATGGATCGCATCCTGCGCTTCGATGCTGAGCGACTCGAACGTTGGCGACGCGAGGGGCGGACCGAGCTGCGGCACCACGGCCTGCAGAAGACGATCACCTTCGATCGCTCGTTGATCGATGACGCCGACGAGAACCGCGACCGCCTCGACATCCGTGCGGCGGTCCGCCGGATCGCGGTGCCAATGCTGTTCCTGCACGGAGATCGCGATCACGCGCTCGACGCCGAGGTCGCGCTTTCGCTGTTCCGCTCGTCGCGCACGGTCGGCACGCGTCTGCGGTGGATCGAAGACTGTGGCCACTCGTTCGGGGGGCGTCCGGACCAAGGCGCCGGCGCGGTCTCCGAGTTGCCGGCCCGGCTCGAGTTCTTGCTCAACGAGACGGTCGACTGGCTGACCCAGCACCTCTTCGACCTCGAAGAGGGTCTCGGATCGTCACAGCTCTAGTTGGCTGTAGTTTCGGTTTACAGCTTTCAAGAGCTGTGATCTCGTGGTCCGATACAGTTCTGAGTGGGTGTAGTATTGGATTACAGCCATTTGATGCTGTGCGACCCCGAGCCACGGAGGTGCTGTGACGAATCCCGAGCACACGCGATCGCGGGCGGCTGACGTCGTCCTTCTGGATGTTGTGCAGTCGAGCGCGGAGCGGGATCGCGATCGGCTGCAGGAGCGCCTGGTCGAGTTCTGCGAGGAGAGCAACGAGCTCGACGGGGCGGACCTGCTCGGTCGGTTCGAGATCACGCGCGGTGACGAAGTGGCGGCGGTCTACCGCCAAGCAGCTCCCTTGCTTGAGCTCGTCGAGCGGGCGGAGGAACGACTGTCACCGCATCGACTTCGCTACGTGGTTCGTCGAGGCGAGCTCACGGCCGGATTGGAGAGCGGTCGGAGTACCGTGATCGATGGACCGGCGTTTTGGCGAGCCGGCGAAGCGATGGAGGAGCTCAAGAAGACCGAGCTTCCGATCCTCATCGAGTGGCCGAACGAGACGGCCGCAGCACTGGTTACTTCGCTCTTCGCGTTCAGGATCCTACACACGCGCGGGCTGACCGAACTACAGCGAACGATCCTTCGGCTCTACCGCGAGCTTCGGAATCAAACCCGCGTCGCCGAGCGAATCGGCAGGACCCAGCAACAGGTTCAAAAGACCCTCGCCGCGTGTCATCAGGAGTTGATGGATCACTCGGAGCAGAGTCTGCGAGAGGTTCTTCGAACGGGTGGCGAACCGTAGCGGAGTCAGAGCACCGAGAGGGAGCCCGGATGAAGGAACTGAACACAGCACTCGCCCTGATCGTCTGCGTCGGGATGGGGTTCATCGCCGCGTCGCTTGCAGTGCGCTACGTGTTGCGCCGCACGAAGATCGTTGTGGAGCCCAAGGTTCCGGTGCCCTGGCTCGATGATCCGGGATTCTGGATCGGACTCTGCGAGTATGTCTTGGTCGTCGCGTTCGTCGCGGCGAGCCAGTACACGGCTCTCGGTATCGTGTTCGCGGCCAAGGGGTTCGCCCGCAAGGACGATGATCCGGACAAGAACACCTACTTCCTTCTCGGAACCCTGGTGAACGTCTGTCTCGCGATGGTGTTCGGGCTCTTGCTCCGACTCTGGCTCGGTGACCTGGGCGTCCAGATCGGATCCTGATTGGACCGGTGAACTCCGGTCGGGCTGACCGGCCGGGTACGTCAGACCAAGGGCCACAGCAGCCAGATCACCCAGGCGATTGCGCCCAGGATCAGGCCCCGCAGGAGGGCCCAAGAGATTCGGATGACGCCGCCAGGACGGCGTGGAGCCGGAGCCGCGTTCGTCATGCCTGGGCACCGCCTCCGCGACCGACGAGGGCGAGGAAGCCCTCTTCGTCGAGAATGTTGAGCTCGAGCTTCTTCGCTTTCTCGAGCTTCGAACCGGCTTTCGCACCGGCGACGACGTCGGTGACCTTCTTCGTAACCGAGTTGGAGGTCTTGCCGCCGCGCTCTTCGACGAGAGCTGCCGCCTCATCCCGCGACAGGGTGTCGAGTCCGCCCGTGAAGCAGAAGACACGACCCTCGAATTCACCGCCCGCCTTCGTTTCGGCGCGCTGCACTTCGACTCCGGCATCAGCGAGAGCGGCGAAGAATGTCTTGGTCGTTTCGAGATCGAAGAAGCGTCGCAGCGAAGCCGCCACCTCCGGACCGACGCCGTCGACTTCGATCAGCGCTTCCTCGTTCGCTTCTCGCAGAGCCTCGAGCGTCTCGAACTCCGCGGCGAGCTCCTGCGCCGTGCGCTCTCCGACGTGGCGGATGCCGAGCGCGTGCAGGAACTTGGCGAAGCTCGGTTTCCGCGCCTGCTCGAGTTCTTCGGCCAGGCGATCCAAGGACTTCTCACCCCAACGGTCGAGCGCGAGGATGTCATCGCACTTCTGGTCGAGGGTGAAGACGTCCTCGAGCTGCCGAAGCAATCCGGCGGACATGAGCTGGTCGACGTTCTTGGGGCCGAGTCGCTCGATGTCGAGAGCACGGCGTGAACTCAGGTGCACGACGCGCTCACGCAAGGCGTCGGGGCAGGCGAGGTTCGGGCAGTAGAGGCGCGGTCCGTCTTCTTCGAGTCCGGTCTCGCAGGTCGGGCAGTGGCTCGGTCGTTCGATGGGCTTCGACTTCGCGTCGCGTTCGTCGACGTGGACGTGGACGACGGCCGGGATCACGTCGCCTGCTCGCTCGACGTCGACCAAGTCACCGATCCGCACATCCCGCTCCTCGAGGAGCCCCCAGTTGTGCAGCGTGGCGCGGCGGACCGTCACGCCTGCGAGTTCGACCGGCTCGAGTTCGGCGACCGGAGTGACGACGCCGGTGCGGCCGACCTGCGCCTTGATCGAGTCGACCCGCGTCTTGGCCCTCTGCGCGGCGAACTTGTAGGCGAGCATCCAGCGGGGTGTGCGCGCGGTGCGTCCGAGGCGACGTTGCAGGTCCAGACGATCGACCTTGGCCACGATGCCGTCCATGTCGAACGGCAGGCTCTCGCGGTCGGTCTCGACCTCGTCGTGGTAGCGGACGATGTCATTCGGGTCGTCGGCAAAGCCGAACGGCTCGCCCATCCGCAGTCCGAAACCGGCCAAGTGCTCTCGGAGCTCGCCGTAGGTCTCGGCGGTCCCGCCCTCGAGTGCGCCGACACCCCAGCAGACGAACTCGAGGCCGCGGCGGTTCGCGATCGACGGGTCGAGTTGCTTCAGCGTGCCTGCGACCGTGTTGCGCGGGTTGCGGAAGACGGTGCCGCCGGCGGTCTCACTGTAGTCGCGGAGGACCTCGAAGCGGGCCTTGGAGAGCAGGACCTCGCCGCGCACCTCGACGCGCTCGGGCACCTCGTCGTCGCCCTCGAGCTCGAGGGGTACGTCGCGACTGGTGCGCAGGTTGTGGGTGATGTCCTCACCGACGCGGCCGTCTCCCCGTGACAAGATGCGGACGAGCTTGCCCTTCTCGTAGAGCAGGCTCGCGCTGACACCGTCGAACTTGGGCTCGAGGACCCAGCGGAGAGGCTCGTCTTCTTCCAGCTCGAGGACATCCCGCGCCCGCTCGACGAATTCCTCGACGGCCTCGACCGAGGTCAGTGACTCGATCGAGAGCATCGGTGCGATGTGCTCGGCGGACACCAGGTCCGAGCCGGACTCCAACGGAGCGCCGATCCGCTGCGTCGGGGACTCGGGGTCGTGGAGGTTTGGATGCTTCGCTTCGAGCTGACGGAGCTCTTCGAACAAGCGGTCGAACTCGGAGTCCGACAGGTTGGACTCGCCGCGGTGGTAGTACGCGGCCGCAGCCTCGGTCAGGATCTCTCGGAGTTCGAGGATCCGCGCTTGGTCGGGGTTGGTCATTCAGTCCTGAGGGGCCATCGAGTCGTCGAGCACCACGCCGAAGAATGCCGACACCTGAGGGTCAATCCAACGCGACGATCGAGCTTCGTGCTGCGACCGCGAGCCCACGGGCTCCCCGAGCCTCAGAACGGCGGTTCCTCGCCATCGGTGGTCGTTCGGTTTGGTCCCGGTACCGCCGCGATCGGCTCGCCGTTCTCGTCGACGACCGGACGGTAGCCGTCGTACGGGACCTCGTTGCGGCGCACGAGGTCGCCGGTCACCGGGTCGCGGCTCTCCTGCGGCAGGACCTCCACCAGTGCGCGCAGCCCGCGGAGGTCATCTGGCTCCAGGTCGACCCGGCCACTTGACGGTAGACCGAATGCCTGGAGGACCCGGCGCACGCGCGCCCGGCCGCGGTCGCTGAACGAGAGACCGTCCCAGGCGGCTTGTCGGCCGACGAAGTCGCCCTCACAGACCACGAGACGCAGTCCCCAGCGCTCGTCGCCGTTCCTCGTCGTGCCCGGACGGACCTCTGCAATCTCACAGAGGTAGGTCCCCGCCGGGATGGTGATGAAGTCCTGGACCCGTTGGCCGTCGTCGTCTCCGAAGTCGATCTGCATGATTTGCACTCCGCAGACCTGTGTCAGGAATCGATCGGGGGTCGCGTTGGAATTCGGTGAAGAACCGCACTTTGGCCCGCTTCGCGTTTCTGCGACGATTCGCAACGCGCCGAATGTCCGCCGTCTCGACAGCCCCAGGTACGACCGATCTCGCCGATCGCGACGCGTTTCTGACGCTCGCACGGGAGCACTACGAGAACTTCCCGGTGGGCTCGTGGCTGCTGCCGAAGCGCGCCAGGTTGCACCTTGCGCGCATCTACGCCTTCGCCCGTACGGCCGACGACCTCGCCGACGAGCATCGCGACCTCGCCGCGCTGTTGCGGTTTCGCGAGCTCTTCCTCGAGAGCCTCGAAGGTCGTCCCGAGGATGCACCGCGATTGTTCGCGGATCTGCGCCTGACGATCGAGGAGTGCGAGCTGCCGAGGCAGTTGTTTCTCGACCTACTCGACGCCTTCGAGCAGGACCTGCGCAAGAACCGCTACGCGAACCAAGACGAGCTCCGCGACTACTGTCGCCGTTCCGCCGACCCGGTCGGTCGGCTCGTCCTTCGTGTGCACGGAATCGTCGACGAAGAGACGGATCGCCTCAGCGATCACGTCTGCACCGGTCTCCAGATCGTCAATCACGTCCAGGACCTGGCCGATGACCTCCGCGAGCGCGATCGCCTCTACTTCCCGGCCGCCGACCTCGAGCTGCTCGGGATCGCCGAGGACGACCTCCGCAGCGCGAGCTACCCGGACGGTGCACGAATCCTCGTGCGTCAGTGGGCCGAACACGCCGCCTGGTCGTTGCACGAAGGCGCCCCGATCGTCGAGCGCGTCCGCGGTCGGCTCCGCTATGAGCTCAAGGCCGTGATCGCGACGGCGGCGGCCCAGATCGACGCGCTTCGTGCAGTCGAGTTCGACGTCGGTCCGGGTCGCATCAAGGCTTCCAAGGCCGCCCGCCTGCGCGCGGCCCTCGCTTGGATCGCGCTTGGCCGCTTCCCGCGTGCGCTTCGGAAGGGGGGCATTCGATGGTGATCCCCGCTGCCGCGACGATGTCGCCCAAGGAGATCGCGAAGCGGTCCAAGTCGAACTTCCTGACGTCCTTCTGGTTCCTCTCGCCGCGCCGCCGCGCTGCGCTGAACGCGATCTACGCGTTCTGTCGGGCGGTCGATGACGCCGTCGACGACGCCCCGGATCACCGGACGGCGGTCGAGGAGCTGAACTTCTGGCGCAAGGAGCTCGATGCGATCCAGGACGGTCGCCCGAGCACCGAGACCGGCATGGAGCTGCGTCGTGCGATTGGGGACTTCGGAGTCTCACCGCGTCATCTGCGGGCGGTGATCGACGGCTGCGCTCGAGATCTCGAGGACGCGCCGTTCGAAGGCTGGGGCGATCTCGATGCCTACTGCGAGCGCGTGGCGTCCGCTGTTGGACTCGCGTGTTTGCCGGTCTTCGGTGCGCACGGACCCGAGGCCGAGGCCTACGGGCGAGAACTCGGACTGGCCCTGCAGCTGACCAACATCCTTCGCGACCTGAAGGACGACGCGCTCGAAGGCCGTGTCTACGTTCCGCAGTCTGAGCTTCAGTCGCACGGTGTCGATCCGGTCTGGTTCCGTGGCGATGGACCGGCCGAGGTCTATCGCAAGGAGGGGCCGATCGCCTCGCTCGTGCAGGCCTTGTCGGCCGTGGCGCAGGCGCGCTTCGCTCGCGCCGAGGAGTTGATGCCGAAGGATCAGCGCCGAGCCCTCGTCCCCGCGACCATCATGGGGGCCGCCTACCACGAGCTCTTGCAGCAGGTGCAAGAACGGGGTGGAGACCTTCGCCTGCCGCGTCCGCGCCTCTCGAAGTCCGAGAAACTCAAGCTCGCGTTCGGCGCCTGGTGGCGCGGTCGGTTCTGAGTCGATTGGGATCGGACGCGGCCAACGACCGGTGGAAAATGGCGACCGTGATCGGCGGGGGGGTCGCCGGCATCACTGCGGCCCTCGAACTCGCCGATCGTGGCTACCGCGTGCGGCTCTTCGAGAGTCGGCCGCGACTCGGTGGTCGGGCGTTCACTCTTCCGGAGAAGCCAGGCCAGCTCGCGATCGACAACGGCCCGCACGTGATCCTCGGTCGCTACCGGGAGTTCCGGAAGCTGATTCGGCGGATCGGCACCGAAGGCCTGTTCGATCAGGCGAAGTCGCTGACGCTCGGCACGGTCGACGAACGAGGGCAGACCGCCGAGCTGCGGCTTGGCCCGGGCTTCGCGCCGTTGAAGTTCCCGCTCGCGATCCTGCGGCATGGCGCGCTGAAGCCGGGCGAGCGGTTGCGGGCGCTGCTCGGTCTCGGGGCGGTGCTTCTTGGTGCTGGTGCGAAGACCGATGGCGAGGCCTGGTGTCGTTCCCGTTGGCAGAACGGTGGGCCGCGCCGCGTCATATGGGACCCGATGAGCCGCGCGATCATGAACGCCGAACTCTCGGAGATCGCGATCACCGAGCTCTTGCGGACCCTGCGCATGGCCTTCCTCGGATCGGGCCGCGAAGCCGCGATCTGGATCCCCAAGGCGCCGTGGTCCGAGATCATCGGAGATGCGGCCGAGCGCGCGTTGGTCGACGCAGGGGTCTACGTCTCTTGCGGCACCCGGATCGAGCGGCTCGTCGGCATCGACGAACGGGACGGGAGGGTGTCGACCATCCGATTCGCCACGGGAACGCCAGGCCACACCGGGACCGGTCCCTACGAACTCGTCGTACTCGCGGCGCCGTGGCAGCAGACTGCTCGATTCCTCTCGCTCGCCGCACCTGAGCGGCAAGAGCTGGACGCGACCCGTCTCGAGCCCTCCGCGATCGTCTCGGTCTACTTCGAGTCCGACGACGACACGGGCTTGCCCGAACTGGACCTGGTCAGCCTGCTCGGTGACGACCCGTTCGACTTCTTCTGTCGGCGCGCCGGAGCGCCGCGAGGGCAGTTCGCTGTGTTGTCGGGGGGCGGGCGCGGCCTCGACGGATTGTCCGTGGCCGAGATCGGTGAGCGCGCCCGGGAACAGTTGCTGGCGCACTATCCGGGGGCCGAAGGAATCGCGGAGGCTCGCCTTCGCGTGACGAAGGAGGCACGCGCGACGTTCGTTTGTCGGCCGGGTGGACCGACCAGGCCGAAGCCCGGTCCGTGGCGCGGGCTCCCGTTGCTGCGCCTCTGCGGCGATTGGACCGACACGGGCTTGCCTGCGACTCTCGAGAGTGCAGCGCTGTCGGCCCGAATGGCGCTCGCCGACCTCGACTGAAACGGCAGACCGCACGAGTCGAAGCGCCGGATCCAGGCCGATCCCGCAGATCAGGCTCCGATCGCGGTCAATTCGTTTGCCCGCCGCCGGGGCCGGTCTATAGCTTGCGCCTGCGGTCGAGCCGCGGCCTCCTGTGCCGCGCCCCCGGCCGTCCCATCACGTCCGTCAGGCCCCGCTCGAGCGGGACACCCCGCGCCGGACGCCACCCCTCACTTCGACCAAGCATCTACCACCATGGCCGTTCTCGTCGGTAAGCAAGCCCCGGACTTCAAAGCCCAGGCCGTCCAGCCGGACGGTTCGTTCGCGGAGCTCAGCCTCTCGCAGTTCAAGGGCAAGCCGGTTGTCCTGTTCTTCTACCCACTCGACTTCACCTTCGTTTGCCCGAGCGAGATCATCGCGTTCAGCAACCGCAACTCGGAGTTCCAAGAGCGCGGCGTGCAGGTCCTCGGCGTCTCGATCGACTCGCACTTCACGCACCTCGCCTGGCGCAACACGCCGGTCGACAAGGGTGGCATCGGCGAGATCACCTACCCGCTCGTCGCCGACCTGACGAAGAGCATCGCTGCTGACTACGACGTCCTCACCGGTGACGGCGGCGTCGCCTTCCGCGGCCTCTTCCTGATCGACAAGGACGGCTTGGTCCGTCACCAGATCGTCAACGACCTGCCGCTCGGCCGGAACGTCGACGAGGCGCTGCGCATGGTCGACGCCCTGCAGTTCTTCGAGGAGAACGGCGAGGTCTGCCCGGCCAACTGGCAGAAGGGCAAGTCCGGCATGAAGCCGAACGCCGAAGGCGTCGCGAGCTACCTGGCCGAGAACGCCAAGGATCTCTGAGCCGGGTCCTCCTGGCTCGGGCCCTGACGGGCTCGGCCACCGGCCGCGGGGGGCACACCGGGGACCCCCCCCCAGCCCCCCGGGGGGGATAGGGCGCCGAAGCCCCCGGTGGTGGGGCGGGGGGTGCACCCCACACGTCGGGGGGGCACACGGGCGCCGCC
>JBCBZB010000057.1:0-32307 GCA_039815565.1 Planctomycetota bacterium
CTTGCCGAAACGTCTGTCGCGAGAACGTCCGTCGGCAGCTACGGCACTGGAAGCGAGGCACCGCATGCGCCCTGCACAAGGGCTGGTAGGAGCCGTGGCGGATGAAGAAGTCCTCCGAGGGCTCGTGATGCATCGGGCACTCGGGGTAGGGGCAGTGGCTGGGTCGGAACATCGGGATGCGCGAAGGCCCTCGACGACTCCGAGGGCCTCTCGCACTCCCGGTGCACGGAAACCCGCCCCGGTGACTTCAGAACCACGCGATTTAGCGAGGCGGGCTTTCGTCCCAACACTCGCTGGGATCAGTCCTCGCCTTTGACGCGCACTCCGAGCAATCGCCCGAACACTCAGGCGGAGTCGTTGACCGGCCGCAGTTGCACCAGGCGATCCAACGGGATTCGTCCACAACGACTTTGAGCGGACGTTCGAGGATCTCCTCGTCGCGACGGTGGGCTCCGTCACAGAACGGTTGCGTCGCCGAGAGTCCGCAGGTGCAGACGGCGTATCGACCGGGTCGCGTCCAGCACACGTAGGGCCGGTCGGTGCGTGATCCCGGCGGGTGTCCTGGGACCTCGCGGTGGCGGCGCGGCTCCCGGCCATTCGCTTCGGGTTCGCTCATCGGAATCGAGGCTCCTAGGGACAGGAACCCCAGGGCGAAGCATCGCCGACTGAAGCCTGCTCGGCAGAAGTCTGGTCGAGGGAATGGACGACCATCGATACCCGCTCGGTAGAGAGCCGATCGCTGGACAGGCAAGACCGGGCCACGATCAAGTGTCGAGCCTCAGCTCCAGCGCCGGATGACTCCGCGCAGCACGCCGCGGATCTCACATCGCTCCGGGTAGATCGGGTCGAGGTTCTCGTTGGAGGGTTGGAGGCGGATGCGGTCGCCCTCGTGGTAGAAGCGCTTGAGCGTCGCCTCTTCGTCTTCGACGATCGCGACGACGATCTCGCCGTTCTTCGCCTGGGTCTGGCGGCGGATCACGACGATATCGCCGTCGTCGATGTGGTCCTCGATCATCGAGGTCCCACGAACCTCGAGCAGGTAGTGGTCGTCTCCGTGCGGGATCAGCTCACTGAGCGGCAGGCGCTCCGCGTCCTCGATCGCGGCGATCGGCTCCCCGGCGGCGATTCGTCCACACATCGGGAGACCGACCTCGGACGGCTCCTGGTCGTCATGGTTCAGAACACCGGAACTCGGGAGGCCCGCGCTCGGCATCTCGGCCGGGTCGTGGAAGTCCTCGGCGTTCTGCGTGAAGCCTCGATCCGGGTCGTACAGGATCGTGACGGCACGTGCCTTCATCGGGTCACGACGGACGGCACCCTTCTTCTCGAGGTTCCGGATGTGCTCGTGGACCGTGATCTTGGTGACCCCGAGGTGTTCGGCGGCCTCTTCGAGGGTCGGCGCCAGTCCATGCTCCTGCCGGTAGTCCCGGAAGTAGCGGAGGACGTCGAGTTGCTTGCGCGTGAGATTGAGCTTCATCGTCGGTCGATCCTTGGTCGGCTCGCGGAGGGTGAGAGAGATGAGCGAGAGATGGGAGTGAGAGTGGGCTCCCAGAGGGCGTGAGCGCTCGGCGAGGAACGCCCGAGAGTGAGTCCGTTGCCGGAGACTCAGAGGAACAGGACGGCGGCGAGCAGCAGGCAGGAGGTCAAGGCGATCGGGGCGGCCTGGCAGAGTTCTTGGACGAAGGAGGTCGAACGCGCCTCGCGGGCTGGAAGCTGCTCGTGTTCGAGTGATCGTTCCGCGACCCTCGGGACGGCCGTGACGTGGCGCAGGCTGCGTGAGCTTGTGGCCTGACGGCGCGGCTCGGTCTTCTGATCGACCTGCGCTCCGTTCAAGTGACCTCCGTCTAGTTGGGCCCCTTCCAGGTGGGCCCTGTCCAAGTGTGACGGCAGTTCGATTCGGCGAAGAGGCCGCACGACTGCGTCGGGCGCAAGCGTCCGGCGCTTGGAGCCCTTCTTCAGCTCGGTCTGGACCGCCGCAGTCGCCGCCTTGACCTCCAACCCGTTCAGGGTGGAGTTTCCCGAGACCGCTCGACTCGGGGCTTGGCCGGCTACTTCCACGGAGGTCTTCGGGGGAACCTGAGCGACCTCGTGGTTCGTTCCGCGCTCCCCGACTGGCGAGTTACCCACCACCGGCGGCGTCCCCGGGAACGGCAGCTGACCCTGCCTCCGGGAAGCCCGCTGTCCAGAGTCCCGCTGTCGGGAGTCCGGCTGCTGGGAGTCCCGCTGTCGAGAACCCTTCCGACGTGTTGCCGGCTGGCGCGCGCTCGGCCGACGAGAATCCTGCCCCGGCGAAACCTCGCCGCCGTGGGCGCCTTGGATTTGGCTCGTGGTGCTCATGAGGTAGATGTTCGGGATTTGTTTCCCGAACGCAACCCTAAGTTTGGGGAAAATTAGGGTGGGGGATGTTCGGGTGGCGGTCTGGATGCAGGTTCTCCCAAAATTCTGTGGCCTCGCGGGCTTTCAGCCGGCGTCCTTGGTCCAGAACTCGCTCGAAACCGCCGCCGTGACCGAGAATACGACGTCGATGCTGCTCGTTGAGCACGGCCTGTGTCGTCACGCGCTGGATCTTCTGGCGCGGGCGGCGGAGCAGGTCGCCCTCGGATTGGAGTTCCCGTCCGGGTGCGTGGCCGAGCTCCTGCAGTTCTTTCGAGAGTTCGAGCGCTGGCACCATCGTCGAGAGGACGAGGTCGTCGTCCCCCTCGCTCTCGCCCACGCGAGCGATCAGGAAGCCGAGGCCATCGGGTCCCTGATCGCCGACCGCGAGGCCAGCCAAGAGCTGCTCTACGCGCTGATGCTGTTCTGGGAACCGGCCGATCTCCGGGAGGAGGAGCGCAGCGGATTCGTCGACACGGTCCGGACGTTCGCCGACCGCATGCGGCGTGAGATGCAGCTCGAGGAGCGTCTCCTCTACCCCTTGGCCGACTGGGTGTCTGAGGACGAGCGCGAGCAGGCTCGTGTTCAGCTCGACGCGATCGACCGTTCGGGTCCGGGCCATGCGGTCTGGGCCGACCGGCTGCGCGCACTCGACGCCTGATTCGTCGCTCTCGCGCCGATGTCGACCTCGTCGCGTGCGCTGCTGCATCCGACTTGTTAGAAGGGGGAGCCCGAGCCCGGAGGGGGCTCATCGTTCAGGTCAGGAACGCGGATGCGACTACAACTTACTCGGCCATTGGTGTGTCTCGACCTCGAGACGACCGGATTGGATACCAGCAGCGATCGGATCGTCGAATTCGGAGCCGTGAAGCTCTGGCCCGATGGGCGACGCGAGTCGATCGAGAAGCGCTGTGACCCTGGCATCGACGTTCCGGAGCAGGCGACGAAGATCCATGGCATCCGCAACGACGACGTCCGTGGGCTGTTCGGCGAACCACCGCTGTCGAAGCTCGGCCCCGAGTTTTGTGAGTTTCTCGGCGATGCCGATCTGACCGGCTTCAACATCGGCGCGGATCTCGGTGGCGAGATCTCCGGCTACGACCTCCCTCTCTGGCTTGCCGAGGTCGAACGCCACCAGCTGCCGTTCACGATGGAAGGTCGCAAGGTCGTCGACGCGCGACTGATCTTCGTCGCCAAGGAGCCAGCTTGGGACCGTTTCGTCCAAGGCCCGCGAAACCTCAACAACGCCGTTCTGCACTACCTGGGGCGCAACCAGGCCGATGCGTTCTCGCAACGTGACAGCGGAGACGGCCAGGACCTCGGTTTGTCGCTGGAGGAGCAGAATCGCCACTCGGCGGTGAAGGATGCCGATGCGACGCTGGACGTCTTGATCGCCCAGCTCGGTCGCTACGACGATGTGCCGACGACCGTCGATCAGCTCGCGTCGTTTTGCACGAACGTCGCTCGCGAGCAGCAGACCGCGGCCCGCTGAGAGCCCGAACGCTCGACTCCGCTCACGGAGCGAGCGGCAGCTGACCGGCGGGCGGTCGCGTCGCCCCCGAGTGGCCGTTGGTGCTGAGGTCTTCGATCGCTTCCGAGAGAAGAGCCCCCCGGCTTCGGGACGGAGCGACCGAATGGAACGGCTCCGGCAACGTGCTCACCGAGATCCGGAGGCGGGGCTCCGGCCACTCGTGAGCGATCTCGATCGAGCCGTCGTCCGACGAGAACTCGAGCATGCAAGGTTCGAAACTCGGGGCGAGGCAACGTGGGCGTTCGTCGATCCTGACCTCCGTCCCGAGTCGAGTCGTCAGCCAATGACTCAGGGTCGTGGCGGCCGCGTGTGAGCCGGCCGATCCGACGTGTTGGATTCGTGCGCGGCTCTTCGACCGGCCCGACCATCGCAGGTGCTCGAAGGCCTCGGCCATCGCCCGACGCCAGGGTGCCAGTCGCTGCCAGGTCAGGTCGCGCGTCTCGTGCAGGTTGCGGCAGATCCGTCTGGCATCGTCTGCGGGGTGCTCGAGGAGAGAGGAGTCGAACACCAGTTCGTCCGTCATCGATCCGAGTGCGTCGACGACGCTCGGATCGCGCGGCAGTTCCGCCGACCAGAACGTCACACTCGGAACGTCTCCTGAGAGCAAGGGCCGGATCAAACTGGGGAGGAGCACGCGGTCCTGGGCGCCGACGTGCATCACGAGTTCCTCAGCGAGCACGGTTTGGCTGTGCTCGGACTCGAGCACACGTGCGCCCCACTGAGCCCGAAGCGGATGTTCGGCGCGCGACAGCAGCACCAGGAACACCGTGCACGGATGCTCCTTCACGAGCTCACGGCAGGTCGCCTGCAGCATCGTGGCGTCCGCGAACGGCGCCGCCGCGATCAAACTGAGTGTCTGAGAGCGGTAGAGCGGTCGCTCGTCACGTCCCTGAATCGAGAGCCAGAACGCTCGGCGATCCGCTTCGAGACGAGAGACCCGCGCGAGCTGGACGAACTCGAGAACGCGCTTTTGGCGGCGGAACGGCATCGGAACGCAGGGGGGAGAGAACGCGGATTCCCGCGTCGCGAGGGACGCTCCAGTCTACGCCGACGGATCGACCAGCGCCGAGCCGAGTCGGAGATCTCGGTGGGACCGGATCCTCAGGAACTGAACTGCCCCCGGCCTGTGTTGGTCGGACTTCGGCTCACAGTAGTTCACGACGTTTCTCGGTGACCCAGGACGGTTTCGGGGCACTGGGAACGAGGGAGGCCCTCCGAGTTGATGGAGGCCGATCCACAGCCTGATGACCTGACCCCACCGCTGCTCGAACTGCGGGCGCACTGCGTTTTCTTTCACTTCGAGGCCGTCGCCGCAGCACCTCGAACGCCCGCGACTTGCGGATGGCCACACGTCGCCCGAGAGGCCGCCTGGATGGCGTTCCGACTGGTTCGGTCATGGCAGCGACTGACGTGGTGCAAAGCCTTCGCCGCCCCAAGTGGTTGGGAAGGATCGTGACCTCGGGCAAGACTTCGACACAGCGACCAGCCGGTGAATTCTCCGCACCTACACCGAGCGGGGTCAGTTCACTGAGGAGCGGAGCAGCGGTGTCACGGACGGCGCCAGGCTCGATCTGTACCGAGCAGATCGTTCGCACCATCCGGCCCCCAGGTGCCCGCGACGTAGTCGTGGACGATCTGGTCGTTCCGGGTCCAGCCGTCGAGGATCGAGTCGACGATCCGCCAGGCTTCCTGAACTTCGTCACGGCGTGCGAACAGAGTCGGATCGCCGATCATCGCGTCGAACAGGAGGCGCTCGTAGGCGTCCGCGGAGCGGTCACCGAACGATGAGCCGTAGCGGAAGTCCATGCGGACGTCGCGCAGACGGAAGTGAGGGCCCGGAACCTTCGCGCCAAACCGGAGGCTCACACCTTCGTCCGGTTGGATCCGGAGCAGCAGCACGTTGCCCTCGGCGACGCGATCGTCACCCGGTCCGTAGAGCAGGTGCGGCGGCCGCTTGAAGTGGATCGCGACCTCGGTCGCCCGCCGTGGCATTCGCTTGCCTGCGCGGAGGTAGAACGGCGTGCCCGCCCACCGCCAGTTGTCGACGAACAGCTGGATCGCCGCGAAGGTCTCGGTCTTCGAGAGCGGGTCGACCTGCGGCTCCTGCAGGTAGCCCGGGACCGGCTGATCGCCGAAGTAGCCGTTGATGTACTGCGCGCGCAGCGTGCGTTCCCGGACCTCGTCGGGACCGAACGAACGGATCGCGCGGAGGACTTTGACTTTCTCGTCGCGGATCGCGTCGCCTTCGTTCGAGATCGGCGGCTCCATCGCGACCAAGGTCAGGACCTGCAGGAGGTGGTTCTGGATCATGTCGCGCACGATCCCGGCCTCCTCGAAGTAGGCGCCACGTCCCTCCATGCCGATCGCCTCGGAGACGGTGATCTGCACGTGGTCGATGAACTTCTGGTTCCAGAGCGGCTCGAAGATCGAGTTCGCGAAACGCAGCGCGAGGATGTTCTGGACCGTCTCCTTGCCCAGGTAGTGGTCGATCCGGAAGACCTGCCGCTCCTTGAACGCTGCGCGGACTTTCGTGTTGAGCTCCTGCGCAGTCTGGCTGTCGCGGCCGAACGGCTTCTCGATGATGACGCGGCGGAATCCGCCGTTCACTTCTCGGGAGAGTCCGGCGTCGGTCAGCTGGTGGAGGATCGTCTCGTAGGCCGAGGGCGGAGTGGCGAGGTAGTAGATGACATTGCCCGGGGTCCCGCGTTCGCGTTGGAGTTCCTCCAGCCGCTTCGCGAGCCGCTGGTATCCATCAGGGTCGTCGAAGCTCGAGCGCAGGTATTCGACCTGGTCCTGCCAGTGCTCGAAGGACCGCAGCAGTTCCTCGTCCCCTTCGTCGAACGCGCTCGCGAGATCCTTGCGGAACTCCTGGGAGGTCTTCTCGCGGCGGGCGAAGCCGATCACCGAGAAGCCGCGCGGAAGCATCCCGTCCATCGCCAGTCCGAGCAGCGAGGGCAGGAGCTTGCGACGTGTCAGGTCCCCCGTCGCCCCGAAGATCACCAGGACGCAGGGTTCCGCGCGGCGGGCCGATCCGAGCTCGTCTTCGAGTGGGTTCACCAGGAGTTCGGGGATGAGGTTCCCCTCCTCCAGCGTGTCGTCGCTGGGGTCCGTGCGTCCGGTCTGAGGACTCCGGTCGGTCGCGGAGGGAGTTCCGTGCATCAGGCTCATTTGCCGGCGACGAGAACCATCGACACCAGCATCAGAAGCAATAACCCGAGGGACACCTTTAGCAACTTGGAACGTCGGTCCTCGGCGAAGAACTGCACGAACATGCTCGCGGCGAGGAACACCGCGGGGATGTACATCTTCAGCGGGAAGTCATCCGACTGGAGGTCCTTCTTGATCGTGAACCCGAGGGCCAGAAGGCCGAGGCTCGCGAGGACCGCGCGGATCGCCCGTGGGCGCTCATTCGGGACGCCCGAAGGCGGAAGGGTCGAAGGGTGGTTCAGGACAACTCCAGCATCCGGCGCAGCGGCTTTTCCGCCCGCTGGCGGAGATCCTCGTCCATCTCGATCTGCGGCTCGAGGTCGCGCAGGGCCAGGTAGACCTTCTCGAGCGTGTTCAGCTTCATGTGCGGGCACTCGCTGCAGGCGACGCAGCCTGAGCGGTTCTCGACCGGGGCTCCGATCAGCGTCTTGTGCGGCGCGGCCTTCTGCATCGTGTGCAGGATCCCGGTCTCAGTCCCGACGATGAAGGTCTGGCAGTCGCTCTCGGCAACTCTCTGCAGGAGCCTCTTGGTCGATCCGATGAAGTCGGCATGGCGGAGGACGTGATCCTCGCACTCCGGGTGCGCGATGAACTCCGCGTCCCGGTGCTTGGTCTTCAGGCTGACGATCTGGCGTTCGCTGAAGGTGACGTGTACCTGGCACGAGCCCGGCCATAGGTCCATCGGACGGCCCGTCTGCTCGACCAGCCAGGCGCCGAGGTTCTTGTCCGGCACGAAGAGCACCGGCTGATCGTCCGGCACCGACCGAAGCATCTTCTCCGCGTTGCTCGAGGTGCAGATCAGGTCCGACTCGGCCTTCACGGCGGCCGTGCAGTTGATGTAGCTGAGCACGAAGTGGTCGGGGTGCTCGGCCTTGTAGCGACGCAGGTCCTCGGCCGGGCAGGCTTCGGCGAGCGAGCAGCCTGCCTCGAGGTCGGGGAGGATGACGGTCCGGTTCGGGTTCAGGATCTTGGCCGTCTCGGCCATGAAGTGAACACCGCAGAACAGGATGACTTCGGCCTCCTCTTCGTCCTGCGCCTTGCGCGCGAGGTCCAGAGAGTCGCCGAGGTGGTCGGCGATGTCCTGGATGTCCGGGTCCTGGTAGTAGTGCGCGAGCACGACTGCCTTCCGGGATCGCTTGAGAGCTTCGATCTCGGTGAAGAGATCGAGGCTCGGGTCGATGCTGGTCGATGTCATGGGCGTCTCCGGGAGATCGGATACGGTCGACGAATCGACCGGGCGTCCTGGGTGCGAGGGACGATCTCCCGTGGCACTTCGCTCAAGGGGGCCGCGTAGTTTGGGACCTCCGAGCCGTCTCGACAACCAACTGGCTGTGGTCGAGACGGGGTCGTGGTCTCAGGAATCCCGCTTCAGGCGTGGATCGACGAACACGCAGTGGTCCCCGAGGTCCAGGTAGGGCCCGAAATCGGCCTCCAGAGCCACCCTAGACGCCTCTGCGGGGACCGGCAGCGAGACCTCGACCGGTTCTCCGCCCCCCCGGATCGTCCACTCACCGGCGATTTCACCGTCGATCCGGATTCGAGCGATCGCGATCGCCGGGCCGCGGCTGCGGTCGTCGATGCCGAGCAGGGTCTCGAAGGTGTCGAACTGCCCGGCCGGGATGTCGAAGTCGAGCCGCGTCCGGGGCTTCATGCCGAACCCGCGAGCGTGGATCCGGCCGCCGAGTCGCAGGCCCTCACCGAGTTCCGTCGCACCGCGGTCGTAGGTCGGTGCTTCGTCGATCGCTGCGGTGTAGGTCGAGCTCGAAGGCTCGCGATCCGAGAGGCGGAGCACGCGCGATGACGACACGTCGATCCGATGGACGTCGGACAGATCGAGGAGCAGATCCTCCGCCGCTTCGAGCGCGAGTCGCAATTTGTCCGGAGCGTCGTCGGCGCGCGGGGCGATGCGACCGGTGATCGTCGATGCGTCTCGCAGGTGGACGCGGACGAACGGTCGCGGTGGTTCTTCCGCCGCGAGTCCACGATCCGATCCGAAGACCAGGGCCGCGCATCGATCGAGAGGAAGTTCGCGTTCCTGCTCTCCGAAGCGCACCCGGACCTGTCCGTCTTCGACACCGAGCACTTGGACCGTGAGCTGCTGGAGCGCTCCCGATCGACCGATGGCGAAGAGCACGTCGTCGGTCGTCGGCGGGTCGGAGAACGTCGCCGACAGACGCATCTGGAGCTCCGGGATCGTCGCGTCTTGGATCACGGCCAGCACTCGTCGACGATCGATCTGCACCGGCCCCGCCGGACGTGAGGAGACGACTGTCGAGTCGTCGATGCTCTGCAGGTCGGAGAGGATGCGGTCGGAGTTCCGGAGCATCAGGTGGGACCGGCCGGCGAGTCGGGCCGCGGTCAGGCCGTCGAACTCGATCCGCGCGACGGCGTCGAGCGGGAAGTCCCCGCCCTTCTCCGAAGTTCCGTCGACCGGCAGCACGCGGAGGGTCGCCCCGCCGCCACCGTCGTTCGGGACGAACCGCACCGGCCCGAAGCGTTCGTCGTCTTCGAGAAGCTCGACCGAGGCGCCGAGGCCCTGGGCTGTGATCGGGACGCCGAGGCACAGCGCGACGAATAGCGAATGGAATCGGCTCATGACGGTCATCGATCTTCCGTCTCGCTCAGGCGTCGGTAGTAACCCTCCAGTAACTCCCGGTAGCGGCCGCGGAAGCGCGTCTGGATCTCGTTGAGGATCTCCTCGCGCTCGCGATCCCGCACGTCACCCCAACGGTCCGCGACGCTCGAGGGAGCGGCCAAGGTGCCGACTTCGCTGCGCCCGCCTGGGAGTCGTGACTGACTCGCGGGGCTGGTCGAGGTTTGCGTGTTCTGCGCGGAGTCGTTGCGCTGTTGATCCTCTTCCTCGAGCTCTTCGAGGATGCGTTCGAGCGACTCGGTGATCGCCTGCTGTCGGAGCTGGGTCTCCTCACCGAGCGAGCCCTGGCTGATCTGCTGACCGACCGAGTTCATCTCGTCGACGATCTCTCGCAATGGCGATCCACCGCCGGCGGCGAGTTCGGCACGGAGCCGAGCCGCTTCGTCGCGGAACGCTTCCGGAGCTTCCGGAAATCGCTCGAGGAAGATCTGGAACGCCCTCACCGCGACGTCGTCGAAGCCAGCCTTCGAGTTGGCGAGTGCGTAGTGGAATGTCGCGTCGGCATCGAGCGGAGTGCGCCCGGGCTCTTCGCGCAGAAACGTGGCGAACAAGTCGATCGCGCGGACCGCATCGCCGGATTCGAGGACGGTCCGCGCTGCGTGATAGGTCGCGTGGGCTCGGACGACCGGCCGCTCTTCGTCTTGGACCAGAGTGATCAGAGCGACCAACGCCCGCGGATCGCCGGATTCCGCTCCGCTCGCTGCTTCGCCGAGTTCGGGCACGAGACGGCGCACGAGAAGATCGGACTCCCGAGCGAGTTGCTCGGGCTCGGTGATCGCCTGCCAGGTCTCGAGCCCGTTCTCACTCAGCCCGAGGGCGAGAAGACGTTCGGTGTAGGCCCGGCGATCGAAGGGCGGCCACTCGCTGCGCCCGCGACCGAGACGCGACGGCTGCTCGGCCGGCTTCTGGGCGCTCGGCTGCTGGCTGGAGGGCTCCTGGCCGGACGGTTCTTGCCCCTGCGCCAGAGCTGGCAGCAACGAGCTCAGCAGCAGCGCCTGGATCTGTTTCGAAGAGTTCATCGCCCACCTCCTTGTCGCAGCTGTTCCTCGCGCTCGCGTTGCTCGGCTTCGAGCTTTGCGGCGATCTCCTGCAGCAGCTGAGCGACCTGGCTCTGCCGCGTCGCGAGGCGTGTCGTCTCGTCTTCACCAGCGGACGTTCCGTCGTCGTTCAGTTGCTTCGTGCTGCGGTTGATCCGTTTCTGCTGGATCAGGATGAGCTTGAGCTCGGCCGTGCGGGGCAAGAGCTCCGGTTCACCTTCGGACTCGGACGGCTCGCCAGACTCGTCGTCTTCGAGTTCCTGGCGGAGAGCACCGACCAGGTCCTCGAGCGTGGCCTCGATCTCCTCCTGACGTTGTTGAGTCGATGCACCAAAAACCGACGAAGTCGTCGGCGTTGTGGACAGTCGGGTCACGAGATCGGCGAGGTCGGAGCGGATCAGCTCGACCAGTTGAGGCAAGGCGGTCGAGGACCCGTCCTCGCGCAGGACATCGAGTGCCTCCTGCGCGCGACTCTCCAGGCCTTGCTCACCGACCGACAGGTCGAGCGCTCTTTGGGTCAGCGCCTTGGGCAACTCGCCGTCGAAAGTCTGCGCCAGTTCGAAGGCCGAACGCGTTCTCTTCGTGAGGTCGCGCTGCTGGTTCAGCATCTCGGTGAACTCAGCCTCGAGGTTACGGAGGATCTCCTCCTGTCGTTGTTGCTCCAGTTGGTCCAGCGCCTCTTCGAGCTGTTGCTCGGCGTTCTCAAGCTTCTCGAGTGCTTCGCGCTGTTCCTGGGAGGCGGACTGCGCGCGATTCTGTTCGAGCTCGTCGAGGGCGTCCTGCTGCTCGGGGATCGCCTGCTCGAGATCCTCGCGCCCCGGGGTGTGCCGGTTTTCACCAGCTTCCGCCGCGCGGGCCTCGTCCTCTTGCATCTCCTCGGCTAGTTCACGCGTCGCCTCCGCGGTCGCCGCCTGATCCTCCCGCTGGTCTTGGAGCGAGTCGGTGTTCGCTTCCCGTTCGACGAGTTCGAGGAGAGCGCTCAGCCGGGTCGTCAGGTTGTGGGCCTCGCCGAGAGCGCCGTTCAGGGCCTCGGTTGCTCGTCCCGCGGCGGACGGGATCGCGACCAGGGCCGCCCGGCACCGCGTCGTGATCGCCTGTGCCGTGGAGAGCAGAACCTCGTCGGTTGGGTCGAGAAGGTCGAGTGCGCGCGCCGACTTCTGGATCCGTCGCACGCGCGGCTCGAGGTCGGTGGCTCGCGTCACGATCTGACCCTGGGATTCGGCGACCGAGGTGAGATCGGTTGCGTTCGTCAGGGAACCGATCACCGAACGAGTAGAGCCCTGAATCTCTCGCAACTCGGTGAGAGCCTGCTCGATCTGTTGCTTCAGCGAAGCGAGAGCTGCACTGCGCTCGGCTCGCTCGGTTTCCTCTTGCTGCGCTTCCTTCAGTTCGCGCACCCGTCGGCGGTAGTCCTGAAGTCGTTCGATCTCGGCGCCCAGATCGGAGACCTCCTGATCGCGTCCCAGCAACAGGTCGAGAAGTCCCGTGAGCTCGGTTCGCAGGGCCTGCATCCGGCGCAAGGCCTCGTCGTAGCGCGCGGCCTCGATCAAGGACTCGATCTCAGACATCTGCTCGGAGATCGCGCGATCCTGCAGGAAGCGGTTGCCGCTCTCGAGGACTGCGCGGTCTTGACCATCGGTCGAAGAAAGGCGTTGGAGTCGCTCTCGCAGCAGCTCGTACTGCCGACGCGCCTCACGTTGCAGAGTCAGGGCCGTCCGGTCCTGGGCCTCGAGTGACGAGCCACACAGAGTGAGCGCGATCGACAGGAAGAGCGCCGTTCGGCGAGGATGCGGTCGTCGATTGGTCGGGTCAGCGGTCACGGTCACGCCCTCCATCGTTTCGGTTGTCGCCGCTGCCGGGGCCAAAGATGTCGTCGGCTGCCTGCGAGCTGCGGGCTTCGTCGATCGCAGCTTCGACGCGTTCGGTCGTGTCGAGAAGCCCCTTCAACAGCTCGACCAGCCGTGGAAGGCCCTCGGCGCGGTCGAGCTGGCTCAAGACCCGGCGAAGCTCCTCCGCGGTTCGGTCGAGCTCAGCCTTGGCCGTGTCCGAATCGAGCGGCTGCTCCAGCGCTTGGGCTGCGCGCGGCAATGGACCGGAGATCACTCCGCGGAGGGCTTCGATGACCGCGCTTCGGAGTCGATCGAGATCGCGGTCTTCGAGCAGGCGGTTGTTCCCGAGTTCGGCGAGCACGGCATCGAAGCGGTCCGCTGCGTTACCGAGTCGTTCGGCGAAGTCCCGGGGTCGCCCCGACCGGTCGAGTTCGTCGCTCGCATCGCCAGTGCTGTCGAGCTCGGCACGGAGTTCGATCAGATCCAGGAGGACTTCTTCGACGTCGCGGCGAACTTCGCGTTGCCGGCGACCGAGATCTTCCAGGAGCTCGTCGCGCGTCACGATCCGGAAGATGCTCGGTTCGCTGTTACCTCGACCTTCGGAACCGCGTGCGTCCGTGGCGGCGAACCAGAGTCGCAGCCGATCGCCGACCTGCAACGTGTCCGCGGGCAATCGATCGAGGTCGCAGACCAGGTCGCGTTCCAGCGAGGTCGGTCGGTTCGGCAGGTCGCCGACGTCGCGGACGGCTTCAGTCAGGTCAATCGGCTCGCTCTCGCTGGAGAGTCCATCGTCCGCCCGACGAACCGAAGCGGAGGCGATCAGCGAGAAGAGGCCGTGGTCGTCGGTCGCCGAGACCCGCACCGGGATCCTCGCGTTGGCGACGAGCATCGTTCCGACCCCGGGTGTTCTGGATTCGATCGCCGGCGGCTCGTCCTCGATCACCTGCAACGAGAGACGCGGCGGGACTTGCAGGTCGATTCCGTCGGAGTCCTCGACGTGGAGTTCGAACACCGCATCGGAACCCGGTGTCAGGGACAATGCGGCCTCAGCGCTGTTCGCCTCCGCGGTGAACTTCCGAGCCTCGTTCGCCTGGGTGTCGCCTCGGGTCGTGCGGCGTAGCTCGATGCGACGGAGCGGCTTGTCCGCCCGAACCCTGAGACTCGCAGTTCCGCCCCGGACGACCTGCAACACCTGGCTACGCCTGGTCGGATCCTCGGTCCGATCGACGGTCTCTATGCTGTTCTGGAGGTAGGGGGGCAGCTGCGCGGTCCACTCGAGGTCGAGCAGCAGGGGGGCCGCGACGACTTCGATTCGGAGTTCGTCCGAGCTGCCGTCCCCTCCCCGTGCGCGGACCGTCACGGAGTCTCTCAGATCTTCGAGAACGACTCGGAACCGCCGATCGGTGACCAGAGCTGCCCGGGTCTCGGAGCGGCGACCGTCCGTTGATTCGGCTGTCACGCTCACTTCGTCGGGGACGACACCGTCGACTTCGATCGTCAGACGTAGGTCGGTTCCTGGGCCGATCCGGAGACCGTCCGGGGGGACGTCGACGAACCGGAGATTCGTTTCGCGCGGCCAGAGTTCACCGCTCAACGCCAGGTTGCGGCGTGCCCAGGTCGACGAGGGACCGGGGAAGACCGCGAAGGCCAGTGTCAGAACGATGAACAGCCCGGCCATCCGGCGGTAGCCGCGTTGCTCGACCTTGGGATCGATCGCGTCGGTGATCGACAGCGTGCTCGAGCGGGACTCCGCCTCGTCGATGACTGCCGCGACCATCGCTGGCGAGATGTTCGTCGCGGTGGCTCGATCTCCCTGCTGCGCGAACTGCACGGCGGAGATCAGGCGTTCCTCGAGTTTGCCGCCCCGTTCGAAGGCCAGGGCGAGCTCGTCCCGCGAGAGCTCAGTCCGAAGCGGAACGAGCGCGCGACGCCGAACTGTCTCAGCGAGTGCCGCCAGCAAGCCGAACAACAGAAGCGCGCGGACCGGGAGCTCGAGCTCGAACGAGTAGTCGGCGACGAACGTGACGGCTGCGAATACGAAGAACCGCAGGCACAGCAGGCCCAGAGTGTCCACCCAGACCGCACGTTGCACGCGAGCGCGCAGCGCTTCCAGCTGGTGGTTGGTGCGTTCGAGAACGGTCACGAGTTGGCTCACAGGAGATCCCACCTCTTACGCAGGGTCCACTCGATCGTGAGCAGGCCGGCGAGCAACCACAACGTGAGCGGGCCGTCCCAGGCGCTCCGTCCGGCCCGAAGGGTCTCGGATCGGGAGGCCGACGGGATCGAGCCCAGAGCGTCATCGAGTTGACGGAGGTCACCCACGACCGCGGTGTCGTCGCGGTCGGCGAGTTCGAAGAACTCATCGACGAGGGACGGGCCCGGAGACTCCAGATCGACCGGGCGGACCTCGAAGGTCAGATCCGGCAAGGTGAGCAGATCTTCCGACGAGCGCAGTGTCGCTCGCAGTCGACCGAGGCGACGTGGGCGGAAGGTCAGGGTCCGGCGGTCGGAGGAGCCGTCTCCGCTCGAGGCGTCGGTCTGGCTGATCGGAATCCGCGAGGACGTGCCGTCGACGTCGGTCACCTCGAGCTCGAGCCCGTCGAGGCGTTCGGAGGGGCCGAGGACCTGGAACTCGATCCGTTCGCCGAGCGAGAGCTCGGAACGATCGGCCAACAATTGGACCCGCTCCGAGGAGCCGTCGACTTTCGACTCGATCAGCAATCGGAGCCCGCGCAGCCAGAACGTGTCGTGCAGTTCGGGGGCCGCACCGAGCCAACGGTTGGTCTCGTCGCTCGCAGACAGAAGGACGCGGCCACCTCCGACGCGTGCGGTCGCGAGAACGGGTTGCGCGTCGAACGGGTCCGCGGCCTGCACTTCGCAGAGGACTTCGGCGCCGGGAGTCACCTCGCCGACCGGGTAGACGAATCGGGGTCCCGGCAGGCGTTGCCAGAGTTGGTCGTTCTCGGCGGCGGATTCGCGGAGTCGGGCAGGACCGCGAATCGCGCCCAGTGGCGTCGCGCGGTAACGCCGCGGTTCAAGCGAGGCGTCGCTGATCCCGATCGTCTCGTCGGCTCGGGAGTGGTCGAGTTCGAGCGGCAGTAGGCCTTCCAGCGACAGGAGGGTCGAACCGGCTTCGAAGGCCCGGCGGGTGTGCACTTCGCCGCAGACGAACCACAGTCCCGCGCGTTCGTTGCGAACCCGTTCGACGAGGCGATCGACGAACGATTGCGGGAGTTTCGAGGCGTCCGGGTCGAGCAGGACGTAGACGTCGAACTCGTCCAGCTCCGTCCCCTGTGGAAGATCGGTCAACGAGCGATCGCCGTCCTGCGGGAAGCCCGGCGTCGCGCTCTGGAGCCAGCACGCGACCTCGACCGAGTCATCTCGTGACCAGGCTCGTCGAAGAGCGCGATACTCGTGGGTCGGTCCGCCCGACAGGAGCAGGACACGGGTGGTGGAATCGATCGGGTCGACTCGCCGTGCGCGGATGTGACGACCTTCGGTCTGCTCGACGCCGTCGAACGGGCGGACGCGCGCCTCCAGTCGAATCGGTGCGTCTCCGTCCAGTCGCAGGTCCTGGAAGGTCACCAGGTCGGGTTCGGTCCCGACCGTGATCTCGCGGCTGTCCAGACGCTCGAGATTCTCGGCCTCCGGTGGGCCGCCCCAGAGTTCGACCGTCGTCGTTCGGCCGTCGAAGCCGACAGCGCGGACTTCGATCTCGACCTTGAACGGATCGTTGGGGAACACCCCCTCCGGCGCGTCGAACCGCGACAACACGATCGCGCGCTCGGGAGACGGGTCGCCGATCGGAATCAGGACGGTTCGTGCGACACCGCGGTTGTCGAGTAGACCACCGACGTTGGCGAGGCGCGGGCCCTGGTTCCGACGTCCGTCGCTCAGCACGACGAGTCCAGCGATCTCGTCGGCTCCCAGGGACGAACCGCCGTCCGAACCTCGGAGCGCGGATTCGATCGCGCGCACCGGATCCGTCGCGACGCGATCCGCGACCAGGTCGTTCCAGACCATGGACACCTCGGAAGAGCCGGTCGCGATCGAGCGTAGGAGCGACGCGTCTCGACCGAACTGCAAGACATCGACATGGTTGTTCTCAGCGAGCGCGCGCAGGCGGCCCTCGCTGAGCAGTTCGGTCACGATCGACAGGCGAGAGATCTTGTCCGGCTGAACCACACCGTTCTCGACGAGGCGGCTCCGCTGTTCGGACACCTCCTCGTCACGGTAGGGGTCGATCGCCGCCATCGACTGGGACGCGTCGATCAGGACCAAGGTCCGGCCTGGAATCGTCTGCCGATCACGCGTCACCACTCGCGGATCCAGGAGAAGCAACCCCAGCACGAGCAGACTCAGGACGCGAAGCGTGGACAACATGGCACCGCCGCCACGCCCGACACGACTCGCGTCGTTGCGGCCCAGTCGCCACACGAGCCAGAGGAGGGCCAGGACCAACACCGAGACCAGGAGCCCGAGTCCGCCTGTCGGCAGATCTGCGAACTCGAGCGAGACTTCGGTGTCCGGCCCCGGATCCAGACCGCGACTCCGGGCCAATCGTCGGAGCAACTCGTTCACGCGGTGGGCCCTCCTCGCAACGAGGTCCAGCCGGTCTCGGCCAGGAGCAGTAGGAGCGCAAGGACCGCGATCATTCGCCACGGGCCGCCCGAGCCGTCGCTCGACCCCGCGCCGGAGTCCGAGTCGGCAGGCTCGATCTGGACTCGATCCGAGATCGAATCGTCGAGCGCCGCGAGGAAGGCCTCGGGGGACACCGGTGCCAATCGGCCCTCGGTCGGGTCGGTGTTCCGCGCGACGAGTCGGATCGAGTCGGTGTCGTCGTAGGCACGAAGTCTCAGAGCGAACAGGCCTTCGCGATCGAACTGCGTCCGGTCGACCGACCAGCGACCGATGAGTCGACCCTCTTCGTCGGGATCGTCGCCCTCCGCCGCGGCGTCGCCGGACGCGAGCACGCTGTCGTCCCGGGGGTCGATCAACTCGACCTGTGGACGGAACCGACCGAGATCGACATCGACGGCGACCGGCTCGGAGGCGCTGGTGTTCTGCGACGATTGCAACGGCCGACGCGCGGCCGACTCGAGTGCGTGCTGGGCGATCGTCAGTAGGGCTGGGTGCGCGCCGAGGTTGTTCCACGAGTCGTCGGCACTCGAAGCACAGACGAAGACCGCACCGCCGCCGTCCTGGACCCGACCGAAGTAGAACGGGTCACCGCGGGGGTTGGTGACGCGGAGCGGAACCTCGAGACCGGCGTCGGCATCGATCTCGAAACGCGTCCAGCGGCCGACACGGATCAGACTGCCGAAGATGCGGGCGAAGAGCGCCGGCTCACGTCCGAACATCGGGTGCGCCACGTCGGCGACGTCGATCGCATACGGAGTCGTTGGGTCGCCTTCGACGCCGAGGGCTCGAACGCCAAGCCAATCGAGTGAGGTCTCGAAGAAGTCCTGCTGGAGCGACTCGGCGTCGCACTGGTCCCCGGTGAACAGCAAGACGCCGCCACCCGAGGCGACGAAGCGTCCGATGGCCGTGCGGGTCCCAGGATCGATTCCAGCGACGTCACACAGCGCCAGAAGGTCGACACCTTGCCAGTCCTCCTCAGTCCAGGTCGAGAGCTGGGACCGGTCGGTCAATCGGAGATCGACAGAGTGCTGAACTTCGTCCGTCGGATCGATCGCGGCGCGCAACATCCACGACTCGGAACCGCGCGCTCGTTCGTCTGGCTCACCGTCGACGATCACGACCCGCGTTTCCGCTTGGAGGTCGAGTGCGAAGCACCGTTGATCGTCCGGCGTGTAGCCGTCCGAGGGCAGACTCATCGAAACCGCATGCGCACCGGGGTCGTCGAAGGCGACCGGGAACTCCAGTTCGACTTCCTCTCCGGCCCCAAGTTGCGGGACATCCAACGGGTCGGCACGTAGGCCGTCGAGCTCGACAGTGACGAGACCGCCGACGAATCGTTCTGGACCGTCATTCCTCACTCGCACGACGAGTGGTGTTGGAACCTTCGCGACGAGCCGTCGCGCGCGGACTCCGATCGACTGAATACCGAGGTTCGCCGCCCGCGGAAGCTCGACCTGTCGGAGGACCAGCTCGACTCCGCGTCCGGACTCGGCGTCCAGCAGAGCGTCGAGTCCGCCTTGTCGATCGGCGGACCAATCATGAGCGAGGAAGTCCGTGAACCAGTCGATGCGGACGCTGCGTTCGGCAATCGACTCGGAACGCCTGGCGAGCGCGCGGAACAACGCATCCTGATCGGTCGACGACGAGCGAGTCTCCAGTGCATCGATCCGACGGTCGAGACGACGGATGGCCTCATCACCGACCGAGAGGCCTTCGACCAGCGGTTCGTCGGGCTCGGAGGTGCGTAGGACGGTCACGAGTTCGCCCCGGTCACGTTCGATCGCGCGGCGGATCTCATCCCGGAGCGCCCGCTTTGCGAGTTCGAACGCGGAGGCGTTCGACCCGGTGTGCTCCATCGAGCGCGAGTCGTCGATCACGAAGATCCGGTGCGTACCACTCGCGCCGAGCACCGGTCCACTGAGTGGCCGTGCGACGAGGAGCACCAGCGCGAGCATCGCGAGACTGCGGAGCAGGAGGACGATCCACTCCTCGAAGCGACGCTTCCGTCGCGTGCGGTCGATCGCCCGCTTGAGCAGTTCGATCGCGGCCCACGGTCGACGTACCGCACGCCGCCGAAACAGCAGGTGCAAGACGATCGGTACCGCGACCAGCGGCAGGCCCCACAGGAGGCCCGGATGAAGGAACGTGACGGCGAGGAACATCGTTCGGCGTCTACCGCTGGTAGATGGGCACTCGCGCGAGAGGAAGTTGCAGGATCGTCAGCGCGACCGCGGTTCCGTAGGTCTCGCCGCCGCCGGGGTCCGACCAGGAACCGTCGCTGGCCTGCAGACGGAGAAGCGCTTCGGAGGTCGACTGGTAGTAAGGGTCGAAGTCCTCGGGTCCGCGCTGGTAGTGGGCCTGCGACAGATAGAGATGCGTGTAGAACGGGTGGTCTCCGCGCACGACGAACTTGCCGACGCGTGAGGTCGCGAATTCGTAGGCGCGCTCGGCCAGGTCGTTCTCGTAGACGCCACTGTTGTAGAAGACGCACACGGCGGCGGCCGTGATCGCAGGACGACCGGCACCGGGGGAGCCGTAGCTGTAGCGGATGCCGCCGTCGGGGTTCGCGCTCTTCTCGATGTAGGCGAGGGCGTCGTCGATCACCTGCCGCGGAACGGTGATGCCGGCATCGCGGCAGGCACGGAGGGCCTGGACCTGCGTGATCGTGACGCTGCCTTCGTCGCCGACCGAGTCGGGTCGGTAGAGCCAGCCGCCTTCGGCTGACTGCGCGCGGTCGATCAGCTCCACCGCGCCCTCGAGCGTCAGGCGGATGCGTTCGCGTTCGACCGGGTCTTCTTCCATCCCGTAGACCTGGGCGAGGAACATCGTCGCGAAGCCGTGGCCGTACATGGACCGCCGTTCTTCGGTCGGCGTCGAGATCAGGCCCTCTTCGTCGACCGAGCGCAGCAGGAAGTCCTTCGCTCGCTGAACTTCGCGCTGATACCGGCCACGTGTCGGGGTCGAGCCGTTGCCGAGCAAGGCCATGCCGGCGAGAGCGGTCATCGCGATCGGATAGCTGCCGTGTCCGCCGGCGTAGCGCCACGAACCGTCGCGGTTTTGCGCACGGACGAGATAGCTGAGGCCACGATCGATCGCGCCCTGGATCTCATCGTCGATGAGTGCGGGTCGTAATTCGTCCTGCGCCCGCAGATCGGGCCCTGCGAACAACGACGACAGAATCGTCGCCATCAAGGCGGCTCGAATCACGGCGCGCCCCCTCCCCGGCGGTCACGGAGCTCGGCCATCAGCGTGCGGAACTTGTCGAGATCACCGAGGTCTCGGTGCAGCTCAGCACGAAGAACCAAGAGTCGATCCGCGGCGAGACCGTCTTCGATGCCTTCGGAGACCTCATCGACCAGGGCGAAGGCCTCATCGGACGCGCCGTCTCCGACCCGGTTATCGGCGACCTCTCGCAGGAGTCGGATCGCGAGGTCGGTGCGGTCGTTGGCCCAGGGTTCCTGCTCGCGCATCGCGAGCAACTCGGTCAGCGCACGGTCGGGATCCCCGGCCTGCAGCCAGGCGCGCAAACGGGTTTCGGGATCGTCACTCCGTTCGCCGGCTGCGATCAGGATGCTGGGCTTGGTCAACGCTCGAAGACCTCCCTGATAGGCCGCGATCAGAACGTCGGGCCCCAGGAACAGGTTCATCGGGCCCTCGAGCGGTTCCTGCTCGGGCGGCGAGGCCGGCAGTGGGGTCGAGGTCCACGCGCCGTCTTCTCCGAGCGAACGGAACAGCACCTGGTCTTCGCCGGGCAGAATGACCATCCCGTCGGCGCAGAGTCCCCGACCACGCCACTTCGAACGGACCCAGCCACCGGGAACGGCCTCGCGCCACAGGCGGACTCCGCTCCGAGCGTCGACCGCGACGAGTTCGTCCGGGCCGGCCACCATCAGGCGGCCGTCGTCGATGCCGAGAACGCTCTCGAGCTCGTAGCGTCGGGACGAGACGTTGCCACGGACCTCGCGCGGCATCAGCCAGGCGAGCTGGCCGTCGATCGCGTCGAGTGCGATCAGCAGGTCGCCGTCACTCGGCGCCAAGATCACGAGACTCTCGAACCGGATCGGTGCCGTCGGAACAAAGCCAAGCAGTGCGCGGTGTCGCGCGACCCGCAGGGTCGAGGGCCAGGGCCGCCCGCGGACGTTGCTATCCGGCTGCGTCTCTCTTGTGGGGTGCGCGCGTTCGTAGCGGCGCAGCCAGCGAATCTGACCGTCGTTCGCGTCGAGGCACGCGGCGACACCGGCGTTCGTGATCACGAAGACCGTACCGTTCTCGATCGTCACCTGCGGCGTGGGCGGCCGGCGATAGAACGAACCCGCGGCGTGCAGGATCGAGTGCCACTGCAAGCCACCGCTCTCGACGTTCAACGAGGCGACTCCGATCGAGTCTCCATCGAGGTACGGTGCGATCAGCGAATCGCCATCGACGATCGGTGCGGCGAGGAACGACCATTGTGAGATCGCCGGGTCCTCTTCGGTGCTCCACAGCTTCGCGAGTGTGTGACGATCGAGCGTGACGATCGGGCTCGGCGGCGTGTTCCGAGGACTCGCTGCCGGTGTGACCGTCGTGTGTAGATGGAGTCCCGAGTCAACGAACTGCGCTCGCTCGAAGTCGAGGATCGGAATCCGGTTCCGCAGGACTCCGGTCTGCGGATCAGGTGGTTCGGTTTCACCGTCTCCGATCGACAACCGTCGGCCGCTCTGCGAATCGAACGCGACCGGCCGTTGGTGGTCGAAAGCGAGGACGCGGTCGTCGACGAAGCCGACGCGCGTTCCGGGAACGAAGTCCAGGAACGGCAGCAGGTCGACGCCGCCGGTGTTTCCGTCGCCCGAACTCGGCAGGATCCGGATCCGGTCCCGATCACCCGGTTGTGCGATTCGATACGGCCGAGGCTCGGTGAATCGGAATTCCCAGAGCACGGTCCACGATTCCTCGCGTGTCAGGAGCTCGGGGTCGAGGCGAGGCTCGCCGTCCTCGGTCCGCAGGCCGGAGAGATCGCCGAGGACTCCGCGCGACTCGAGCTCGTCGATCGCGACCGAGTTGCCCTCGATCGGGGACTCGGCCCCGTCCGGCAGCATCTGGAGCCGCTCGCGTGCGTCGGAGTCCCGCCCGAGGAGTTCCAGGGCGGTGGCTTCGCGGATGGCGAGGGCCTGCTGGTCGATCCCAGCGTTCGACAGCACCTCGTCGGGGTTGAGCTCTCGGAGATCGCCGTAGCTGCGAAGCGCACCGACGACGTCACCCTGATCGAGTTGGCGGTTCCCGGCTCGGTAGAGCGCGACGGCCCCGGCCTCGGTGAGGAGGAATCGCTCGGCGACGTCGATCAAGGCGTCAGGGCCCGGCGTTGCGCTGGCGGCTTCGAGAGCTCGTCGGGCAGCGCCTTCGTCACGGCTGCTACGGATTCTCGCGGCTTCGACACCCAGAGCGGCGATGGCTCGCCGAAGCGCCTCCGGGGTCGACCAGAACAGGCGCTCGTCGTCGGCCGAACCCGTCATTCCGGCTGCCTGCGGTCCGTCCGACTCGGATCGTTGCAGCTCGGTCAGCAGCAGCGTCAGGGCGGCGTCGACTTCTCCGCGTTCCTTCAGCTCGGCGGCGCGCCGCATCAGACGTGCGAGGTCGGCATTCTCGAGGATCTCGGGCGGCGGCCCGTAGCGGGCCGGGTCCTCGTCGGTCGCGGCCGAGCCGGGCTCCTGCGCGAAGGTCGGAACGGCGAAGGCCAGGGTGATCGAGGCCACGACAATCGGGCGGCTGACCCTCGCAGCCAGCGCGGAGGCCCCGAGAGGAGCGCCCGGGGTCTGCGGGCGGCGTCGGAAGGTCGATCGGCGGGGCGAGGGCTTCATCCGTCGGGATCGGTCGCGGTCTACGCCGATCGAACGACAGAGGTTACGGACGCATCCGGGGGCCGGCGAGTCCGGTGCGCGGTATGTTCCGGCTTGACCCCATGCGGATCACCGGACCCCTCCTCACGCTGCTCACCCTCCTGGCCCCGTCTCGGGACCTGGAGGCGCAGATCTCGGCTCTACCGGAGCCGCTCCAATCCGGTCTCGCCAGCCCGGACCCGATCGCGGTGGAAGCCGCTCGGGCCCAGTTGATCGTCGAACGGGAAGAACATCGCTCAGCCGTCGTCGCGGCTCTCGGGGTCGACCATCTGCGTTCGCGGCTACGAGTCGAGGAGCTCCTCGATCAGCTCTCCGATCCGCGGTGGACGATGCGAGAGCGGGCCGAATCGGAACTCATCGCCCTCGGCGGAGAAGGTCTCGAGGCGATTCGTGAGCGGGCGCGGCTCGGAACCACGCTGGAGGAACGGCTCCGGGCCGGACGCGTGCTGACCGCCCTCGAGACCACCGGCGCGCGCGGTGGCGAGCGCAAGGTCCGCATCCTTGCCGCATTGGCAGAGAGCGCACGAGACTTCGAGCCCGGGGAAGATCTCCGAGCTGCATTGTCGGCCTCCATACGTCACCCGGTCGAACGTGTTCGTATGGCGAGCCTGCGCAGCCTTGGCGTGCACGCGTCGGCAGACCAATATGATCTGGTGCTCCAGCCGCTCCTTGTCGAGGACGCTGCGCCGGGTATCCGAGCCTCGTCCCTCGCAGCGCTCGCCGATTCGCCGGTGCTACTGGCGGCCTTCCTGGATCGAGTCACCGAGAAACAGTGGTCACCTCGCATGCGGCTTCGGCTCTATCGGGGGACGACGGACCCGGACCTTCGGAGACGATTGGCCGAGGGCGACACTCGTCTGTCTGCCATCGAAGCGCTGCCGCCCTTGGCGACCTCCGAGGCAGCGCCGGACGGTCCGAATGAAACACGGGTCGCGTGTCGAGTGCTCCAAGCGGAGGGGCCGACTCTGGACGGACGCTTCGTTGGTGTGGCCGGCGACGAACTCCTCCTCGCACCCTTGGACCGTGAGGCCGGATCTCCCATGCGGGTGCGATTCGAAAGACGGCCGACCTGTCTGTTCGCCGGCGATCCGGAAGCGATGTCCGGAGTCCGGGTCTATCTGAGGCAAGGATCGGTCCTTCAAGCCGCGGCGGCGACGGTCTCGGACGGCGCCCTGTCGCTGCAGGGAACCCTGTTCGGGGACCGCGAGATCCCCCTCCAGGCGGTTCAAGCCTTGTCACTCTCACCGAGCACGGACGAGTCTCTGACCGCGGTCTTCGGGGTCGACGTGTTGCGACTGACCGACGGCCAGGTCGTGCGCGGCACAATGAAGTCCCTCGATGCAGAGCGTTGCGAGTGGCTCGACCAGAATGGCGAGACGATGCAAGTCGAGCGTGAGCGCGTCGATGCGGTACTCCTGCGTCGCGATGTAGCCGCGGGTGAGGATCGGAGCGAGGCGACGCGTATCGATCTGCGTTCGGGTGACCGACTCCTGGCGCTTCTCGGTTCGGCCGACGACGGGTCGCTGTCGGTCTTCGTCGATGGGCTCGGCGCATTGCGCATTCCGAGTGTGCGCGTCGAACGGCTCGAGTTCGAAGTCCGGAGCGGAGCGGCGTTTGGCTACACCCTGGTCGCCAACTACTCACAGGACGAGGTGCTCGAACTCGATTCGCGAGGACGGCGGCGGTTCGTTCTAGAGGACGTCTATGCGGTCTGGGATGTGGAGAGCTTGCCGTCCGGAAACCTGCTGATCACTGAGACTTCGTCCAACCGCGTCGTCGAGGTCGATCGCGAGACCGGTGCGGTCATATGGGAGTTCACGGACCTCCATAATCCCTATGACGCCGACCGCCTTCCTAATGGCAACACCCTCATTGCCGACTCACTGAACCTCCGGGTGATCGAGGTCTCGAATGGCGGCGAGATCGTTTGGGAGGCCAAGGGTTTCTCGGCGACCGATGTGGACCGACTGCCGGACGGTCGGACGCTGATCGCGGACGATGCGGATCGACGGGTCGTCGAGGTCGACAGCGACGGAAAGGTCCTGTGGCAGATCGAAGGGCTGACAGCGATTCGAGATGCCGACCGATTGTCGAATGGCAACACGCTGGTGACGCTCTACTCGGTCAACCAAGTCGTCGAGTTCGACCGCGAAGGCCGACGGGTCTTCGAGATCGATGGGCTTTCTTCGCCGAGTGACGCCGACCGGCTACCCAACGGGAACACGCTGGTCGCTGAGAGCGGTCAGGTGCGAGAGTTCGACCGGCAGGGCAAGGAAGTCTGGCGCGCCGACGTCGAGTGGGCGACCGAGGTCAATCGCTACTGACGTCGCGGATCACCTCGCGCGCGAGGTCGGTCCAGACCAACGGCGAGGACCGGAGCGCGAGGAGGTGTTCGGCGACCTTCCGTTGGCGATCCTGGTCTTCGTCCTCAATCGCTTCCAGCAGCGCCAGGGCAGCCTCGCTCGAGGCCAGTGAGTGTCCGTAGGAGTTTGCGACCCGAAGCCAGGTGGTCGCTGAGCTGAGGTCGGCAGACCGAGCGGATGCCTCGGCTTCTCGTCGAGCTTGCCGAGCCAGCTCCAACTGACTCGCGTGGTCGTGGAACGGCTCGTCGGAGAGCGTCGCCGCCGCCTGACAGAGGGTGAGCAGATCCTGGGCGGCCTGGCGTTCGTCCTCTTCGGTTGCCCGGTCGCGAGCTCGTTCGACGAGGGCGGACGCACGATCGAAGTCTCCCCTAGTCAGCGCGTACGACAGCTGATCGTCGGGCCATCGTTCGACGTGCGCGAACACCGAGCCGACCGTCGCCACCGCGGCGAGCGCGAGCAGGCCGGCGCGGATGCGCTTCCCCCGCCGAGCGAATCGCTGGCGGAACGCCTTGTCCGATTCCCAACGCAGCACCACGCCGGTGCGCCGCGCGACGCTCGGGTGTCGGAAGGAGGAGTGATCCTCACCCCCGTGCAGCTTCAGAACCGTGGCGAGTGCTTCGAGCACGCCTTCGCCAGACCCCATCAACTGTGCGCTCAGCAGATCGGCTTCGTGTTCGAAGCGATGCATCAGCTTGTAGAGCAGGAAGAGTGCGGCGAGTCCGATCACACCGAGCCCGAGGAGATCGACGAGCTCCGCGCGGAGGAGCCACTCGAAAAGCGGGCCGATCCACAGAACCGGGACGAATCCTGCAACGATGAGGAGCCAGGCCACGTGGTGGGCACGGTCGTGGCCGATCTCGTGGGCAAGGACGCCACGGAGCGCTTCTGGACGGAGCACCTCGACGAACCCGTCCGTCACCAGAAGTCGGGTCGAACTCGGGAAGACACCGACCAGGGCCGCGTTGTAGATCCGCGACTTCGTGTCGATCAGGTGGACCCGGTTGAGCTTCAGGCCGAGTCCGTGAAGCGTCGCCTCCAGGTGTCGCCGAAGCGTCGAGTTCTTCGTTCGCCTTGTCGGCAGCACGAAGACGGCCAGGCGCGGAAGGAAGAACAACACCAAGAACACAGCGATCAGCAGTGTCGCCGTGTTGCCGACCATCGTGCTATCGAGGAGCGCCAGCACGCTCGGGTAGTCCTCGACGATCTCGAAGATCGCGTGCAGTCCGATCAGCACGAGGCCGAACGCCAGGGTCAGTCGCCGGGCCAGCAGTGGCGGATCGCTCGGCGCGTCGAGGCCGATCTTGCGGATCCGACGGGCGGCTTCCCTCGCTGCGGTCAGTCGAGCGAGTTCGGTGATCAGGAGTGGTGCGACCGTGACCAGCCCGCGGACGAAGGGTCCGTGCCGATCGACAGCTTCGATGAAGTCGAGCCCTCCACCGACGAACAGCCAGGCGCCGTAAGCGATGGCGGTCGACGTCAGTTGCAGCAGTCTCGCGAGACGCCAGGTCGCGCGGTTGCGCATCCGCTCGCGAATCGCGACGACGCCGCGCAGTCGGGCGAACAGCGCTGGTATCGCCAGCACCGGAACGGTGACGACGAATCTCCAGGGCTCGGGATCCTCGGGTAGCCGATCGAACAGCTCCTCCGCGAAGACAAGCGGCAGTAGTCCCAGCAGAAACGGAAGGATCGCCACTTCGTCGACTCTCTCAGACGACCTTGCGAGCGAAGTTCGAAGCTCCCGCGTCCGAGCCGAGGTTCGAACGGAGCGAGGCACCGATCGATTCGGCGACGGCGGAGATCGGAGTCCAAGAACTGGTGTCGGCGTCCGGTATCGACTCGCGATTCGCTTCGGTGTCGATCACCGAGAGGCAGAGCAGAGTGACGCCGATCCCGGCTTCAGAGACCTCTGCCCCGAGGGTCGAGGCGTAGCGGTCGAGGGCGGCCTTGCTCGCGAGGTAGAGCGCCATGCCGCTCTGCGGGGACTCGTCCTGGACCGCTGCCGCACCGCAGAAAACGAACTGACCACGACGCCGACGTCGGAATCGTGGGAGTACTGCTCGGACGAGTCGGTGGTTGGCGAGCACGTTGGCCTCGAACAGATCGTCCGCGCAGGTTGCCGACTCCTTCCCGAGATCGCCGAAGTGAAACGCTCCGAGGGTCGAGACGAACCCGTCGAGCTCGCCAAGTGCGTCTTCGGCACCCTTGACGAATCCCGCGACCGCCTCGGGGTCGCGATCGCCGATCGTTCCGATCAGCAACTGCTCGGGTGGGAGGTCCAGATCCTCGAAGGAGTTTCGAACGCGCTCGACCTGCCAGGGTCGTCGGACCGCAAGCGCGAGTCGCACGCCTTGTTCGGCGAGCCTTCGGGCCGTGCCGAGTCCAACCGCACCGGTCGCTCCGGCGAGGAGCACTGCGTTCGGAGCGTTGTCGGTCATCAGTCCTCCTCCGCCACCGGCAGCCCGGCGCGTCCGGTGTTCTTGAAGTGCATCTTCGCGACCTTGCTCAGGAGTTCTCGACCACCCAGTTTCACGACTCGCTTGGCGGCGACATCGACCGGCTGACCCGCACCCTTGTGGAGATCGGTGGCCGTATCTTCTTCACACTGTTGCAATCCGTCGAGGAACGCCGAACGCGCGAGGACGGAGGCGGCGGCGACCGAGGGGTGGCGTTCCGCTCTGGGCACCTGGATCAGTTGTCCGAACGAGCGACCACGGGATTCCAGCGCCGAGCGCACGAGCTTCTCCGATCCGAACCGGTCGACGATCGTCAGTTCGACGTCAGGGTCGCGCTTCGCGAGCGCGTCGAGTGCGTCGGCGTGCATGTCGGCGAGGATCTGATTCACGTTCGGAGTCGACCGGTAACGCTCGTTGTAGGCCGTCGGGCCCAGACTCCGAACCTCATGATCGAGTCGGGATTGCAGGAGGCCGGCGAGTTCATGCGCACGCCGATCGCTGAGAGCTTTCGAATCCGTCACCCCGGCTTCTTCGAGCCAGGCGTGATCCTCTGGGCGGGTTCGCACGGCGGCGACGACCAGTGGTCCGAAGTAGTCGCCTTTTCCGGCCTCGTCGCTTCCGAACGACGGCCGGTCGGTCGGTAGTTCGGCGTCCGATTTGCTCGGCTTACCCGAGTCCTTCGGTGCCTGGGTCGTCCCATCGGCGAAGAACCGCGACACGAAGGCGTCGGCCGTCGCCCCCTGGATCACCGCCTTGCCACTCGAGTAGACGGTCGCCACCACACCATCGACCTTCGCCGACCACGCGGCGTGGGCGACGTTGCGCCACTCGACGGCACCGCCGAACGCCGACTCGATCGCGTCACGGATCGAGTCGAAGGAGGACCGGGGCAGCTTGACGACGACGGTCTGTTGGGCCATCGCTCAGCGAGTGACCTCAACACTCCGCGTCGACACGGTCAGGGGTGCCAGGACGATCGACAGGAGGATGTCCGTGAACTCGTAGGCCGACCGAATTCGGTAGCTGGTCGAGTTCTCGGCCATCGCCTCGCTGTCGACCTCGTTGAGCCGGAACAGTCCGAAGAGGAAGTAGAACTGGCGTTCTCGCGTCTCCCCCAGGCCGGTCGATCCGTCGCCGACCGTGTGCTCGTTGACCGCACAGCCAGAGGCGCAACCGAGCAGAAGGAGCATCGCGACCGTGGACAGGATTCGCTTGGACATCAGGAGTGCTCGTTCCAGTTCGCGATCTGGGCTTCGGCGAGTTCTTCGGCCTCGAACATCCGAATGGTCATCTGCTCGGCGAGCCTGGTCGCGTCGTCGCGATCGACGTCCGCGGGGACGATCATCGGGTCTCCGAGGACGCTCACGACCCGGGCGAATGGCTTGGGGATCGTAAACCGGTCCCAGGAGTTGAACCGCCACGCTCGGTCGGTCGCAAAGCCCATCGGGAAGATCTTCCAGCCGCCCTTCGCCGCGAGCTGGATCAGACTCGGCTTCACCGAGCCTCTTGGGCCGCGAGGTCCGTCTGGTGTGATTGCGAACGGTCGGTCGCCATAGTCGCGCAGGAGTTCGAGCACGGCCTTCGCACCGCCTCGGGTGCTCGATCCGCGAACCGGGATCAGGCCGAGGCGCTGCGCGATTTGGGCGATCACCTCGCCGTCCCGGTGGGTGCTGATCAGGATCGTGTAGTCCCGATCGCGGTGGGTGTGTCCGCAGGCCAGAATGTTGCCGTGGAGGAACAGATAGATCCCCGGCTCGGGAGGGACGTGGATGAAGCTACGCGTCCGCCAGGTCGCTCCGAGGGAGCGGATCAGCAGATTGCCAAGTCGGCCGATCCATCGATGCTGCCAGGGCTTGCGGAACTTCACCATGCGACGCGGGGGCGACGGGGAATCATGCGCACGGCGATCCTCAGCGCAACGCTGAGAGATCTGGACCGCTGTCTGGCCGCCGGCCCGATGGTTGCGGGAAGATGTTCCCGCCGCGGGCGTCCGACTCTGGAGGCCCGCACAGCGCTTCTGGATCCTCACGCATCATGAGCACCTCCTCGTCCCGTCGTCTCCTCACGATCTTCGGCCCCCTCGCCCTGGTTCTCGCTGCCTGGTCATCCTGGCCCGCTCCGAGAGTTCCGCAGGACGGCGCCCTCCAGCCGGTCGAGCAACCGGTTCAGGAGTCGACGTTCCGTCAGGAGACGATCTGGCGCTTCGCGATCCTCCAGATCGTCGAACAGAGCGGAGATGTCGTCGAGATCCCGGCGACGCTGATCGCCAAGCTCTGGCTGACGGTCGCGAACAATGGGTCTCTCCGGGTCGAGATCCTCTATGAGAACAACGACTTTCAGTCGGTGTCCGTGCGGGACTTCACGATCGTGCGTGTGTCGACCGGCCAAGCGGCCGTCGAGGTGCCGATCATCCGCGATCGACTCAGCGGGCTGGCATTCCCCGAGCTTCGCTGAGTCCGCTCAATTCTCTGCGGGCGTGATCAGGTTGGCGAACAGCCGGCACGCCCCCGGATGCAACCGCTTCAGTTGGCGGTGCAGCGCGAGCGCGCAGTAGACGAACTCCCCGTCGCCGATCGGAGCGTGAAGCAGAAGTCCCTGCTCCTCCGGGAACCCTTCGTCGTTGGAAGCGAGGAGCGGCGTGTAGGCGGCGGACCACTTGGCGGGGAAGTACAACCCCCGCTCCTGCACCCACCCGTCGAAGTCCCCGAGGTCGATCTGGTTGGGGTTGGTCAGGATTGGGTGTCCTGGTGCGAGGATGCGAACCGGTGCGTCCTCCTCGGTCACCCGTCCCCGCCCGATCTCGAACGGTAGGTCGTTCGGGTGGAACGGGATCTCCTTCCCTCGTGGAGCGAGTTCGGTGTCCTTGTGGTACAGGATCACCAGACGTCCTCCGCGGCGTGCGAAGTCGACGAGCCGGTTGAACTCGGCGCGGGCGGCGCGGTGGTGTGCGAGTGCGCGGACGTCGATCAGAATCGTGTCGAGGTCGTCCAGGCCACGGAGCGGCAGATCCGATTCCGTGAGCGGGATCACCGTCACTCCGAACTGTCGCAGAACGTTCCGGGATGCGTCGTCCACGCCTTGGATCAGGCCGACGCGCAGGTTCTCCGGCACGCGGACGTCGAGATGTCGTGCGCGGACGGTTGCTCGTTGGTCGCCGAGCCGGACCCGGATCGAAGTCGTGCCCGATCCGGGTTGTTCGGGCATCTCGATTTCGAATCGGAATCCCTGCTCGTCGGCGCCATTGGGGTCGAGACGCACGACTGCGGGATCGATGCGGAACCCAGCGGGTGCACGGACCTCCAGTTTTTCCGGCAGGGGCGCGTCGCCGTAGTTGCGGATGCGGACGTTGAACGAGGCGCGTGTTCGGCCGAGCGGTACGAGCAGGGTGTCGGGCCGGACCTGCAGCTCGACGGCGGGTCGAACCGTGATCGGCAGTTCGAGGGGTAGGACGACTTCTTCGCTGAGCGAACCGGAGTCTCGGCCGATGCGGAAGGCGACGTTCACCCAGAACGGCATCTCGAAGCGCTCGCGCCGAAACAACCGGTCGAGGGGATCCAGACCCAGTCGCAGGGCGTCGTCCGGCACTCGGTAGCGACCGCGGAGTCGCCAGGGGCTCGGCCGACGCGGATCCCAACCCTGCGTCACGGTGACGCGATCCGAACCGGTCGGATCGCTGATCTCGAACTGCTGCAGGAAGTCGAGGTTGTTCGTTGGCGTCGCGATATCGATGTTGAAGTCGAACGAGTCACCTGGGAACGCGATCGGCTTGCCGACGACTTCCGGACGGACGTTCAGTCCGAGCGCATGCCAGATAACCCGGCCGAGCGCCGAGTGTCGCCGGGCGACACGGGTGGCCAGCTCGATGTCGCCGCGTGTGTCGATCGCGTCGAGGGCCGAGCGAAGTTCCAGCGCCGTGCGGATCAGCGATTCGCGGTTCCGTTCGGACTCGAGCAGCTCGACGTCGAACCGGCGCCGCAGCTCGGCGATGCGCTCTTCGGGCAGAACTCCGTCGAGTGCGAGGAACAGGTCGGACGCGCCGTAGAGTTCGTCCGGCGTGCCGTCTCGCAGGGCGGTGAACGCTTCGGCGTTCGCGAAGAAGTCCTCCGCTCGCCGGATCGGTGCCTGGCTGCGGTGTTGCTGCAACGCGTCGTGGGCGATCTGCACGAAGGTCTGCCCCCGCACGACGTCGACATCCGTGGTCGGCAGCGAGAAGCTCGGTAGCGTTCCTGGGCTGGCGCCCCGCCACACCCCGTGCACCCTGATCGGGGGTCGTCCAGGAGTGTCGAACTCGAGGCTCTCGGCGAGCTCGACATGCTGGGCGCTGCACTTGCTGGATGCGCCGTCGGC
>JBCBZB010000079.1:0-22085 GCA_039815565.1 Planctomycetota bacterium
AAAAATAAACCGGGAGCCGGTCGGTGACTGCCGGCCTCGTGCGCCGCGCGATCGATGATCGCGCGGCGCTTTCGATTTCGGCCTCCCCGGGAAGGCTCGGAATCCGGGGAACAGGACCTCCGGTCGACTCGTCCTAGGCATTGACGGAGAGTCCCCTCGTCGAGAGTCCGAGGCCTCACAGCCGCCTCCACATGCCTGGAACATCGATGCGATCAATCGTGTTTGCGTTGGCACTCAGTGCCACAGCGTTCGCGCAACCAGCCCCTCAACAGCTGTCCATCGGCTTCGGCGGCAACTTCTCCAGCGGCAGCCCGGGAACGACCTGCTACTTCGACCTGACGGTCAACAATCCGAACGGCCTGACGCTGTTCCGGTTGGACCACAACCTCAACCTGCCGATCGGCGCAACGACGACCGCCGAGATCCGCTTCGTGAGCGGGCCGGCTGCGACGTTCATCCTCAACGAGACGAACGCTGCGTTCTGGCCCGTGGAACCGACCCGGGTCTCGACGATCACCTCGGCGGGCCCGGGTGGGCAAAGCTCCGGCGACATCCCAGGCGGACTATTCCTCGTGCAAGGCCGGCATGCGATCGCGATCACCTATGCCGACGGAGCACCGATCTACGACGCGGCCCTCGGCGCGACATTCCAGAATGCCGACCTGCAGTTCCTCGGCGGCTCGGTTTCTCCAACCTTCCTCGGCCCACCGATCGCAGGAACCGGAGCACGAGTCTGGAACGGTGAGCTCGACTACTTCGTCGGCGACGTCGCGATCGCAGTCGCGGAGTCCTTCGGCTTCGAATGCCCGGCGTTCAACGACGCGACAACGATCCTTGAGTCGTTCAGCCCGCCCCAAGGCACCAACGCGGACCTCCAGGGCAGCGAGGTCGTCTTCACGCCGAACGGACTCGGCGGCTACGTCGTCACTTCGACCACGACCGGCAGCGGCCTCGTCCCGCCCGGCGCTGGAGCGGCGACGTTCACGAGCCTTCCCACTGGACTGACCGGCCCGATCGCACTCGGCGTACCGGTCACGGGCCCCGATGGAACCTCGACGAACACGATCGAAGTCTCGCGAACCGGACGCGTCACGTTCGGCACCAGCGCGACCCCACCTTCACCGCTCGGCGGCCTGCAGCTGGACGACATCCTGAGCGGTGCGCCCAGCGTCGTTCTCGGTGCCGACTACGACCTCAGCACGATCGGAAGCGGCCCACTGACGGTCGAGGAGTTCCCGGTCGCAGGCGAAGTGCACATCACCTGGACAAGCGTCCAGGAGTTCGGCCAGAACAACTCTCTGACGACACAGATCGTTCTGTCGACACAGGGGATCCTCCGACTGCGCTTCGAGTCCTTCTCACCGATCGCGAACTCGATCGTCGGCATCAGCCAAGGAGGACCGACCGCGGCGATGGCAATGCCGCTGCAGTTCGTCGACCTCTCGTCGGCCGCGTCTACGTCGATCGACTCAGGACAACTCACGGTTGGCCCGATCCTGCGCGCGTTGAACCGGCCGGTCCAAGGAGGAGTGCTCACGGTTCAGCTCGAACGGATCCGCCCCTCGTCGATCGGACAGTTCCTGAGCATCGGATTCTCGAACCCGACCCTGATCTTCCTCACGCCACCCACAGGACCTTGCGTCCTCTGGAGCTCCGGCGAATCGACCCTGAACATCAACGGCGCGCTCCCGGTCTCGACGAACCTCCCGCCGAACCCTGCCTTTGCGGGGCTGGAACTGTTCCTCCAGGGCTTCTCGCTGGATCCGACGGCCACAAACCCGTTCTTCGTCGAGTTCTCGAACGGAGTCCGCGCCGCGATCGAGCAGATCTGAGGATCGGCCGACGACCGTCAGCGCAGCTCGACGGAGTAGATCGGACCGAACGGGCCAGCTGCCCAACCGAGGCGGAGGTCGCCCACGTCGTCGTTCGTGGGCAGTGGAACGAGAAGGACCTGTGCACCCGCCCGCTCCACGAGGCGGAGCCACGAGCTCGCGACGCCCTCAAAGTCGCTGGTCAGGCCATTCTTCGCGCCGAAGCCAACCGAGCCACGGAACGCATCCCCAACGAATTCGACGGACAGAGCATCGGTGCTGAGGGCACTCCAGAGCAGCACGAATCGACCGCTGCGGGCCAGCGGGTCGACCTCCGAGCCGTACACCCTGCCGAGTCGCCCGTCTCCGATCGGCAGCAAGCCATCTGTCGGATCGAATGCGAGCGACAGCGCTTCCGCGTCCAAGTCGACCAACACGGCACCGAACGACTCGTTACCGACCGACTGTTCCGCCGGCGGCCATTGATCGAACTCGCTCATCGTCATCGCCTCGGCGAGCTGACGGGCGACGACCGGCGCCGGAGGAGGCGGCACGACGACGTTCTGGTTCGTGACCGGCAACGTGCCGCTGAACGATTGCGTGACCAGCTCTCCGGTCTGAAGGTCCCGACCGATCACGTCGACGAGAAACCGGACATCGGCGCTCTCGAACGAACAGTCGGTCACCTCGATCGTCACGGTCTGCGGCCCGAGCGGGATGACCGACCCACTCGCAGGGGTCAGGGTCAGCATGTCCGAGACCTCGGGCACGTAGGTCAGTCGAACCTCGACCGAGTCCGGATCCACCGTCCCGAGCGCGTTCTCGTAGGTGATGATCTGAAACTCACCGACCTCTCCCGGAAGACCATCGGGGTCACAGGAGAAGAACAGCGCCTCGGCATTCGTCTCGCCGATCGGCAGCACGAAGTCGGATCCGCACGCAGAGAGTGCGGCGGGGAGCGCACAGAGCGCGAGACCGCGCACGAACTTGGACGAAAGCAGCATCGGGCAGGTCGAACTTTCAGTTCGTAGGTCGGTTGGAGAAGATCGCTTCGGCGAGATCGTAGAGGCACCAGTGGCGTTCCTCATCCGTCGGCTCGAACCGCACTCGATGGATGCCCTTGGCCTGCTGCGAGGTGCGCAGCCGTTTGCTCGAGTGCGCGCGCCACACCGTCTCCTTCGCCTCGGTATCGAAGGCCTCGACCCACAGGAGGCCGGTCTCTTCCTTGATCGCGACATAGGGCGAGAAGGTTGGATCGAAGTTCTTCTGGGACTCGATCGTGGTCAGCCGGGTACCGACCAGGAGGCGGGCCTCGTCCTCGGGTGCCTGCACGAGACCGAGCGCTTTCAGCTGTTCGGAGAGCGCTCGACGAACCTCGGTCTCGAGTCCATCGTCATCGACCGGGAGGCCCTCGGCGGTGATGCCGATCGGCCCCGTGTCGAACGCAAACGTCACGAAGTCGCGAAGTACGCCGGGGTCTTCACCATCGACATCGACGCGAGTCGACGCGCACCCGGCCAGCAGCAAAGCGACGACTGAGAGAAGGACCGTGCGGAAGGAGTGGACGCGGATCGCCATGAAGTTCGAGGCCTGCGAAGGCACTCGGGCCTCGACCAGAACGGTAGCAAGGCCTTCGTTTCGATCCATGCCCCCCGGCGCACCGCCCCGAGCCGCCACATGAACGGCAGATCAAGGCCGCGGCGGCAAGACGTCGTCCCGGAGCGCCTCGAGCACGGCACGGGCGTCGTAGGCGTTCGGAAGGTCGGGCTTCTCGCCATTCCTGGCCTCGATCCTCGCAGCGGCCCAGTACCGACGTCGCTCCTGGGTCCGAGCGCTGGCCGTGAACGCCGAACCGTAGAAGGCTCCGCTGTAGAAGCCCCCCCGGCGCGAGTAGGCATAGCCCGGTCCGAAACCGCTCACCCCAACGCCTGTTCCGACGGACCGGAATTCGGACAAGACCTCGACGTCCGCATCGACCACGACGAAGTAGTCGAACCCGTCCAGGACCGCCAACTCCGCCGCCCGATAGCAGACGTAGTTCTCGACCCGCTCCCGGCTCGTCGACGTGTTCCCGCGGAAGACGATCCGATACTTGCCCGGCTCGATCCGGAAGTCGCTGTAGCCGTAGCCACCATCCTCCTGGGCCGGCGCATAGGGCGTCGGCGACACGCAGCCGGCGAGGCCAGCGATCACGCAGACCACCGCGCTCCGAATACTCGTTCTCATCATCCCTGAGGATAGCAGCCTCGAAGTCGACCGTTTCGCTCGAAGGGATGACCGAACATGATCCTCGAGAATGCCACTCGCCTATCTCGCAGGACCACTCTTCGACGAAGGGGAACGCTGGTTCATCGAACGGCTCGACGAGCTCGTCGCGTCGCTCGGCTTCGACACCTTCCTGCCGCATCGCGACAACCCGGAGAAGACCCCGGAGACCGTCGAGACGATCTACCGGAACGACCGGGACGCAATCGACCGATGTGACGTCATCGTCGCGAACCTGAACGGGCTCTCGACCGATGACGGCACGGCCTGGGAACTGGGCTACGCGTTCGCGCGGCAGAAGTTCAGCATCGGCCTCTTCACCGACTGGCGCGCGCGGTTCCCGGCCGAGAACGAGAACGTCAACCTGATGATCGAGTGCTCACTCGACGAGTTCGTCCGGAGCGAAAACGAACTCAAGGACGCGCTCGAGCGCTACCTGCGCGAACGGTCCTGACTCAGGCGCCCGGCCACAGCCAGGAGAAGCAGGCTCCGGTCGCGAGCGCGTAGAGAAGCCCGTCGACAACGAACTTCCAGGTCACCGACCACCGCGCACCCTTCCAGATCGATTCCTGAACGGTGCTGAAGCAGTAGCCCAGCAGAGCTGCGACCGCGGTCACACGGAACACGAGGTATCCGTCGCTGGACTCACTGAGTGCCAACGAGGCGAGGTAGGCGACGAGCACACTGGTCGCGGCCGACTGCAGGAACCACAGCACAAGCGACCGCCCCATGTTGTACGCACCCTCGGCGCGAACGATGAGAAAGCCGCCCGGGCCCTGCTCGCACTTCTTCAGGAACTCCGGGTCCTTCATCTCCTCCATCGACTCGCAACCAGGGAAGAAGTAGTGCCCGGGCTTCAGTTCGACCTTGCGCATCGCGTCGAGAACCGTGTCCTCGTCCGGCATCTTGACGGCGTCAGCCTTGTGCCAGGGGATGATCATGTGCAGCAACGCACTGACGAAGAAGACCGCGACCGATGCGACGAGAATCGGCGCCCAGAGATCGAGTAGAGACATGACGAGATCGCGAGGAGCTCGCCGAGCCTGGAGGCTCAGCGCCGCGCGATCGTAGCCGAGTCGAGGTCGATCGTGATCCGCGTATCGACCTCGAGATCATGGCTCTCCGCCTCGAACCGCATCGGCGCCCTCGCACCCACCGGCAGAACCTCGATCGCGAGGATCTGCGTTGCCTTGCCGAGACCGATCGCCTGAGTCAGCGGACTGCCACCGAAACTTCCGCCGGAAGTCACCCGACGATAGACGGTGCGTCGCTTCCCGGATTCCAGCACATCGACCCGGAGACGAGCCCCCAGGCCGAACGTGTTGCCCGACCGAGCGCTCAGCCGGACCTCGATCCAATGGTTGCCGAACCCCGGGTTCTCCAGCAACGCGTTGCGGAATGCATCTCCGGGAAACGCACCACCGAGTTCGACGAACACGTCTTGGTCTCCGTCTCGGTCGTGGTCGGCGAACGCGATCGCGTGCCCCTTCTGCAGATGGCCGAAGCCTCCCGAGACGCTGACGTCGAGGAAAGCCTCGCCACCGAGGTTCTTGAACATGACGTTCGGAACCAACGCCTCGTAGTGTGGGTAGCCGGTTCCGAGATAGACATCGACGAATCCATCGGAATCGAAGTCTCCGAAGTTGTGCCCCATCGGCAACGTGACGGCGTCGAGACCGAGTTCCGCGCCGACCTCTTCGAACGCACCACGCCCGTCGCCTCGATAGAGGCGAGACGGCTCGGTCTGCGGCTCGACGTCGAGGAAGCGCGCGACCGCGTGCGGCAGCTTGGTGTCGTAGTTGGCGACGAACAGGTCCAGATGACCATCGTTGTCGAAGTCCCAGAAGAAGCACGGGAAGCTGATCAACGGGCGGTCGACTCCGAGCTGACCAGCGACGTCATCGAAGCGGCCATCCCCACGGTTGCGGTAGAGCCGGTTCGGCGCGCCCAGGTTCGACACGTAGAGATCGAGATCGCCATCCTCGTCGTAGTCCCCGAACGAACAGGACTTCGCGTAGCGGTCGTTCGTCACGCCCGCCTGACGCGCAACGTCGCGAAAGGTGCCATCGCCCTTGTTGCGGAAGAGCTGGCACGGCGCACGGAGGCTCCGGTCGGTCTCGTTGCCGATGAAGAGGTCGAGATCGCCGTCGCCGTCGACATCTCCGAAGGCTGCCGTCTGAGTCGGTCGGAACACCTCTCCGAGCCCTGCCTCGAAGGTCACGTCGGTAAAGCGGCCGTTGCCGTCGTTCTGCAACAGCGAATTCGGCAGGTCACCAGCGGTGCGCAGCCAGGCACCTCGCAGGACGAGGACGTCGAGATCGCCGTCGCCGTCGTAGTCCGCGTGAACGAGGTTCAACCCACCGGTGATTCCGACGATACCTGCGTCCTCGGTCCGCTCCTCGAACGCGCCCTCACCATCGCCACGGAAGAAGCGGAGAGGGCCGCTCGGGTGCCAGTCGGACACCATGAGGTCGAAGAGCCCGTCGCCATCGAAGTCATCGACGATCAGCCCGCCGGAGAGGCTCGTCACCGCGACTCCGGCCTTCGAAGCCTGATCGAAGAAGCGCGGGACGTCTCCCCGCTCGCGGATCGAACGCTCATCGAGCTGGAACTCTTCGGGCACCCCCTCAGGATGCTGACCGAGCGTCATGGCCGCGAGATTCCAGAGCCAGCGCGCGCCGCGGTGTTCGGGGTCCGACTCGAGCGCTCGGCGAAAGTCCTCGATCGCGCGTTCTGATCCCGAGGGATCGCCGTGAACGCCACCAGCACGGATCGGGAACAGGCACGAGTCTGCATTGTGGCCGTGCACGCAGTTGATCGTCTCGCCACGACGGAGATGCGAGAGACCACGCTGGTAGAGATCGTCGACGAGTTGGTCGTCGCGCACTTCGGCGCGCGACGAAGAGTCTCGGCGGAGAGTCTCGTGCAACGCGATCGCGCGGCTGTAGAGATCGATCGCTCGCTGCGTGTTGCCCAGTCGGAGTTCTTGAGCCGCAAGCGAACGACACACTGCCCAGACGTCGATCGGCGCGGAAGACTCGTCAAGCGCCTCGAGCCGTCGGCGAAGGTCGACAGCCGGACCGAGCCCGGTGAAGTCGTCGACCTCAGCGTTCCGCGCCGCAAGCTCCGCGAGAAGCTCGACCATTCGGCGGTGGCCGGCGGGACGCCGCTCCTGCGGCCGACCCGGCCGAGAGCCGTCGAGCGGCGTTGTTCCACTTGTCGTTCCTGATCGAGTTCCGGACTCCGGCCCAGAGTTCGAGCCCGACTCGCGGACAGGTTCCACCGGATCGTTCGTGGGGTCTTCGCGGCCACAACCGACGACGAAGGCCGCTACGAAGACGGCGGCCAAACCCACTCGATCTCGTCGCCGACGGTTCATTGCTGTGCGCTGCGATCCGGAACGCCCGGGATCTTCTTCATCGTCCAGCCCTCGGACGCCCAGACACCAAGCGACAACTGATGCTTGCGCTCCCCGTGGTGATCGATGCGCAGGTGCACCGGTCCGCGGATCAGCCAGTCGTTCTCACGTTGGATGCTGCTTTCGGTCGGAACCTCACCGAGGAAGACGATCTCGGCGCCGTCGACACCAGAGGTGATCACACGCGTCTGTGCGTCCTCGCCTTCGACTTGCAGCTCCATGCCGGTGCCCGGCTGGATCCACGGACGGGAGACGAAGTCGGTGAAGAACGGTCGCACTTCGCCGTCGACGCGTTGCTCGACGCGAAGGCGTGTCGTGTCCTCGGTCGGCTCGAATCGAAACGTGACGTAGGTCGGCCGACCGTCATCGACGAGCTCCACGGAGATCTCTCCAGCCTCCTCCATGAGCAACGGAGCGCGACCCGACTCGTCGAACGACAGCGCAGCGCCATCAGGTCCGGTCACCTCGAGCTGGTCGGGGTCCGTCGACAGCACGATGACATCCGCGCCACCCTCAGCCACGACGAACACCTGTGTCCGACCAGGCCACACCGGTTGGGGCGGGAAACCTCCGGAGTAGGGCGTCTGACAGGCAGCGAGTGCGAGGAGCGCGAGAGCGATCGGTCGTCGAAGCATCGCGGCCACGATAGGGACCGATCCCGCAGTTTCCGCAGCGCGACGGCCGGCGTTGCGGGGGCGGAAGCGCCCAAAACATCCAATCGGCACTTGATATGCTTTTCCGTCAACACGAAATTGCGGAAAGACCCTTCGGAAGGACGATTCGCCGCTCTCGGCCTCGAAAACAGGCGGTGCTTTCCGTACCGTTCGAGTCGCGGTTTCGCTCAGACGAAACGAGATCCGGCCGGGAGACGGTCTCTCGCCGGTAGTCCACGCAATCAACCTCACGCTTTCCGACAGGATTCTTCCCATGAAGTCCGCTGTCCTGGCTTTCTCGGCCCTCGTCCTCACCTTCCTCACCTCCTGCGCGTACCCGCCGTCGCCTCCGGGCCCGGGCTCGATCCTGACGGACGTTCAGGGTCCGCTCGCCGTCAACCCGGGCGAGATCGGCACCGAGATGGGCACTGCCAAGTCGCAGAGCATCCTCGGCCTCATCTCGATGGGTGACTCCAGCATCAACGCCGCCGCCTCGAGCGTCGGTATCACCGAGATCACCCACGTCGACTTCAAGTCGTGGAGCATCCTCGGCATCATCGGAGAGTTCACCACCGTCGTTTACGGCAACAAGTGAACTCGGACCCGCGGCTCGCGGGACCCGATCGAAAGGCGCCCCGGGCTTCGGCCCGGTCCGGCGCCTTTTTTCGTGCCCGGTCGGAACCGGCGCGGGAAGGACGGCACTGGCCCGGCGCTTGCGCTGAGGACCGAAGATGCCGATTCCAGAACCCAGAGCGATGCACCGTGTCGGAGCCTTCCGCTCGAGCGTAGATTGGTGGATGGCCCTCGCGACCTGCGGGGCGATCCTGTTGCTGACCTCCGCCATCGCCTGGTGCGGCTAGTCCGCGAGGCCGGCGTTCCACCATGATGCACCACGACGACGGCTCCGAGTTCCACTACCCGATGGCGGGCCTGCTGCTGCTCGCGGTCGTCGTCGAGAACTTCGCCGACAAGATCCTGCCCGGATTCGCCCCACCGCAGGTCGGGCTGCTGACCCTGGCAGCGGTCGCAGTCTGGCTGGGTCGCACGGTGCTCTGGCAGGGCGACAGAAGTGCCGCCCAACGGCGTCAACTCGAGAGCCGCATCGAGGAACTCGAGCACAAGAGCGCTCAGCTCGAACGCGAACTCGCCGCCCGTCGCGCGCCGTTCGACCCTGGTCGTCGATCCGACTGAAGCTCAGAAAGCGTCGGTCTGCACCAGGACCCGGCCCTCCCGGACCCGGGCCGAACACGCCAGACGAAACGACTCGGGGTCGAGTCCCATGCGTTCGAGAGAGCCGAGCTCCGATCCGTCAGCCGGTTCGAGGGAGCCCGGATCTGCTTTCACGCCGACACAATCCGTCCCGCACATTCCCTCCGTGCAGCCGGTTGCCAAGTCGACCCCGGCGGCCTCTGCAGCCGCCAGCAGAGTGCTTCCGGCGCGCACCCAGGCGCGTCGATCCTCGGGCTGGAACTCGACCTCGATCATCTGCATCGAGCGTGAGAGTACCGGGACCTGTTTCGTTTCTGGCAACCGGATCCGCCGGTCCGTAGAAGGGCCCCGCTGCGATCCGCGCAGCTACCCCTCATGCGACGTCTCGACACCTCGGCGCCCCGCCCGGCGCCCGTCCGTCCTTCCGGAGGCGCTCTTCGGAGTGCCGCGAACAACACTAACGGTCCAGCGAAATGGGTTGCGACACTGTTACTCGCCCTCCTGCCGCTCGCCTCGCTCACGCCGAAGCTCGCCGCGCAACCGGGCGGTACCCCGATCCAGATCCTTCGGATCGGCGTGGTGCATCCGGTCAGCGGACCGGCGATCGAAGACGCGCTGATCGTGATCCAAGGCGATCGAATTCTGCAGATCCGGCCGGCCGGTGGGCGCGTTCCGCAAGGGACCCTCTCGTTCCCTGAAGCGCACGCCTACCCAGGCTTCGTCGACCTGCACTCGTCGGCCTTCGCAGATGGCAACCTGCTCGCCGATCGCAACGTCGACGCCGCGGCAGAGATCCTCCCTGGACTCGATCCGTTCGATACCGCGTCGCAGGACCTCGTTCGCCACGGCGTCACGACAGCCTACGTCCACAACCGTTCGCAGTCCGCGTGGCGTGGACAGGGCGCGGTGATCCGCCCAGGCACGGACGGCTTCGACGAGCTCGGTGGCGACCAGCCGATGGTCCTCCACTACCGCATCGACACATCGGGCGCCCACCCACTGCAACGACTCCAACAACTCGAAGGGCTCGGCAACGAGTTCGAGCAACTCGAGAAGTACGAGGAATCACTCGAGAAGTTCGAGGAGGAGAAGGAGAAGTACGAGGAAGAACTCGCGAAGTACCTCTCCTACCACCGCAAGAAGAACGGCATCCCCGAACCGGAAGAAGAGCCTGAGGAGCCCACCGAGGAGACCGAAGAGGAAGGCGAATCCGAAGGTGCCGAAGGAGAAGGCGCCAACGAGGAAGCGTCCGGCTCCGGTGAAGAAACGACCGAAGAAGAGCCGCCGGCTCCCCGTCGTCGACGCGGCCGCAACGGTGGCCAGGGCCGCCAAGGTGGTGGCGAACAAGAGAGCAGCGAGGAAGGCTCCGAAGAGGGCGGTGATGGAGACGATGCCCCGAAGAAGCCGAAGTACCCGCGCGAGCCGAAGCGCGATCGCGCGAAGGAAGCGCTGATCAAGCTCCGCGACGGCGAAGCTCGCTGGTTCGTCGAAGCTCGCCACCCGGACGACATCCGTCGCGCGACCGAGATCATCTCCGAGCAGGAACTCGGCGACTCCGTTCTCGAAGCCGGTGACGCCGCCGCCGCGTGCATCGACGACATCGCGTCCTACTTCCGTGGAGTGGTCGTGACCCAGGTCGCGCCGCGCGAAAAGTCGCGGTCCGTGCCGGAGAGCGCAGCGGGTGTCAGCATCCCGGTGCTCTGCGAGCAGACCGGAGTGCCGGTCGCGATCGCGAGCGGCTCGGTTTCGCGCGCGCGCCACCTGCGGACGATCGCGGCCGAAGCCATCGGTCTCGGCCTCAGTGAACACACCGCCCTGCGTGCCATCACGCTTACGCCGGCGGAATTTCTCGGCATCGAAGACCGCGTCGGCAGCCTCGAAGCCGGCAAGGTCGCCGACATGACCCTCTTCAGCGGGCCGATCTTCGACCCGACGTCCCGTCCGGTCGCGGTCTTCCGCTCGGGCACTCGCATCCCGCTCGACCAGTGACCAACCCTCGACCCGTTTCCGTGATGTCGAATCTCAGAATTCCAAGGGGCCTCCTGACCGCCGCACTGCTCGGCGTCGCGCTGGCCCACCAAGCACCAGGCGCTCTCGCGCAGGAAGTCGTGCGAGTCGAGGCGGCCCGCCTGATCACTGCGCCCGGCTCGGTTCTCGAAGGCGACCTCGCTCGCCTGCTGATCCAAGACGGAAAGATCACCGCCGTCGGCAACGAAGTGCCAGCCGAAGGGCCGGCCGGCGCCCGCGTCGTCCGCTTCGAGGACGGCACGATCGCCCCCGGCTTCGTTCTGCCCCACTCGTCGCTCGGCGCCGGTCAGGACTTCGTCGAGACGATCGATGCCTTCACCCCGCACCTCCGTGCGGCCGAGGCCTTCGATCCGTTCGCCGACGAGCTTCACGACCTGGCCAAGTCAGGCGTCACCACGATCGGTCTCGCACCGAGCTCCCAGAACACCTTCCCCGGCCGCGCGGCAATCGTGCACACGGGCGAGGAGGGTTCGCTCGGCTCCGATTCCTGGCTGAAGATTGCGCTCGTCCGCGAGTCTCTCGCTTCGGATCGCTTCCCGACCTCGCGCATGGGCGCTGTCGACCTGATCCGCCAGGCCTTCGGTGAGGCGGCCGACCCGCTGCTCGGAGACAGCGAAGAGCTGCAGGTATTGCGGGACGTTCTCGCTGGCAACCTTCGCGTCGCGATGCACGCACGCACGCAGACCGAACTGCGACTCGCGCTCGACCTCTCGGCCGAACTGTCGGTCGATCCGATCCTGCTCGAGGCGACCGACCTCGAGCCACTGATGCCCCGCCTGCAATCGATGAACGTGTCGATCGCCCTGCCGGGGCTCGACTACGGCTCCTCGGAAGAACGCCTCGAACTGCCAGCGAAGCTCGCCGAAGCCGGGATCCCGTTCTCGTTCCTCGCCGGCGATGGACCGTCGCTCCGGCGCACGATGCACCTCGCGATCCAGAACGGCCTCGCGCCAGACACCGCCCTCGACGCGGCGACGCGCATCGCAGCGAGCCAGCTGGGCATCGAGGATCAGATCGGCAGCCTTCGCAAAGGCCGTCGCGCGGACTTTTGCGTCTTCGACGGCGCTCCGCAGAGCCTGACCAGCTCGATCGTCTCGGTCTTCGTCGGCGGCGAATCGGTCGCACTCGGTGACGAGGAGGGCAACAACTGATGAAGTTCCAACCACGATTCGCTCGCCCGACCTCGGTCCTGGGCTCCGCTGCACTCGCGGCCTCGCTGTTCGTCTCCGCCTTCGCTCCGAGCCTTTGCGCGCAGGACGAGCCTGAAGCCGAAACCGTCCTGGTGTTCCAGAACGGTCGCGTGATGACCGCCAACGGCCCAGCGATCGATGGCGGAGTCGTCATCGTTCGTGGCTCGACGATCGTCACCGTCGGTCCCGCGACCGAAGTCGCCGTCCCCGATGGCGCGCAGGTCGTCGACTGCACCGGCATGACGATCACGCCGGGACTCGTCGACGCCAGCACCACGATCGGAGTCTCGCGTAGCGACCTCAACGAGGAAGGCGAAGAGATCAACCCGCACCTGCGCGTCCTCGACGTCATCGACCCGGAGGACAAGGCCTTCGTGCGCGCTCGTCGTCACGGCGTGACGACGGTCCAGGTCAACCCAGGAAACCGTAACGTCATCGGTGGGCTCGGCGCGGTCGTGAAGACCTCCGGCAACACCGTTGCCGAGATGCTCGTCGAAGCCGTCTCCGGACTGCGCATGACGATGGGCAGCGAGCCGTCGGCCGGAAACCGTGCGATCCGCGGCGGCAACCCGGTCGGCATCTTCTACCGGCGTCCGACCACCCGAATGGGCGTCGTCTGGGAAGCGCGCCGCGCGCTCTACGCCGCCCAGAAGTACATGGAGCAACAGACGGTTCCGGGTCAGGCCGAACAGGTCGGCTTCGACCCGGGCATGGAAGTGCTCGCTCAAGTGCTGCGTGGCGAGATGCCAGTGCGCACGACCGCTCGTCAGGAGCAGGACATCCGCACGGCGCTGCGCCTCGCGGACGAGTTCGGCTACCGCACCCTCGTTGAAGAAGCGACCGAAGCCTGGCGTGTCGCCGATGAGCTGCTCGAAGCGGAAGCGACGGTGCTCTTCTCGTCGCCCTCGCGCGAGACCGCTTCGGAAGGCGCAGAGGTCCGCTGGTTCACTCTGAACAAGCTGGCCAACACCGGCGTACCGTTCGCGATTTGCTCGGGCTCCGGCGTCGGCTCCCGACCGCTCATGACCGAGGCGACTTTCGCGGTCCGCTACGGCCTCTCCCGCGAAGTCGCCCTCGCCGCCATTACGAGCCGCGCTGCGGAGGTCCTCGGCATCGAGGACCGCGTGGGCTCGCTCCGCGCCGGACTGGACGCCGACCTCGTCGTCTGGACCGGTGATCCATTCGAGCCGACCACGGCCGTCCACTCCGTCTACATCGCCGGAACGGAGGTCTCCCGATGATCTCCAACCGCATCGCAACCCTTCTTCCCAGCAACCGGCGCAACCGCATTCCCTCGACCCTCATGAACCGTCCGTCCCACACTTCGCTCCGGCGGAGCCTCGTCCCGGCCTTCACCGCCGGACTCCTGACTGCCGGGCTCTTCGCGTTCGGCCAATCGAGCCTCGCGGCCCAGGAACTCCTCGCCGTCCGCGGCGGCACCGTCCACACGATGAAGGACGGCGTGATGGAGAACGCCACGATCCTGATCGAGGACGGCGTGATCACCGCGATCGGCACTGAGGTCGAAGTCCCGTGGAATGCGACGGTCGTCGACGCCGAAGGCAAGATCGTCCTGCCGTCGTACGTGCTCGCGCACTCTTCGGGTGGCATGGGCGGCCAGAACGAGCGGATGGCGAACGTCCCGTTCCTCACCGTCGAGGACGCACTCGATCCGTCCTCGCAATACTTCGAGGACGGCCGCCGCAACGGCATCGGCACGATGCACATCATCCCGGGCAACCGCACGCTGATCGGTGGCCAGGGCATGATCGTCCGCCCCTTCGGCAAGACCGTGGAGGACATGGCACTCGCGACCCGCACCGGCCTGAAGATGTCGCTGCAGGCGAGTGGCGGCAGCCGACTCCAGCAGATCCGTGGCATGCGCAACGCCCTGCGCGACGCCGCGAGAGCCCAGGACGAGTTGGCGCGCAAGCGCGAGCTGTTCGAGCAGGAGCAGGCAGCCGGCGCGATCCCCGAGGACCAGGAGTTCGAAGAGGAACTCGACGAGCGTCAGGCTCCGGTCGCGAAGCTCTTGAACGGTGAGCTGCGCGGCTTCCTCTACGTCCCCGGCGCCCCGGAAGTTGCCGAGGTCGAGCAGATGAAGGCCGACTACCCAGTGCTCGACCTGGCGCTGATCGTCGGCCCTCGCTGCTACAAGGCCGCGGATCGCCTGGCCGCTCTCGGCTTCCCCGTCATCCTCGACTCATCGGCCCTCGAGTACACCGAGACCGACCCGCTGACTGACGAAGACACCCTGATCTGCCCGGCCAAGGTGTTCTCCGACGCCGGCATCGACTTCGCGCTGAGCCTCAGCAGCGGCATCACCGGCGCCAGCCGTTACCCGTGGTGGCAAATGGCCGTCATGGTCCGTCACGGGGTCGGCCGCGATCAGGCGCTCCGTTCATTGACCACGCGTCCGGCCGAGATCCTCGGTCTCGACGACCGCATCGGCTCGCTCGCTGAAGGCATGACCGCGAACGTCCAGATTCTGACCGGCGACCCGCTGTCGGCCACGACCTGGGTCGACACGCTCGTGCTGGACGGCGAAGTGGTCTACCGCCGCAGCGAAGACCGCCGCCTCAAGATCCTGTTCGGCGAGAACGACGACGCCGAAGCTTCGAACGAAGGAGGCGAGTGATCCTGATGCTGAAGACCCTCTTCGATCAACGAGCACTCAAGACGCCCGGGCTCGTGCTCGGCGTGCTCTTGAGCGCCGCGGCGATTCCGGTCGAACGGCCGGAGCCGACCCGCTCCTCGGATCCACAGCCGCCAGCACGCGATCTCGTCGTGCACTGCGGCACGTTGCACGTCGGTGACGGCCGCGTGCTCGAGAATCACTACCTCGTCGTCCGCGACGGCCGCATCGAACGCATGTTCGGCGCAGTCTCGGCCGATCAGCCGAACAACCGTGCGGTGCTCTCCGAGCTGCCGCTCGTCGATGCGTCGGACAAGGTGGTCATGCCAGGCCTCGTCGCTGCGGACACCGATCTCAGCGGTGTGCGAGACGACAACTACACGATCACTCCGGACCTCGTCGCACTCGACAGCTTCGACTTCGACCGACAGTTCCGCACCGCCCTCGAGGGCGGCGTGACGACAGTCTACCTGTCACCTGGTCGCAACCGGTTCGTCTCGGGCCAAGGCTCGGTCGTGAAGCTTGCCGGGGACGACATCGTCGAGCGCGTGCTGTCGGAGATGAACTGTCTACGCGTCACTTTCGACGAGCGCGCCCACAACGCACCGCCGGTCTTCGAGCCGGTGATCTCGCCGACCTCCGACGACCCGCTGGAGCCGGCCCGCCGCCAGTACCCATCCTCGCGGATCTCGCAGCTCGCCGAGCTCCGTCGCAGCTTCCGCGAAGCTCTGCGTGACGATGGCGAGGAGTTCATCGGCACCGGTTCGATCGAGACGCGCTACGCGGCTGAGACACTGCGTCGTGCCGCCCGCGGCGATCTACCGCTTCGAATCTCGGCTCAGCAGGCGAAAGACATCCGCCGCGCGCTGTTGTTCGCGGACGAACTCGGACAATCGGGCGCCTTGGTCATCGAGGACCCTGTCGAGCTCTCCCCGGTCGCCGGTCGCATCGCGAACGCCGGAGCCGCGGCGGTCCTGCGGATGCCGATCTTCCTCAGCGCCAGCAACGGAGGCGGAGAGAACCGACTCGACGAGCGCAAACGTCCGCAGCCGGAAGCTCCCGGTCAGGCTGAAGCCGCCGGGATCCAGGTCGCACTCGCACCCGCGCGCAACCAGGACCTGCAGGACCTGTTGATGATCGCCGGCCTGGCCGTGCGTCACGGGATGAGCGAAGAAGGCGCGATCGCATCCGTCACCTCGGCCGCGGCCGAGCTGCTGGGTGTCTCGGACCGCGTCGGTTCGCTGACGCCTGGTCACGACGCGGACTTCCTGCTCCTGTCCGGTGACCCCCTGGCCGTTGGCACGATGGTCGAGGAGACCTGGATCGGCGGTCGCCGCGAGTTCCTGCGCCAAACCGAGTCGGACATCCTCGCAGTTCGCGCGGGAACGATCCTGACCGGTGAAGGCCAGGCCATCCGCGACGGCATGGTGCTGATCTCCAACGGACGGATCCGCGGAGTCGGCGCCAGCATGGCGGCACCGTACGGAGCGCGGGTCATCGACCTCGGTCCAGACGCGGTCCTGACGCCGGGCTTCATCGACGCCGACTCGCGCCTCGGTCTCTCCGGCGACGGCACCGCGATCCCTCCCGGCAACCCGGGCCAACGGATTGACGAAGTCGTCCGTCACGACGACCCGGTGTTCCACCAGGCGTTGCGCGGCGGTGTCACGACGGTTCTCACCTCGGGTCAGGACACTGGCCTGATCTCCGGTCGGATCGCGGCCGTGAAGACCGGGGCTCCGACGGCGGACCTCGCGGTTCTCCGCGGCATCGTCGGTCAGCGCTTCGTGTTCGACTCGCTCGACGGCAACGCGCTCAAGCCGATCCGCGATCAGATCGCGGCCGGCAAGAAGTACCAGGAAGCTTGGACCAAGTACCTGGAAGAGCTGCGCGCCTGGGAGTCCGGCGAAGCTGAAGCGGAAGAGACCGCCGAGGAAGAGAAGCCGGCCGAAGAGGAGAAGGCCGACGACGAAGAGGAAGAGAAGCCCGACCCGGTCACCGGCACCTGGGAGTGCTCGATCGAAGACCTGCCGATCCCCGTCGACGTCAAACTGGTCCTCGCGCTGACCCTCGAAGGCGAGAATGTGACCGGTACGTTGTCGATCGAGATCGACGCTCCGGTTCCGCCCCCGCCGCCGCAGGAGTGCAGCGGCACCTTCAAGGATGGCCAGCTCAGCCTCACGATCACCACGCCGTTCGGCAACGGTGAACTGACCGCCACGATCGAGAACGACACCCTGACCGGCCAGGTCGAAGGTGACGGCGAGACCCAAACGATCACCGGCCGTCGCACTTCGAACACCACAGCGGCTCCGAAGCCGGTGAAGAAGAAGCGCAAGAAGAAAGAAGACGACAGCGACAAACCCAAGGCCCCGGACATCAACCAGGGCCTCGAGCCGATGCGTGCCCTGCTCGATGGCCGTGCGACTGCGGTCATCCGCTGCGCGAAGGCTCCAGCGATCGGTCACGTGGTCGAACTCTTCCGCTCCGAGAGCATCCGCTTCGTGCTGCACGGCGCGGCCGACGCGCTCGACACGCCGGAGATCCTCGGTGACGACGCACCCTCGCTGATGGTGGGTCCGAACCTGGTCTACCGAGAAGACGGTCGCCTCGTGAACGATGCCGCACGCGCGGCAGACCTCACGGACTCGATCGCTCTGGTGACCGGCGATACGGCCGGCTCACGATTCCTGCCGCTACACACCGCTCACGCGGTGCGTTACGGCCTCGACCCGACCGCGGCGCTGCGCTCGATCACAGTCGACCCGGCCCGCATGTTCGGCATCGACGACGCGGTCGGTTCGATCGCGCGCGGCAAGCACGCTGACCTCGTGGTATTCGACGGCAACCCGTTCGAACCGACGAGCCGCGTGCTCATGGTTCTCTGCAACGGACAAGTCGCTCTCGACAACCGCCAGGAGGCCAACTGATATGACCATCCTCCTCAACGCAGGTATGCAACAACTCGCCCGCACGATCCTCGCCACCTCCGTCGCTCTGGTCGCCTCCACGCAGGCCACTGCCCAGGACGACACTCAGCCCGCCACTTCGAGTGACGAGCTGTCGATGGAGGTCTTCTTCGGCGACCGCCCGGCGGAGCCGAAGATCGCGATCCTCGGACCGACCGAAGTCGAGAGCCCGGCCTACGCGTTCAAGGTCGGCCGCGCGATCCCGGTCACGTCGGCCCCGATCGAGAACGCGGTCATCCTGACGCGTGACGGCAAGATCCTCGCGATCGGCCCGGCGGACGAAGTCGCGATTCCGGAGGGATTCGAAGTCGTCGACATGCCGGACGTCTGGGCGGCGCCGGGCCTGGTCGATCTGCACTGCCACGTGGCCGCACGTGGCTTCGACCTCAACGACACCGTGCACCAGACCAACGCGGAGATGCGCACGCTCGACCTGGTCACAACCGACCACGAGAGCATGCGGATGGCCCTTGCGGGTGGTGTCACGACGGTAATGTACATCCCGGGCTCAGGCTCGAACGCGGGCGGCTTTGGCACGCTGACGAAGACCTGGGGCCGCTCGCCCGAAGAAGCGCTGATCCAGTTCCCGGGCTGCCTCAAGATCGCTCAGGCCGGCAACCCGGAGCGTCGCTCCGGCGACCTCGGCATGACCGTGATGGGCATGAACGAGGGACTGCGCCAGACCCTCGAGCGGGGCCAGAACTACATGCTCGAGTGGAAGGCCTTCGAGAACGGTGAAGGCCCGAAGCCCGAGTTCCGAGCCGATCTGCACTACCTTCGCGGCCTGTTCCTGAACGAGTACCCGGTCTGTGTCCACACGCAGATCTACCAGGTGGCGATGCAGACGATCCGCCAGCTGCGCCTCGAGCTCAGCCTGTGGACCGTGATCGTGCACGGCACCTTCGATGCCTACCGACTGAGCCAGTTCGCCGCCGAGAACGGCGTTCCGGTCTGCAACGGTCCGCGTCAGTTCCTCGTCGACTCGGGCGGCTCCGGCTGGGGCAGCAACACCGGTCGCGAAGGCGAGATGGTCGGCCTGGCCGACGCCTGGTACCGCGGCGGCTTCCATGGCTTCGAGGAGATGCAGCGCGGTCTCGGCCGCGACGGCATCGGTGTGAACACCGACTCCCCGGTCATCGCCCAGGAACAACTCCAGCTACAGTGCGCGATGGCCGTCCGACTCGGACTGCCGGACGAAGTCGGCCTGCGTGCGATCACGATCAACCAGGCACGCTTCGTCGGTCATGACGACCGTATCGGCTCCCTGGAAGTCGGCAAGGACGCCGACCTCTCGCTGTGGAGCGGCGATCCGATCGACATCCGCAGCCACGTCAAGATGACCGTGGTCAACGGCAACATCGCCTACCGTCGCGACCCGAGTCGTCCCCGTTTCTGATCCCGAACCTCACCGAATACGTCTCCACATGAAGACTCCCAACGGAAACATCCTCCGCGGATTGGCAGCGACGGTCGCGCTCGGCCTCGCAACGCCCTCGGTGACGGCCCAGGATCGGCCGGTCGCCCTCACGAACGCCCGCATCCTCACGCAAGTGCTGGATGACGAAGGCAACCCGAAGGTCATCGAGAACGGAACGATCCTGCTGCGCGGCGGCGAGATCGACGACGTCGGCGAGAACCTGTTCCTGCCACCCGGCACGCACAAGATCGACCTGAACGGCGGCAGCGTCATGCCGGGTCTGGTCCACGCCTGGTCCAACGCCGGCCTCAGCCAAGGCCAAGGCGGCGGTCGCACGGTCACGATCGGCGGTCGCGGACGTCGTCCGCGGATTCGACAAGGCGGTGGCGGCCGCACTGGCAACGCCGCGGCCGAGACCCTCGACGGCAAGATCTACGCTCGCCAGGACATCTTCTCCGACCTCCTCGAGACCGGTGTCACGACACTGGTCGTGCACCCCCCGGGCCGCGGATTTCCCGGCTACGCGGCGCACATCGACCTCACCGGCGAAGACGAGTCTCGCTTTCTGATCGACGACGAGGTCTTCGTGACGATCGTTCCAGGAACGGACAAGTCGAGCCGCGACCTGCTGAAGACCTCGTTCACGAACGCGTCGAAGCTGGTCGAGAAGCGCAACAAGCCGAAGCCGGAGCCAAAGCCCGAACCGGAGACCCCGGCGGAGGGCGAAGGTGAGACCCCAGCCGAGGGCGAGGGCGAGAAGCCGGCCGAAGGTGAAGGCGGCGAAGGCGAGAAGCCTCCGGTCGAAGAACCGAAGCCCGAGCCCAAGCCCGAAGAGAAGCCCCAGGAGAACCCCCGTCGCGGGGGCCGCGGTGGCAACGGCGGCCAGCGTCCGGACAACCCGAACACAGTCGTGTTGGCGGACCTGCTCGAAGGCAAGAAGAAGGGGTTCCTCAACCTCTCGACGGCCTCCGACATGCTGCACATGAAGATGGCCCTCGGTGACCTCGAGGTCAGCTACCCCTGCGTGCTCGTCGCCGACCGTCTCAACGAGCGAGCCGGCTCGCTGATGGCTGTGATCGAGGACATCAAGGCGCTCGAGCCGACGGTGCTGATCCAGCCGAGGCTGACGGCGGTGCCGTTCACCCAGACGGTCCAGAACCCGGCGCGCGCGCTGCACGAGAACGGCGTGACGATCGGCTTCGTGATCGGCGACTCGCCCAACGCGGTCCGCAACCTTTGGTTCCAACTGATGGAACTCGTCCGCTACGGCCTTCCGGCCGAAGTGGCTCTCGCGGGTGTGACCCGCGTCCCCGCCCAGGCTCTGGGCGTCGACGGTGAGGTCGGAACGATCGAAACCGGCAAGCGGGCCAACCTGCTCGTGTTCACCGGGGACCCGCTCGATCCGACCAGCCGACTCGCCCACGTGTTCCATCAGGGTCGCCAGGTCGGCCACAGTGAGGAGGACAACTGATGCGCCCGACGCAGTCCTACCAAGACCTCGCTGAACAGCAGCTCGTATCTCACACCACGATGAACCAAGACGTCTCATCCACCACCGGGGTCCGCCGCGCACTGACCCTTGGACTCGCCGCCTTCTTCGCGGTTCTCGGACTCGTCGAGAGTGCTTCGGCCCAGCCCGAAGAGATCCGCCGACGCATGGAGGAGATCCGCCGGCGTCGTCAGCAGCAGCGCCAGGAACAGCAGCCGCAGGAAGAAGAGCCCGAGGAGACCGAGGTCTCGTCGTGGGTCGCGATCCAGGGTGGCAACGTCCACCGTGGCGATGGCAGCGTTCTGCGCAACGCGACGGTCCTGATCGCGGACGACAAGATCCATGCGGTCGGCCTCGACGTCGAGATCCCCGAGGACGCGACGATCGTGGATGCGAGCGGCAAGGTCGTCTCGCCAGGCTTCTGCATCCTCGTCGCGAGCGGCATGGGTGTCGGCGGCGGACAGACTCCGCTCGACGGTGCGAATCCGTTCGACCCGATGATGAAGCTCGGCCTCGCGGCCGGCATCACGTCGTTCATGTGGACGCAGGGTGAAGGCCGCAACACTCCGGGCGGCAAGTCGGCCCTGGTGAAGCTGACCTACGGCGAGCTCGAAAACATGGTCGCGGTCGAAGACCCGATCGTGTCGATGCGCGTCCCGCTCAACCCACAGGACATGCGTAAGTTCCGCCAGCTGGTCGAGAAGGCGGACGAATACCTCGAGAAGAAGCGCACGGCGACCGGTGACGAAGCGAAGAATCTGAAGGCCCCGAACGGCGCCGAAGACCTGATCGCGGTCATGAAGGGCGAGAAGCGACTCTGGCTCAAAGGCCCGGGCGGCTTCGGCGGATTCTTCGGTGGCGGTGGCGGTCAGAGCTACGGCAACGAGGCGGTTCGACAGGGCCTCGAGATCGCGCAGCTGATCGGCAGCGGCGTGGTGTTCGACCGTCCGACCACCGGCTGGGTGCTCGCGGACGAAATCGCAGCGACCGGCTCGATGGTC
>JBCBZB010000100.1:0-14665 GCA_039815565.1 Planctomycetota bacterium
GCGGAGGCATCCGGCTAAGTCTATTCGATCCTTGGCTTCGTGGCGGTGGGGGCCGAGCCGTCCTAGTCGGGGGTGCGGCCGCGCGTCCGCCGCCTCTCCCGGTTCTCCCGCTTCATGCGTGGTCTCGGCGCGCTCGAGCCGCTTCGGGTGGTCGGGATCGGTGACCCGATCCTGGTCGAGAGCGACAACCCGCGAGCCGTGTTGCGTCGGGCTCTGCGGCGCAGCTCCGAGACGATGGCCGGGGACTTGGATCGAATGGTCGAGGTGTTCCTCCACTCGTCCTACGTCCTCGATCGCGACCACGCGTCGATCGACCGGCTCTACGCGATGGAGGCTCTGCAGCGGGTCGTTCGGGTGGCCGAAGGCGATCTGATGGCGATCGGAACCGTCGACCGCAGCAGCGATGAGGCACAGCGTGACTACCGCGCTTATCGGACGCTCGAGCGCTACCGAGCGGACGGTGAGCATCGGCCGCTCGACGCTGCGGAGCGCAGGTTGTTCGAGCGTGCGATCCATCGTCTATCTCGTCGACCGCGCTCGGGGTTGAACGCGTCGACCGGAGGTCGGCGAATCGTTCGCACCCTACATGCAGCGTGGCGGAGCGAGACCGACTCGGATCTGCGTTCGTCACTCGCGACGGCGGTGGCCGATGCGATGACGATTCAGACCTTCGAGGATCTGCGGACTCACGCGGTGCTCGGGACCGATCCCCGGACGCAGCAGGAGGCCTACCGGGTGCTGCGCCGGCTGGCCGGACCACGCATCATCCCACAACTTCTGTTCTGGATGGGTGATGGGTCGGGTGGGCTGCGTCCGCTGAGTCCGCCACTTCGCCAGCTGGTCATCGACCTCTGCGCCGCGGCGCGAGGTCCGCTGCTGTTTCGGAAGTTCGCGACTGGACCGAGCGCCGCGGAAGCCTTGCGTTCGATCGCAGCCGACGAGACCGACCCCGATCTGCAGGTCTACGCCGAGTCCGCTCTGGCGCGGGTCTTCGGCACCACAATCGGCGATCAGGAAGCGTGGATCGCGAAGTTCCGTGAGGAGCTGCAGCGTGCGGACGAAGAGCAGTCGGCGCGCTCTGCTCAGCGGATCCAATTCGAAGAGGTCTCGTGGTGAAGTGGGTCTTCCTCGATGAGCGCGTCCACTACGACGGATCGCAACTCCGAGCGCACTGGATCCTGGATCGGACCGGCCTCGTCGGCGATGCGTTGGTCGGATTCGTCGGGTCCTGTGATGTCGCCCGGGGCGAAATCGCTGACCTGCAGGACATCGACGGGCCGGGGATCCGCTCCTCAGAGATGCTGCACTTCCTGCTGGAGTCCTTCGACGAATCGGGCTTGGAGCTGGCGGTCACACGCCAACGGCTCTTCGCTGCCATCGCCGGAGAAGTCCTCAGGATGAAACTGCCATCCGGCATTCGGCTTCGTCGCGAGGGTGACGACCTCTATCTTGCGGAAGGCGATGAGCCCGAGGGCAAACTCTCGATCTCGATCGCGACCCGTTCGCCCGTTTCCACTCTGATGCACTTCGCCCTGAACATCCGTACCGAGGACGTGCCGGTCCGCGCGGCATGTCTCGCCGATTGCGAGGTCGACGCGCGAGCCTTCGCCGATGGCGTGGCCGAGCGTTTCGTCACCGAGCTCGATTCGATCCGCGATGCACGTGCGCAGGTGCGATCGAAGGGAGAGCACGACTCGTGAGCGAGGTCAGCGCGGGTAAGAAGTGGGGCGGTCGGGTCCTCAAGATCCTGGTCTTGGTCGGAGTGGTCGGCTTCGTGCTGAGCAACGTCCAGTGGTCGGACCGACTCGAGCTTCGCGGTGAGTCTGGCGAGTTCGATCAGTTCGTCGAGGGCTCGATCGATGGGCCTTGGGACGCCGAGGTCGTTCACTTCATCCCGAGCGAAGGCGAGGATGTCGACGTCGGTCGTGAGGAGAAGGACCGTGCGGTCACTCCTGGTCTGGCGACCTACCTCCAGCAGCTCGACTGGTTCTACTTCGCGGGCGGGGCCCTCTGCTATCTGGTCACGCTGATCGTCGCGTCCTCGCGGTGGTGCTGGCTGCTGCGTGCGAACGGCCTGAAGGTCGGGCTTCTCGAGGCGATCCGACTCACCTGGATCGGGGTGTTCTTCAACAACATCGTTCCCGGCCAGACCGGCGGGGATCTGGTGAAGGCGATCTACATCGTCCGCCGCTGTCCTGAGGGGCGTGTCGAGGCTGGCATGTCGGTCGTCGTCGACCGCATCCTCGGTCTAGGATCACTCGCACTGCTCGGCGCGATCGTCGTCCTGTTCCAGCTGGAACGCTTCGCCGAGATCGCCGTCGGGATGTGGATCGTACTGGCCGGAGTCTCGGTCATCGGGTCTTTCGCGTTCAGTCGCAAGATCCGTCGCGGCCTGAAGCTCGATCAGCGGCTGCGTAAGTTGCCGCCGAAACTCTCCGGCCCATTGATGAAGGTCGATGCGGCGATCTACAGCTACCACGAGCATCGCAACGGCGTGCTCGTTTGGCTCGTCCTCGGTTCGTTGAACCACGTCGCGACGATCTCCAGCTTTTGGCTGATGGGCGAGGCGCTCGGTGTCGGACTCGATCCGATCGACTACTTCGCGATCATGCCGGTGGTGCTGATGGGGTCGGCGGTCCCGATCCTGCCTGCGGGCTGGGGTGTCGGTGAGCTTCTGACCGGCGAGATGTTCGCTCGTTTCGGAGCCGGCAGCCTGGCCGGCCCCGTCGCGGATCCGGAGGCGGTCATGCGAACGCGTGGCGTTGCGCTCTCCGTGCTCTACCGGGTGCACTTGACCGTTTGGTCGCTGGTCGGCGGCCTCATGCTCCTGCTCGACAAGAACCGCGTCGAGCAGCACGAAGTGCGGGAGCAGGCCGCGCAGTTCGGGGTCGAACCCTGAATCAGAATCCGCTGCCGTGGTCGGCTCAACGCGGCTCGAAGTAGAGCGCGTAGGCGAGTCCTGCTGCGACCACCCAGAAGATCGGTCCGATGAGCGCGGCCGGGACGCCTCGATGCAACACGATGTGCGTCAGGTGACGACGATCACCGATCCAGGGCGCGATGCCGATCCACAGGCGTGCGATCACGACCTGGGTGAAGTCCAACAGCGGAACGAGAACGACGGCGAAGTAGGGCGTGCACTTCTCGTCGCTCCACCACCGGTCAGGCGTGTGGCCGAGTGACAGTGCTGCGACCGACAGGCCCAACGAATAGGCGCCGCAGTCGCCGACGAAGACTCGTCCCTTCGGCCAGTTGAAGGGCAGCACGGCGAGTGCTGCGCCGGCGACGACGAAACCGGCGGGCGGGTCGAGCCAAGCGAGGAACGTTCCGGCGACCGCGATCAGTCCGAGCAGAACGCCGTTCTGGTTGTCGAGGAAGTTGAAGGCGTTCGTGACGACGAACACGATCCCGAACGCGATTGGGTATTCCCACCAGACCAGCGTGCAGTTGAATGCGAGTCCGATGGTCACGAGGCCCGCCGCGCCGAATAACGCGAGGGCCTTCGTCTTCCAGAATCCGTCCGTCGGTTCGTCGGTCTTGCGCCGGTCGTCGAAGAATCCGATGGCGGCTGCGACGAACGCTGCGCTCGCGATCCAATACTCCTGGATCCAGATCAGTCCGCCGATGAGGACGGTCGCCGGTATGACTCCGACCAGCGGAATCGCACCCTCGTGGGTCTTCCGGGCCTGAGTCGGGATGTCTTCGGGAAAGATCGGGCTGCGTTTGGTGTGCCACCAGCGAGCGAGGATCAGGGTGATCAGCGTCACTCCGAAGACGGCGGCGGACACTTCCCAATCAGCGAGCCGGTCGGGCTTCAGGACGGCGATCGAAGCGATCAATCGCCGGTTCCTCGGTACAGGTCGCGCCGGTGGATCTCCGCGAACACCGAGGTCCGTAGCGCGGCGGGACGCTGACCGAGTGCGAGTTCGTCACGAATCTGCGTCGAGCTGACGTCGTCGGCGGGGAGATCGAGCCAGGTCGAGCGGGCTGGGAGATCGGTGGGCCGACTCGATCCATCGCGGGGATAGATCAGTAGGTCGATCATCGAGAGCAGTTCGTTGCCGCGGTGCCACCGAGAAAGGCCTTCGACGTTGTCGGCGCCGACCAACATCTTGATCCGGACGCCTGGGTACATCGTCCGAAGTCGTTCGACGGTCTCGACGGTGTAGCTCGGACCGTCGTGCTCGATCTCAATCGCCGAGACGTCGAGGCCGTCGATCTCGGCGAACGCCAACCGACAGAGCGCGAGCCGGTCGTCCGGTGACGCGGTGATCAATCCGCGCTTCCACGGGTGCTCGTTGCAGGGCACGACGAGCAGACGGTCGATTCCGCCGTGTTCGAGGGCGGCCATCGCAAGTCGACGGTGACTCTCGTGCGGAGGGTCGAAGGTCCCACCGAACAGGCCGAGGTTCCGCAGGTCCGGTTCCATCGTCAGTCGCTCGACGGCGCGTCGAGTCGCTGCAACAACGTGGGGGCCAGAGACTCGTCGAGTGCGACCTCGAACTCCTCACCTTGACGGAGGTCTTTCACCTTGGCGTTCCCACTCTCGAGTTCGCCGGGACCGAGGACGATCGCGAAGCGAGCGCCGCGCTTGTCAGCGCCCTTCATCTGGGCCTTCAGGCTCTTCTGCTCGTGATCCGTGTCGGCCGACAGGCCGGCCTTACGCAGCCGGTCGGTCCACTCGAAGGCGGGGAGTCGTTGGTCGTCCGTGACCGGGGCGATGTAGACGTTCACGCCTTCCGTGCTCGGCTGCACGGCCGGGTGGCCCTGCTTCTCGAGTGCGAGCAAGACCGGCGTCACGCCGATCGCAAAACCGGTCGCACCGATCTCGGGGCCACCGGTGTCCGGGATCAGGGTGTCGTAGCGACCGCCACCGCAGACGGCGCTGCGCGCGCCGAGGTCGGGGCAGATGATCTCGTAGACCGCGTGGGTGTAGTAGTCGAAGCCACGCACGATCGAGGGATCGATCTTGGCTTCGATGCTGAGTACAGCGAGTGCTTCGAGCGTGCGATCGAATCGCTCGCGACTCTCGGGGCGCAGGTGTTCGAGGAACTGCGGGGCGGCCTTGTTGGACGGTTGGCATCCCTCGACCTTGCAGTCGAGCATGCGGAACACGTTGCGCTCGAAGCGGCGCTTGCAGTCGTCGCACCGCTCCTCGAGCAGGGGGCGCATGTAGTCCTTCAGCACCTCGCGGAAGACGTCACGGTCGGCGCTGTCGCCGATCGAGTTGATCCGCAACTCGAAGTTCTTCAGCCCCATCGCCTCGAGGCTGCGCATCGCGACTCCGATCACCTCGGCGTCGAGCAGGGGGCTGTCGGAGCCGAGGGCTTCGATGCCGCACTGGTAGAACTGTCGCTGGCGCCCAGCCTGCGGTCGTTCGAAGCGGTACATCGGGCCCGCGTAGAAGAACTTCTGGAAGGGCCGGATCTTGTCGAGGTTGTGCTCGAGGTAGGCGCGAACGACCGGCGCCGTGCCCTCCGGGCGAAACGTCACCGAGGTGTCCCCGCGCACCACGGTGAACATCTCCTTCTGAACGACGTCGCTCTCGTCGCCGAGTGAGCGCACGAAGAGCGAGGTGTCCTCGAACATCGGCGTCCGGATCTCGCCGAATCCACAGGCCTCCGCGGTCCGGCGAAAATGGCCGAACACGTGATCGATCGCGGGAATGCGGTCGGGAAGGAGGTCTTCGGTGCCGCGGGCGGCGCGGAGTCTCGGCATTCGCGAAGGCTAGTGGGGGCCGGACCACGCGGTCAATCGCGGTTCAGAGCCGCCTTCCAGCCGATTCACGGGCCACCGAATCGCCGTTGCACGCGGTCCGTCCGCTCGTTAGCGTTTCGGGATCCAAGCCACGACCCCTCCGTGGCGACCCCTCGCTAAGGTCCCAATTCCCGTGGCGGCGCTCCGTGCCGTCCGAGGTGAATCGAACATGCGCACGCTAGCCATCGTCGCCCTCGTCTCTCTGCTCGGCGCCTGCAGCTCGACGGAATCCCACTCGAACGCCCCGAACGGTTCATCCGCCAGCGATGGCCGGATCACCCTCGAGTCGATCCAGGAGATGCGTCACAACTACGAGAACCAGCGCCGCCTCGCGGCCTTCGACCGCCGCACCGACGGGCGGACGAACGCGCTGAACCGTGACCTGGGCCACATCACGAACACGATCGATCGGCACCTGTTCAACTACTCGCCGACCGACCCGTACGTGAACGTCCCGACGGATCGCACCTACGGCGGCACGCTCATCTACACGGCCATCCGGCCGGTCACGACGGGCTTCTCGGACTACGCTGACATCGGTCAGTGGGACTACATCGTCCGTCCGATCCACGAGTCGCTGGGCACCGTCCCGGGCAACCACACGCAGGTTCCGGGTTCGAACTTCGGCCAGTGAGGCCGGGTTCGCCCGTTTGAGTTGCGCTGCTCGCTCGAAAGCCTGCTCCAGGCTTTCTCCGGTCAGCGCGGACCTTGGACGCTGGCGGTCTCCTGATGTAGGCGACCGCTGCTCCCCTCCGGGGTTGAGCGCGTCCGGCGGACTCTGAGCCACTTCGGCCCGAAGTCTGTTCTCAGCTCCGCAGGTAGCGACGAAGGACGGCTGTTCGCTCTTCTCGTCCGTCGGCGTGACGAAGCGTGTAGCGGTGGTCCTCACTGCGCCAGCCGGCAGACTTCGGAGGAGTGTGCTGGCTGGCGGTCTCCTCGCTGAGCCAGAGCACGACGTCGCCGTCTTTCCCCAGGAGCGGCTTCGCCAGCGCGAGGCAGACTTCTGGGGTTGCCACGGCTCGGGCTGTGATCCGGCCGAATCGGTGAACCCAGTCGGGCTTCGTGGCCGGGGCCTGCTCGGCGTCGAGCCACTCGGGACTCACGCGTCCGCGGCGAGTCCCGGGCCACGACGCCGCGTCGAGAGCCCGCTCGATCGCCCGGATCTTCCGCCGGGTGCGATCGCAGAGGGCCACGTCCAGTCCCTCTTGGATGGCGGCGAGGGCCACTCCGGGGAAACCGTTGCCCGTGCCGAGATCCAGCGCCGGTCCGGAGGCGCCAGGTAGGTCGCCGAGGGCCAGGCTGTCCGCAGCGTGGAGCAGGGACGCTCTCTCGGCGTTACGGATCGCCGTCAGATTGACCCGCTGGTTCTCCTCGAGCATCGCGACCAGGTAGTCGGCGAGGAGGCCGATCGGGCTCGTGGCTTCGAGTCCCGACCGGGTGACGGCGAGGCCAGAGGCCTCGCATTGTGCGTGGAGTCGTTCGCGCGCCTCGGTCAATCGTAGGTCTTCATCTCGCCGCTTCGAAGTTTGTGTTCGTAGTCGGTGAGAGCGTTCTTCACGAGGCCGCCGAGGAAGTAGAGCCCGAGGATGTTCGGGAACGCCATGCTCAGGATCATCAGGTCGCCGAACTCGAGCACGTTCGTCGCGCTGACGATCGATCCGAGGACGACGAACACCAGGAAGAGCATCTTGTAGCTCATCGAGGAACCCTGTCCGAACAGCTTCACCCAGCAGCGTTCGCCGTAGTAGCTCCACGAGATCATCGTCGAGAACGCGAACATCACGGCGGCGCCGGTCAGCACCCACTTGAACCAGCCGCTGAGCCACGAAACGCTGTCGAACGCTTCGCCGGTCAGAGCCGCGCCGGCCTTCGTGGCGACCAGTTCGCCCTGCGGGCCAGCCGGGTCGTAGACGCCGGTGATGACGATGACGAGTGCGGTCATCGTGCAGACAAGGACCGTGTCGATCAGCGGTTCCAGCAGTGCGACGATGCCTTCGCGGACCGGGTACTCGGTTCGAGCTGCCGAGTGCGCGATCGACGCCGATCCGACGCCTGCCTCGTTCGAGAAGGCTGCGCGTTGGAATCCGACGACGAGCGTGCCGATCGCTCCGCCGTAGAGAGCATCCGCTCCGAACGCGTCCCCGACGATTGCACCGATTGCAGAGGGGATCTCACCGACGTTCGCGAAGATCACCAGAAGGGCGGAGACGACGTAGATGCCGCACATCGTCGGCACGATCTTCTCCGCCGTCTGAGCGATCCGGCGCACGCCGCCGATGATCACGATTCCGACCAGGACCGAGAGAATCAGGCCGTAGACGCCGCCGTGTGGGATCTCGAGGCCGGCGACCTCCGACTTGCCCTGGAGCCACGGGACCTGCTCCGCGAGGAGGCCGAGCGACTGGTTGACCTGGAAGCTGTTGCCGCCGGCGAGAGAGCCGCCAATGCAGAAGATCGTGAAGATCAGAGCCAGGACCGTGCCCAGGGCGCCGTAGCCCTTCTGCTGAAGGCCGTCCTTCAGATAGTGCATCGGTCCGCCGGACACTCGGCCACGGTCGTCGACCTTGCGGAACATCTGGCCGAGCGTGCACTCGGTGAACTTCAGCGTCATGCCGAGCAGGCCGGCACAGATCATCCAGAACGTCGCACCCGGTCCACCGATCGAGATCGCGATCGCGACGCCGGCGATGTTGCCGAGCCCGACCGTCGCCGAGAGCGCCGAGGCGAGAGCCTGGAAGTGGGAGACCTCACCGTGATCGTCCGGGTTGTCGTAACGCCCGCGCACCACCTGGATCGCGTGGCCGAACATCCGGAAGTTCACGAACTTCATCATCAACGTGAAGAAGACCGCGCCGAACACCAGCCAGAGGACGACGAAGGGCAGCGTGACCTGCTGCGGATCGCCTGTGACCGAGAGGATGAAGGTGTCGCCGTCCTTGTCCTTCCACTCTCCGGCTTCACCGCCGTTCTGACGGAACTTGCCGTAGGTCTTCTTGAACTCCTTGAACGCAGCCTCGTCGTAGACCGTTCCGTCCGGCGCCGTGTACGGGAACGGCGGGTCGGAATTGAGGAGCAGGTCGAAGAACGGGAACTCGCTGAAGTTCTCCAGCGCGACCCCAAAGGCCTCGTCGAGCGCCCCGCCTTTCTCGAGGAAGCTCGGCTCTTCGGAATCTGACGACTCGGGGTTTGAGGCGTCAGGCGTCGACCCGCCCTCGGCTTCGGGAGTCTGGTTCTCCGGGTTCGCGGCTTCGGGGGCTGCCGAGTCCCAGGACTCCTGAGCGGTGAGTGCCGGGGCCGAGAAGGCCAGGAGCGCGGCGAGGAACGAGACGAGCGTGCGCGACATCGGGAAGGGCCGCTCCGGAGGGAGCAGGCGGACCCGGGGAGTGTCGCGGACGAGGCCCTCGAATCCAACTAGCCGCTCGTGAGGAGCGCGCGGCGAACGGTGTCCGCGTCGTCTTCGGGTCGCAGGCGATGTGCTTCCGGTAGACGACGGAACCAATTCCGCTGCCGCTTCACCAGACCATGCGTCGCGCGTCGGATCCGGTTGCGGAGCTCCTCTTCGTCCTTGAACGGCTTCTCGAGGTGGCGAAGGCACTCGGCGTAGCCGATCGCGAGTGATGCGGTGCGACCGAAGCCGATCGAGTCGCGGATCGATCGGGTTTCTTCGAGCAGCCCCTGGTCGAGCATGGTCTGGGTTCGACGTTTGATCCGATCCTTCAGCTCCTCCGCCGGCCAGTCGAGGATCGCGATACGGCAGGGGACGCGAAAGCCGTCCTGTCCGAAGGTGTCCTGCTGCTCGGAGATCGTGCGGCCGCTCCGGCGAAAGACCTCGAGAGCTCGAACCGTCCGGCGGAGGTCGTTCGGGTGGATTCTGAGGGCGGCCTCGGGATCGACCCGGCAGAGCTCACGGCGCAGCGAGCCGGGTTCGTCCTCCTCCTGCTTCTCGAGCTCGGCCCGGAGAGCCTCGTCGGCGGGCTGGCCTTCGAGCATCCCTTTGAAGAACGCCATCAAGTAGAGGGGGGTACCACCGACGAACAGGAGTCGTTTGTCGCTCTGCACGGCGTCGCGGACCAGCGCGTCGGCGAGGGCGCAGAACCGAGCGGTGTCGAAGTCCTCGCTCGGCTCGACGACGTCGACCAGGTGGTGTGGAACGCGCGCGAGCTCCTCGTGGCTCGGTTTCGCGGTGCCGAGGTCCATCCGCCGGTAGACCGCCATCGAGTCCATCGAGACGATCTCGAAGCCCTCGCGCTCCGCCAGCTCCAGAGCACGCGCGGACTTCCCGGATGCGGTCGGCCCGGTCAGGACCGGGATCGGGGCGCGCAAGTCGATCGGTTTCGACGGGGTCATCGATGGCCTCCGGCTGTCGGAGCGGCTTCAACCGCGAATCTCGCGGGCCTTGGCGCGAAACGACCCCTTTCGGCTGGCAGAACGCCGGGATAGGGTTCTGCGTCACTGCGCATGATCGCGTTCGTCTCTGATATCCACAGCAACACCGAGGCTCTTTCGGTGGTCTTCGAAGCGATCGACCAGCTCGGGGTCGATCGTGTTCTCTGTCTCGGGGACGTGATCGGCTACGGGCCGGAACCACGTGCCACGTTGCGCATGGTCATCGATCGATGCGAGCTGTCGCTCCGGGGCAACCACGAAGAAGGATGCATGAACTACGCGTCCGACTTCAATGAGAAGGCTCTGCGGGCGATCGAATGGACCCGGCAGGAGTTGAACCGGAAGGATCAGCCGCGGCAGGAGAACTTCGAGTTCTGGAACTACCTGGACGCGATGAAGATCGACTACCGGGAGAACGAGGTCCTGCTGGCCCACGGGTCACCGAGAGATCCGATCCGCGAGTACATCATCCCACGGGACGCGCAGGACGCAGCCAAGATGAAGGGCTGCTTCGACCTCTTTGGCGACCAGAAGCTCTGCTTCGTCGGGCACAGCCACGTGCCGGGCGTCTATGTCGAGGGCGGAAACTATGTTCCGCCGAGCGAATGTCCGGACGGATACGTCCTCGGCGACGGCCGGGCGATCGTCAACGTCGGCTCGGTTGGACAGCCGCGGGACGGGGATACCCGGTCCTGTTTCGCCACCTGGGACGGTGAGCGGGTCCGGTTCCACCGGGTCGAGTACGACTTCGAGTCGACGATGCAGAAGATCCGGGCGATTCCTGAGCTCCCGGACTATCTGGCGGATCGCCTCGCGGCTGGCCGCTGAGACCGGTGATCGGTCGGTTCGGGCCCATCGACAGGGCTCAGAGGAAGTCTTTCCTTCCCCCGAGGTCCCTGTCCGGAAAGAATGCGCGGCCCGATCCGTAGCGGTCGGACCGCCTCGATGAATCGCTCCCAGCCGATCTTGTCCGCTCCCGCGCCGATCCGGCGTCTTCCCGGTCTCCTGACCGCCGTGTTGGCGCTCTTCCTCTGGACGCTCCCGACGGCTTCGGCCCAGGGTGGTGAGGCCCCGACCGGTGAGGCTGAATCAGGCGGATCTCCGTCCGGCGAGACCGTCGTGCCGTCTCCGGGTCCAACCGAGCCGTTCTGGGTCGACTTCGGTGGGGGAGATGGACGCCCCGGCTTCCGGGTGCAGTTCCACCCCTACGGCGCTGGTGTGATCCAGGTGAAGCTCCTCGACCACGACGCGAGGAAGGCCGAAGGCGAAGAGGCTTCGGAGGGAGACGGGCTCTACACGATCGTCGAACGCGAGGACAGCGCACCTGGCCAGCCGAACAGCGCACCACTGCTGTCGATGTATCTGCAGCGGACCGGTGTTGAGAATGCCGCCGTTCCGCTCGAGTCGTCGCCCTGGACCTACGAGCTGCTCGACGCAGAGTTCTCGCCGACCGCGCAAGAGCCGCCGCACGTCAGCGGAGTTCGGTTCACGCTGCAGGACGGCCTGCTGACCTGGACGAAGACCTTCCTCTACGACTCTCCGACCGAGGCCGGCTCCGAGGAGGATCAGACTCCTCGTCGAGACTTGCGGATCGTGATCGGGCTCACCACTGCCGCGGACGCACAGATCCCCGGTGGTGCCACGGCGTCGCTGCGGTTGACCAGTGTTCCGCTCGCCACCCCTCGCAGCGACTATGTGCTAGGTGCCAACCCGGCCAGAGCCGCGGTGGCCGTGGACGATGGCAGTGGCGGCGTCGACCTCGTGGTGCTTGCGCCGGGTGAGGATCAGGAGGACTTGGACGAGCTCGGCAGCAACATCGCCTACGCCGGTTCCGCCAACCGATTCTTCGGCGCGTTCCTCTACCCGATCGACAAGGCCGCTCGGGACGCGCTCTATCGCACCGACATCCTCGACACTCCGAGCCTGGAGCAGAAGGACACGCCAGCCGGTTCGGTTCCGCAGCCGCGGTATGCGATGAGCATGCCGTTCCCGGCCGCAGGTCAAACACAGGAGCTCCAGTTCCGCTTATTCCTCGGCCCGAAGGACTTCGACGTCTTCAACGAGCGGACCGAGTACGAGCGCTTCGACGGTGTTCTGGCCGAGGTCATGGCGCCGCCGTTCTGCTTCTGCTCGATCCCGGGCGCCAAGACGATGGGGCAGGCGCTGACCTGGCTCCTCAGCAAGCTGCAGCTGATCTTCGTCAACTGGGGGCTCTCGATCGTCGCGCTGACCTGCCTGGTGCGCGGCCTGCTGTTCCCGATCAACTTCCGGATGCAGAAGTCGATGCGCGCCTACGGCGCCAAGATGGCGAAGCTGAAGCCACAGCTCGACGCGCTCCAGAAGAAGTACGCGAACGACAAGCAGCAGCTGCAGAAGAAGATGTTGGAGTTCCAGAGGGAGCACAAGATCTTCCCGCCGGTCGGTGGTTGCCTACCGATCTTCCTGACGATGCCGATCTACATCGGCCTCTTCTCGGCTCTGCGCGTCAGCTACGACCTGCGACAGCAGCCGTTCGTCGGCTGGATTGATGACCTCAGCCGACCGGATGCGCTGTTCGAGACCGGAATTGACCTCGAGTGGTTCTCCGCGATCTCGACCTTCAACCTGCTGCCGTTCATCTACGTCGCGCTCAACCTCTACCTGGTGTCGCGCCAGCCGTTGCCGAACGACGCACAGCAACGCCAGGTCGCGGTCATGATGCGATTCATCCCGATCCTGTTCGGCGTGCTGCTCTACGGCTACGCGGCGGGCATGTTCGTCTACATGATCACTTCCGGGCTCTGGAGCTTGATGGAGCAGCGGATCGTGAAGAAGGTCCTCGGCCCGATCGATCCGAGCGCCTCGGGCATGGCGCCGACGCCGATGATGTGAGGATCCGGCCGTGCTCGATGACACGGTCTTTGCCCTCGCTTCGGCGGTGGGCCCCGCCGAGCGAGCGATCGTGCGGCTGACTGGGCCGGAGGCGTTCTCCGTGCTCGGGCGCTGCCTGGAGCACGCCGTTCCGCGCGAGCGGGGCGTGCACCCGATCACGGTCTCGGCGGCTGCGGGGTCGTTGTCAGGCTTTGCGCTGGCGATGCCTGGCCCGCGCTCGTTCACCGGCGAGGACTGCGTCGAGCTCCATGTTCCTGGGGCTCCGGCACTCACTCGGTTGCTGACCGGGCGCCTCGCGAACTGCGCGAGGCTCGCCACGCCAGGCGAGTTCACACGCCGCGCGTTCGAGAACGGCCGTCTCGGTCTCGACCGCGCCGAGGCACTCCGTTGTCTGATCGATTCCCAGAGCGAGGAGGATGCAGATCGCGCTCTCGCGGTCTTGCACACCGGACTCGGCGAGTCGGTCGACGAGCTTCGACAGCGCCTCCTCGCGGTCCGCGCCCTGGTCGAGGCGTCGCTGGACTTCGAGGACGAGGAGACGGGTGGTGTAGCAGACCACGAATGGCAGCCGGATCTGGAGTCGATCCTCGCCGACCTCGACCGACTCTCGGCTCAGGTGCCACGAATCTCTGGCGGCGGCGATCTCCTACTCGTCGGGGAGGCGAACGCTGGCAAGTCTTCGCTCTGCAACGCGCTTGCGGGCCGTGACGAGGTGCTGGCGACTCCGATTCCCGGGACGACCCGCGACCTCGTGCCGGTCGAGCTCGAGGGTGGTGTGCGACTCTTGGACGCACCCGGCGATCTACGGAGCGCGGTCGGAGTCGATGACGAGGCCCTCGAGCGACGGCGAGATCTCAGCCGCTCGGCGCGAGCCATGATCTGGGTGATCGATCCGGAGCCGTACGAGAGCGGCGGTCGACCGTCGATTCCGAGCGAGGATCTTCCCCTGGCGGCGATCGTCCTGACGCGCGCCGATCGGGTGGCGGATCCCGCCCTGCGGACGCGTCTGACCGGCGAGTCTCCGGGTTGCCCGCTCTTCGTCGTGTCGAGCGTCCGTGGGGATGGAATCGAGGCGCTTCGAGACGCGCTCCCGGCTCTTAGCCGGGGAGGTGATGCCGGAATGGGACCGGCGTTCGAGTCCTCGGGGCGCGAGGTCGGCGCCACTCAGGCGCTTCTGGGGGACTCCGGAACCCTCCTGCGCGAGGCGCTGAACGGCCTCGAGAGCGGCGAACCGCCAGAGTTGCTGTCGGCTCGTCTGGGCGACGTCCTGGGCCGATTGGCCGAGATCGAAGGGCGGCACTCGCCGGAGGATTTGCTCGATCGGATCTTCGGCAGCTTCTGCCTTGGCAAGTAGCGTGAACTGACCCCGGCCCGTGTTGTGACGCGAACTTTTCGCCTCACGCCACTCGCGCCTCGGCCCAGGGCTCCCCAAGGATCGACAGCGGATACCCGCTTCGCCGCCCGAAGTCCTGTCGCCACGACAGCACCTGCCACGGCCTCAGCCGTCGGGGCAACCAGCCGGCCAACTGCGCCGGCGATTCTTCATCCCGGTTGAACCTCGGCCGGACGAGGTTGCGGAAGGCGAGGAAGATCTGGAGGTGGGAGTTCAGGTACCAGCGCCGTTTGCTGACCAGCCACGACTCCCTTCGGA
>JBCBZB010000105.1:0-12795 GCA_039815565.1 Planctomycetota bacterium
ATCCCCAGTAAGGCTACACCAGACTATATACGGCGAAGGTTTCAAACTCAGGCATTGCATTATATGGGATTATTGTTTCAGTTTGCCCTGGTGCTGGTGGATTAGGAACTGGAACCTCTACCTACTCGCAGCGGACCCGACCCTCGCTGAGGACGCCGACGACTGGAACACCGAGGACTTTGCTCCGTTGCCGGAAGACCCGGAGCTTCGGGACGAGGTCCTCCGACAGCAGTTGGTCCACGGAGTGCTGCGCTCGCGCGCGCTCGGGATCGAGCTCGACGAACCGGCGCGCCGGGGCGAAGGGCTCGGTAGCCCCGGTCTCGAGAGTCTGCTCGAGGACTTGCCCGCCCGCCCGCCGCAGCACCCTGGAGTCTGGGCCGTGCTCAAGGGGCCGGTGCTGCTGCTCGCGGTCCTCGTCACGGCGACCGTCCTTGTTGGCTCGCTCAAGGACGGGCCAGACGCGATGGTGAAGCAGCTCACCCAGTTCCTGGAGTCGGGCGAGTCGGAGGACATGGTCGGTGGCCTCACGGTGAGCGGCTCTCTGCTGGGTTCGGCGCGAGAGGAACAGCGCATCGACTTCTCCCGGTTCTGGTTCCGAGGTCAGGACCGCTTCCACGCCATCAGTGAGGACAGTGGGTCGCCGTGGTCGGAGACCGGATTCGACGGACAGGACTTCTGGGCCGACCCCTTCGATGCTTCCGAGGCCGATCCGATCCGTGTCGAGTCGGATTCGAACCAGAGCGAGCCGATTCTCCTCCTCGATGGGTTCCCAGCAGGCGCTCTGCGGGTCGGGCGATACCTCGCGGAGGCTCTCGAGCACCCGGAGCGTACCCTCGAACCGGCGACCGAGGGGGAGGAGTCGGACTGGATGCTTCGGGTCGAATCGGTCGGCGATGGCATCGAGCAGTTCGAAGCCCGGATCGATGGCGCGACCAGTCGACCGGAGGCCGTCGAGTTCGACGTCCGGATCGAGGGACGTGAATTCCACGTCTCGGTCCGCGAACTGCGGACGGATGTTCCGAACCGCCAGCTCTACCGGCGACCCGACCCCTCGAACTCCGAGCCGCGCTGAGTTTCGACCGATCGCGAGGTCGTCACTCTTCTGAGTCGAACCGACGGCGTGGCCCGGTAGCTTGTGCACCGAATGGACGCGCGCCACGCCGCCGAGCTGGAAGAACTGATCGACTCGATCGACCGACCTGCGGTCGAGTCGATCGCTGATCTGGCCGCGTTCCGTGAGCGCTTGACCGAGCCCGGTTCGGAGCTCGCACGAGATCTCGATCGTGCCGAGTTGGAGTTCCTGCGACGGGTTCCGGGTCGTTCGGAGTCCGATGCGGTCGAGCACGCCGAGACGGCGTTCCGCGAGGCTCGCCTGCGCGGGCTGATCGAGGCGCCCCTCGACGAGGCGTCGGCGCTGTTCGACCTCGCCGAGCTCTCCGCGGACTTCCGATTCCTGGAGGATCAAGAGTCCGCCGCGAGGGCGCAGGCGGCGATCGACGAGCGGGCTCAGCGGATCGAAGGTGTCGAGGATCGACTCCGTTTCGAGGCCTCGGAGCGGTACGCGATCCTGGTCACGGAAGAGGAGGACCTCGACCTCGACCACCGGATTCTGCGCGTCGAGGCGACTCGTGAGCTCGTGCTCGTGCTCGCCGGGCGGACGAAGGATCGCGTGCTGTCGAAGATCGCGCGCAGGCTCGGACGGGCCTTGAACGAACGTCGTTTGCAGCGACGTCTCGAACACGTGCTGACGCCGCGCGGCGCGGTCTACCTGGAGAACCTCAGCTTCGTGCTGTTGCTCTTGGTCTTCGTCACACTCGGGCTGCAGTGGATCCGCGGCCCCGAGCGATGGTTGATCCTGGTCGATGGCAGCATCTGCCTCTACTTCATCGTCGAGTTCTTCTTCAAGCTGAGCCTCGTTCCGGGGCGGCGTGGGTGGTTCATCCGCAACGCGCTGACCGATCTGCTGCCGGCGATTCCGGCAGCGATCCTGTTGATGTCACCGCTTCCGGATGCGAACGCGGCGCAGAAGGGGGCGGTGTTGGTCCGTGGCGCACGCCTCGTGCGGATCGCTTTGATCGCGCGTTACATCCGGGCACTCCGCCCGCTGATTGCGGTTTTTCGGCTGATTCTGTTTCTGATCCGCGGGTTTGACCAGCTCGTGAGGCGGTTCTCGTCGCTGCTCAATCGCGACTTCGTGTTCTTCGAGCGCATGGTCGTTCGCTTGCCGAGCACGGAGTCGATCGATCCGCGAACGTTGGCCTTCCGTGCTCTGCGCCGTGAGCACGTGATGCTCTCCGAGCTGGAGCCCGAAGAGCGTGCGCCGCTGATCGTCGTTCGAGCGAAGCTGGTCGAGGAAGGCCTGCACGAGAAGCCGGTGGTGGGTTCGGCTCGTGGTGTCGCCAACGTCTCGATCGATCGCCGGGATATCCCCGTCGAGCACGCGATCGATGCACTGTGGCGGGTCGAGCCGGATCGGCTGCCGCTCTATCTGCCTCGCCGGGAGATTCTCGCGGTCGACCGGGTCGTCCGGATCCTCAACGCGCCGATCGTCCGGTCGTTGCCGGTGATCCGTTCGGTGCGATCGAAGCGCCGGTTCGCGACGCCCGAGCAGCGGGTGGTGGACTTCGGCCGTCGAGTCGCGCTCGTGCTCGAGAACGTCCGCGAACGGGTCCTGCTCGTCGCCGACATGCACGGGATCGTCACCGGTCCGCAGGTGCTCGACCGGGTGGCGACGACGATGGTCAATGCGAGCAAGCGACCGGCGACGCGCCTGCTCCTGTTCGGCGGCCTGTTCACGATCGTCCGGCTGTTGATCGGCGACGCGGGGGTCGTCGGGGGCTTCCTGTCGAAGTTCGTCGCGACACCGCTGGTCGTTCTCGGCTCGGTCTGTCTGTTCGTCCTCGGTCTCGGGCGCTGGTTGAAGTCGCTCGCGGGCGAAGCGTCGGACGAGTTCAAGATGACCAGCGAGGCGCACTTCCTCGGGCTGTCCGAGCTGCAGAAGCGCCGCGATCAGGATCGTGACCTCGACTTCCTCGCGCGCAGGGTGTTCCGCTGGGAGATGCCCGCCTTCGAGGCGGTCGCAGGCCTCTCGCGCGAGATCCGTGGTGCACGGACAGGCGAGTTGCCCCTCGCGAACGGATTCGTCAAGCACGACGGCGAGGCGGGTGATCTCGCGACGATGCGCGAAGAGCTCTACCGCACAGCGCTGCTGTATCTGCACTTCCTCGACGGAGCGCCGTTCCACCACAACGACGTCACGACGACGCAGCAACTTCTCGCGAACCTCTCACTTCAGAACATCCGCAACGAGCACCTGGAATGGGGCAAGAAGGAGCGAAAGCGGCTACGGCGTCTCGCACCGAACCCGGGTGCTCTGCTGCGCGGACCGCACGTCTGGTTCCACTTCGTCACCGAGTCGATCGCCGTCGAGACCGCAAAGCGAGTGACGGACTACAACCGGAACTGCCTGACGCTCACGCGGCGGGCGGTCGCGACACCGGAGGAGCGTGTCGCGCTCGCGAATTGGATCCGCCGGCGTCGAAGCCTCGAGGCTGCGAGCCGTCTGGCCAAGACCGAGCCGCCTTCGCAGAAGGACGTGTTCCGAACCACGGAGTTCAACGCGCTCGACTTCCTCACCGACGACCCGCTCCGTGATCAGCACATCGAGCATCTGTTCGGGCACGGAGTCCTGACGCTGCTGAAGAAGGATCGCGAGCGGATGATCCGTGAGATCTTCGGCACTCGACCGCTCCACGAGCTGCCTCGCTCGAAACGCACCTTCAACGTCTACCGCTTCTATACCGATCGCCTCAGCAACGGGCGGGTGTTCCTCGCACCCATCTACGGCCTCTTCCTGGTTGTCTTCGGCCTCCGATTGACCGTCGAACGGGTCGTCCGTTCCGTCCGAGAGATCCTCAGTCCGGACAGTGTCGCGCAGGAGGGTGCCGGGCGCGCTTCGTTCGCCGTCGCGATGCGGAAGATCTTCCGCATGCGAGGCCCGATCGTGCGCGAGGCGCTGATGATGCGAGCACGGTTCGACCCGGCCTACTGCGGCGCGCCCACCTACTGGAGTGGGCACTACCACACCGACGACGACCCCGAGATCGAGCAGGACCTCGAGTTCCTGCTGATCCGAGAGCGGGAACGAGAGGAGCCGCGGCAGATCGCGGCCGAGGTCAGGCAGCAGGTCGAGTCCCTGCACCGCCTGGTTCGTGAGAAGGGGCTGCAGGTCGATGGCCCCTACTCCGACGAACTCGACCGTCGACGAGGGGAGCGCGCCGTCACGGTGGCCTGGGTCGTCGACTGGTGTGGGGTTCGAAGCCTGGTCGAAGGTGGGCGCTGGTTCGAGGTCGAGCTGGATCGCATGGAGTCCAAGGACTGCAGGCTTCCGGCGAGAAGGTTCCAGCGCGTGTTCGGTTTCCTGAAGCGCGGTCGCAAACATCCGGTGACCGAGTGGCTCCGGCGGTACCACTCGGGTCGTCGCGTCAGTCGGCGAGGTCGATCGAACTTCATCCGCGCGTATCACGATCGAGGCTCCGCAGCTCGGCGGATCATCGACGCCTGGAACGCCGTTCCCGACGACTCGACTCCTATGGTCGAGGCCGAGGCGCTCCGGAGCCGGGTCTGGGCGCTACGCACCGACATCGGCCGGGAACTCGTGGCACTTCGGACGATCCAGAGCCTGTCCGTTCTCGATGTCCGCAACTACGGCGAGTTCGTGTTCCGGCTCGGCAATTACGCGGCGGACGGTGAGGTTTCGCCGTTCGACGTCGAGACACCGTTCCGACGTCGCAGCGAAACGCAGGAGCCGAGCGAGTGAATCTTCGCGAGAGCAGCGCCGTCGACCTTCAGAACCAGTGGATCGATACTCGCTGGCTGCGGCGCTTCGTGTGGATCGCCTTCGCGTGGCGGATGTTGATCTCCTCGCTGACCGTCGTGCCGGGGCGAGACGCGGTCAACTACCTGTGGATGAGCGAGCGCTTCCTCGATGGTGACTCGGCGTCGGCGCTCGGAGAGGTCTTCCCGCCCGGATGGTCGCTGCTGATGGCGCCGTTCGTGTCCCTCGCGCAGTGGATCGGACTCGAGGCCTTCCGCGGCGCACAGCTGGCGAACGCGATCCTCGGTGCGCTGTCCGTCTGGCCGATTCTCCGTTGCGCCGAGAGGTTCGGGCCGTCGGTTCTGCGGTTGATCGGATGGTTGCTCGTTTTCGCACCGCTCTCAGTCAAGTTCGGTGCGGAGGCTCTGAGCGAGCCGTCGGCCCAGCTGTTCCTGGGGCTCGGCCTCTGGGCCGGACTCGGTGGGCGTTCGCTCGCGGCCGGATTGTTCACGGCGGTCGCGTTCGCGATTCGGCCCGAAGCGCTCGCCCTCGGCCTCGCGTTGACGCTCGCGCGACCGAAGGCGGCACCCTGGCTGCTCCTGCCGTCCGCGCTGGTCGTCGTCGCCCTGGGCTACTGGCGGCAGTCCTGTGGCTACGGATTCGAACCGATCCCGAAGTTCGGTTTCCACGACCGCTACGACCTCGGAGCCTTCACCGGCGAGTCGATTGACTGGTCCCTGCTGGCGAACAACGTCTGGCGTCTGCCATTCCTGTTCGTCGAGGCGCTTCAAGGGCTTGGGGTGCTCGCGCTCTGCGGCGTGTATCTCGGATTCCGGCGGCGACGTGTGCGTGTGCCAATCACGGCGCTTCTGTTCGCGTCCGTCGCGATCTGCGGGTTCATCGCCAAACGTCGGTTCTTCGTCCCGTGGCTGCCGGCCGTAGTCGTGCTCGCGACCTACGCCCTGCGACGACTACCTGCGACCTGGCGACTCGCGATCTTCACTCCGGCGATGATCTTCAGTGTGCTCGCCGGGCTGGATCCACAGCCGGATGACCGCTGGGCTGAGCGGACGGTCGGCCGGCATCTGGGATCCCTGCTCGAACCCGGTCAGACCGTCACCGGAGACCAAACCCGGGTCGTCTACTTCGCCGGTTGTCGCCCGCTGCCACCGAGGCACTACGACGCAGATGAGATCGTCGGGTGGGCGCGAGACGAGTCCGTGCAGTTCGTCGTCCTGACCCACTACGGCCGGACCGAGTCGATCAGTGAGCGGGTGCGCGAAGACTTGAACGGGGAGTTCACCACGCTCCCGATGCCCGAAGACGTTCGGAGCGCGGCCGAGTGGCGCCGTCTGATCATCTTGCGGCGCATCGAGAAGGATATCGAGGAAGATGCTGCGGAGCCGGACGATCGATAGCTCAGTTCAGAGGGTCCACTCGAGCCCGCTCACGACCTGAAACTCCCCGAGCGAGCCGCGCTCCCAGGTAACGACAGGACGACCGGGGTTGTTCAGGTAGGACGCATCGAAGAACAACCGGAGGTTCTTGGCCAGGTTCCAGCGGCCGCGGATTCCGCCGCCGAAGAAGGCCTGGTCGTCCGAACCCTGGCCGAATGCGTCGAGTGCACGGACGAACTGAACCCGCGCATACGGAGTGATTGCGACTTGTTCGTTCGCGTAGCGGAGCCCGAACACTCCGTCGACGAACGCCGTTCCGATCGGCGTCTGCGCGTCGGTGGTCGCGATGCGGTCGTCGCGTTCGTGGAGTGCTCCCTCGATTCTGATCTGCGAGGCAAACTCCTCGCTGACTCGATCGACGATCTCGATGAGCAGCGAGCCTCGAAACGTGGAGCCGGGTAGCGCGCTTTGGAACGTTGGGGACCCGAAGGGGCCACGCTGGTCGTTCGACTCGTAGTCGACCTGGAGTGAGGCCAGGACGCCGTCGTGGATCTCCGCGGGGTGAAACCGATCCGGTTCGCGGTCGACGTACTGAAGGACCGCACGGAGGCCGTGCGCGTTGAAGTCGCCCGGTCGCACGAACCCGGGAACACCGCCAACCCGGTCGTCGAAGTCGTAGCGGCGGTAGAACGGTCCGACGCTGATCATGAGGTTCTCGACGAGTCGCTGCTCGGCCGCGAGGAAGACGCCGAAGTCGAGTCCCTCGTAGGCGCCGACCGGGACGAACTCGTCTTCGCGGTAGAACCCGTCTCGGTAGATCGACAGCGGGCGTGCGGAGACGTCGAGTCGGCCGGTCAACGACTGCAACCCGTCTCGCTGGTAGAGGCTGATCAGGCCACCATCAGGTCCGAGGTAGGCGTCGATGGAGAAGTCCTCGAGCACGTTCTTCCAATGCGCGAAGACCGATCCGCTCGGATTGGCTTCGAACTCGCGGCCTTCGTCGAGGTCGGTATCCTCCGGCCAGACGAAGGCGCCGCCGAGGCGGACCGCGATGGCCGCATCGGAGTAGCGTCGCGATTCGCGGACTCTCTCCGCGTCCCGATAACCGAGGAGCGAGCCCTGGTCCTGTGCACCCGCGTCGCACCAGAGACCGAGAATGGCCACCAGGACCGGCAGGAGCCGGTTGGGGGAGATCGCCGCCCGCCACATGCCGAGACCGTAGCACGCGAGGCCTCGCCGACGCAGCAGCCTCAGGCCGCGGCGTAGCTCGACAAGACGTGATCGAGCTCGGTCTCGAGCCCAAAGCGTCGTCGCAGGTCCTCGCGGAGGCGCAGTCCGAGTGCGCCGGCTGCCGAGCGGTCGCGAGACAGCGCGATGATGCTGCGGGTCAGGGAGTCCTCGTCTTCGAACAGCAGACCTGTCTCGCGGTGTCTGACAAGCTCGCGGTTGCCGGGCACATCGCTCGCGACCACCGGGCGGCCCAGCTCTCCCGCTTCGAGCAGAACCGGACTCATACCCTCGTCCAGGGAGGTGTTCAGCACGACGTCTGCGTTCAGGTAGGCGGCACCCATGCGCTCCTTACTGAGCGGAGGAAGGATCCGGATCCTGGGTTCGTCACGAACGAGGCGCTCCAGCTTGGCGGCGTATTCCTCGTCCTGGATCGGGCCGACGATCACGAGTTCGCAGTCGACCTGCATCTTGCGCAGCGACTGGATCAGCGGCAGCGCGCGGTGCTGACCCTTGATCGGTCGAAGCCCACCCGGCAACAGGATCAGCAGGCGACTTCTCGGGATACCGAGAGAGCGCCGCAGATCGGTCGCCTCCGTCTCGAGTGCGTCGGCCGAGCGGGGGACGACGTCGATCTTGCCCGCGGTGTCGGGCACCGCTTCTTCGACCATCTTCGCGGTCGCGGCGGACGGGACCATCACCCGGTGCGCCGACTCGAGCGTCTTGCACACCATCGGTGACCGCTTGCTGTCGCGCAGATCGAGGTGCAGGTCGTCGCCACTCGCCGAGACGACCCAAGGGCAACGAAGCCCCAGCAGCGGCAGTCCGCAGCGGAACACGTCATGCGCGTGCACGACGTCCGGCTTGAAGCGGTCGATCACGCCGGCGAGCGACTCGTGGATCTCGCCGTCCTGCGAGCCGCCGAACAGCTCGCAGAGATGGCCTCGCCTCGAGAGGCCGGTGCGGATGCGTTCCACGGTTCCCGCCGGTCCGGGGAACTCGCCGTGGGAGCCAGGAGTCAGCAGCAGAATCTTCACGGGGTTCTGATCGGCATTTCCAGAGACCCGAATCGAGTCCAAAGCCGCGCCCCGAGACGGACTCCGCTCGGCCTGGTGCCGACCGACGCAAGTCGCGATAGCACGGGGACTTCTGTGTCGAGGAGAGGTTCGTGCTAAGGTCGAGGAGGGGCGGCCGCTACCCCTCGCGAGGCGCGGATCCCCGGGGTGGGATCCCAGGCCCGTGCCGAGGTGGGGGCGCCTCGGTCTTGGTGTCACGTTTGGGTGGCAGCTGGCGCCAATTGGGGGGTCTGCGTGACAATCCCGGGTCGATCCGACCCCGGACCGCCCCCGATTCGCGGAATCGGCCGGATTTCCGTGGTTGGCCCGCTTTCTGCTCTCGTTGCCCGCGGACCGTTGGTCCCTCGCACCCGATGAAGCGGAACCCCTCGAACCACCCTCACTTGCGCGCGCAGCACTCAGCCCGGTCCCGGTCGACCTCGAGCCAGGCCTTGGCTCTGCCGATGACGGTCTCGGACCAGGGATACTCCGCCGACGGTCGTTCCGTGCTGGCGGAACTCTGGCTCGGCGTTGCCCTGGTCGGATTCGGGTTGTTCGGCCTGGGTTGCGCGCAGGTGCCGGGCTCCGACGGCACGGAGGATTTCGCCGGGCCGTTGGCGCTCGAGAGTGGTGTCGCCGAGGCGTCGTTCGAGCCGATCTCGATCCCGGTTCCGGGGCCGGTCGAGGTTTCGGGCACGGCCTACGAGCTGGCCGGTTCGGATCGGTTGCCCGAGCGCCGTGCGATCGAGCTGGAGGGGCTGCACAACGTCTTCCAGTTGAGTGACTCGATCCTTTCAGGCGCCGAGCCGGAAGGGCGCGAGGCTTTCGAGCAGCTCGCGGAGATGGGGGTGCGCACGATCCTGTCGGTGGATGGCAAGGAGCCGGAGGTCCAGACCGCCGCGGAGTTCGGGATCCGCTACGTGCACATGCCGATCCGCTACCGCGGTCTGACCGACGAGGAGCGGCTGGCGATCGCGAAGACCTTCCGCGAACTCGAAGCTCCGTTCTACGTGCACTGCTTCCACGGTCGGCACCGCGGTCCGGCGGCCGCGGCGGTCGGGCGTGTGGTCCGGGACGGTGCGACCCGCGAGCAGGCGGTCGCAGAGATGCGTCAGTACTGCGGCACGTCCGAAAAGTACGAAGGGCTGTATGCGGCGATCGCGTTCGGCGAACTTCCGGGTGTCGACGAAACCTCGGCCTACGACTACGACTTCGCGCCCCGTCGGCGATTCGACGGCCTGCGGCCGGCGATGGTCGATCTCGCTCGTTCGAGCGACGTCGTGAAGGCGCTCGCCAGGCGTGAGTGGAAGCCTGCCGAGGATCACCCCGATGCCAACGCCCGGAACGAGGCGGCGAAGATGGCAGATTTGTTCGCCGGCCTGCTGGAAATGCAGGAAGTGAAAGATCGCCCGGAAGATTTCCGCGGCTGGATGAGCGAGTCGCAGCGTCTCGCCGCGGAGCTGAACGATGCGCTGCGTCGATTCGAAGACGGCGAGGCGGCGGCCAGTGACGAGGCAAAGTCGCTGGCAGGCGAACTGCGCGCGGTGTGTACTGATTGCCACGTCGAGTACCGCAACCAGTGACCGCTGCCTGATTCTCGCCCCGTAGATCCTCGCAATCCGAGCGACGCCGACGCTGCGAGCGGAACCACCTCGCCTTGGCGACGCCTCCAGGCGGTTCCTCGCTGGACTCTGTTCTGGGGGATCCTCGGGCTGTTCCTCGTGGTTCGCACCGCCGTGCGCGATCGCGGCGTCCTGATCGATCACCTCGAGTTCGGGCGCCGGTTGTTCGCCGGTGAGGATCTCTACGCGACCTACCTCGACGAGGGGCGGCCTCTCCACCCGGTCTACCCGCCTTCGTTTGGGCTTCTGACCGGTCCGTTCTCCCTCCTCGGGGAGCGGCTGGCCCGCATCGCCTGGGGCATCCTCCAGGTCACTGCCCTCTGGCAGATCGGGCGCCTGCTCTTGCGCTGGATCGAGCGAACCCAGCCACTCTCGAGCCTCCGAAACGGGAAACCGTGCGAGAGGGTGAGCAAGTCGCGAGCGCACTGGGTTCTCGCGCTGACCGCTCTGCTCGCTTCTCGATACGTGCTGCGTGATACGCACGGTGGCGGCGGCAACCTGATCAACCTCGCTCTGGTGCTCACGGCGTTCTTTGAGTCGGAGAGTGGGCGAGCGCGTCGCGCCGGCCTGTGGCTCGGAGCTTCACTCGCGACCAAGCCGACGATGGTCCTGCTGCTGCCGTTCTTCGTGCTGACGCGCAGGTGGTCTGTGGTCGGGTGGGGTGGCTTGACTGCTCTCGGCTTCGTCGGCGTCTCGCTCGCAGTCCATGGGTTCCGCACCGATCCGTTCGAGCGTTGGATCTCCGGAGTGTTCGCGCTGAGTCAACAGCAGGACGTGTTCGCGGACCCGGCGTATGGACTGCCGCCCTTCGAGTGGATGAATCAGAGCTTGCGATGCGCCGTCGGGCGCGTCGCTGGCCGGACTCCAGACGACCTGGCCTCCGAGGTGCCGGGGTTCGTCCAGGGGTTCGGTCTGGAACCGGCTGTCGTCGCCTGGGTGACGCGCGGGCTGACGCTCGTGTTCCTGGCCGTACTCTTTGCGCGGATCTTCAGGACCCGCGGTGACTTCGGCGGTCGCTTCGTCGGCTTCGCGTCGGTGCTGGCCCTGTCGTTGCTCCTGTCACCGATCTCCTGGAAGGCTCACCACACGGCTCTGGTGCCAGCGTTCGCTCTCTTGGCCGCGGCGATCTTGCGAAGGGACCGGCGTGCCTTGGCCCTGGGCCTCGGCTACTACCTCGTGTGTACGGCTGGCGGCGGTGATCTCGTCGGTCGCTCCGGCAAGATGTGGCAGCAGGCGCACTATCTGACCACGCTCGGTGCGCTCGCGATGTTCGCCTGGCTCGGCTTCACCCGGGTCGGGCGGGGAGTGAGCGAGGAGCTCAGCGACCGTCGTTCAGGTCTTCGTCCGCCAGCGGGCCGAAGTTGATGGCGGTCCACTCGGTCGTCAGACCGCGAAGGCTTCCGTCCAAGCTCGAGTGACGTTGGAAGGGTGCGCGGATGCCGTTGCCGGTGTCGCGGTAGTCGAAGTAGTCCTCGCGGACCCACACCTGACCGTCCGCGCGGGTCTCGAGCGAGCGGACCGTCCGGATCAGGCCGGACTCGCTATCGGTCCAGACTTGGAGCGCCTGCGTCGTGTCGTCGAGGCGCTCGAGGATTAGGAGCTCGCGATCGCGCACCTGGCGGACGGAGACGAGGCGGTAGCGATCCTCGCCGCGCGCGACGCGACCGGCGAGGAAGACGGGATTGCGGAGCAGTTCCTGTTTCTGGCCACTGAGGTCGTCGAAGGACAGCTCGGTCTTCTTGCCCTCGATCCGGTCGTATCCAGAGTTCCTGCTGCCGACCGTGTGGATCGTTGTTTCGAGCACGCGGCGAACTCGGCGGAAGCGACCATCGATACTCGCGAAGGTCCGTTCTGCGATCTCAGGACCGCGCCCGGTTCGTGTCACGCTGCTCGCGCTGTATCCCGACGCACCGGCGAGCCGAACGCCACCGCCGAGGGCGGACACCGTCTCGCGCCATTGCTCCGCCGCGCGCTGTCGCCGTTCTTCGTCGGGTGCGATCGTGACCTCAAGCCGCCGATCGGAGAGCAGAGCGTTCTGCAGCGGGAACACGTTCTTGGTGCGGATCGGTTCGCCGCCGAGTGCGAACACCAACGGGACCTTGCCGAGGACGAGCTCGAGGAACGGGGCGAAGCGATCCGGGTTCGAGCGCAGGATCAGGGCCTGCCCGTAGACCCAGGGGTCGAGCGGTTGGTCGTCTACGGGCGCGACCTCGCCGTCGACCATCTCGAAGTTGTCGGCGTTCGGGTGGCGCAGCGTTGCGGTCGCCGCGCGAAGCCACCCGTCGCGGGTCGTCACCTCCGCCTGGAAGCGCAGGCGTGCGCGATCGACGGCAGCCTTCCATTCCTGTGGGTAGGCTGGGTCTTCGAGCAGCGAGACGACCGCGATACCGATCGCGTCGCGCAGCGGTAGGACGGCTTCGGTCGGGACCGTGCCGCGGAGAACGAGTGCACTCCGGTCGTTCTCCTCGATGATCATCGGGCGCAGGGGGATCCGTGCGTTGAGCTGTTCACTCAGCACGGATTGCAGTCGTCCACCGACGCCATCCAGAGTCAGGAGTTCGAGGGCGATGCGCGAGATTGACAACTATTTAAATACAGAAGGAAAGGAAAAACAATTACCTTCAGACAAACATTACTAATCAATAGTGTCAAATCATGACTACACAAACAAAAGAAAT
>JBCBZB010000093.1:0-17849 GCA_039815565.1 Planctomycetota bacterium
CCAACCCGACCACTGAGCGCCTTGGCGACCAGTTGACTGACGGCCCCCAGCACATCCCCCTCCGAGGCAACGGGGAGGGGCCGGACGGCGATCGAGCGGATCTCTGACATGTCTGACCACACGATGTGAAGGGCTCCACATCCGGCAAACTCACCGTCGATCTCCGCGATCACGAAGTCACGGATGTGTTCGATCACCGAGGCAGGCGATCGCGGTAGCATGATCTGGCGCATCGCCAGCTCGTTGATCAGTCGCATGATCGAAGGAGCGTCACTGACTTTCGCATCGCGGATCGAGACCTCGGTCATCGTGTTTGCTCCTCGAGTTGCTGACGCCAGTGATGGCATTGGGTGCGAACCTGGCCGGGGGCGGTTCCTCCAACCACGTTGCGACGGGCGAGGACTTCCTCGACCGAGAGTGCCGTCTGCGGGTCGGCGACGTCGTAGCCGAAGAGGATGGCGAGGTCTTCCTCGGGGAGTTGCTCGAGTTCGACGCCCAGCTCGAGTGCTCGCAAGACGGCTTTGCCGCAGCGCTCGTGAGCGTCGCGGAACGGCACGCCAGCGCGGACCAGAAGATCGGCTGCGTCCGTCGCGTTCAGGTAGCCGCGTCCGCTGGTCTCGCGGCACCGGGCCTCGTCGTATTCGATCGTGTCGACGACCGTCCTCATGACCCGGACGCAGGAGGACGTCTGGTCGAGCGCGTCGAACAGCCCCTCCTTGTCCTCCTGGAGGTCCTTGTCGTAGGCCAGCGGAAGACCCTTCATCGTCATCATCAGGGCCTGGAGGTGGCCGTGGACCCGACCACACTTGCCGCGGATGAGTTCGAGGGCGTCGGGGTTCTTCTTCTGTGGCATCAACGACGAACCGGTCGCCGTCGAGTCGTGGAAGCGGACCATCGAGGCCTCGTAGGAGCCGTAGAAGATCCAGTCCTCGCAGAGTCTTGAGAGGTGGACCATCAACAGCGAGCAGGCGAACAAGACCTCGGCCACGTGATCGCGGTCGGAGACCGTATCCAGGCTGTTGCGGGTCGGCGCGCGGAAGCCAAGGGACTTCGCGAGCGCCTCACGATCGATCGGGAACGCCGTGCCGGCGAGCGCGCCCGAGCCGAGCGGGGACTCGTCGGCCCGCGTGATCGCGTCCCGGATGCGGGAGCGATCGCGCGCCAGCATCTCGAGGTAGGCGAGTGCGTGGTGGCCGGCCGTGACCGGCTGGCCGCGTTGGAGGTGTGTGTAACCCGGGATCGGAAGATCCGCCGTGCGCTCGGCGAGAGCGAGCAGCGCCGATTGGAGTTCGCCCACGCGCCCGTCGAGTTCTGTCGTTGCCGTCTTGAGCCACAGCTTGAGGTCGGTCGCGACCTGATCGTTGCGCGACCGTCCGGTGTGGAGCTTCTTCGCGAGTCCTCCGACCTGCTCGCCGAGCTTGCGCTCGACGAAGCCGTGGATGTCCTCGTCGTCGGCGTTCCCGATCAGGGTCGGATCCGAGGCGCAGTCCTCCGCGATGCGGTCGAGCCCGTCGTGGATCTGCCGGGCCTCGTCGCTGCTGAGGATCTCGGCGCCGACGAGGGCGTCCGCCCAGGCGTGACTGCCCCGGATGTCTTGCTCGAGTAGTCGCCGGTCGAATGGCAGCGAGCGGTTGAACTGCTCAAAGAACGGATCGAGACCGCCCTCGAACCGTCCGCCCCACATGCTGCTCATTGGGAGCCTCCCTGCAGTTCCCGGTCGCGCTTCGCGGCGACGGCGCCCGGCAGACCGTAGAGACGGACGAAACCCTCGCTGTCCTTCTGGTCGAACTGCGCCGACTCGCCAAACGTCGCGAGATCCTCGGAGTAGAGCGAGTGCTTCGCGTCGACCGAGCGAGCGGTCGCTGTGCCCTTGTAGAGCTGCACGGTCACCGTGCCCTCGACCGGGGTCGTGGCTTCGAAGAAGAACGCATCCATCGCCCGGCGCAGCGGGTGGAACCAGCGACCGGTGTAGACGAGGTCGGCGTAGTCGACGGCGAGGCGCTCGCACTGCCGGAACGTGTCCCGCTCCATCGTCGCGGAGCGGAGCGTGCGCAGGGCTTCGATCAGGACCGTGCCGCCTGGCGTCTCGTAGAGGCCTCGGGACTTCATCCCGACGAGACGGTTCTCGCAGAGGTCGACCCGTCCGACGCCGTGACGGCCGGCGCGTTCGTTCAGGTGTTCGATCAACGTGACCGGATCGAGTGTCTTGCCATCGACGGCGAACGGCACACCGTGGCGGAACGAGACCGTCAGCGATTCGGCATCGTCGGGTGCCTCACGCGGATCCACGGTCATCGTCCACGCGTCGTCCGGCGGTTCGTTGGTCGGTTCTTCGATCGCTCCGCCTTCATGGCTGATGTGCCAGAGGTTCTTGTCCCGGGAGTAGATCTTGGTCCGCGACGCGGTGACCGGGATGTTCCGGGCAGCGGCGTAGTCGAGCGCGTCCTCACGCGAACGGATTTCCCAGTCGCGCCACGGTGCGACGATCTCGAGCTCCGGCGCGAGGAACTGGTAGCCGAGTTCGAACCGCACCTGGTCGTTGCCCTTGCCGGTGCAGCCGTGCGCGACGGCGCTCGCACCGACTTCGCGGGCGTAGTCGACCTGTGCCCTTGCGAGGACGGGGCGAGCCATCGAAGTGCCGAGCAGGTAGCGGCCTTCGTAGATCGCCATCGCGCGCAGGCAGGGCCAGATCACGTCGACGACGAACTCCTCGCGCAGATCGGCGACCTTGCACGAGGCGGCACCGGTCGCCTTGGCCTTCTCTTCGAGGCCCACGAGTTCCTCTGGACCCTGGCCGACGTCACCCGCGAGGCAGTGGACCTCGTAACCATGGTTCTCCTGGAGCCACGGGATGATCACCGAAGTGTCGAGGCCACCCGAGTAGGCGAGAACGATCTTCTTGGTCATGAGTTCAGTCCTCCGGTCTGGTCGCCGAGCAGGAGCACGAGAAGGGCCTTCTGGATGTGCAGGCGGTTCTCGGCGATGTCGAAGACGATCGAGTGGTCGCCGTCGATCACTGGGCTAGTCACTTCCGCGCCGCGGTGTGCAGGCAGGCAGTGCATGAAGAGCGCGGAGTCCTCGGCCTTCTCCATCAGTGCCTCGTTGACCTGGTACTCGAGGAAGATGCCGTTTCGCTCCTCGACCTCGTCTTCCTGGCCCATGCTCGCCCACACGTCGGTGTAGACGGCTTGAGCACCATCGATGCCTTCGTCGATGCGATTCGTGATCGTGAGTTCCGAACCGGAGCTCTGCGTCGCGATCATCGCTTCGTGCACCACCTTGCTGTTCGGCTCGTAACCCTCGGGCGTGCAGACGACCATGTCGATGCCAAGGATCGCTGCGGTGTGGATCAACGAGTGGCAGGTGTTGTTGCCGTCGCCGAAGTAAGCGAGTCGCTTGCCCTTCAGCTGACCATCCCAGTGCTCATGGAGCGTGAAGATGTCGGACAGGGCCTGGCAAGGGTGCAGGTAGTCCGTCAGGCCGTTGATGACCGGTACGCCGGCGTAGTCGGCGAGGTCGGTCACGACGCGGTGCTTGAAGGTCCGGGCGACGATGCCATCGACCCACCGTTCGAGGTTGCGGGCGACGTCGCGGATCGACTCCCGTGAACCGATACGGGCATCACGGTGATCCATGAACACAGCGGCGCCGCCGAGGTCCTGCATGCCGACGTCGAAGGTGAAGCGCGTGCGCAGCGAGTCCTTCTCGAAGATCATCGCGATCTTGCGCCCGCGCAGGACCTGGTCGTGGAGCCGGCGGCTCGCCTTCAACTCGGCCGCGGTCCGAAAGACCGCTTGGATGTCCTGTACGGAGAGCTGGGCGACTGACAGGAAGTCCTGGTGGTCGAACGGGGCAGCAGTCAGGGTCGTGGTGGTCATCACCGGGTTCCTCAGACGAGGGTCTCTGCGTCAGCGGTTTGGGCGAGGCCGCGGTCGATCAGGACCAGGGCTTCTTCGATGTCGCCGTCCGTGACGACGTAGGGAGGGAGGAGGCGCAGTACGTCCTTCTGGGTGCAGTGCGTGATCAGGCCGTTCTCGTAGAGCCAGCGTTGAAGGTCCTGCGCGCCGCCGTCGATCTGCAGACCGAGCATCAGGCCGCGGCCGCGGACTTCGATGGCGCGGGGGTAGCGATCGACGAAGGCCTCGAGTCCGGCCCGCAGTTGCGCTCCACGTTCGGCAACCGCATCGAGCAGGCCGTCCTGGAGTTCCTCCATGACGACGATCGCGGCTCGGCTGACGAGCGGTCCGCCGGCGAAGGTCGAGCCGTGATCGCCGGGTTGCAGGATCGACTCGAAGCCCTTCGCCGTCAGGCAGCAGCCGATCGGGAGTCCACCCGCCAGTGGCTTCGCGAGGGTCGCGAGGTCGGGCTTCACCGAGGCGTGATCGCCGGCGAGGAACTTGCCGGTCCGGCCGGTGCCGGACTGCACCTCGTCGTGGATCAGCACGGTGTTCGACTCGGTGCAGAGTTCCCGCGCGCGCCGTAGGAAACCGTGGTCGAGCTCGTGGATGCCGCCTTCCCCCTGGATCGGTTCGAGGATCAGTCCAGCCGGTCGGGTCTCGATCGCTTTCTCCAGTGCGGCGATGTCGTTCCGGGGCAGGAAGTGTGATTCGAGTAGCGGTGCGAACGGCTTCCGATAGGCGGCGCCCGAGGTCACCGACAGCGCGCCGAGCGTCCGGCCGTGGAAGCAGCCGTCGAGTGCGAGGAAGTGATCCCGATCTCCCTCGCCCCGGACCTCCTGATACTTCCGCGCGATCTTCAGCGTACACTCGTTGGCCTCGGCGCCGGAGTTGGCGAAGAACACGGCCTCGAGGCCCGAAGCCTTCGCGAGATGACCCGCGAGTTCCTCGGTGAACGGGTGCCGGTAGAGGTTCGACGTGTGCAGGACGCGGTCGACCTGATCGTGCAGGGCATGCGTCAGGCGCGGATGGTGGTGGCCGAGCGCGGACACTGCGATGCCGCCCAAGAAGTCGAGGAAACGGCGGCCGTCCTCGGTGAACAGCGTGGCGCCCTGGCCCGAGACGAAGACCTCGGGTTCGCGGACGTAGGTGCGTACGACGTGTTCGTCCATGGCGATGGGGTCGGGGTGGGAGTGACGGAGTCGGGGCTACGGAGAGACGGGTGGTCGGGAAGGGCGAGTGGCGGACGGGGTCCGGAAACCTCAGCGTCGTCGGCGAGGTTCGAACTCGGTCCCGCTCTGGTCGCCGAGTGCGGTCAGCACGGCGTCGGGGCCCTTCGCGCTGGCGATCTTCACGCGTCCTGGGCCGAGCTCCGCCTTGGCCAGTGAGGCGGCCTCGGTCTTTGGCAGCATGCCGCCGCGAAGGACGTCATCCTCGCGAAGCCGTTCGCACTGTTCAGGGCACAGGCGCGGGATCCGCACACCGTGCTGGTCCAAGACCGCTTCGACATCGGTCAAGAACAGCATCGCGTCGCAGCCCAGCGCGCGTGCCAGTGGCCCGGCGGCGGTGTCGGCGTTGATGTTGTAGAGCGGTTCGGTCGGTTCGGCGCTGGATCTGGGGCCGAGCGTGGCGAGCACCGGAGTGAACCCGGACTGAAGGAGCGCGTCGACGAGTCGCGGGTCGACGTCGTCGATCTGTCCGACAAAGCCGAGATCCTGTCCTTTCGGCGTGTGCTTCTTTGCGGTGAAGGTCCCGCCATCTGCGCCGCAGAGGCCGACAGCCGGGACGCCCATGTCCTGCAGGCTCTGCACGAGCGCCTTGTTGACCGAACCCGCGAGCACGCAGAGCGCGACCTCGGCGGTCTGGGCATCGGTGATCCGCAGGCCGTCGTGATACTCGTCCTCGATCGACAAGCGCTTGCTGAGTTCGCGGATCTGATCCCCTCCGCCGTGAACGATCACGCACTCGTAGCCTTGCTCGCGAGCGGCCGAGATCGCTTCAGCGAACTCCCTGCGCGCCTCAGGATCGCGGAGCTGAGCACCGCCGACCTTGATGCAGAGGCGTCCGGATCCGTTCTTGGATCCTTCCTCGAACGACCACCTCATGACAGTCCGGCTCCTTCCTCGAGCCCGAGCATCAGGTTCATGTTCTGTATCGCTTGACCGGCCGCGCCCTTGACCAGGTTGTCGAGGACTGCGACGACCACGAACTGATCGTCCTTGTGGTCGTTTCCGAGCTTCGTCACCTGAAGGTGGCAGTGGTTGGTCCACTGCACCGAGCGCAGGCACGGGGCCTCATCGCAGACGGTCACGAACGTCTCGGCGTCGTAGCGGGCTCTGAGAGTCTCTTGGACTGCGTGCAGGTCGACACCCTCCTTCGCGGTGAACCAAAGGGTGGCGAGGATGCCCCGGTCGACCGGCAGCAGGTGGGGGACGAAGTGCAGGCGGGTGAGCCCGGTCGCCTGCCGCATCTCCGGCTCGTGCCGGTGTTCGCCGATCTTGTAGGCCTGGAAGTTCTCGTGGACGTTCGAGAACAGGTTCATCGCTGACGGCGTGTTGCCTGCACCGGAGACGCCCGATTTGCAGTCCGCATGGATCGGAGCGGAGGTGTCGATCAGCGAGGCTTCGGCGAGAGGCTTCAACGCGAGGCTGACCGCAGTCGGATAGCAGCCGGGGTTGGCGACCAGTTGAGCGGTCGCGACCTCGTCACGGGCGAATTCGGTCAGGCCGTAGGTCGCACGCTTCCTCAGCGTCTCGAGCTGGGCGGATCTAGAGGTGTCGGTTGAGAGCGGGCCGTAGACCTCAGCGTGTTGCAGGGGGTCGGTGAGCCGGTAGTCGGCCGAGAGGTCGACGACCTTGCAGTCGAGTTCGAGGGACTCGAAGTCGAGCGCTGCCGAAGCGCCGTGGGGTGCGCAGACGAGAACTCCGTCGACGGCCTCGAGCCTCTGAAGCTCAAGCGGTTCGATGTCCGGAGTGCCGGCGACCTCCGCCGGGAGACCCGGCTGGCCCGTTCGTGAACGGAACGCGTGCGCGACTTCGAGCTCCGGATGCTTCCGTAGGATCCGCAGGCACTCTCGGCCGGTGCGACCGGTCGCGCCGAGAACGGCGACACGCTTCGAGGCGGAGGCCGTCATGTCGCGACCTTCGTCTGAAGCATCTGCGCGACCGATCGGGCACTGCCCGCGCCGTCGCAGATCACCAGCACGGTGTCGTCGCCGGCGATCGTCCCAAGCACGCCGCCCAGGTCCTCGTCGTCGAGCGCGAGGGCGATCGGAGTGGCGCCGCCGGGTGCAGTCCGCAGCACGATCTGGTTCGAGACCGGGGAGATCCGCAGCAGCCACTCGTTGATCGCGCGCCCGAGCCGGTCGTTCGAACCATTCGTTTCGGGCAGCTGGTAGCCGTTCGGGCCCTTCACGACGCCGATCTCCCGGAGGTCCCGGGACAACGTGGCCTGGTTCACCTCGTAGCCCTCGGTCGCGAGCAGGCTCTGCAGCTCAGCCTGGTTCTTGGGCTGTTCGAGGCGAACGAACTCGGTCAGGGCCTCCAGGCGGCGTTGGCGGGTCGGGCGATTCTGCATAATCCTGCGATCAGAATCGCAGGATTATGCATGCCGCCACAGAGGGTGCAACCCTGTGGGGCCACCTTTTTCGGCGCCTGTTCTGGCTCAGCGCCCGCGCGTGCCTTCGACCTTCACGGCCTGGCCGTGGCCAATTTCGGCCATCGCTTCGAGCAGCTGGTGGTTTGCCTCGCCGATGCCCACGCAGTGCAGCTCGGCGCGACGGAACAGGTTCATCCGGCGCAGGTCATCGAGTTGGTAGAGCTGCAGACCGTGGACGTAGGGGCCCTGGTAGTTCAGGAACTCGGTGTTCTCGAGCTTTTCGCCCGTCTCGTTGTCGCCGGCCTGGTCGCCGGGGTCCGGCGTATCCCGCTCGAGGAAGTCGTCGAAGTTCGGGGCGCCGTCCGAGAGCAGGAAGATCGTGTCGCAGCCGTTGAAGAGCGCCTTCTTGTCGATGTAGCTCTCGGAGCGGGTCTCACCCTTCGCCGTGATTTGGAAGGCCATCCGCAGACCGCCGTAGAGGTTCGTGTCACCTCGCAGCGTTCCGTGAGGTCGGCGGTCGACGACCGGGCCTGGTTCGATCTCCTGCAGCTCCTTGAGAACACGGCGCACGTTGGCGGGAGTGGCCCTGATCATTCGGGGCGTAGACTCGAGGAGCTCGGCCTCGCTGCCGAACAGGACGACGGCGAACTCGTGCTCGGGACTGAGGCTCTGTAGCGAGAGGCGCAGGTACTCTTGGGCGGCGTCGAAGCGGTTGACGACGCGGGACCACTCGATGTCGTCCTCGCCGGGGACGAAGCCTGGCTCTCCGGGTTCCGGCTTGTCGCCACCGGTGATCGGGCCGAGGTCCTTCTTCTCGCGGTCGGTGACCGGGACGAGCATCGAGTCCGAGGCGTCGATCACGTAAACGAAGCGGTAGCCGATCGTCCGCAGCGAGAAGAACGGAACGGTCTGCGTCGGCCCCTGCCGGTTCACGCGGTTCGGGTTGCGGTCGAGTTCCGACTGCCACCAGCGAGACGAGAGGCCGAGGTTCGGGACCTCGAAAGCCTCGGTCAGCATACGTGCGATGTTGACCTTCGTGCGTTGCGGCGTGTCCTCGTCGTCGAACTGCAGGATCAGCGTTCGGCAGATCTCCTTCCACGGGTCTTCGCGGAGCACGGGCTTCATCGCGAGCAGGATCGCGGTGACGCCTTCGATCCGCAGGGCGCGTTCGAGTTCCTTCTTCGGTAGCTCGGTGAGCATCTCGCTCAGGAACTCGGGCAGCTCATCGGGCGAGTTGCTGTTCGCCAGCTGGTCTGCGAGCGACTGCATCGCCGCCGCGCGGAGGAACGGGTCGCGGTTGTCCCGAGCGATGTCGAAGATGACCTCGAAGTGCTTCACCGCAGTCGGCAGCAGGGTCTTGTACCAGAGCCACGAGTCGGTGGTCTTCTTGTTCTGACCGCGCCAATCGCCGAGCGTCGCGAGTGAGAGGTCGTTGCCCCAGACTCGCATGACCAACGACGTGATCAGGTACTTGTTGACCTGCTGCGGTTCCTCGGGCTTGCGGTAGGTCTTCATCAAGACCTCCAGCGCGCGCGGGTCGCGGGTGGCGGCCAGGAGTTCGCGGCCCCACATCCGCTTGTAGAGCGACGGGCGATCGACGAACCCGCGGTACTCCCGCAGGGCTTCCTCGTAGCTCTGGTCCTCGGCCAGATCCGTCATCTGAGCCGGGGCCGACAGGGCGAGACCGAGCGTGGTCAGCAGCGAGGCGCAGAGGCCGCGCAGTACAGATCGACGCTTAGAAGAGGGGGTGTGCTGGCTGAGCATTGAGTCCTTTCGGGGCTCCGAGGGCGGCCCGCGATCGTAACCGATCGGGGCGCCCTACTGCGTGGATCCAGCCAGTGAGGATCCACGTGTTCCGGGCGCGGCTCAGCCCCGCATGCGCTCGGCGATCGGCTTCAGCTGGCGCAGGGCGCGGCGAGCGATCGCGTGGTCGATTCCCTCGAGGATCTCGACCGACTTGAGCAGGCGCTCGGCGTCGCGGGCACCGGCTGCACCGACGCCGACGAGCGACCAGTAGTAGGGCTTGAGGTCGCCATCGACGATGCGGTCCTTCTTGTGCATCGTCAGTGCCTGCGCGCCAGCCTCGGGGTAGCGCGACTGGTCTTGTGCGATCGCGAGGATCTGGTTGAACTCCTGGGTGATCAGCTCGGCCTCGAAGGTCGCACGCTGCTCGTCACTGAAGTCTTCGAGTTCGGCGAGCTGTTCGCGCGCTTGGTCGTAGTCGTTCAGGAAGTGGCCGTATTCGACTCGGCGCTTGAAGAGCTCGTGCTGAGACTCCGAGTCGCCGTCCGCGGCCTTGGTCTCGAGCTCGCGGAATTCGCGAACGTCATTTTCGAGCGACTCACGAATCTGCCCGACCGTGAAGCCGTCCCGCTTGTTGCCTTCGACACGGCCGACCACGCGGCCTTCGGCGTCGAGGAGTGCGAGGTGGGGATACTCGGTGCCACCCTTCTCGCGGAACAGGTCGTCGTTGTCGCCGTCGACCCGCGTCGAGACGTGGAGGAACAATTCGACTTCCTCAGCGAGCTCCGGGAAGCCCTCTTCCTGCAGTGCGCCGTTCTCGAACTTGGTGCAGAACGGGCACGGTTCGTAGCTACGGGTGAAGTAGGCGAAGATCGGCTTGCCGCTCTCGCGAGCGGCTGCGCGTGCGGCGTCGAAGTCCGTCTGCCAGGGGTAGGCGGAGACGAACGACTCGGTGAGCTTCTTGGCCTTGCGCTTTTGGAGTTCCTCCTGGGAGGGGCCTCTCTGAGCGCAGAGTGGGGCTGCGAGGATGGCGGCGATCAGGCCGAGGGAGGCCGGGAGTGCGGCGCGACGGAATCGGTTCATGGCGGGGAATGGAGGATGGGCCACGGCGGGCGCATCGGGTCCACGCCGTATCCGGCGCACTAGGACGGAGGGCGAGCGTGGTTCCCGGAATCCTGGGATTCCGGGGTCTGGGAGGTCCATCTCCGGGGCTTCCCGCTCCAGCCGATCCGGACCGCCGCCGTGCGCGCGGCGGTCTCTCAAGCGATCAGTCGTCGTTGCTCGCGAGGATGATCAGGATGTGCTTGAAGAGGATCACCACGTCGACGAACAGGACCAGAGCCGCGGAGACGTGGGCCGTGGTCGGGTAGTGATGAAGGATCCGGCTCGTGTCGTAGAGGATGTAGCCGGAGAACAGGGCGGCGGCCACGTAGCTGTACCAAATGCCGATGCCGCCACCCATGAAGGCAGAAACGACACCGGTGATGATCAGGCCGACGAGTCCGATGGTGAGAAAGCCCCTCATGAACGAGAAGTCCTTCCCGCTGATGAAGACGTAGGCGGTCAGCCCCATGAAGATCACGGCGGTGATCACGCTCGCCTGCGTGATGATGCCCGTGCCGTGACCGGCCGAGATGATCGCGACGATCGGGCCGATGAGCAGGCCGTAGACCAACACCACCGCCCCGTAGGCGAACATGTTGAGCGGCGTCTTCTCGGCCACTGCGTGCGCGAAGAAGCTCACTCCGAAGATCACCACCATCGCGATGATCCAGTTGCCGCCGATGAAGCCGGTCATCGACTGCAGCGTCTCCGATTGGCCCCAGGCCGCGAGGATCGCGGCAAAGGCCAAGACTCCACCGAGGAGCCAGGAGTAGGTCCGTTGCAGGAACTTGACGCGCTCGGCGACCGGCGCGTCGGCCGCGGCCACCTGGCCGCTCATCGAGTAGGGGTTGGTGCTGCTCATGCTGGGTCGGAGATTAGGGCGGGTTGGAGGCAGTGGAGGCAGAAATCCGGTCCCGCTGGGACAGGGAGTGGCCTGAGACCTCGCAGACCTGCCGGGTCCTTCGTTCGGGTGGCTAGTCTATTCGGCTCCTCAGTCCAAGGATGCGTAATCCAGAACCTTCGTCGTGGCGCCAGCCGTCGAACTCCCAGGAGTCGACCCCCGGTGGCCGTTCTGCCCGTTGCACGGCCTTCTCGACGCTGGTCCTCGGCCTGACCGTCGGTCTGGCTGGGGGCTCGTCTGTGCTCGCGCAGGACCGGCCTCCGCAGACCGGGTCGGGTGCGTTTCAGACCGAGATCACCCTCGAGCAGACACTCGGTGGCCTGCGGTTGAACCCGGTCGTGCCGAGGGTCGAGGTCGAGGGGGGGCTGCTGAAGGTGACCCAGAACCGCGGGCCTGGGTTGCCGGGAGTCTGGTTCATCGATCCGAAGACCGGTGAGGACGTCGAGGCGCCTCCGAGCGATGGAGAAGCCGAGCCGGAAGATGTGCCGGGCCGAACGCTCAGCGAGCTGCTGCGTCGAAACGGCGGGCGCGAGACCGTGTCGATCGATGGAGTCGAGGTCGATGAGATGCAACTCGCGCCGAGCGGCGAGCTCCTGTCCTACGTCGCGGACGGGAACCTCTGCATCACGAGCCCTGAGGATCAGGGTGGCTTGTCCTGGCAGGTCACGGCCGACGGTGGCGGTGATCGTCGCCACGGCATGCTCGACTGGGTCTACCAGGAGGAGCTCTACGGGCGCGGCAACTTCCAGGGCGCATGGTGGAACGGCGATGGCAAGAAGCTCGCGTTCCTGACGATCGACTCGACCGCGGTGAAGCCGTTCACGGTCGTCGATCACGTCCCGACGCCGAAACTCGAGGACGAGCGTTCGGTCGAGGCCGAGGTCACGCTCTACCCGAAGGCCGGCGACCCGAACCCGACCGCCTCGTTGTCGATCGCCGCGGTCGAAGGTCAGAAAGTGATCCCGGTCGATCTCACCTCGCGCTACGGCGATGGATTTTTGATCGTCCGTGTGACCTGGAACCCGTTCACCGACGAGGTCTGGGCGCAGATCACCGACCGGGTGCAGAGTTGGCTCGAACTCGTTGCGATCGACTCGACGACCGGCGACATCCGGCGGGTGCTCCGCGAGGAGAGCAACACCTGGGTGAATGTGATCGGTCAGCCGGACTTCCGCGACGACGGCACCTTCTACTGGGTCTCGGAGCGCGAGGGTACGCGCGACGTCTACCACTACGAGAACGACGGCGAGCTGATCGAGGGTGTGCTCGTCACGCCCTACGACATCACCAAGTGGAGCGACTCCACGATTCCGGGTGAGATCGTCTACGAGGCAAAGGCGGGTTCGCCGCTCGATCGGCACACCTTCCGCAAGACGGCGGATGGTCAGGTGCGCCTGCTGACGAAGGGGCGTGGCGTGCACTCGGTGCGCTTCCACACCGAGCTCGGAGTCGTCCTCGACACGGTGTCGACGGTGGAAGAGCCGCCCGTTGTGCGCATCTGTGATCTGGACGGCAACATCCTCCGCGAGCTCCCCTCGATCCCCAGTGCGCAGATGGTAGGCCTGAAGCTGCCCTCACCTGAGCTCGCGATCATCGAGGCACGCGATCGGTTCCCGCTCGACGTGACGGTGCTCAGGCCGGATGGCGAGGGACCGTTCCCGGTCTTCCTCGACACCTACTCGGGCCCGAACGCTCCGAGCGTGCGCAACCGGTTCCGTCCGAGCGCCTGGCACCAGTTCCTCCGGCAGGAAGGGGTGCTCGTCCTGCAGTGCAACGTGCGGACGGCGAGCGGCCGAGGCCAGGCGACGACCGGTCTCTGTCACCGCCGCCTCGGCGTGCAGGAGCTCAAGGACCTGGAGGACGCGGTCGCCTGGGTCTGCGAGAACCACGGCGGGGACCCCGCACGGGTTGCGATCAGCGGCTGGAGCTACGGCGGCTTCATGGCCGGCTACGCGCTGACGCACTCGGACAAGTTCGCCCTCGGCTTCGCCGGTGCCGGCGTCCACGACTGGCAGCTCTACGACACGATCTACACCGAGCGCTACATGGGCACGCCGCAGGACAACGCCGAGGGTTACGACGAAACCTCGGTCATCGACGCCGCGGCGAACCTACGGGGCCATCTCGTGATTCTGCACGGCACGATCGACGACAACGTACACCTGCAGAACAGCGTACGCTTGATCGATGCGTTGCAGCGGGCGGGCAAGGATGACTTCGAAGTCATGTTCTACCCGCGGTCTCGCCACGGCGTGCGGAGCCGGGCGCAGCGTGCGCACATGCGTCGGCTGATGTGGCGGGTGATTCAGCGAGAGCTGCTCGGCTCTCGCTGATCGTGAACTGCCCCCGGCGCGTGTTGGTCGGACTCCGGCCCACGGCAGTTCACGACGTTTCTCGGTGACTCAGGACATTTTCGGGGCACCGGAAACGAGGGAGGCCCTGCGAGGCAGTGCGCGCCGATCCACAGCCTGATGACCTGAACCTCACCGGCGCTCGAACTACGGGCATACCACGCCTCCTTTCGCTCTCTAGGCCGCCGCGCAGCTCCTCGAGCGTCTGCGACCACCGGATGGCCACGAATCGCCCGAAAGGCCCACAGGATGCCTGCTCCAGGGATTCGGCCATGGCAGCGACTGACGTGGCGCCGGGCCTACGCCGCCCGAAGTGCCTGGGACGGAGCGTGACCTCGAGCAAGACTTCGACAGAGCTTCGAGCCTGTAAGTTTTGCCCGCCAACACCGAACGGGGTCAGTTCACGCTGAGCGATCGCGCCAGAAATCGTTTGGGTCAGAACCCGATCGTGTCCACGAGCGAGTTTGTCAGGAACAGATCGGCGGGGCCGGCTCCGCTGCCGAAGCCGACGAGGGCCTGGCTGTGGATCTCTGCGCCGACCAAGGAGGGTCGCATCGGCACCGTGACCGCATACTGCGTCGAATCGGTCGTGATCGGAGTACTGGAGCTCGCGGCGACGACCAGGGGGGCGTCGAGTGACAACAAGCCGAACGGAGTCACTGTCGCCATCGCGGACCTCCTCGGTGAGACCAAGAGCGCGACAAGCGTCGGTTGATTCGACGACGCGCCAGGCGAGCACTTGTGAGCAACCAGCCAATGAGCCGGTTGGCCGAGCCTCGGCCGGAACCGTGAGATCAGCTGGAAGCTCGTGTGAATGAGGACGTTCGAGGAGGTCACCGTGTCCAGGTCCCCGTCGTCGTCGACATCCATCCAAGTGGCCGAACCCAAGATCCCGATCTCGATGTCCTCCTCTTCGAATGCGGGGATCTCGAGCGGTGTCGCATCGAAGGTGCCATCTCCACGGCCCGCGATGATCTGCACGACCTGCTCGTTCGAACCCGGGACGACGCCTAGGTCTGCGATGCCGTCGCCCGTCACGTCTCCGACTAGGTAGGGGAAGTTGGTCTGGGGGGTCACCTGACCTGAGATCGGTGTGAAGGTTCCGCCTCCATCGTTACGGAACAGTTGATTGAGGCCCGGGAAAACGAGGTCGTTGTCGCTGTCGAGGTCCACGTCTATCACTGCTGGGCGTGAAACGCGGGAGCCAGTGAGCACTGCGTTCATCGTCAGCGGGACTGAAGTGGTGAAGGTTCCCGTCCCGTCGTTGATATGGGCGAGTGCAATCAGGGTGGTAGTCGGCGATGAGGCGCGGGCCCTATCGGCGCACTCGAGTACGTCGATGTCGCCATCGCCGTCGAAGTCGATCGTTGTGAGGGTAGAGTGCGCCCCAACGGGGACGGTGGTCGCGAGGTTTGACGTGGCCGAGAACGCGGACGGTCGCAGCGCGATTCCTCCGGAGCCGTCATTCTCATAGAGCTGCTTCACGCCATCCGAGTAGAGGATCACGAGCTCGTCTTCCGGGTCACCGTCCAAGTTGCGCGCGATCATCGACGCGCGCAGTTGAGGATAGGTCGAGATGGTCGTGACCTTAGTCGTCAGTCCCTGGGGGCTGGCGACGAGGCGTGCCTGGAAGATCGTGTCGTCCTGCGACGATCCTCGGAAATACAGCTCGTCGCGGCCATCGAGATCCAGGTCCGCGACGGCGTTCTCGTCATCCACCGGTCCGATTGGAGGGAGTTGTGCGCCGAACGGAGTCTGGGGGGAGACGAACGCGTACGTGCCTCCGGCGAGCTGGAGTGCGAAGGTCACGCTTGCCCCGGTGTTCCCGGTCACCGGAAGGACGGTGAGGTCGGTGCGGCCGTCACCGTCGAAGTCGCCCATCAGTCGCAGGCCCGGGCGAAGGTGCAGGCCCCTCGAGCGTGGTTCGAGCAGCCCTCGACTTGGTTGACCGAACGCGACGTCCGTTCTTCGAGATGCAGGCGAGACGATGTCGCTCATGCCGTCGAGGTCGAGATCGGCAACGAGGACTCTGGGGCTCGACGAATCGTTAGCTATCGGCCCTGCCACCAGGAGCCCACCGGTTCCGTCCCCGTAGGCGACTTCGGCGCCGCTCCTGGATTGAACAACGTCCAAGTTCCCGTCGCGGTCGACGTCGACCACGTTGAGCGCCGGACCGACGATCCCGAACCCAATCGGGTCGGTGAAGCCCGGTGCCGAGGTCAGAGACGCGCTCAACGTCCCGCCAACGTTCTCCCACAACACGAGTAGGGAATCGTCTGCGGGGTCCACGGCAAGAACGTCGCCATCACCGTCTCCGTCGAAGTCCCCTGCAGAGGCTCGCGGTGGAAGACTGGTCTGCGTTTCGGTCCAGAAGCCTGACGGTCCGCGCTGGAAGATGCTCGACGAGAAGATCGAGAAGGAGATCTCGGGACGGATCAAGAGCTCGATGTCGCCGCTCTGATCCAGATCGATCGCTTCGAATAAGCGTGAAGGAGGCGCATTGCCCGAGCCGAAAATCCGAACCGGGAACGGGACCGCGATCGATCGGGTGAAGATCCCGGACCCGTCGTTTTCGAACAGCTCGATCGCGACGTCATCGAAGAGGACTTCGCGCATGACGAAGATGTCCAGGTCTCCGTCGCGGTCTGCGTCGACGACGACGCGGTTCTGGAGCGCGCTATCCGCGCCGAGAATGCGTCGCCGATCACCTGGTCCGAAGACGATCTCTAGGCCTCCTCGCAAGATGTCATCTATCCCATCGCCGTCGAAATCTCCGGTAGAGATCAACGTGCTGGTCGTATCCGCGAGAAGGGGTGGGATTGGGATGATCGAGACCGACGCTTGCGGGCCGTTGTTGATCCAGACCTCAGCTCGTCTAGACGGGACGAAGTCCGGATCACCGTCGCCGTCGAAGTCGCAGAGCGCCGCCACAGCCCCGGGCAGGGACGGGGGGATCAGCGAGTCGCCGACCGGAAACTCGCCGATCGTGCTTTGCTCGATAGCGAACGGCAGTTCTTGTGCAGGCAAGCGCGGTGAGTTGAGCAGAGCTGCTCCACTCAGGAGGCTGAGCGCCACGGGCGCTCGAAGCCGAGAAGGGGTAGGCATGGTTTTCTCCTTCGGGGGTCAGTGTCCCGCCGGGCCACGGGGGCACTCGGACGAGTCGTTGCTCGGGTGCCGATGCGAAGCGCGTGCCGACTGGAGACCCGGCCCGGGTCCACCGGACCGCGGTGCTTCGCGAGTGGGAATCACGCGGCTCGACACGATTCCGTAACGCGAACCGCTCTCGCTTGTTGAATGCGTGGTTGAGTGTCGCGTGTGTACGTTGCTCTGCTCGCGCACGAGGCGTGGGCCTTCACGCGGTCCGTCTCAGAGGTAGGGCATCAGCCGGTCACACCGCGCTGCCGCAGGTCTGTTGGTGGGGCGTATTCAATCTGCGGCCCCATTCACGGCAACGTTGTGAATTCTCTCACACCGCGCGAACTGCCCCCGGCACGTGTTGGTCGGACTCCGGCCCGTCGCTGTTCACGACGTCTCTCGGTGACCCCGGACGTTTTCGGGGCACTGGGAAAGAGGGAGGCCCTCCGAGGCAGTGCGGGCCGTTCCACAGTCGGATGACCCGACTCTCGCCGGTGCTCGAACTGCGGGCGCACCGTGCCCTCTTCGTCCTCAAGGCCGCCACGCAGTTCCTCGAGCGCCCGCGACCAGCGAACCCACAATAGCCCGAGAGGCCGGTTGGACGGCTTCCCGAAGAACTGCCCTCCATCTCGTTCGCTCTGTACGCCCGCGTGTCTTCTTTCGTACCCCAGAGAATGTGTAAAGGGTCTAAACGTAAATGTTGGTGGGGGTCGTGGGTGAGGCCTGCGCTTGACGACAGATGGGCAGACAATGCCGCATCTCACAGATGGGATGATTGTGAAAAGAACGACATCAACGCACGGTCATTTGACCTTTAAAATGCGCCGAAGAGCTCATGGGTCGCTACCTGGGGGCAGGCGAGAGGGTTACAAAATGATCAACTTGTACGGACGCGCGATAATGAAATGAACTCCCTCTCCGTCCCGTTGCTCGGTGGCAGAAATCCTGGATGATGGTGAGATTCAGGCTCATCTCTCTCGCCCATTGATTTTTCAGCAGAAGCAAGTGGCTGGAATAAACTTCACTCTGATCCACACTGGGGCTCGGAAGGCCTTGAAGAATACGGTAGGTGCACAGCGATACCTCTGCTTGGTTTGCACGAGTGTCCATTCGTTAATCGTC
>JBCBZB010000059.1:0-31351 GCA_039815565.1 Planctomycetota bacterium
CCCTATAATTGTCTAGGCCATGCTCTCGGCTCGAGCGTGTGTTGGGTTCAAAATCAGGATGCCAACGATAGACCAAACATCCACACACCAATCGACTTAATACTAGCTTGCGAGGGCCTTGTGGAGACGAGTGGTCCGGACGGATCGCCTGTGGGCGGTGGGGAGCCTCCCGAGGAAGCTCCGATTTGCTGCATCAAGCTCGTATATCAAGGATTCGTTAGCGTGGAGCAAGCGACTGGAGATGCAAACGTGCTGGATTTGGCAATGCGAGTTCGGCTTCCCGATTATTGTGATACTCTCATTGAGGTCCCCCCGCTGCTTCCCCGGGATGAGGCTTGGGTGCATGCGCTTAAGTCTACAGATGGCGGCGCGACGTGGAGTTCAAAGAATGGAGAGGGCCCTCTCTATGAAGACATTACGGATACCGATGCCTTCCTGGACGAGTTCTACCCCTTACAGAGAGGTAACGTTAGCGAGGAGGGGGCATTTGTAGAGGGGGCAGGACCGCCCGGTGGCCCGCGCCTCGGGTACGATTCCAGCACGGATTCAACCGTTGTGCAGAAGAATAGGCGCATATGCCGCTTCTTTTGCCGGTTCCCCGAATAGTACGCTTCAGAGTGAGGTAGCCCCGTGAATCCGGTCTGTTGGTAACTTGGATCTCGGCCCGACCGAGACCTGAGAAGCTATACGCAAGAGCCGATTCACCGAGTCCCAGATCGTCGCGATCCTGGGGGAGGCCGAAGGCGGAGCGAAGGTCCACGACCTCGCCCGCGAGCACGGGACCATCACACAGACGATCTACAGCTGGCGTGCGAACTGCGGCGGACTCGACGTCAGCGAGGCAGAGCGTCTGAAGGAGCTGGAGGAGCAGAATCGCCAGCTGAAGCAGATGGTCGCGGACCCGGCCCTCGACGTCCGGGCCTTGAACTCGGCACTGAGAAAATGGGTGGTGAGCCCTGTCGGGCGTCGCACCGTCGTGAGGCACTTCGAGGAGGAGTTCGATATGAGCCGGCGGCACGCGTGCGCACTTGCAGGGCAACATCGATCCGTACAGCGACATGGGAGCCGGAGGCAGCGCGATCCGGCCCTCGAGGGACGTCTCCAGGAGCTCGCGAAGGAACGCTCGCGCTTTGGTTATCGCAGGCTCACGATCCTGTCGCGTCGCTAGGGCTTCCGAGTGAATCACAAGCGCGTGTACCGACCCTACTGAGCCCCTTGGCTTGGTGGTCTGCAGCAAGCGTCGCAAGCGAGTCTCACACGCCAGCAGTCAGCACGGGCCTGCCGCCTCCTCAGCGATCGAAGTCTGGTCGATGGGCGTTCTGAGCGATGCACTGACCGACAGTCGAGGCCTACGAGTCTTCGCGGTCGTCGATGACTTCTCCAAGCACAGTCGATTGCTGACAGCGGATGTCGTCCTCCCTGCGGAGCCAGTGACTCGCGAACTCTATGCAGCGATCCAACGGCACGGCCGGCCGCGAGCGATCCGTACCGACAACGGCCCTGAATTCACCAGCAAGGCTCTCGATGCCTGGGCGTGCCGTTACGGCGTCGAGCACCACTTCATCCGCCCGGGCAAGCCGACAGAGAGTGCCTTCGCCGAGAGCCTGAACGGCCGCGTCCGCGACGAGCTGCTGAACCAACACTGCTTCACGGGCGTCAGACACGCACAGGGCCTGCACCCCGGACCACCCGAAACCCCTCGAAATCCAAGAAGCTCTCGGACATACGAAGAGGGCTGCCTCAGCAGGATGTAGTGTGCCGGGCCGTCTCTGGATGAGCTGCACGAGCTCGAGAGCCGGCTAAGTAACGAAATGCTCAGAGCTGCAATCGCTCGCCGAGCCCTCATTGGCCACGACGCGAATCGACCACGTGCTTCTCCAACGCCGGCCGGAAGTCCCGAATCAGACTGTCCGTCACATTCGGCGTCGCCACCCCCAGCCCACACGCACTTGCCGTCTTCATCGCATCCCCGATGTCCTCGAGCTCGCGGATGAACTCATCCGGGTCGCTCGAACCCGCCGTCCCGTGCAGCCGCTCTTCGAGGCGCTGACACCCAATTCGGCAGGGGAAGCACTTGCCGCAGCTTTCGTGGCGGAAGAACTCGATGGCTTCGAGGGCCATCTGGACCATGTCGCGGGAGTCGTCAAAGACAATGATGCCGGCGGCGCCGAGGAAGGAGCCGCGGGAGCGGATCGAGGGTTCGTCGAGGGTGACGTCGAAGTGCTCTTCGCCGAGGAATCCGCCGCTCAGGCCGGCCATCGTGACTGCCTGGAACTTGCGGCCTTCCTTCGGTCCGCCGGCCCAGTCGTTGAGCAGCGTGAGGAGCGGTAGGCCGAACGGCACTTCATAGTTGCCGGGCTTCTGCACGTCGCCGCTGAGCGACACGAGCTTGGTGCCGGCGTGCTCGCCGAGTCCGAGGCCCTGATACCACTCCGCACCCTTGCGCAGGATCGTCGGCACGCAGCACAGCGTCTCGACGTTGTTGATCACGGTCGGCAAGTTCTCGTAGCCGTGCGTGACCGGGTAGGGCGGCTTGTTGCGCGGGAACGGGTGCTTGCCCTCGAGGCTCTCGAGGAGCGAGGTCTCCTCGCCGCAGATGTAGGCGCCGGCACCGCGACGGACGTAGAGCTCGAAGTCGAAGCCCTCCTTGCCGCAGATGCCCTTGCCGAGGTAGCCAGCAGCCTTGGCCTCAGCGATCGCCTTCTCCAGGATCGCCATCGTGTGCGGGTATTCGTAGCGCAGGTAGATGAAGCCGCGCGTTGCACCGGTTGCGTAGGCGGCGAGCACCATACCTTCGATCAATGCGTGCGGATCGTGGTCCATCAACGCGCGATCTTTGAAGCAGCCGGGTTCGCCTTCATCCGCATTGCAGATGATCGACTTCGGATGCCCCTCGGCTTCGGCGACGGCCTTCCACTTGATGCCCGTCGGGAAGCCCGCGCCGCCGCGGCCGGCCAGCTTGCTGTCGGTGACGGTCTGCACGACCGCTTCAGGGGAGCCGTTGTGCACGGCGTTCTCGAGCGCGGTGTAGCCCTCGCTCTCCTGGTAGCCGCAGAGGGTCGCGCGGCCCTGCTCGCGGATGCCTGAGAATGCGCACTCTTCGATACCGCCCGGGTTCGGGACGGGGATCGGGGTCGGCTGCTCGACGAGTGAGCCGTCCGCGGAGCCGATCAGGTAGCGGTCTGCCTTCAGGACCGGGATCGGTTCGTCGCAGCGGCCCGCACAGGGCATCGGCGTCGCGCCCTCGGCCCGCAGCTTGTCGAGGAGCTCCTGGCTGCCTCGCGTGCGGCAGACCGGGCCGTCGCAGACCCGCGGTGCGTTGCGGCCTTCGGGGACCCGGGCGAAGAAGTGGTAGAAAGTGACCGTGCCGTAGAGGTCCGTCAGCGGGGTCCTCAGTCCCTCCGAGACGGCTTTCAGCGCCTCGTCGGTCAGCATCCCGTCCCGCTCGTGGAACGCGTGCAGCAACGGCAGGAGCGGAGCTTCCTGGTTCTTCCAGGTATCGATCAGATCCTGGTCGCTGGGCAGCCCCGCGGTCGGGGACGTCGAACTCTCGGGCGTGGACATCGACCCGCAGTGTAGCGGGGGCGTTCATCGAATCGTCAGCCGCGAATCCTCAGCCGCGAATCGTCAGGGGAGCCAGCCTGTCCCCGCGAGCCCCATCGGCCGCGGAGGCAGGAGGGCAAGAGAGTGCCGCTCCATCGTCACGCCGTTGCAGCGCAGGAGGAAAGAACGATGGAGCGGCAGAGAGTCGAGACAGCGCGGAACGCTACCCCTAGCGATCCAAAGAGCTGCGCTGTCCGTTCTACGTCTAGCCAACATCCGGCGTTGCACCGGGACGAACGACATCCTCCGTGCGGTCGTCAGGTGCAAGTGTGGGCCGGGTGAACTCTCCGTGAAGACGCGCCCGCGCTAGCGCTCCAGCATCGGGTAGCCGTCGACGAACACCCAATCGGTGCTCTTGACCGGATCGTGGCAGGCGCGACAGCTGTTCCAGCCGGTGGAGACGTTCTTGGTGCGGTCGGTGGCCCCGAACTGCGAGCCATACCAGCCGTCGCCCCAGTGCGGCGTGTCCTTGATCGGGGTCTTCGCGGATTTGACCATCACGAAGTAGCCGCTGATCTTGCCACCGCCTGCGACGAAGCCGGTGTTCATGGTCTCCGGCGTCACGTCGACGAGCTCCTTCACGAGCGTCGAACCGTCCGGCCAGGTGCCGGTCTTCTGGTAGGCCTCGACGGCCGAGCGCTCGGCGTAGGTGTTGTGCTGCTGGTGGACCTTCTGCCCCTCGGCCGGTGCGACCGACCAGGTGCCGAGGTGGACCCACTCGTCGTTGCGGAAGTCCGCGGGGAGCCTCGGCGCTCCGTCCTGGGCCAGGTAGTGCGTGAGCCCCTTGGGCTCGGTGGATCCGCCGCCGCCGCAGCTGGAGAGCAGGGCGGAGGCGATCAGGCAGGTTGTCACGATAGAGGTCTTCTTGATCATCGTTGTTGGTGTTGGTTGCGCCTTTGGATGAATGAGCGCGATCGATCGGGTCACAGCGGGAGGTCCGAGATGACCCAGTCCGTTCCTTGGGTGTGGCAGCCGACGCATCCGGGCACGTCATTGCCGCCGCCATAGATCTCTGCGGTCGCGGGGTCGGTCCCGACCATCTCGAACCAGAACCAGGAGCCGCCGCCGCGACCGAGGTCGGTCTTCACCTCGACCGCCCATCCGAGGAGCTCACCGCCCTCCGACCACATCTCCTTCACGGCGGCTGCACCGACCGGGAACGTCTCCTCGTCGGCTTCCATCGCCTGCGCGAGCGACGGCGAGAACCAGGTGCGGACCGGCGAGCCGGCCGCCGCGTGGGGGCCGCGTCCGGGGTGCTGCTCGGGCTCGCTGACGAACTCGCGGTAGGCGAAGGTCGTCAGGAACCTCGTGAGCGCCCCGCGCTCGATCGGCACCTCGGTCGCGACTCCCGAGGGCGTGTCGGCCTGCGGCAGCCATTGCGTATCGACGGCTTCCTCTGTGCTCGCGCTCGAAACAGCTTCGGTCGACGAGCAGCTCGCGACGGTGACCGAGATCGCCGTCGCGGCCAGGAGTCCGAGGACGAGCCGGATCATCGGCCTCCCCGCGCGTCACGCAGGACTGGGTAGTACTGGGTGAAGACGAAGTCGCTCGCGGCGTTCGAGGCGTGGCAGGCGTTGCAGCTCGCCGTTGCGAACGGCGTCGCCGTGTCCTTGAGCGGGCCGCCGTCCTTGTTGGTGAAGCTGAAGTACGCCCAGTTGCCGGGCTCGTCGGGGAAGCGCGCGGCGCTCTTCACCGTGGCTTCGAGGCCGATGAAATCGCCCTCGAAGTAGCCCTTACCCGAAGTCGCCGAGGTGGCGCCGACGCTGACGAGCTCCTTGACGAGCATCGTGCCGTCGCGCCAGGTGCCGGTGTGACGCCAGTGTTCGTAGCTCTCCGGGTCGATGTAGACGTTGTGGAACTCCGGGAAGGCGGCGGCGCCGTTGTTCAGATCGTTGGGCGTGACCGGCGAGCCGACGTAGACCCAGCGGCGGTAGACCTCGGCGTCGGGCCGAACCAGTTCCTGGTCCGTGCGGAATTCGGCGGCCGAGGTGCTGCCGAAGACGCTGCAGCTCGATGCCAGCATCGAGGCGGCGAGCACGGGGGAGAGAGCGATCGCGAGCAGGGTGCGGGTGTTCATCATGTCGATGGACGGCCCGCACGAAGGGGGCGAGGGTCGAGAAGGACCCTCGCCGTGTTCGTTCGGTCACTCGCTTCGCCGGGCCGAATCCGTGTTTTGAAGCGGATCGGACGCTAGGTTTCGGTATTGGTGGATCAACCGACCCGAATACAAAGAAGCCCTAATCACGCATTAGGCGACAAGCGACCACTCACTATGCGACAGGACAGCACGGTCCGGACTCTCCTCATGTTTCTGATGCACCACCTCGAGAGCTCCGGCGTCTCGAACGGGAAGCTCAGCGAGCGCCTCGAGGTCGACCCGTGCTGGCTCGAGAGATCGACGCATGAAGACCTCTGCGGCCTTCTGCCGGGGTTCCTGGAGGCTGCCGTCGCCCTGTCAGGGGACGACCTTCTGTGTCTGCACGCGGCGTCCAAGTTCCACTTCTGTCTCGCCGGAGCGGGCGGCCTCGCCGCGACCCATGCGCCGAGTGTTGCAATGGCCATTGATACGTTCGGCCATTTCACACCGCATCACGGATTGGCCTGTATCAAGCGATATGACGAGGGTTCGGCGACGTCCTTCGCTATATCGCTGTTGGATCATTGGGGGCAGTCCACGGCGACGCAGCTGATTCACCTGTTCTTCGCCGGGAGTCGCGCTTCGCTGGAGTCGGTGTTCGGAGTCGCTGCCTCGCCGCGCGAGTACCGATTCCGAGGTGAGGCTCCTGCGCGTGCGGACGAGATCAACGAGGCGCTGGGAGGGCGTGCGGTGTTTGGCGCTGCCCGCAACGCGCTGGTGATGGAGACCTCGCAGCTGGCGGTGCGGGCTCCCTCCTACCAACCGCTGCTCTACGAGCAGTTGCGCTACCTCGCCTGTCTGTCGAGTGAGCAGCCGTCGGGCATGACTCCGATTCGTCAGCTGGTCGAGCAGGCGATCTTCGCGGGCGACCAGACGATCGACGAAGTCAGCCAGACCCTCGAGATCAACAAGCGGACCCTGCAGCGTCGTCTTCAGACCGAAGGTGTGGCGTTTCGTTCGGTGTTGAACGAGGCGAGAGTGCAGCGTGCCAGTGCACTACTGGTCGAGAGTGACTTGTCTGTCGCCGAGATCGCCTCGCGGCTCGGCTACGGAGACGACAAGGCGCTGCGCAAGGCGGTCAAGGCCGTGACCGGGCACACGCCGACCGAGATTCGCGCGAAGCGGGGCTCGTGACGCAGTCTCGATTCCAACCCGGTCGGGCACCTGTAGACTGCTCGGCACACCCGATTCGGGGGAATCGATGCTCCAGTCTCTTCACATCCGCGATCTCGCGCTCGTCGCGTCGGCCGAGCTGCACCTCGACGACGGCCTGAACGTGCTGTCCGGGGCGACAGGCGGCGGAAAGTCGTTGGTCCTCGGCGCTCTCGAGCTGCTGCGAGGCGAGCGTGCGCGCGGTGATCTCGTCCGTCATGGCCAGGATGAGCTGCGTGTCGATGCCGAGTTCGTGCTCGGATCGGGCGAGCGCACGGCGGCCGCACGGCGGGCGGTGCGCGAGGTGATCGGGCAGGAGCTCGAAGAGGATGTTCTGCTGGTCTCGCGCATCGTCGATCGGCGTGGCCGGTCGCGGGTGCGGATCGATGGGCGCCCGGCAACGCTTCGCGATCTTCGGACGCTCTCGGAGCACCTGGTCGAGATCCACCGTCAGGGCGAGACGCGCTCGTTGATGCGCGCGGAGATCCAGGCGGAGACGTTGGATGCGTTCGGCGACCTTGCCGAACAACGTCGTGCCTTCGCCTCGGCGCTCCGATCGGCACGGTCCGCGGTTGAGTGCGCTGAGCAGGCGCGTGGTGACGCGGAACTCGACCGCGAGCGCGCGGATCTGTGCCGCGCGCGCCTCGCGGAGTTCGAGGCGGTCGGTTTGGTCGAAGGAGAGCTCCAACAACTCGAGGACGAGCATCGCGTGCTCGCCAACCTCGACGCGCTCCGCGCGGATCTCAGCCGTGCGGCCGAGGCCTTGAGCGACGGAGAGCCTTCTGCGTCCGAGTTGGTCGGCGAAGCGCTGCGTGCCCTCGAAGCCGCCGGCGAAGTGGATGCGTCGATGCTCTCGGCGCGTGACCAGGTCACCGAAGCGCGCGTGCACATCGAAGAGGCGGCGCGCACGGCGCAGTCACGGCTCGGCGACCTGGAGTTTGATCCCGGTCGCTTCGCGTTCGTCGAAGAGCGCCTGGGGACCGTCCGACGAGCCCTTGACCGGCACGGGCCGACCGAAGAGGAGTATTTCGCGCGCGCCGAGCAGACTCAGGAAGAGCTGGACCGCCTGGACGGCGGCGACTCGTCCCCCGAGGCTCTCGAGAAGGCGATCGCCGACTCGATCGTCGAACTCGAGTCCGCGGCCGAAACGCTCGATGCAGCGCGCCGCGAGGTGTCTGCGGGCCTTCGAGAGAAGATCGAAGCGGAGCTCGCGGACCTGGCGATGGCGGACGCGTGCTTCCGCGTCGCGATGCCCGAGGAGCTGCCAGCTGGTCTCGATCTCGTGAAGCGATCGACCGTGCACGGGCCGGTGCCGGTGGACTTCGAGGTGCAGCTGAACCCGGGCGAGCCGTTCACGCCGATGCGTGATACGGCGTCGGGTGGTGAGACGGCGCGCATCGTGCTGGCGGTCAAGAAGTGTCTCGCGGACCAGGACCGTGTGCCGCTGATCGTGTTCGACGAGATCGACTCCGAGGTCGGTGGCCGTCTCGGTCAGCAGATCGGCGAGAAGCTGAAGGGCGTCGCCGCGCACCACCAGGTGCTGATCGTCACGCACCTTCCGCAGGTCGCCGCGTTCGCCGACGCGCACTTCAAGGTCGAGAAGGTCGTCGAAGGCGGTCGTACGACTTCGAGCGTCGAGCGACTCGAGGGTGCCGCGATCGATCGCGAATTGGAGGCTATGGCCGGTGGGGCTGAGGCTCCGACCCGGCGCGCGACGTCAAAGACCCGAGCCACAGCCAAGAAGGGCTCGACTCCGAAGAAGCCGAGCGGCGCCTGAGGGCGTTGTCCGATGGTTGGGCCCGATGGTGACGCCCGACGATGCCGTTCGATGCTTACGCCCGACGATGTCGTTCGATGCTTACGTCCGACGATGCCGTTCGATGCTTACGTCCGACGATGTCGTTCGATGCTTACGTCCGACGATGTCGTTCGATGCTTCCGCCCGACGATGTCGTTCGATGATGTCTTCCGAGGGTGAGCGCGCGGCGCGTCAGCGAGCGGTGAACGGCGCCGACAGCGAGCTCGGACTCGAAGCTCGGACGTCCGAGTCCTTCTTCGCCTCGACGACGACGTAGCCGATGCCGATCACGATCGCTGCGACGAGCAGTGCCTTGTAGATCCTCGACACGATCACGGCCGCGACGATGCCGAGGATCGCACCGGCGACCCACTGGGGTTCGGCGCCTTCTTGGAGCTGCAGGCCGTGGTAGCCGGCGAACAGGAAGGCGATGAATCCGAAGAAGCCGGCTGCGTCGTCCGACTTCTGCGCGACCTGCTTCGGAGCGGGTCGGCTCGGCCCCTTCGGCTTGGGGCCCTGCTTCTTCTTCTTGGGTTGTGCAGGGCGAGTCGCCGGCTTCGCGGACGATCGCTTCTGCGTCCGAGCCATCGCCTGCCTCTGCATCTCGGCGTCGAAGCGGCGCTGGTCCTCTTGCTGACGCCGAGCCTCCTCCGCGACCCGGCGCGACTCGGCCTCCGCCATCGATCCAGCGGGGTCGTGGTAACCGCCGACGGAGACTTGTCCGCGGCCAGGGTGGGTGTCGTAGCAGCTCATGGTAGCACTTGCCCCGAGCGGCGCGGTCCTTACGGACCGAAGCTCCGAACCCGCGGAAATCGGGAGATTCCTGCTGAGTGGTGATTCCCGCTCCCGGTGCAGCTGCGTGGGCCCGCTTCCGAGGCCGTCCGGATAGCGTGCGTGCCTCATGGCGGAAGACCTCGTGTGTCGATCTCTGACCCTCGTCGATGATGATGGAAACCCGGTCGCGCGGCTGGCGGTCGAGCCGGATGGAGCGACGACACTTGCTCTGGGTGCGAACGGCGAAGCTCACGCCCATCTCCGCGTCGATACCCGTGGCGCGCACCTGACGCTGGGCGATGCCAAACGAGCTCACGTGCAGGTTTGGGCGACCGAGCAATCAGCTCAAGTGAACCTGTCTGCTGGTCCTGGCAATCAGAGTGGCGGTGGCCAGCTCAACCTGCACACGGAGGTGCGGCCGGATGCCGTGCCGGCGATCTCTTTCACCGACTCGAAGGGAGTCCCAACGCTCGGGGTCGCTGGCGGCCGACGGTCGCCGGGCGTGCGCTTCTACGGTGCCGAGGGTCGTGACTGGGTTACGGTCGAAGTCGACACGGAGCGAGGTGAGATGGTCGTCGAGCGCGGCGGAATCGAGCGACGCATCCCGCTGCCCTAATCCAGAACTGACCCTGTTCGCTGTGGTCGGATCCGTGAGCTTCGACCCAAACCGTTTCGCCTCAGTTACTTAGGCTCGGTTTGGCCTCAACAGGCCCTCGCGGCCCGGAGAACGTCGTTGGCGGGCGTTTCCAGCCCTCTCGCGTTCGGGGCGCAGATCGGCCCACACTCAACGGGGTCAGTTCCTAGCGGCCGCGGGGTTGGAACTCGCCGTCGATCCACAGGTTCTCACCAACCCACAACGCCGTCCGCCCATCCCCCAGCGTGAACCGCACCTGCGGCAACTCCAGATCCTCGACCTGAAAGCTCAGGCTGTTTTCGCCGACCGCATCCTCGATCACGCGCGTCTCACGACCGACGTGCAGATCCAGGTTGCTCGAGTCGGTCGACATCCAGACCGAGCCGAGGGCGAAGCTCGAGTATTGGTCGAGCTCGCCGTGGACGCGGGCGAGCGGGGCGCTCCATTCGAACGGGCCTTCGTCGTCGAGGTCGTACCAGCAGTCCGCGACGTGGAACTCGTCGTCGTCCCACAGGATCGGCGCGCCCGTCCCGCGATCGATCTCGAGGTTCTCGTCTTGTTCGGAAGGCCAGCGCACGAACACGCCGTCCGCCGAGATAAAGGCATCGATCTTCGCGGACTCGTCGTCGCGGGTCAGCGTCACGCTCGTCGGCTCGACGCGGATCTCGCAGTTCGCGCCCCAGCGGACGAACGACACGCTGCGGCCGACTGCGAGTCGGGTTCCGGTGGTCTCGGGCTCCGAGTACGACGCGATAAACGGCGGTGCGGCCAGGCAGCCGGCGGCGAGGAGAGAGAACGAAGCCAGGGCGAAGGAGCCCAGCCAGCGGTTCAGCATCAGAGCAGCGAGGAGAGGAAGGTCGGAAGCGGGTATTCGGCGTCGACCAAGACCGATCCTGCGATCGAGGCTCCGGAAGCAGCCAGCAGGTCCTTCGCACGGCGAAGTTCCTTGGTCTGGATCTCCCCAGCCGGGATCGTCAGCACGACCTGGTCGAGCGGTCCCAACATCGTGAGCGCTTCGGGCGCGTCGAGCAATGGCGGCAAGGTGACGAGTGTCACATCGACGCCTGATCCGAGCTCTTCGAGCACGTTCTCGAGGACGCGATCGTCGACCGAGAGCGGATCGACCCGCGTGTTGCCGGCCGGCACGAGCACGATGCTCTCCGACACCGGGCGGACTGGCGAGACGGTCTCGTCTCCTCGCCCGCGATCCGTCCAGCCAGCGGCATCCGAGAATCCACACAGCTGCGCGAGCACCGGGGTTCGCACGTCCATTTCGACGAGTGCGACCGATCGCTGACGGCAGGCCAGATGGGCGGCCATGTCACGGGTCAACGTCGCGCAGGCACGCGTGTGACGCGGACTGACGAAGCCGAGGCGGCCACCGCTGAGCAGCTGTCCACCCTGCGGCGTCGAGAACAGGCGGTTGCTGATCGATGCGACCTCGTCCATGGCGATCTGCTCATGGACTCCCTGGGTTCCTCGCGGTTTCGAGCTCACAGGCGTTGACGCTCCCGGATGTGTCGAGCGACGTTGCGGCGCCCGGATTGAGGCACGGCGCCGAGCACCGGGCCGCACGAGATGGACTCGAGGTCCGAAGTGAATCGCACGCGGCGGTCGAGCAGGGCGAGTCCGAGGGCGAGCACGAGTCCGAACCCGGCAAACACGACGGTCGCGCCGCCGAGGACGAAGATCGAGCGGATCGACTTCCGCTCACCTGGGAGCGGGTCCTGCAGAACGCGCAGCGAGCTGACGTCGTTTTCCTTGAGCGACTGCTTGGCGCGGACGCGGCCCATCTGGGCATCCATCACGCGGACCTCGCCGGCGGCCTTCTCGACCGCAGCTAGGAGCTCGGCGTGTCGGCCCTCGCGCTCCTCGAGCTTCTGCAGAGCGGCCTGCTCTTCCAGCAGGCGGTCACTCAGGCGCTTCTCTTCGAGACGTGCTTTCTCGAGATCGAAATCGATCTGAGCGAGTTGAGTGCGGAGCTGGTCGAAGAGCGGGTTTCGTTGCTCACGCTGCTCGGAGTAGCGAGTCGGCCACTCCTTTTGCCGCTGGGCGAGTCGTGCTCGCAAGTCGTCGAGGCTTTGGCTGGCCATTTCGACCTTCGGATCGTCTGGACGCCGGATCATCTCGACTTCGTCGAGATTCGCCTGTGCGGCCTGGATGTCTTCGACAAGCCGCTCGGCGATCGGGTCCCGTCGAACGACGTCTTCCGTGAAGACCTCGACCTCTTTCGTGTCGGAGAAGCGTTGGAACTGCTGGCGCTGGAGGAACTCCAGATCGGACACCCGGCGGGCGGCTGCCTTCCCCAGGTCGCTGTACTCGTCGACGTTCTCGCGGAGCTTCGTGATCGCGCGCTGGAAGTCCTGGACCTCGAGTCCGCGGAGGAACGTGGAGTAGTTCTCGTTCGCGGTGTCGCGATCGACCTTCGCCGCGTCGTAGCTCCGTTCGAGCAACTCGATGGCGGGGGAGTCGTCGTAGACCTCGAGGTGCCATTCTCGCGCGTGGCGGGTGTAGGCCTTCAGCGTGTCGCGAGCCGCGTAGGGATCCGGCGCGGTGTAGGTCACGAACAGGACGCTCGCGTAGGCAGGGATCGTGACGTTGAGGCTCTCCTGCAGGCGCTCGATTGCCTCCGCTCGCGCATCCGCGCCACGCAGCTCGTCGGAGGACCGACGGGTGATGGACTGACGGATGTTGGCCAGCCAGGCGCGAAGCCGGTCGACGTAACTCGCGTCGACCGGCGCTTGGACGGACTTGCGGAACGGTGCGAGGATCGCCTCGGGTCCGACGTCATCGACGACCCGCGCGCACAGCTCGTAGGACGTCAGCACGTACGGCAGGTTGCCGGCGATGCCGTTCGGAAGCGTCTCGAGGAGCGGGTCGGGCGTGATCCGAACCTGCTCACCACCGGTATCGAGCAGGAACACCGCTTCGGCTTCGTAGCTCTTCGGTCGCAAGACCACCGCAGCCAGGCCAAGGCCAGCCCCGATCAGGCCGAACAGCCACACATACCAAAACCGACGGTAGACGCCCGAAACGAGTCGGCGGATCGGGAGCGGGGATTCTTCTTCCTCGGCCGGGTGCGGATCGAACGGCACGCCGAACATCGGGCGGCCCAAAGCCTCGGGCTCCGGCACTGGCTGAATCGACTTGTCCAGGGTTGTCATGAGTGCCGTTCCCGCCGGCTTCGCGTTCTGCCGCAGTCTACCCTCGCCCCTCGGCTCGCGCGTGCGCTTTCGGGTCGGTCGTAAACTCCCCGGCGAGTCGTCGTCACCGAAGGCGGGTGCGGTGACTCGGTTCGTCGATGGCATCGATGGAACAGACGAAGCCGCTGCGAGTCGCAAGCCGCGGTGGCTGGTTCGTGCGGCTCGCGCCTCGTGGTCTCATGCGGCGGTAGGGTCGGTCCCCCGACGTCCCTTTGTGATTCGCTCTGGCGCAACAGCGACCGCGGTCCGCGATCGAAACGTCCTGAACGGTCGTGTCGAGGTGCGCGTGGCGACTCGATGCGGCATCAGCGAATGCGGTCCACCGTGGATGGTCTTGTGTCGGTCTTGATACCGGTGCTTCGGTCACGAGTTCGTCTTGCCATGGGCCGGCTGCGGACGGGTCTGATTTTGTCCCGGGGAGCACCTGCGCTCCTTGTTGTCCGCTGGTAATCTTCGTCGCTCGGCTGTCCTGGGCGTTCCCACAGGGCGGTCCTGCACTTCCATCTGCGCTCGACGGAGAGAGAGCCGGAGAGTTGCCCACCCCCACTTCTCCGGTTCCTCATCTCCCGGAGTCCACCTCAATGTCTATTGCTTTGCACCGGATCCTTCCAAGCCTGTTGAGCTTCGCGCTCCTGGCGGTGGTCCTGCCTGCGCGAGTCGTCGCGCAGAACTCCGACGACTTCAACGCGTGTGATCTCGACACGGGTGTCTGGACGGTTGTCGATCCGATGGCCGACGGCGAGGTCAGTCTGATCGGAACCGGAACCGGCGACGCCAAGTTGCGCATGTCGATCCCCGGTGGGTCGAACCACGATGCTTGGGGCACGAACGGAGCTCTCCGTGCGGTCCAGTCCGTGGCCGACGCCGACTTCACGATCGAGGCCAAGTTCGATTCGGCCGGCTCGTTCCAGTTCCAAGATCAGGGACTGTTGATCGAGCAGGGACCGATGGACTTCATCCGGTTCGACGTCTTCTCGGACGGCCAGGTGAGTCAGCTGTTCGCGGCGAGTTCGACGGCCGGCAACCCGGTCGCCTGGAACATGTCGACGCTGCCGATCGAGTTCCCGGTGGTCCTTCGGGCCGAGCGCGTCGGTGACCTGTTCACGCTCTCCTATGGCGCTCCGGGCGGTGCGATGACTCCGTTCGTTGTGCAGTCACACACGCTGACCGTCACGGCCGTCGGCCCGTACGTCGGTAACTTCAACTCCAACCCGGCGGCCGCTGCGGCGTTCACCGCCGAGGTGGACTACTTCTCGAGTATCAGCGACCCACTCACCGGAGAAGACGTCGGTGCTCCGGGTCCAGCGACGACCCTGACCGTCGATCAGGTCGGCTCGGGCAGCGTCCAGGCCAACCCGGCGCAGACGACCTTCTTCTGCGACGAGTCCGTCGAGCTCTTCGCGACCGCCGCGACCGGCTGGAACTTCGACCGCTGGACCGGCGACGTCGATACGACCGACAACCCGATCTCGGTCGACATGAGCCAGGACGTGTCGGTGACGGCCGTCTACACGCAGGACACGACGCCGCTCGATATCACCAACGTCCAGATCATCCCTGACGTCCGCTCGGCCACGATTACCTGGCAGACGAACGATCTGGCGACGACGTCCGTGTCCTACGGACTGACTCCGTCGCTCGAACTCGGCACGGTCGGCAGTCAGCTGCTGACGACCATCCACCGCGTCGATCTGACCGATCTCCAGCCGCTGACGACCTACTTCTTCGAGCTGAGTTCGGTCGAGCCGAGTGGCGACTCGACGACGATCGCGAACCTCGACTTCACGACGACCGACCTCCCGGACGCCGGGATCGCGACGGACACGTTCAACGACTGTGGCCTCAACACGGTCTGGGCCTTCCAGGATCCGATCGGTGATTGTGGCTTCGATGTCACCGGCGTCGGCACCGAGGACGCCCGCATCGAGATCAACGTGCCGAGCGGCGCGGTTCACGACTTCTGGCCGACCGCTGGATTCAGTGCTCCGCGCCTGATGCAGACCGCGAACAACACGGACTTCACCATCGAGGCGAAGTTCGATTCGCTGCCTGCTGGCACGCACGCGATGCAGGGCATCCTGATCGTCGAAGGTCCGGGCGATGCGCTGCGCTTCGACTTCTACAGCGCTGGTGGCACGACGAACTTCTTCGCTGCGACGTTCTCAGCTGAGAACCCGGCGATTCAGAGCAACATCGTCGTCCCGTCGAGTCAGCCACTCTTCCTGCGTGTGCAACGTCAGGGTGACCTGTTCACTGTCTTCTACTCGGAGGATGGAGCGAACTGGCTGATCGGTGCGATGTTCATGCACCAGATCGATGTGCACGAAGTCGGTGTGTTCGCCGGCAACGCCGGTGCGGCGCCGGAGTTCACCGCGCAGATCGACTACTTCCTCAACCTCGATGATCCGTTCATGGTCGAGGACGGTCCGCTCGGTCTTCCGGGTACGACCCTCAACGTGACCCCGCCGGTCGGCGGCACGATCGTCATCGAGCCGGACCTCCCGCTCTACTTCTGTGGGGATGTCGTCGAGGTGCGCGCGGTTCCGGATCCGGGCTTCTCGCTCTCGAACTGGGGTGGAGATCTCGACGGTCTCTTCGGCACGACCGAGACCCTGGTCATGGACGTGTCGCGCACGCTGACGCCGATCTTCGTGTCTGACACCTTCGGACCGCAGTTGACGCTGATCGACTCCCTGCCGGGTGATGATGCGATCTTGATCAACTGGGAGTCGGATGAGCCGTCGACCTGGGTTGTCGACTACGGCGCGACCCCGGCCTTCGAGATCGGCTCGAACCAGAGTGGTCCGATCTTCGAGACCGAGCATTCGACCCTGCTGACGGGCCTGATGCCGGACACGAACTACTTCGTGCGCATCACAGCGCAGGATGAGTTCGGCAACTCCAGCTCAACGGACTACCAGCTGATGTCCGGCCCGGCCGGCAGCTCGCCGGCTCCGCGCATCGACGTCTGGTATGGCGACGTGCAGGAGTTCTTCGGTAACGGCGTTCCGCAGCCGTGGGTCAACATCCTCGGCAACGTGTCCGGCGGCGGTGGCGTGACCAGCGTCTCCTACAAGCTGAACAGCAATGGTGCGGTGCAACTGAACCTCGGTCCGGACCTGCGTCGCCTGCTCAGCCCGGGTGACTTCAACATCGACATCCGCACCGATGCCCTGCTCGAGGGCTCCAACACGCTCGTGATCGAAGCGGTGGGCGAGAGCGGACTCATCACGACTCGCACCGTCACGATCCAGAACCTCGACAAGGGTTCGCGGCCGCCGGCCTTCGCCTCGGTCAAGTTTGCGAACGCTCCGTCGCTGACTGACCTCGTGCAGCCGATCGACGGTCAGTTTGAGATCACGCCGCTCGGCCTACACACCGTCGATGTCGGTTACGACCGCTTCGTCGCGCTCGGCGACATCGGTTGGCGTGACTACGAGATGACCGCGCGACTCCGTCTCCACGGGTTCGACTTCCCGAGCTCGCAGACTCAGCAGAGCGGCTTCTTCGCTGCCTTCGGTCTGATGCCGCGTTGGCCGGGCCACACCGAGAACGGACAGCAGCCGCACTGGCAGCCCTTCCCACTCGGGTCGATTGGTTGGTATCGCTTCAACTCCGAGACCCAGGGTCGTTTCGAGATCTACGGTAACGACGGCTTCATCCTCGACACGGATGCGTCGTTCGCTCCGACTCTTGAGACGGACTTCTACTTCAAGATGCGTGTCGAGACCGTCGGCACCAGCGACGTCATCCACTTCAAGGCCTGGCCGGCGGGAACGCAGGAGCCGGTCGAGTGGCTGCTCCGCGGTGTGCAGGATGGTGCGACGGACTCGGAGATGGGTAGTGCCGCGCTGCTGGCGCACCACTGTGACGTGACCTTCCAGACGCTCGACGTCGTTCCGGGTCCGTTCCTCGATGGAACGCCGCCAGAGGCGTCGACCTTCCGCTACCTGGCCAGCGACACCGTCGCCGACCTGAGCTGGAGCACGAACTTCGAGTCTCGCACGGTCGTGTCCTACGGCCTGACCAGCGACTTCGAACTCGGCCGCGTCATCCTCGAACCGCGAACTCTCGAGCACGCGGTCACGCTGGACGGCTTGACCCCGTCGACGGACTACATGGTCCGCGTCTCGGCCGAAGGAAACGGTCGCCGCATCGACTACGACTTCGAGTTCTCCACGGCTGCTCCGGGAGGCACGACGAGTTCGCTCGATTCGGACCTGTTCTCCGACGACTTCAGTGCTGGGTCACTCGACACTCGTTGGGTAGTCCAAGACCCGGTCGGTGACGGCACTGTCTCGCTCGGCGACGACGGCACGGATGCCTTCCTCGAGATGTCGGTCCCGGCTGGTGTCGACCACGACGTGTGGATCGGCGGCAACAACGGCTTGCGCCTGATGCAGCCGCTGGCGGACACCAACTTCTCCGTCGTCGGCAAGTGGCTGACGGTTCCGGACACGGCGTTCCAGTTCCAAGGCGTGATGGTCCTCGGCGACTCCGGTGACTTGATCCGCTACGACCTGCTCTACACCAACTCCGGCCCACGCCTCTTCGCCGCCATCATCAACGGCAGCGGCGCCGACGTGCGGCTCAACGAGCCGATCGACCCGACCCGCGCCACGCACCTCCGCCTCAGCCGCGTTGGAGACTCCTGGATCCTCAGCAACTCCGCCGACGGAGAGAACTGGGAAGTCGCAGGAACCTTCAACCACGCGATGACGGTGACCGAGGTCGGGCCGTACATTGGTGCGGCTCCGGGTGGTGATGCGCCGGCGTTTAGTTCGCGGTTGGATTACTTCTTCAACGAAGTCACCCCAATCAGTGATGAAAACTGAACTGACCCTGACCGCTGTGGTTGCCACGGCCGAGTGATCGGTCAGGCAGCTCGCACCGCGACCCACGGTCGCCCACTCACCGAGAGTGGGTGGCCGCTCGCGTCGCCGAAGTCCTGGCGCCAAGACAAGACCTGCCAGGGTCGCAGGCGCCGCGGCAGCCATCCCGCCAACTGTGCGGGAGACTCGTGGTCTCGGTTGAACCGCGGCCACACCAGGTTGCGGCTCACGATGTAGAGGTAGAGATGGCCGTTGAGATACCAACGGCGCTTGCTCACGAGCCACGATCGACGACGCAGTCGGCCCATGAGGCAGCGTGCGACGGCCTCCCCATGGTTGATCGGGAAGAGCGGGTTCCAGCTCTTTCGTGGGAGCCTGCTCGACGTCGTCGTGTGAATCACACGAGGCCCGAACACCTCCTTGGCCAGGCTGCGGTAGCTCGACTTCTCGTCGGTCTCCAACGGAACCAGTGAGAGATTCTGGCAGACAGCCGCACCCGCTCGGAGCACGCTGCGAACCGCGGCCTGAGAACGTGACTGACGCCGACCAAAGCGTCGTTCGTCGTCAGCAATCGCGCGAAGGCGCTTCGCCGGCTTGGCGCCACCGGGCCGAATTGGTGCCGAGCGAGCCGCGAGGATGAGTCGCGAGCGCTTCTCGATCAGCATGGGAAGAGTCAGCGGTCGAGTGCTGCGCCGTCCCTCGTAGGTCTCGAACTCGTCCAGCTGGAGCGAAGAGTCGCGGGGCAGCGGGCATGCGACATTCCGGTGCAGGAGTCGGCACTGTTCGGCGGCCTTTCGCGCCTTCGCGGCCAGGTTGTCCGGCTGGATCTGGAGCAGCCGCGCCGTGCGGCGCAGTCCGAGCCCGCTGGTTAGGAGCTGGAACGCAACTGCGTTCAGGTCCGGTCGGCGATCCCTGTAGTCCTGCCGAAACGTCTGTCGGGAGAACGTTCGTCCGCAGCCTCGGCACCGGAATCGCGGCACCGGATGCGCACGACACAACGGCTGAAAGAAGCCGTGGCGTACGAAGAAGCGGCCGGAGGGTTCGCGGTGCATCGAGCACTCGCGGTGGGGGCAGTGGTGGGGTTCGAACATCGAGAGCTCGAGGGGGCCGCGACAGCCGCAGGCCCTCCTCGTCTCTCTGTGCACCGAGCCGCTGGATTCCCGACGGGAAATTCAGCCGCTTGATGCGCCACTGCGGTCGGGTGACCACAGCGGTCAGGGTCAGTTCTTAGGCGTCGCCGGCGTCGTAGCGAGCCTTCGCCGGCAGCACCCTCACACGCTCCCCGTGCGACGAACCCGCCGGGTTGATCCACGGCCACTCCAGGTTCCCGAAGAACGCCGGACGCGTCTCCAGGTAGAGCGACGGCGGCAGAACGTTCACCGGGTTCTCCGGGTTGTTGTATTGCGAGTTCGTCTTGTAGTCGAAGTCGAGGTGGCGGTGGAAGAACTCGAAGGCCATGCCGTCGTCGCCGAAGTCAGCGCCTGGCTTGTTGCGAGAGACCGGGTCCCAGGCGTTCGAGCCGAGCAGGTAGACGTGCTCGGGTCCGTTGAACACCGGGTTGGAACCCATGCTCGGCTCCCAGATCAGGTTGTTGACCTCGGGGCCGGTGGTCGGTCCCCAGAGGACGTTACCGACCGAGGTGACTTCCCAGTTCCAGCCGTCGACCGAGATCGCTCGCTCGTAGGCGGTTGCGTGACCGTTCGAGTTGCGGCCGAAGCACCAGTTGCGGAAGGCGACTTCCCAACCGTTGTTGCCGTGCGTCGAGTCGATCGTGATGTTCGGCGTCTGGTTGCCTTCGAAGAGGTCCCAGTGGCAGAACGACGCGTGCGTCGAGATGGCTGCTTCGTGGAACCAGTTGGTCAGGCTGCCGATAACGGCGTTGTCAACGTAGTTGTAGGAGATCACGTTGCCGCCACAGGTGTTCTCACAAACGATCGGCTTGTTGAGGTCGATGGCGATGTTGTTCTCGACCAGGTTCTCGCTGCCGCCGACGACGATGCCGTAGGCGTTCGCACCCTGGTTGTAGTTCGACGACTCGTGGAAGTACGAGTCGCGGATCTCGCAACGGTAGGTGTGACCGTAGAGCTGGATGTGGCGACCGGACCAGCGGTTGGCTGAGCCGTCGATCTCGATGTTCTTCACCCAGCAGCAGTAGGCCGACTGGAGGAGAACAACGCGCTGCCCGTTCGTGCCGTTCGGATCGATCCGAAGGCTCTCAAGGCCGGCGTAGCGACGCACGTCCGCGACTCCGGAAGCACGGTAGACTTCCGGCTCGTCGTAGAACGTCACGTGCAGCGGCGAACCGGTCACTTCCGCGTCCGGATCGTAGATCGTCAGCGTGTTGCCGTTCTTGGCGAGGACCTCACAGCGTTGCGAGATGTGACGCCAACCGTTGGAGTCCGGGAACAGCCCCTGCACACCGCTGCCGACCGAGTACGGCTGGCGCTGGTACCAGAGCGAGCTCACCCAGGCGACGAACTTGTTCGTCTCGACTGGTGAGTTGTTCTCGAAGCTTCCGTCCGAGGGGCCCCACTGGGTGCCGTCGCTACGGTGGTCGATCGCGATGATGTCGCCGACGTTGATGCCGGACGCATCCGAGACCGTGATCTCGCTCGCACCCTTGAACTGCGTGCCGGCGGTCGGAACCACAGCACCCCAGGTCGAGTTGGAGCCACCCGACAGCGAGACGAGCGTGCCGGTGAAGGTCTGGTTGAGAACGGTCTGACGGCTGGTGCCGTCGAGGGTTCCGCGCAGGATGACGTACGACGGGATGTTCAGCGTTCCGCCGATGTTGAACCGGCCGGGGCCGAGCTGAACGACGAAGCGTGATTGCTTCGAAGCGTTCGTCGCGGCGCCGTTGAGCGCAGCTTGGATCTGACCGCGATCATCGCCGCCACCCGGGTTCAGCGTCGGGCCGAACTGAGCAACCGGACCGATGCCGTTCGGGAAGGTCTGCGGGTCCGCGTTGTCCGGCGGGACGCCGCCGTAGATTCCCGGGTTCCAGACCGTGCGACGATCGGCCGGGAGAACGTCGACTGAGACGTCCATGACCGGCGGCGGTTGCGTGGCACCACCACCTGACGGCGGGTTGGTGGTCGAGCCACCGCTCGAGCCACTCGAGCCATCGCCCGTGTCGGATCCACCGTTGGTGCTCGAGCCACCGTTCGTGCCGGAGCCACTGGTGTCACCCGAGCCACCGTTGGTGGTTGAGCCGCCACTGGTTCCGCTGCCGCCGCCCGTGCTACCGCCGGAATCGCCACCCGAGGTCGAGCCACCGTTGGCACCGCCGATCGGGGCGGCCATCGGTTCGACGAGCGCGAATGCGACACCGTTCGACGAGACCGCGCGGGTCACCGTCGGGCAGGAGTCTGGGTTGAGGAACACAGCCTGAGCCGAGTACTCGAAGCCCTGGAGCGCGGACATGCCGTTGAACGTCGCCAGGAACATTCCGTCGTGGCTGGTGAACAGCGGGTACTGGGCGTAGAGACCCAGATCGATGTAGAGCTGTGCGTCGAGGAACGTGAGCGACCCCGGGCGACTGACCAGCAGCGCACCGAGCTGGCTGGCTGGCGCGTTGCCGCCGACCAGGGTGAACGTGTCGTGGTCGAGCGTGACCGAGTGGAGGAGCTCGAGGTCGATCTCTCCATCACAGGTCGGCGAGCCGTGGCCGAGTTCGGCCGTGCCGGCGCGCTGATAGTCGCTCGCCAGCGCCAGGATCTCGAAGTCCTGCAGCGGGCGGTCGAACATGAACAGCTGGTCGAGGTAGCCATCGAAGCCACGGTTGGCCTCGGGCGCGTTGTTCCCCAGCCAGATCTGTTGGTTCGAGCTCGCGATCGGACCGGTCTTCGGCATCGAGCCGACGAGCTGGCCGTCGAGGAACAGCTCCATGCGCGAGCCGTCGTAACGGGCCGCGACGTGGTGCCAGGTGTTCCTGGAGAGGTTGCCCGACGATGCGATCAGCGTTTCGGTGTCACCGTTCGTGCGCAGACGGAAACGCAGGCGCGTCTGACCGTCGACACCGATCGTGCTGACCATGAAGTTGTGGTCCTCTTCCTGCACACCACTCGCCTTCGAGATGATGCGGGCGTCGTTGATCGCGAACGACCGGGCGTTGATCCAGGTCGAGAACGTCACCGACTGACTCGGCAGGTTGAAGGTGCCGAGCTCGGCGCGAGCCGTGCCGCCGGACAGCAGCAGCGCATCGGACATCCAGCCTTCAGGAACGCAGTTGCTTCCGACCAGGAGGCCTTCACGGTTGGCGCCCGACGAGTCCGTCAGGAACTGACCGTTGTCCTCGAAGTCGTAGCCGAGCCAATGATCATCGACTCGAACGACCTGAGTGGAACGGACAGGACCGAGCTCGCCGTCGACCTCGACGCGTGCGCGGACGACCGCAGAATCGATGAGGACGACCGTTCCGCTCGAAACCGGCGACTGCAAGGTCGGCATCGAACCGTCGGTCGTGAAGTGGACCAGGCCTTCGTCGGCTTGGAGTTCCACCGCTCGAGCGACCTCGAACGATCCTCCGCCGGAGACCGACGGTACGCCCGGGCCTTGTGCGACCAGTGAGGCGCCTACCAGCTGCGACAGTCCGACCGCCGCATGGATGAGTGTTCTGGATGTATGCATGGCTACTCTCTCGATCGAAGTCTTCGGCTCACCGGAAGAGCAGCTGTTGGGTATCGCATCACCGGTGTTCCAGAGTTGGACTGTCGAGGGGGGTAAGCGTCTCGCCGGAAGACCGGACGACGGGAGTCGACGGCCCACGGAGTCCTTGCCATTGCGCGTTGGGCATACCTGTGGCGTTTTCGATCAGATGGCTCGCTCTCGGAGACGATCGGACCGATTCAGATGTCGCGGGGGGCGCGAACGATGACGTTCAGCGACGGAGGAGGAGGTTTGCCGGTTGCGTTGGCAGTTGAACTTGTGGGTTCAGGGCAGGGTCGGCTCCTCGCTGACTCGGTCGGCGAGGCGCGTTGGAACCCTCTACGTGGACCCTGCTGAAGTGGATCAGCAATCCGCCGGTCGAAGCGTTCTTGTCCCTCGTGATGCTCGGTGCAGCAGCTTCCAAGTTGTCCCGGTGCAAGCTGTTGGAGCAACCCGAACTCTCGGGCCACCGAATGGCGTCCGCCGGAGTGCTGGGTTCGTCACTCGTTCGACGCGCGTCCGATTCGGTCCGAGCGGTCTCCGGTTGCGGTCCTGGTCCTCTGGTCTGCGGCGCGCCGTTCTCCCCAGGTTGCCCGATCGTTGCGCGGCGGAGTCAGCGTCGGCATGCTCGGTGGACCGTTCGGAATCCCTGACGCGGACGGCTCGCTGGTGAACGAGCGATCGATCCCCGACGCTTCTCGGCGCCTCGAGCGGTTCCTCTGACACGACCATGTCTCTCTGCCGTCGCCTCTCCGTCGCGTTCTTCGCTCTCGCCTGCATCCTCCCGGGTTGCTCGACCGCGCCACCGCTCGATTTGGCCAAGATGGGCGAGGAGTGGGCGCGCTACATGCAGAAGGACTATGTCCTCAGGCCCGGCGATCGTGTGGTCGTGACCCTGTATCCGACGCTGGACGAAGTTCCGCCCCAGGACATCACACTCTCGCCCCAGGGCACGGTGACCCTGACCCGGGTCGACAAGGGCATTCGAGCCGTTGGAACTTCGGTCGAGTCGTTTCGGGCTCGGGTCGAAGAGGCCTACGCCGACGTCTACCGGGAGGGTGTCGAGATCACGGTCTCGCTCGTTGAGGCGACGGCCCAGTCCGTCTACGTGACCGGCGAGGTCGGGGAGTCCGGGGTCGTTCCCTACACGCACGGGCTGACGGCGACCCAGGCGATCGCCGCGTCCGGTGGCCTCTTGACCACGGCGGCCTGGTCGGACGTGCGCATTTTGCGGGCACCGGGCACGTCCCGCGACCGGACGCAGCGCCTGGACGTCGCGGGTGTGCTCCACGAGGGGCGGCCGGACTTCGTCCTCTTGCCCGGTGACGTCGTCTTCTGTCGCCCGTCCGAGATCAGCAACGTGGCGACTTTCCTGCAGCTCTACATCTACAACCTGCTGCCGTTCAATGGCGGTGGTGGGGTGACGCCGGCCGCCGCGTTCTGAGGGCCTTGGCCCACGGGACCTGAGGATGCGAGGGTGACTCTGCGGGGTCGCTCGAGTCGATCCGACCGGCGCCAGCGCGATCCTCGGGCCCTTGTGGAAACTTCTCGGCTTCTGATCGGAGCCGTCTGGGATGCCGTGATAGGCTTCGCCGGGGTCTAGCTCTCAAGGGACCCTGACGGTTTTCCGGGACCGATGCGACTCTCTCCACAGGCGATTTGGACTGGCTTCACAGCTGGCTGCGCTTCGTCGCGGGGGTGTCGATCGGGCGGCTTGGATGCTCCAACCGCACGCGAAATGACGTTCAGTCTCACGGCATGAGTGGGGGTTTCAGCATGACTGGGAAATCGTGCTGCCGACCCGTCTCTCCGCCTCCCATGAGCGCTCGTTCGAGGATCGTTCGATAGGAAGAAGCGAACACCGATGTCCAGCCGACGTTACGTCCTGATCTCGCCTTGCCGCGACGAGGCCGAGTTCATGCGCCGCACTCTCGACAGTGTGAAGGCGCAGTCGGTGCCGCCTGCGCTGTGGGTCGTAGTGGACGACGGCTCCACGGACGACACCCCGAAGATCCTGGAGCAGTACCAGGCGGAGATGCCCTACCTCCAGGTCGTCCGGCGGGAGGACCGTGGCGGACGGAGTGTCGGACCGGGTGTCATTGAGGCCTTCTACGCCGGTTTCGACACGATCGACCTGGACGAGTTCGATTACGTCTGCAAGCTCGACCTCGATCTGGATCTGCCGCCGCGGTACTTCGAGGGCCTGATGGAGCGGATGGAAGCGAACCCGCGACTCGGCACCTCCTCCGGCAAGCCCTATTTCACCTCAGCGCGCAGCGGCGAACTCGTCCCGGAGGTCTGCGGGGATGAGATGTCCGTCGGCATGACCAAGTTCTACCGCGCGCAGTGCTTCCAAGAGATCGGAGGCTTCGTGCGGCAGGTCATGTGGGACGGCATCGACTGCCACCGTTGCCGCATGCTCGGCTGGGTCGCTGAGAGCGTCGACGAGGAGGAGCTCCGGTTCCTTCACCTTCGACCGATGGGGTCGAGCCAGAAGGGCATCTGGACCGGGCGTGTTCGGTCCGGCTTCGGGCAGTACTTCATGGGGACGGCACCGCTCTACCTCTTGGCGAGTGCGGTCTTTCGCCTGACCAAGCACCCGGTCTTCATCGGCAGCATCGCGATGATCTGGGGTTACACACGGAGTGCCTTCCGGCGCGTGCCGCGGTTCGGTGATAAGGCGTTCCGGAAGTTCCTGCGCCGTTACCAGTACGCCTGTCTCTTCCACGGCAAGCACAAGGCAACCGCGCGATTGAACGCTGCCCAGGAGTCCGTGTGGCGCAATCGAAATGCGGCTTCGCTGCAGGAGCAGGGATCGTGAGCGAAACGAAGCGCGTCCAGTTGCTCGGCTGCCCCTTCGATCTGAAGGACATGCCGGCCGCGATCGAACAGTGCGTCGAGTGGGCCAAGGGTGAGCGGAAGCCACGCACCGTGGTCACGCTGAATGCTTCGCTGCTGTGCATGATGCGGCGGGACGAAGAGCTGCGAGATGCCTGCCGAGCCGGCGACATGATCGTTGCGGACGGCGTGCCGGTCGTCTGGACTTCGAAGCTCGTCGGCCGTCCGTTGCCCGAGCGTGTGGCCGGCGTCGACCTGATGGCGAACCTGCTGAAGGCTGGAGCTGAGCACGGACTGAGCGCGTACTACCTCGGAGCCAAGAAAGAGGTCGTCGACAAGTTGGCGGAGATCACGCAGCGCGATCACCCGGGTCTGCGCCTCGTCGGCTGGCGCGACGGCTACTTCACCGAGGCGGACCACGAGAAGATCGTCGAGGAGATCGCGTCGCTTCAGCCGGACATGCTCTTCCTCGGGATGCCGAGTCCGTTCAAGGAGACTTGGTGCGAGCGCTACCGCGAGAAGCTCGGAGTGCCGGTGATCATGGGCGTCGGAGGGACCTTCGACGTGCTGACCGGCACCGTGCGCAGGGCTCCGCGCCTGATGCAGTCCATCGGGATGGAGTGGGCGTGGCGACTTGCGATGGAGCCGCGCAAGATGTGGAAGCGCTACCTCAAGACGAACACCGAGTTCATCTGGCTCGCGATGCGTGAGATCTTCCGTTCCCGGACAGGTCGCACGGAGACTGCATAAATGGGTTCGAAGAAGACTGTCGACGTATTCATGGGCACGCGGCCCGAGGCCATCAAGATGGCACCGGTCGTTGCGGCACTGAAGGAACACGAGGACCTCGAGTGTCGGGTGGTCGCGACCGGGCAGCACCGTGAGATGTTCCGACAGGTCGCGGAGACGCTTGGCTTCCAGGCCGATGAAGACCTGGACGCGATGCAGCCGAACCAGACGCTCGCGAGTCTGACCAGCCGATTGATGACCAAGATCGACGGCTGGCTCGACAAGGGGCATCCGGACATGGCGCTCGTCCAAGGCGACACGACGACCGTGCTCGTCGCGGCGCTGGCGTGTTTCTACCGCCGCGTGCCGATCGGCCACGTCGAGGCCGGACTGCGGACCGGCGACATCTGGGCGCCGTTTCCCGAGGAGGCGAACCGGCGTCTCGCCTCCCGCGTCGTGTCTCTGCACTTCGCCCCGACTCCGGCGGCGGGTGCCGCGCTGACCAACGAAGGCATCGCCGACAGCGACGTCGAGGTCACGGGCAACACGGTGGTCGACACCTTGTTCATGGAGCTCGAGCGTCAGAAGAACCCGAGCATTCACGCCCCGATTGCGGAGTCTCTCTCCGCAGCGGTCGGCGGTGACTGGGACGATCGACCCTTCGTGCTGATCACCGGTCACCGCCGGGAGAACTTCGGTGAGGGTTTCGAGCAGATCGGCAATGCGATCCGGACCCTGGCCCTGCGCTACCCGGACCACCGTTTCATCTACCCGGTGCACCTGAACCCGAACGTTCAGGAGCCGGTGAATCGTCTTCTCAGCGACGTCTCGAACGTCTCGCTGATCGAGCCGCAGGGCTACCGCAACTTCGTCGCGCTGATGTCGCGCTGCCAACTGATCCTGACCGACTCTGGGGGAGTGCAAGAAGAAGCCCCGTCGCTCGGCAAGCCGGTCCTCGTCATGCGCAACACGACCGAGCGACCTGAGGGTGTGCACGCCGGCACCGCCAAGCTCGTCGGATCGACGACCGAGGGCATCGTGAGTTCGGTGAGTGTGCTGATCGATGACAAGGCGGCGTACGCCGCGATGGCCAACGCCGTGAATCCCTACGGAGACGGGCGCGCAGCCGAGCGAATCGTCGATCGAATCGCGCGGTTCCTGCACGAGCGCTGACCGGCCCGAGATTCCCACGTGTTCCAGTACTTCATGATCTCGATCGTCGTCATGCCGATCCTGATCGGTGTGTACACGGCTCGGGGGCGTGGGCGGACGCGTAGTCGGCGCAAGCTCACAGCGGCTTGGGTGACCTACGCGATCCTGTGGTTCTTCGTCCTCTACTACCTGCGGTTCCGATGGAGTTGACGGCGCAACGATCTCTGGACCGGCGCCGCAATCCGGTGGCGACGATCCTCGCGATGCTTCTGTTCATCGCCTTCGTCGCGGAGTGGCCGCTCGAATACGACGTGGTGATGTACAACGGGTTGTGGCGCAGCCCGTTCGTGGTCTTCGGCTACTTCTTCGTTCCGCTGCCGGGGGTGAAGTTGTTCCTCTGGCAGCTACTGGTGCTCGCGATGGTGCCGGTGTGCATCGCCCGCCGAAAGGCGTTCAAGCAGCGCGCCAAGGAGCTGGACCGAGCGCTGCTGGTGAGCGTGTTCTCGATCGCAGTCACCTTTGGATGGGGACTCGCGCGCGGTGGTGAGCCGTACTTCGCCTACTACCAGGTCTGGCGTTTCCTGGCGGGACTTCTGTTTGCGTTCCTGCTGACCTGCGCGTTGCGCAGTACTCGCGACCTGCGGACCCTCGGGATGTGCATCGTCAGTGCTGCGGTGATCCGAGCGCTGCTCTGCATCTACTTCTACTGGACGCAGATCCGTGGCTCGTCGTACGAGCTCGAATACCTGACCAACCACGACGACGCGATCCTCTGTGTGGCCGCGGTGCTGGTGTTGGCGAACTGGGCCGTGGTCAGTGGGAGGCTCAAGGCCTGGCTCCTGATCGGGATGCTGTTCCCGGTTCTCTTCTACGCGATGGTCCTGAATGAGCGACGGATCGCGTGGGTCGAACTCGCCGGGGCTGCGATGGCGAGCTACTTCATGCTCGGGCCCGGGCCGCTCCGACGCCGAATCCATCGGGTCGCGATCGTCGCAGCGCCGTTGGCCCTGGTCTACGTCGCCGTCGGTTGGGGGCGTGAGGGCGCGATCTTCGCGCCGGTGAAGGCACTCTCGTCGGCTGGCAGCAGTTCGGACCCTTCGTCGCTGACGCGACAAGAGGAGGTCCGCAACCTGCTCTACACGTTCAGCACGGCCGGCAACCCGATCTTCGGCACCGGCTGGGGGCTGCCGTTCCACAAGGTCGAGAGCGTCTGGTCCAACTACTCGGCGGACTGGATCTTCGATCTCTACACCCCGCACAACTCGCTGCTCGGGCTGGCGGTGTTCGCCGGGATCTTCGGGATTCTCGGAATCTGGGGTGTCGTGCCGATCGGAGCCTGGCTCGCGGCGCGCGCCTACAACCAGACGACGGACACGACGATCCGTTCCTCCGCGATGGCGGTCGTCGGATGCCTGGTCGCCTACAGCGTCCATTGCTACGGCGACATCGGATTCCAGTCCTTCACCTGCGGACTCATTCTCGGCACCGCCCTCGGCGTCGCCGGAAAACTCGCGCCCTGGGCCGAGTTGTCCTCGGCCGGTCGTCCGGTCCGAATCTCAAGGCCGAGCCAGGCGGCCGTGACTTCCGTTCGATGACCTCGAATCGTCCTTTCGTTCCCCGCGGCCCGGGTGTCGGATTCCATTCGAACGACGTCTGCTCGCTCAGCGCGGAGAACGCCTCCGTGTCGAGCTCGACCCAGGACTGACAGCAGAAACGAACCATGTGCGGTATCGCTGGAGCAGTTGCTGGTCTCTCTTCGCCCTCGGAGGCGGTCGCCGGTACGGAACCAGGGCGCGCTCGACAGTCCTGCGTGCAGAAGATCAGCGCCGCACTGCAACACCGTGGTCCGGACGGCGATGGGCTTTGGAGCTCCCCGGCCGACGAAGTCGTCTTCGCGCATCGGCGACTTGCGATCATCGATCTGAGTGACGCCGGCGCGCAACCGATGGTCGATCCGGGCACCGGTTGCGTGATCTCGTTCAACGGCGAGATCTACAACTTCCGTGAGCTTCGGGCTGAGCTGGAGTCAGCGGGCGAGAGCTTCGAGTCGCGCACGGACACCGAGGTCGTGCTCAAGGCCTACAAGCACTGGGGCCTCGATGCGGTGCGTCGCCTCCGCGGCATCTTCGCGATCGCGCTCTGGGATCCGCGTTCGCGCGTCGTGCATCTCGTGCGCGACCACCAGGGCATCAAGCCGCTTTACTGGACCGAGGTTCGCAACGAATCCCTCGGTGGCGAGACGCTGCTGTTCTCGTCCGAGCTTCGCGCACTCCTCGCGAGCGATGTCGTCGAGCGCCGCCTCGACCCCTTGGGGGTCGCTTCCTATCTGTTCCAGGGATTCGTGGTCGGACCCGGCACGATCGTCGATGGGGTGCGGCTCCTACCGGCCGGAACGATCCTGACGATCTCGGGAGGTGAGAGCGAGGGTGCTCCGAACCGCCGTGAGTTCCAGCGCTACTGGTCTTTGCCGACGAAGCCGAAACGGCAGATCTCCGAGTCCGAACTCCGCGAGGTGCTCGTCGACGCGGTCGGATCGCAGCTCGTTTCGGACGCCCCTCTCGGGATCTTCCTCTCTGGTGGCATCGACTCGAGCGCCGTCGCTGCGTTGGCCAGTGCCGGCGCGAGCGACCCGGTGCACACCTTCACGATCGGGTTCGACGAGGATGGCCTCGATGAATCCCCGTTCGCTGAGAAGGTTGCCAAGGCGATCGGAAGTGAGCACAAGTGCGTGACGCTGCGTGAGCAAGACTTCCTGCATCAGCTCCCGGACGCACTCGATTCGATCGATCAACCGACCTTCGACGCCATCAACACCTACTTCGTCAGTCGTGCGGCTCGCGAAGCCGGGATGACCGTGGCGCTCGCTGGCACCGGGGGTGACGAGCTGTTCGGTGGCTACCCGACCTTCAGCGAGCTCCCGAAGATGCTGCGGGGGACCAAGTGGATCCCAGGTCGGACGTTCGGAGGCGCGATCCGTTTCGGATCCAAGCTCGTGGGCTCGGCCTTCTGGAGCGTCCTCCGGCAAAGCCCGCCACAGACTCGCTGGGGCAAGATCGCCGATGTCGTTCGTGCGGCGCACGACCTGAACGATCTCTATCAGGTGTCCTACGCGATCTTCACCGACGAGACCCAAGCGCGCCTCGCCACGCAGTCCGTGCGGGCGGCACAGCGAGAGCAGGAATTCGGTTTGCCGCGCGAATGCGCTCGGGATCGTCGAGCGATGATCGAAGGTGCGGAGCCTCGTCACGCGGTGTCGCTGCTCGAGCTATCGAGTTTCATCGGTGAGCGCCTCCTTCGAGATACCGACGCCGCCAGCATGGCGGTGGCGCTCGAGGTGCGCGTTCCGCTGCTCGACCACTTGCTCTGTGAGGCCGTGGCTGGTGTGGATGCCGATCGTCGCTTCTCGCCGCCGGGCAAGAAGCAGCTGCTTCGGGGCCTCGCTCTCTCCGACCTCGACCCGAGTCTGTTCGATCGACCAAAGTCGGGCTTCGTGCTGCCGATCGATCGGTGGGCGAGGCAGCGTCTGAAGCCAGAGATCGATCAGGCTTTCGCCGATGACGATCTGATCCGGAGCGTCGGCCTGCAGCCGAGTGCTGTTCGGACGCTCTGGGCTTCCTACCAGGCGGGCAAGCCGGGGATGTATTGGTCGCGGGTCTGGGCGATCTACGTCCTGCTCGCGTGGTGCAAGCGTCACGACATGAGGCTCGCTCCATGACTGGCAAGGGTTCGGCGCCTCGCGTTCTCCTCGTCTCGCCGCTGCAGGTGGTGCCGACGCAGTCGGGTGGCAACCTCCGGACGTTTTCGCTGGCGAACGCGCTCGTGAGCCACGGCTGCGAGGTCTTCGTCTATTCG
>JBCBZB010000121.1:0-7871 GCA_039815565.1 Planctomycetota bacterium
ATGACTGGCAAGGGTTCGGCGCCTCGCGTTCTCCTCGTCTCGCCGCTGCAGGTGGTGCCGACGCAGTCGGGTGGCAACCTCCGGACGTTTTCGCTGGCGAACGCGCTCGTGAGCCACGGCTGCGAGGTCTTCGTCTATTCGTTCCTCGGCCGCAAGGCGGAGTATCTGGCTCGCCGTGGCTCAGAGGTGCAGGTCTGGGACAGTGGCATCGAGGAGTTCGTCGACCGATCGTTCCTCCGATTCGTCGCGGGCTACGGCAGTTACTACTTCAACCTGCCGCCACTGTGGTTGACGAAGTTCCTGCGGGCCGCGACTTCGCGGGTCACGCCACTGCGACTCCCCAAGCTCCTCCGCGAGAAGCTCGCGTGGTCCGATGTCGTCCTCGCGGACTTCCCGTTCGCCTATCCGGTGCTCAACGCGCGTGAGGCGTCTGGTCGTTTGCGCGTCCTCAACCTGCACAATGTCGAACATCATCTGTTCGAGACGAGTGCTGGCCTGAAGAGTCGCATGATCCGACGAGGAGTCCAGAAGGCCGAGCTTTCCGCGGCCGCGACTGCCGATGTCGTGGTCAGCTGCTCCGAGGCCGATCAGCGCTACTTCGACGACAACGCCGAAGTGAAGCGCTCGATGCTGGTCCCGAACGGCATCGATCTCGGCCGATTCCAACGCAGCGCCGAAGTTCGTGCCGCAACGCGCAAGGAGCTGCAGGTCGCCGAGGACGTGCAGCTGCTCCTGTTCACCGCGAGCAAGTGGGGTCCGAACTCCGAAGCGTTCGACTACCTCCTCGACTTCGCGAAGCAGCACGGTGAGCAGCTCGTCGAACGGAGGATTCAGCTTCTCGTCGTCGGCAGCGTGGTCTCGGAGCCTGTTCGTGTACCGGGTCTGATCGCGACCGGTCGCGTCGAAGCCGTCGAGCCTTACTTCGCTGCAGCGGACGCAGCCATCAACCCGATCACGACCGGTGCGGGCACCAACGTGAAGATGGGCGAGTTCATCGCCGCGGGCCTGCCGATTCTGGTCAGCGAGTTTGGTTCTCGTGGCTACCGCATCGAACACGGTGAGAGCGGCTTCGTCTTCGATCGTGAGAAGCTGCTTTCCTCGTTGGTCGAGATGCGACGTCGCTTCGACGAAGATCCCGACTCGCTTCGAAGGGCGGCCCAGCTCGCGCTGAAGGACAACCGAGCGGCGATCGACATGAGCGAATGCGTCCGTCCGCTGCTCGCGGCGATGCAGGAGCACATCGCCTCCGGTCCGTGAGTGATCCAGGCCTTGGCCGGCGTCACTTCTTGCCGAGGACTCGCCGCAGGGTCGACGCGGTGCGCCGAAGGATCTTGGGGCGGGCGTCTGACTCGAAGCGCCATCGGTAGAACGAGCGCGCCATGCCGCCTGGGAGCAGACCGGTGCCGAGGAACCAGATCCCGAGCATCAGGCGTGGCATGCCTCCGAACGACGAGCGACGGGCTGCCGACCAGCCCCGTAGGGCGAGGCCGAGTCGTCGGTCCTTCGGGTAGGGGTGTTGCGAGCGATCGAAGAGCAGCGATCCGAGGCGGGCGCTCAGGTGCTGGTAGTCACGAAGTTCCGGATCGGACTCGATCTCCAGGCTGGCGGACTCTGCCTGTGCGCGCACCTCTCGAAGTTTGTCGGCGTCGTGTTCCAGTGAGCGGCGGAACCCCGCAGCGCGGTTCTGGACCGCGGACCAGAGATTGTTGCCGTGCAGGCGGTAGGCGCCGTGCGGTTCTTCGATCGCGATCACCTGGCCGTGAAACGGGACGGTCGACAGCAGGTAGCCATCGGCCGAGATCCGAAAGCGGTCAGCTGGCATCGGGAGCGCGGCGGCCAGTGCCTTGCGACCGAAGGCCTGACCGCTCGTGACCGTGCCTTCGAACCGCCCAGTCGTGAGAAGCTTCTGCCGCACATCACCTTGGTCGAAGCGGAGTTCCGGGCGCGGGTACAGGTCGAGAACCGCCCCCTCTTCGTCGACCAGATGCAGCCGGTATTGGATGACTGCCGCATCGTCCCGATAGGCAGCAGCCACTGCGGACGCTGCCTGCGGATACAGGTAGTCGTCCGCGTCGAGGAAGATCACGACGTCTCCCGACGCGGCATCGAACCCGACGTTCATGGCTGCACCCTGCCCGCCGTTCTCCTCCTGGAGGACCGGGACGATGCGATCCCCGTATCCCTGGATCAGTGCACGTGACCCATCGGTCGAACAGTCGTCGACGACGACGACCTCGGTGCGTGGGTGATCCTGATCGAGAGCGCTGTCGATGCTCTGCCGCAGGAACCGTTCGTAGTTGAAGTTGTTGACGACGATCGAGACGAGCGGCAACTCGTTGGTGGGCCCCGACGTCATGCCTGCTCCTCGTCGCGCAGATACCGCGGCACGAACCGCTGCGGCAGCTTGCGTCCGACCTTCCGCAGGATCTGGTTCGACACGCCGTTCGATCCGTGCAGGAGCTGGTCTACACCGAAGACGATCAGCACGCAGATCGCCGTGAGCAAGGCACCGGTCGGGGCGATGCGCACCCAGCTGTCGGTTCCGATCAGGTGCTTCGCCTGCGAACAGGCGAGGAATGCAGCGCCACCACAGAGCAGTGGCACCAAGACCGAGCGCGACAGATGGCGGACGGCTGAGGAACCGAACTCCGTGAAGCTCGTGACGAACAGGGCGAGGAACGGTACGGACGAGCCGGCCAGCAAGCCCTGCGCGGCGCCGATCGGACCGTTCTGCGGAACCAGCGTGATCGCCACGGCGGCGGTCGTCCCGAGCGCGGCTGCGGTGACGAGTGTGACGATCCAGGGCCGACCGGTACCGCGGAAGTAGACGGCATGAGCGCCGAACGCGCTCTGCAGCATGAGGTGGATGCCGAGGAGCGGGCCGATCTCGCCGGCGCGAACGGCGAACTCGGCGTCGTCAGGATCGAACGGGATCCAGAGTCGGATGAACTCCGGGACGATCGTGATGAATGGGACGAACACGATCGTCGACAGTGCGACGATGGCCCAGGTGGCTCGCCAGAGAAGGGCGGTGGAGGCCTCGCGATCTTTCGATTCGCTGAACTTCGGGAACGTCGACTCCAGCCCGCCGGTCAACACCTCGCGGAATCGCTGCGCGATGTTGTCGGGGCTCGAAATGCGGGCGACGAAGACCGAGCCGCACACCCTCGAGATGATCAGCTTGCCGAACTCGAGGTGCCACTTGTGCAGGAAGAACGTCAGGAACGAGAAGACGCTGTAGCCGAGCACCTCCCGGATCCCGACGAACGATGGTCGTGGGAACAGGCGGAGTTCGGGCAGCATCGACCGTGCGGCCATCGTCGCGACGGCGAACGTCGCGATCGACAGACAGAGGTCCCAGACGATGATCGTCGCGAAGCTGAATCCGCTGAGGGCAATCGCGACGTGTCCGGACGAGCGCAGGAGGCTCGAGGACATCATCACCTTGTTCGAAACGTCGAACCGGTGGACGGCTGCCGGAACCGCGGCGTAGATCCGCGTGAGGATCGAGATCGCGATCGTGAACGCGGCGATGCGCAGGAGTCCGGCGACGGTCTCCAGGCCTTCGGGCCCGAGCCTCTCGGGATCGCTCAACCAGGACGTCACCAACGGGGCTGCGAGAAGGACTCCGGTCAGGAGCGTGACGCAGATCAGGCCGAACAGCGTCAGGCTGGCCGTGAAGACCCGGTTCGCTCCTTCGATGTCGTCGTTGCTCAGATAGCGCGCGACGAATCGGACCGTCGACTCTCCGAGCCCGAGGTCGACACTGCCGAGGATCCCGGCGACGCCCCACAGCACGACGAGCAGACCGTAGTCCTCGAGGCCGAACCGACCGATGAGGATCGGCGTCGCGACGAAGCTGAGCACCATCGTCAGAGCCACGTAGGCGCCGTTCCACGACGCGTTCGTCAGCAGGCCCTTGCGCTCTGGTCTTGCGCGCGTCGGTGTCTCGTCACTCGCCATCTTGATCGGTCCGGTGCGGCCGGGCTTCGGTCCGCGTCACAGTCGGCGAGTCAGGCGCGGCTCGGTGCACGGCGAACACCGAAGAGTCGTTCGCGAGTGACGATCTTCATCTCACCGCCGATCGCTCTCCAGTGACGACCCATCCAGCCGGCGAGAACCTTCATGCTCCTGAGCTTCTGACCGAAGGACATCGAAGTCCGCATCGCGGCCTTGGTGTAGCCGAGGCCGAGACGGGTCAGGGTTGCGGGATAGCGCTTGCCCTTCGACGGGTCGTACCAGGCGGCCAGAAGGGCCTCGAGTTCCTGGAAGCCTTCCGCGGCGTTCTCAGCCGCGGTGACCGAGCCGTCGTCGTGTTCACGACGCAGGAACAGCTCGTCGTCGAGCGGAAGGAATCGGCCTTTCAGCGCGAGCTCGACGAGCAGCAGCATGTCCGAACGCGGCATGCTCGCGATCAGGCTCGTTCGCTCGAGCGCCGTTCGTCGGATCAGGCCAAAGATCGGGAAGCACATGTGGATGATCGACTCCTCGAGCGGGCCTCGACCAATCAGCGAGGTGAGACGCTCGGAGGGGGTCTCGCCGGTCGCGTCCCTCGTCGCTGCTTCGAAGACGCCGAGGATCGTGCCCTCTTCATCGATGCGCACGGTCTTCGGGTAGACCAAGACGCTCTCGGGCGAGGCGTCGAGACCCTTCACGCAGGCCTCGAGGTATTCCGGGCGGATCAGGTCGTCGTACGCCGCCCAGCGGAAGAACTCCCCGTTGGTGTGGTGGTAGACGTAGTTGAAGTTCCGCGAGGCGCCGAGGTTCTCGCTCTGCCGCACGTAGCGGACGCGTTCGTCCTGGCGGGCGTGCTGCTCACAAATCTCCTGAGTCCGATCGGTCGAGGCGTTGTCCGAGATCAGCAGCTCGAAGTCCTCGAATGTCTGCGCACGGATCGCCTCGATCGCGCCAGCGAGGTATTTCTCGCCGTTCATCACCGGCAAGCCAATCGAAACTCTGGGCATGTTCTCTGACCCTTGGCGGGTTCGCGCGTCGGCCGACTGCTTCGTCCGACGTGAGTGTCACGGCGAACAGGGCAGGGCGACTGCTCTCCTCGGCGAACGCTAAGTTGGGTTTACCCCCAGATCCAGCGTCGCGCGGCGAGGGATGCGCGAGTTTCTCCGTTCCGGCCAGGACCGAGGGCTCGGACGCCCGGAGCCTCGGCGTGATGGCGGCTTGCGGATCACCGGCCAACGGCCGGCGGCTCAGGCGTCGCCGGCTTCGTAGCGAGCTCGGGCCGGCAGAACCAGAACGCGCTCGGCGTGGTTCGCGCCTGCTGGGTCGACCCAAGGCCAGGTCAGGTCACCGAAGAACGCCGGAGCCTCGCGCAGGTAGAGCGACGGCGGCAGCTCGGTCTCGGTGTTGTCCGGGTTGCTGTACTGCGACCCGGTCATGTAGTCGAAGTCGAGGTGGCGGTGGAAGTTCTCGAACGCCATGCCGTCATCCCCGAAGTCCGCGCCTCGCTTGCGCTGCTGCACCGGGTCCCACGCATTCGAACCGAGCAGGTAGACGTGCTCGGGCCCTTGGAAGACCGGGTTCGTGCCGAGGCTCGGCTCCCAGACCAGGTTGTCGACGCTTGGGCCGTCGGTCGGGTTCCAGAGGACGTTGCCGATCGAGGTGACCTCCCAGTTCCAGCCATCCACCGAGATGGCGCGCTCGTAGGCCGAGGCGAATCCATTCGAGTTGCGGCCGAAGCAGTAGTTGCGGAACGCGACTTCCCAGCCGTTGTTGCCGTGCGTCGAGTCGATCGTGATGTTCGGCGTCTCGTTGCCCTCGAACAGGTCCCAGTGACAGAACGACGCGTGCGTCGAGATCGCGGCCTCGTGGAACTGATTCGTCAGACTGTCGATGACCGCGTTGTCCGCGTAGTTGTACGCGATCACGTTGCCGCCACAGGTGTTCTCACAGACGATCGGCTTGTTGAGGTTGACCGCGATGTTGTTCTCGACCAGGTTCTCGCTGCCGCCGACGACGATGCCGTAAGCGTTTGCGCCCGGGGAGTAGTTCGAGGACTCGTGGAAGTACGAGTCGCGGATCTCACAGCGGTAGGTGTGGCCGAACAGCTGAATGTGGCGGCCGGACCAGGTGTTGGCCGAGCCATCGACCTCGATGTTCTTTACCCAGCAGCAGTAGGCCTGCGACAGGACGACGACCCGCTGGCCGTTCGTTCCGTTCGGGTCGATCCGTAGGTCCTCGAGGCCGGCGTAGCGCGCGACGTCCGACACACCGCCCGCGCGGTAGACCTCAGGTTCGTTGTAGAAATCGATGTGGAGCGGCGCGCCTGAGATGACCGCGTTCGGGTCGTAGATCGTCAGGGTGTTGCCGTCCTTCGCGAGGACCTCGCATCGTTGCGAGATGTGGCGCCAGTCCGCCGAGTCCGGGAACAGCGACTGCGTACCGTTGCCGGTCGAGTAGGGCTGGCGCTGGTAGAACAGCGAGGTGACCCAAGCCACGAACGTGCCAGTCGCGTTCGGGACATCGCGATCGAACTGGAGGTTGCCCGGCCCCCACTGGGAGCCGTCGCTGACATGGTCGATCACGATCAGGTCGCCGACCTGGAACTGTGCGGCATCCGTGACCGAGATCTGGGACGCCCCCTTCAACTGGTTGCCGGCCGTCGGAACGGTCGCTCCCCAGACACTCGGCGATCCGCCGGACAGGCGGGCCAGAGTGCCGGTGAAGGTCTGGTTCAGGACCGTCATGCGGTCCGTGCCGTTCAGCGTGCCGCGCAGGATGACGTACGACGGAATCTGGATCGTCGCGCTGACGTCGAACGTGCCCGATCCGAGCTGCACGTAGCGACGCGAATCCTTACTCGCGAACGCCGCCGCCGTGTCGAGAGCCGACTGGATCTGGTCGTGGTCGTCACCGCCAGAAGGAGTCAGCGTCGAGCCGTACTGCGAAGCCGGGCCGACGTCGTTCGGGAACGTGCCAAGCTCGGCATCGTCCGGCGGAACACCGCCGTAGATCCCCGGATTCCAGACCGTCTGACGGTCGTCCGGCAGGATGTCGACCGAGACCGGGTCGGCCGGCATCGGATCGGGATCCGGGTCCGGACCACCACCGGACGGTCCGCCGTTGCCCGGCATCGGATCGGAAGAAGTTCCAGGATCGCGCGGCGGAGGATCCGACGGCGGCGGATCTCCCGGGTTGCCCGAATTCATCGACGGCGGAGGGTTGATGGGGATAGTCGGCGATCCGCCAGAACTACCCACGCCGTTGCTGCCACACGCGCATCCGAACAGGATCAGCGTGCACAACACTCCAGCCTTGGCGTTGGACAACATGCTTAACTTCATGGGACTCTTCCCGGCCCGTGCGCAGACGAGCCCCGCTCGACGCGGAGTGCTGGAGCGTTCGGGATCAGGGATGGTACGACGAACGGGGCCTGATGTCCCGTCCGCCGATCCGGACATCGAGCGCAGGAGGGCGTCTCTTGAGGGTTTCGGGGGTTCGGGGTGGTCTCAGATCGGGTAGGGCGGGGGGGCCGGTGGGGGCGTTTGGTTCAGCTCGACCGTAAGCCCCATTACGATACCCCTGAACTGACCCCCTTGGCTGTGGTCGGGCTCGTCATGTTGGCGGGGATCGGGCTTCAGGCGACCGCTTGCAGTCGTTCCCGGACTCTCAGGGCCTCTGTCGATAGAGGCGAATCTAAGTCATTGTTTTGCAAAGGTTTATGGTCTCGCGATTCAGATCGACCACCGCCAACGGGGTCAGTTCCGTGGCGAGGCCTGGCTCAGGGGTCTACAACGCACCACCGTCCCGACCGATGCAAGCCCACCACCCTGTCGTTCTGGAACGCCGCCTCGTCGCCAAACCCTGGGGCGGCACCGCCCTGGCCGGCTGGCTCGGGGTCTCCGTCGAGGGGGAGG
>JBCBZB010000101.1:0-14533 GCA_039815565.1 Planctomycetota bacterium
CCTCATATTCACCTTCCATAGCAATAAGACCCCGCGGCGCGGCGGTTTCGGGGTCTCTACCCCGCGTCCGTGCTCGATCTCGACCGATTCGTGCTCGAGCAGGCGATCGTCGGCGACGAGTTCGCCGTCGATGCTTTCTACGGCGCTGAAGGACAGGTCACGATCGTCGACATCCTCGAGCACCCCTTCGCTTACGACGGAGATGTCAGTGACCGGGTTTATCGGACCCGACCCGAGACCATCGAGCGCACCCACGATCGCTTCGTCGCTTGGTTGGAAGCGTTCGGTCGACGAGCTGGGCTCCGCAACGTGCCGGTCCACGTCGAGTTCCGGCTCGCCGCTGACGGGGATGTGCGGGTGATCGAGGCCAACCCGATGCGCTTTGGCGGCTGGTGTGCCGCCGACATCACGTCACACGCTTGGGGCTTCTGTCCCTACGAGGCCTATCTGCGGGATCGATCACCGGACTGGTCGCGACGATGCGACGAGCGACGAGGAACGACGACCGCCCTGATCGTCGCCGACCTGCCCGCGGATCTCGATCGGAGTCGCATCCAGCACATCGACTACGAGGGGCTCATCGGGCGTTTCCGCGAGCCGCTCGAACTCCGTCGGATCGAGGATCCACAGCAGCCGGTGTTCGCTTTCCTCTTCGTCCGCATTCTGGACTCGGAGCTCGACCAATTGGACGAGCTGTTGCACGAGGATCTGACGCGATACGTCCGCCTGGGCTGAGCGGACCTGCGTCTGACACAGACGCTGCTGTTGTCAGACGCTGCCGTCGTCACCGGCGTCGCTGGAGCCCGTGTCACCGGAGTCTGTGGCTCCAGCGTCGGAGTCCCCTGAGTTGCGGTTGTCGCCCTCGGCGGCCTCGTCTTCGGTCAGCAACTCGTCGGTCGCTGCAGCCGTGGCGAGTCCGGCGAGCGCGGCGGCTGCCGCTTCGAACGCCTCGGGATCTCCGCCGGTGACGTCGTCGCCGTCCTGGGTGGTGGGCGCCGACTCCTCGGCGACGGGCTCTTCCGGCTCGGGAGCTGGGCGCGGATCCTTGACGCGGAGGCCAATCGGCAGCGCCTCGTGGTTGGACGACACGACCTCGAACCAGTGCTTCTCGTCGTCGTTCTGGCGCAGGAGCACCGCGGCGGTCGACGAACCGAGGACGTGGTCGATGATCTGCGCGATCGTCGAGTCCTTGTCGATCGACTTCTCAGTCGGAGCGTCCTTGCCTTCGACCGGCAGCGACTCTGGGAACGTGATCAGCACACGGTGGCCGGAGAACGAGGGACCCTCCGTGAGTAGTTCGTAGCCGAGCGTCGCGACCGCTTCTTCGGTCTTCGGTGGGAGTCCGATCAGGCTCAGCGGCGGCTCGGCACTCGAGCGCTCACCGATCAGGCGGATGCCACCACCCTGGCCACGCGGCGAGACCGGCAGCGCCGGTTGTGCGCCGGCCTGTATCCAGAGCGAGGCCGGACCCTTGGCGAGGAGCTGCGTGACGAGTTCGGAGAGGAGCTTCGGTTGCTCTGCGCGGTTGTAGACCGGAGTGGCTTCGGGCCAAACGACGCGGATGTTGGTCTCTTGGATGGCCTCGGTCGTGGCTAGGACGTCGGTGAGGGCGTCGTGGAGCGAGGCCAGGTCGGCGGCTTCGTCGGCGGCCGGCGTGACGCTCAGCACGAGCGTGCCGTCCTCGGTCGACGCGGTCATCATCGACGGATGGAGGCGGCGCGGGTTCGGGCCACCCAGGCTCACCGTCGCAGCACCCTTCTGGACGATTGCGGCGCAGATTGCGGCGTCGTGATCGCTCGGCGTGAGCATCACGTTCTTACCGTCGAGATCAGCGTCCTGCAACTCGTCACCGAGTGCGCGAGCGACCTGCTCGGCATCGCGGCCGGCGAGGTCGACGTCGACCGCGGTGCCGCCAACGACTTCGCTGATCGCGAGCATCGATGGGAAGAGGTACGACGATTGGCCCTGCTCGACGAGCACACAGCGGACTGCGCCGGCCTGAGCAGTCTGGTCACGGAGCGAGCGCTGCATCGAGCGGGAGACCGCGCCGCTGCCCTGCACGCGGACCTCGACCGGCTTGCCGGAGAGCTTGGACCCTTCGGTACGCAGGTGGCGGTCGATTGCGCGAATCAGCTCCGGGGGCTTGCCGGCGTCGGTGTCGATCTCGAGCACGCGCTGGTCGCCGCTTTCGCTCAGCTGCAGTGGCGGCGGAGCCATCGGCTCGCGGTGTTCACCACCGAAGGTGAACGACACGCGCGAGGCCTTGCGCTTGGCGAGGCTCGAGAGCGAGAGGGCCTGCAGCGAATCGTTGAGCGGGTAGCCCTCGGGCCAATCGACGACAACGGTGCGCTTCTCGACGGCCTGAGCCATGCGATCGAGCTCGCGGTCGAACGCCTCTCTGACACCAGAGTGGTCGCGCTTACCTGGCTGGACCCGGATCGTCGTCTCGGACTTGGTCGCTGCGGCGGCGAGCAACGGCGGGAAGATCTGAGTCGTGCCCGACGTGTCAAACAGGTCGATCTCCGCCGGCTTCTGGCGTGCAACGCGATTGAGCAGGACCGAGCGCTCGTCCGCCGTCACGTCGCAGCCGGCCGCGCGCACCGCGATGCGCTTGCCTCCGAGCGGATCGACGTTGTGCAGTGCGAGATCCATCGCCTGCTCGAAGCGATCCGAGTCGCCGTGCGTGCGGACGCGGAAGTCGAGGTCATACCCGTCGCTCCCCGAGCCGATGCGGACGCGCTCTTCGAGGTCCTTGTCGAACAGCGTCATCTCGCCGTCGGTCGTGCGCAGGTCGACCGTGTTCGCCGACGCCGCCGAGCCGAGGCCGCGCAGTGAGCTGCGGACGCCACGGGTCAGGATCTCCGCACCGCAGTCGAAGGCGACGACGAGCCGCTTGTTGGTGAGGTCCTTCTCCCGCTTGTGGAGCTCGGCTGGCAGCATGGACTCGAGGTCGTTGGCGTCGACCTCGGCGGTCGAGACGGCGGCGGTGATCGTGCCGGTGTCTTCGGCCCACTCGACGCTCAGCGTCGGCATCGTGTTTTCGAGCACGAGCTCATCGCCGTAGCCACGCTGAACGATCACGCTCAGCGGCTTGGCGTCCGCCAGTGCGGTTGCGATGCACTCCTTGGCCGCGCTCGGGATCATCGCGTCGCCGACGAAGTTGACCGCGACACGCTTCCAGCGGATCGCACCCACGTGGGTCTGCGCGGCGATCACCAGCGGCCCTTCGATCGCGTCCGGCACTTCGGTCTTCGGAGTGCTCGGGTCGATCAGCTCGACGTCAAGGCGAACCTCGAAATCCATCGTCTCATCCGGAACCGTCAGGGTCACGGTGGCTAGGTCTTCGGCGAGCGGCTCGAGGGTCTCGAGTTCTTCGCCGTCGTCTTCCATCGGCTCGAGCGTCGGGAGCTCTTCGTCGTCCTCGATCGGTTCGAGGGTCGGGAGCTCCTCGATGTCCTCCTCGACTTCCTCACGCTTGCTGCGCGTGCGGGAGGTGCGGGCTGCGCCCTTCTTCGGAGCGGAATCGGACTTGCGGCTCGAGGATCGGCGCGAGGGGCGACTCATGGGATCGGATCGGCGAGGAGGGTGGGGGGCAGAAAGGGGCCGCGAAGGGTAGCAGAGATGCCCCGCGAGGGCTCCCAAACGCCAACGAGCGGACCGGTTCGGTGGACCGATCTTGCTTGGCGGCCTGCTCTTACACGCGCGGCGGATGCCGAACCGATGGTGCTGGTGCCGGCACTGGTATTCTGCGAGGCCCCGCTCCGAGCTCGGTCTCGGTCAGGCCTAAGGTCTCGTGAGTCGGGTTGGTGACGTGGTGCATTCAGACGGAACAGCGGGTGGCGAGGGTGAGAACGAGCCCGAGGTCGACTGGGATCAGGCTGCGGAGCAGGAGCTCTGGCCCGCGCGATCCGGCCCTCGGTTCGTGGATGTCGCACTGAAACTGCCACTCAAGCGCTTGTTCACCTACGCCCTGCCGGAGGGGGCCTGTGTCCAGGTCGGCTCGCGGGTGCGCGTGCCGTTTCGCGGCAAGGAGATGGGCGGGGTGGTCTTCGCCCTGCGTGAGGACTCGGGCGACGTGCCACCACAGAAGGTGCGAGAGATCGTCAAGGTGCTCGACGAAGGCGGCGACGGCGGAGGCGTCGTGCTGCCAAAATCTCTACTCGAGCTGTCCGAGCGCATGGCGCACGACTACGGCTGTTCGATCGGTGAAGCGCTCGACGCGATGCTGCCAGCGGCGGCCAAGGCCCGCGGCAAGAAGTTGATCCCGCACCTCGATCTCGGCGTTCCGCACGAGATCGCGCACGAGGCGGTCGAGAAGCTCGAAGACCAGGGCCACGGCGAACGCGCCCGGGTGCTCCGCGCCGTGCTCGAGTTCGGCGGTCCGATGCCGACCCTGCAGGCCAAGCGCCAGACCGGCACGAGCGACTCGCCGTGGAAGACGCTCTGCAAGCACGGGACGCTCAAGCGCATCGACATCCCCGAGGACGCCGAGCCGCTGGTGCCAGACCTCTCGGAGGCCGCCCGCGATGTGCAGCTGAACGACGCGCAGGAGAACGCGCTCGACGCGATCGGCGGCGCGGTCGATCGGAAGGAGCACGAGGTGTTCCTGCTCCACGGCGTGACCGGCTCGGGCAAGACCGAGGTCTACCTGCAGGTGCTGCAGCGAGCGCGAGCACTCGGGCGCTCCGCGATCGTGCTCGTTCCGGAGATCTCGCTCACCCCGCAGACCGTCGGGCGCTTCGCTTCGCGATTCGAAGACGTGGCGGTGTTGCACTCCGGACTCACCGACGCCGAGCGAGCGAAGCAATGGCGCCGCATTCTCGAAGGCGAAGCCAAGGTCGTCATTGGTGCACGCAGCGCATTGTTCGCACCGGTGCGCGACCTCGGCGTCATCGTGATCGACGAAGAGCACGAGACGAGCTTCAAGCAGGACTCGACACCCAGGTATCACGCGCGCGAGATGGCGATCCACCGCGCACAGATCGAGAACTCGGTCGTCGTGCTCGGCTCCGCCACGCCGACGCTCGAGTCGTATGGGCGGGCCAAGCGCGGTGTCTACAAGATGATCGAGCTGCCCGAGCGCGCCGGTGCAGGCACGCAGCCGAAGGTCCTACTCGAGGATCTGAAGGCCATCGCAAAGGACGAGACGATCTTCGGCGTGCCGGTCACGCGGACGCTCCGCAACATGATCCAGGAGCGGCTGCAGGCGAAGGACCAGGTGATCCTGTTCCTCAACCGTCGGGGCTACTCGCCGGTCCTCTACTGCCCGACCTGCGGCGATTCTGTGCAATGCGAGCACTGCGACGTATCGATGACCTGGCACGACCGCAAGGCACGTCTCGTCTGCCACTCGTGCTGCCATGAGATCCGACGGCCGGAGATGTGCCCAAGCTGCGAGGCTCCCGGGCTCCGCGAACTCGGCGCGGGCACCGAGCGCGTTGAGCAGGCGATCCGGATGGTCTTCCCCGACGCGATCGTCGCGCGGATGGATGCGGACACGATGAGCAAGCGCGGGGCGCACGAGCAGGTGCTGCAGAGCTTCCGCAGGGGCCACATCGACATCCTGATCGGCACGCAGATGATCGCGAAGGGGCTCGACTTCCCGGACGTGACGTTGGTCGGCGTCATCTCCGCCGACGTCGGGTTGTTCGTGCCGGACTTCCGCGCCGCCGAGCGGACGTTCCAACTGCTCTACCAGGTCGCGGGTCGCGCAGGCCGTGGCGACAAGCCAGGCACGGTCGTCATTCAGACCAGCTGCCCCGACAACTACGCGGTCACGGCTGCCGCCAACATCGACTACCGAAGCTTCGTCGCGCAGGAGCTCCAGAACCGAAGGCTCACCGGCTACCCGCCCTACGCCCGCGTGCTTCGCATCCTCTTTGAATCGAAGAACGAACGCGAAGCGAAGCGCGCTGGCGAAGCGCTCGTTGGCGAGTTGCAGGGCCTCGAGGATGCGCGGCCGCAGGGTCCGGCGCCGGCGGTGATGGCGCGGGTGAAGGATCGCTACCGCTTCCACGTGTTGGTGAAGGCGTTCACGCAGGAGGCCTTCGATCAGCTGATGGAGCGGCTGAGGGACGTGGAGGACCGCTCGACGAGATCGCTCCGGGTGCTGCTGGACGTGGACCCGGTCAGCTTGATGTGAGGGGGTGCTGGGGGAGGCTCAGCGCTTCTTCCGGGTGGGCTTCTTGCGAGAGGCTGTCTTGCGATTGGGGGCCTTGCGCGCGGCTGGCTTCTTCTTCGCGGCGACGTTCCGTGTCGCCGACTTCTTGCGCGTCGCCTTCTTGGTGGCGGTCTTCTTGCGAGTGTCCTTCTTCGCTGGAGCCTTCTTCGAGACAGCCTTCTTGCGAGGGCTCTTCTTCGCGGTGGCCTTCTTCCGAGTCGTCTTCTTGGCAGCCTTCTTCGTGCTGCCCTTCTTCTTCGGCTTCGTCGTCGGGTTCTGCGGCAGCGAGTCGAAGTGCTCGAAGCTCTTGGCGAAGGTCTTGGCCAATTCCTTCGTGCGTCGGATCAGCGACTCGGGGATCCGCACGTATTCCTTCATGACCGTGCCGTAGACGATGATCGGCTTGGTCTTGTGCTTCTTGAGGAAGGCTTCGCGGTCTTCGTCGTTGAGTCGGATCGCGAGCTCGTTCTCCTTCGTCACGAAGCTGAACATTCGCCCTTTGCAGGAGGTGTAGGGATTGGCCTTCCCCTTGCGTGCGACTTCGGGCTGGGTCGCGATGACGGCGTCGTAGTAGTCGAGGAGAGCGTCGCGGGAGAGTGGCATCGGGAGAGCTTGCCGGGGAGTTGTCGGGGAGGTCGGGCCGAAGAGTCTCGATTGTGTCGCTCATCCCGCGCGATTGGCAGACGACTATCGCCATAGTCAGGATCGAGCGGTCCCTGCAAATGCCGTGTCTGGACAGGTCGAGCGGGGGCCGGTAGCCAAGAGGTCATGCCCCTCCTGCGTCATCTCCAGGTCCGCTTGGTCGCGGTGTGCGCGCTTGCGCTTGCTACGCCGGCCGTCGCTCAGGGCTCGGATGCTTCGCCAGCAGATGGACCGAGCACCGAGCCGTTCGAGCTGGTTCACGAATGGCGAGAGCCAGCGATTGCGTCGGCCTGCGCGTGGTCGCCGATCGAGCCTGTGCTCGCCGTGTTCGACCGTCGAGGCGCGGTTCGACTTCGATCGACCGAGGATTGGGAGGTCGTCGAAACCCTGGAGTGCCCGACCGCCGAGTTCGGCTGCCTCGCCTTTTCACCCGACGGCCGATACCTCGCCGCCGGCGGCGATCGCGTGATCCGCATCTGGTCGGTCCGAAAGGACTGGAAGCACGTAGTCGACCTGGACGTGATCACACCCGAACCAGAGGAGAGCGACGAGGAGGAGTTCGCCGACGAGGACGGCGAGTTCCTCGAAGACGAAGAGATCGAAGGCGTCGCCTGGATCTTCGAAGTCAGGGCCCTCTGCTTCGGCTCCAACAGCCAGCTGCTCTTCATCGGCGGCGACAGCAAGGCCGTTGAAGCCTGGAAGACCAAGGACTGGTCCCGCGCGATGGTCATCGGCCAACCCGACCTCGACTCGGCTGACTATGTCGCCATCACCAGCATCGACTCCGCCAAACGCGGCCGCATGCTCTTTACCGGCAGCACCGACCAGTTTGCCCGCGCCTGGGACGCCAAGCGCAGCGCCTGGGTCGAGCGAGAAGTCGAAGACCAGAGCCCCCATCACCACGAAGGCATGGACGTCGACCTCTCCGCGAACGGCAACCTCGCCCTCGTCGGCACCCTCCGCGAACAAGGCGGCTTCTTCGAGCTCCACGACCTCAAGAAGTCTCGCCGCCTCGCACGAGGCCCGATCCGCTCCGGCTTCGTCCCCCAGGTCGCGCTCTTCGCCGACGAGACCCGAGCCCTCGTCGCCAGCATGGAGCTGCTGGTCGTGGACACCGAGTCCGGCGAGGTGATCCGCAAGTTCCCGCTCCGCAGCATGACCATCGACCTGGCGGTGTCCGCGGACGGTCTGCGCGTCGCCATCACAGGCGAGGACGCGCGAGTCCGGGTCTACGCCGTTGGCGTCTGATTCTCCGGGCGGTGACGCACTGGGAGAGCAGACCTGCCTGCCAGCCCCGTTCCCGCAGGCCGCGCTGCCTGTCCAGCCCTCGCGCGCCTCTTCCCGGCACCCTTCCCCTTGCCCGAGCGCGCCGCTCGGCTAGACTTCTCCGCCCCGCGAGCCAGCCTCGCGAGGTCGACTCGGAGCGTGGCGCAGCCTGGTAGCGCACCTGCATGGGGTGCAGGGGGTCGGAGGTTCAAATCCTCTCGCTCCGACCATCACAAGTCCCGCTGATTGCGCAACTTGCGCAAACCCGCCTTGCAAGACGGTGCAGCTCGATCGTCCGTAGTCTACGGAACCTGCTGCAAGTGTCTGCAAAACAACCAGTTATCCCATCCTACGGCCTGCACCGAGCCAGTGGGCAAGCGGTGGTGCGAATCCAAGGTCGTGATCACTACCTCGGACGGTACCGAGCTCCCGAGAGTCACGAGCGCTACCGCCAGCTCATCGCTCGATACCTGACGACCGGTTCGGTTGACGAGCGAAAGCCGGAAGAGTCCACGCTGACGATCAGCGAGCTGGCCGCCGCGTTCTGGTCGGACGTCGAGCACTCAGGGCGTTACATGAAGCGCGGGAAGCCTACGTCAGAGCGTGGGTGGTTCCGTGAGTCGCTGAAGCCCTTGTGTCGAACCTTCGGCTCGATGCCGGTGTCGGAGTTCGGCCCGAGGAGGTTGATCGAACTGCGGACGCTGATGATCCAGGAAGGGGGCCGGCGCGGACCGCTCGCTCGTTCCACGGTCAACGGACGAATCCGCCGCATGGTGCAGCTCGTTCGTTGGGGGGTGAGCATGGAGCTCGTTTCTCCCGAGACCTTGAAGCGGCTCGAGACTGTCAAGGGACTTCGAAACGGTCAAACCGTTCGAGTGAGAGAAACCGGCGGCGTTCGGGCCGTCGAGCGCGCGCTCGTGGACGCAACTCTGCCGTTCCTGAGCCCAACGCTTGCCGCGATGGTAGAAGTGCAGTGGTTGGGTGGGATGAGGCCGGGAGAGATTTGCTCGATGCGTGTGCAGGACATCGACATGCGCCAGGACGTCTGGGTCTACCGTCCGGAGGACCACAAGACCCTGCACCATGATCAAGAGTGTGAGCGCTACTTGGGTCCGAAGGCTCAGGCGATCCTGAAAGAGTTCCTTGAGGAGGCTCAGGGTTCGTTCGTGTTCTCTCCTCGTCGCTCGGAGGTGGAGCGAAGAAGACGGCAGCGACTTGAGCGCAAGACGCCGCTCTATCCTTCGCATCGAGCGCGCTCCAAGGCGGCGGGCGAGAGCCCCGACTTCAGGGACTCCTACGACGTGAGGACCTACCGGCGAGCGATTCGCCGAGCATGTGAATTGGCTGGTGTTGAGCGATGGAGCCCCAACCAGTTGCGTCACGCTCGCGCAACTGAGGTTCGAGGGATGGATGGCCTCGAAGCTGCTCAGGTTCTTCTCGGTCACGCGACGGTTGACGTCACTCAGATCTATGCCGAGCGGGATCGGAAACTCGGATTCGATGTCGCTCGACGGAGTGGGTGAGAGAGCAGGGTTCTACGGCGGTTGGTCTCCAAGAATCGGCATCGGAGACCTGAGGTCACCGCGTTCTCCGAACTATCGCGTCTGGCGCTCAATGTGAGCGCGGAGGCACCGAATCGAGCCGCAGCAGGCTCGCTGGGGTGCGCGGACTCGATGAGTGGAGAGCAGTTTGACTGAGTATCGAATCGATCTGGATTCCGACAGCTTAATCAGAGTGCGCGGTGAGCTGCCTCGTTACGTGCAGCGCGCGACTCGAGCTGATCGGATTCACAACGCGACCGCGTATCGGTGGGCCAAGCGTGGCTTGGGTGGAGTGAAACTTCCAACTGTCCGGCTTGGCCGCCATCTCTACACCAGTCGCGAAGCGGTTTCGTGGTGGGGACAGCGACTGGCCGAACTTCGAAGTGAGCGAGCTCCGGACTCAACGAATTCGCTGGCTAGCGACGCATCCGCTCTCTCGGTGCTGCGAGATGCGGGAATCCTCTGATCTGTGTGCTGGGGATTGCGTCGACCGAGGGGCATCGTTCGAGCCGGAGTCGGATCTTCGTCTCATCGAACACGATGTCCCGCCCCATCGACCGGAGGGCGGCTTGGCCATTCTCGAACACTGAGAAGAACTCGGCGCCTACCTCGGTCGCTCAGAGTCGTGAGTGATGGGAGCGAAGTTGTCGACCGGGTGGAGGAGGAGTTGGAGCCGTCTCGCTATTCGGATGAGCTCCTTCTCGGAGACGCCTTCGCCGAGTTCTTGGGTGCCGGCACGAATCGTCCGATCGGCGATCGAGCGCGTTGGCAGAGCAAGAAGAAGTCGTCCGGCACGTGAATCGGGGTTGAGGGTGGGAGCGCTGCCACCCTTCGGACGCGCAAGAATTCTCTTCGGTGGAACTGTGGCCCGGTGAGCCGGAATGTCGACCCGTTGTTGGATTGCCGCCTTCCGGCAGGTTCGCGAGCCCAACACTTCCGCGCCCGCGGCTTCGCGTCCGTCGCGGAGCTCTCACGAACTGGCTCAGCAAGCGACCTGGCCAAGCCCCCGCGGAGTGGGGGGAGGGGGCCTGCGGGAAAACCCCTAAGGGAGCTCTTGGGTCATGTCACTTGAGTACCGATCAGTCCACGCCAGACTTGCGGGATGAGGATCTCTGACCATCTGAGGAACCTAGCCAGCGACCGGGACGAGCTTCTTCAGGAGATCCGCGGCGACAGCCAGAAGCTGAACCTCAAGTACTTTCGTCTCGCGTGCTTCGAGCGCGCGATCTCGGCCCTCGAAGGCTACAGCGTTGAGGGTGAGTCCCTCGAGATCATCGACTCACGGGGCAAGACAGTGCCCGCTCCGGGGCTGCCCGAGAAGTTCTCTCGGTTCCTCGAGTGAGGGTCATTTGGTGTGCCGGCGGGCCGGCCCGCCGGCGCATCGACTACGGCGAGCCGTCGAGTAGGTCTTCGTGCATGGGCGCCTCGGAAGGTCGCTCACTCATCCGTGATGAGCGACCTTCCAAAACACCCAAGCACTCACCGTCAGACCGACGCCGAACAGCCAGCGGACGAAAACGTCACTGAAGAGCAGGGGCAGGAGCCCCAACTCGACCCGCGCCAGCAGGCGATGCTCGAACAAGCGCTCCTGCAGCAGCGCCAGGCGATGGGCTTCACATGAAGTGACTGCTGAGCGCGCCCGTGCGGCGCGCAGCTCCGGAAGCTCAAACTCGCCTAGACCAGCTTGTTCCCAGAGTGCTAGGGTGGGGCCCGGAACAAGCGGCGGGAACAACCAGTGGAACAACCAGAAGCGGAATCAGCGGAGGGGGGTCAGCCCTTCAGCGTCGGCCCACTCGCCGACATCGACCCCATGCCGGAAGACGATCGATGGCTCATCGACGGCTTCCTGACTTCGGGCAGCGTCACCGTGCTCGGTGCGCCGCCGAAGACCGGCAAGAGTTGGCTGACCCTCGCACTTGCCCTCACCCTTGCAGCAGGTCGAACTCTGCTCGGTGACTTCCACACCCGTGCACCAGGTCGTGTCCTGCTCTACCCAGCAGAGGATGACCCGCGCTCTTTCAGATCGCGGATGGAAGCGCTCTGCCTGCCGCTAGGCCTCAAGCTCGGGGACCTCCCCATCGACATCCTGCAGACCGACCAGCTCCTGCTCGATGACCCCGAACACCAGGCCCGGCTAGAAGCCATGCTCCACCAGGTGCGGCCGCGCCTTCTTGTTCTGGATCCACTCGTTCGACTGCACTCTGGTCCTGAGTCGAGTTCTTCTCACATCTCGAGCCTCTTTGGGTATCTCCGAGCTCTTCAGCGCCGCTTCGACCTCGCAGTCCTTGTGACCCACCACGTGGCCAAGAGTGCTGGGGCCAAGTCAGGTGTCGGCTCCTCCCTTTGCGGCAGCGGTGACATCCATGCCAGCTACGACCACGGAGCGTTGCTCCGTCGAGTCGAAGATGGCTCGGTCATCCTCGAGCTCGAGCACCGCTCGGCTCCTGCACCCGAGCCGCTCCGTTATCGGCTCGCAAACCTGGAGGGTGGGGGAGTCGCCTTCGTCGAAGTCGAAGGCGCAGACGAAGTCTTGCCACAGCCGGTTGCTCGGAGCTCGAAGCCGAAGGCTCCCAAGCTCCAGGTCGTCAAGCAGGCGCCCAAGCCTGACCGCAAGGAGCAGGTCCTAGCTCAGCTCCGCTTCGCCGGTGGTCCTGTCTCCCAGCGACAGCTTCGCGAGGTCCTCGGTGGTCGCAACGCCGATCTCGGAGCACTCCTTCACGAGCTCGCAGACGAGGGACTCATCCAACATGTGAGTCGCAACGTTGGCTGGGAGCTCTGCACTCCCACCGACGAAACATCGCCCTTGTAGTACCTGTCATCGAAGAAGTACTAGAGCTCTAACACACCTAGGATGCTGAGGGCGTCAACGGAGACGCGCACCGGCCTTGACCGGTTCGAACCCAATTGGCCAACGCGTTTCCGTGTTGTATGTCGCGCCGGTCAGGTTGGCGCCGGTCAGGTTGGCGCCGTTCAGGTCGGCGCCGTTCAGGATGGCGCAGCTCAGGGTAGCGTCGCTCAGGTCGGCGCCGGTTAGGGTGGCGTCGTTCAGGGTGGCGCGGGTCAGATAGGCGCCGCGCAGGTAAGCGACGGCCAAGATGGCCTCGGTCAGGTCGGCGTCGGTCAGGTTGGCGCCGTTCAGGTCGGCGCCGATCAGGTTGGCGTAGCTCAGGTCGGCGTCGAACAGGCCGGCGCCGGCCAGGATGGCCTCGTTCAGGTCGGCGCCGTTCAGGTTGGCTTCGTCCAGGTCGGCGTCGGTCAGGTTGGCGTGGCTCAGGTCGGCGTCGGCCAGGATGGCGTCGGTTAGCCTGACTCGCGCATTCGGAGTTCGTTTCGCGACCAGAGCATGGTAGCTCAGGACTGCCTCCGCCCGAGCGCGGGTCGACGCCCTGGGGACTTCCTGTGACCAAGGCCAGCGCTGTTCAGTGTCGTAGATGATCGCGAGGAGCTGAGCCTTCCGGGCTTCGAAGTCAGCCTCTGAATCCTGCTGGAGCTGCTGCGCGAAAAACTCGTTCTGGTCGACGACCGCGCCCGTCTGTTCGCGCAGTTCGAGGTAGGTCAGCAGTGCGACGACGCCGCCGGTTCCGATGACGATCGTGGCCGGTGAAAAGATCCGGCTGAGCAACGCCATCCAAGCGGATCCTTGGAAGCGGCCCCCGCGCCCGTGCTTGATGAGGTTGCCGATAATCGAGAGGAGCCGATGCTCCTGGGCCATGACAGTGGCCTGTAAAGCCTCGAACTCCTCCTTCGATGGACGATCGTCAGTCATGCTCGCTGCGTACTTGGCCACGCGAGGTACACAAGCGAGATCTCAACATTTCAAGTCGCGACCTGCTGACCAACCTCGAGGGTGGGGGGAGTGACCGTCGTTGAGGTGGAAGGTGCTGAGGAGGTTGTGCCTCAGCCCGTTGCCCGAAGCCCCAGGTCGTCAAGCAGGCACCCAAGCCTGACCGCAAACAGCAGGTCCTAGCTCAGCTTCGCTTCGCGGGTGGTCCTGTCTCGCAGCGTCAGCTCCGCGAAGTGGTCGGTGGTCGCAACGCCGATCTCGGAGCACTCCTTCGCGAGCTTGCAGACGAAGGACTTATCCGGCATGTGAGTCGCAACGTCGGCTGGGAGCTCTGCGCTCCCGACGACGATTCTTCGTCCTCCTAGAACGCGCCATCGGAGAGAGCGCATCGAGCAGTGCTAGCTGCCGGCGTGGAACCGAAGCACAGCTACTACCTGCTCGTCGGCGGGCTCTTCCTCTTCTCCATCCTCTCTGTCCTTGGCCGCACCGCCTCGAGCGGTCGAGCTGAGAGTGGTCAGCCGAGAACGCAGCGTGAGTACGTCGAGCGGATGCGCGCCCGCTCGGAGCGACAAGACGACCTCGGCGCCGTCGGCTTCCTCTTGATGCTCGTCGCACTCTTCGTGCTTCTTCAGATGATTTCTGAGACCGAAGTGCAGTGATTCTTCCGAGCACGCACCGCCTGCAGACCAATCCATGGTTGATGCAACGACCACCACAGAAAGAGAAGCTCGCCGAGGCCAAAGCCAGCGTTGAGGCGCTGGTCTCCCTCGCTCGCCAGGCCGAGGATGAGAAGCGCGTTGCGTACGAGTACGCGACGAAGCATCGCCGCCAGATGGAGGCCTCGCTCAAGGCACTCAGCAGTGACGGCAAGGACTTCTCGGAACGCCAGGTTCGTGCGCTCTTCGAAGCCGAGCTTCGCAAGAGCGGGCCGCGAACGGAGGAGCAGCTGAGGCAGCCCCGGAAATCCGGCCCGTTGGTAACTTGGATCTCGGCCCGACCGAGACCTGAGAAGCCATGCGCAAGAGTCGATTCACCGAGTCCCAGATCGTCGCGATCCTGAAGGAGGCCGAAGGCGGAGCGAAGGTCCACGACCTCGCCCGCGAGCATGGGATCAGCACCCAGACGATCTACAACTGGCGC
>JBCBZB010000071.1:0-24042 GCA_039815565.1 Planctomycetota bacterium
CACATGCCGAGTCCTTGGAGTTCAAGTAGAATAAGCACCCCCACCGAAACCAGATCCATCTTCGAAGACGGGACTCGAGCCCTGGTGACCCGCACGAGGATGTCGTCCGCGTAGGCGGCCCATATGCACGGCGTCGGCTCGAGTTTGCGCTGTTCGATGCAGGGGTCGATCGAATCATTGAAGTGACGAACGCTCGGGAACGCACCTCGCCGGATCCTCCTGTTTGTGATGTCACGGAAGAACTGTCCGACCACGTTGAGCCAAGACACGCTGGTCGGCGTGAAGCGCGTGAGGAGGCGAGGTCGCTTGACAAGCCATTACCTCAGCTTCTCGGGCTTGTGGGTTGCGTAATCGTATGCAATTACGTGCGCGCCGAGGTCGGGCGACGTGGTTGCTGGCCGACCACGGCCCGGAGCGTCCTTCTCGATGCTCGGAATGCATTGCTCCGCAAACCGTCGACGCCAAAGTCCGACCGTCCGCTGCCGTATTCCGAGCCGCTCAGCGATGCCCTGACTCCTCATCCCCTCCGCTGCGAGCGACACGATCTTCGCCCGCAAGACGAGGCGAGCTTCAGTGCTACGGCTCCGAGAGAACTTCCGAAGCAGTGTCCGTCCGTCGTCGACCAAGCCGATCGCCACGGCTACTCGCATCGTCCCGGCCGGTGCGATAGCCCCGCCTCAGCCGGCCAGAATAGTCGCGCCTATTTCTGCTGCCCTACTCTAGGGCGTCGCCGAGCTGCGGGGAAGCCGCCGAGACCAGGCCAGGTCCAACACGAGCCAGAGCACCGGCCCCACGAACACCAAGGTCCACGAGACCCGCTCGACGAAGCCGTCCCGCGGCAGCCCCAGCGCGTTCCGCGCATAACAGACCACGACGGAGACGAACGTGAGGCAGGACACTCCGTCGACCGCGATCTTCGATCGCATGATGCGATGGGTCGGCGACTCGGAGCGACTCGAGAGGAGTCGCAGACCGTGGAGACCGGTCCAAGCTCCGGCGAGCGCACCGAGCACGTAGCCCCCCGGCACCTCGAACTGCTCGAGCCGCAGGTGGCCCCATCGACCTGCCGTGATCGCCCAGGCCGTGTGGTGCAGCCCGAGGATCACGTGGAAGAGTCCCAGCACGGCTGCGTAGCGGCAGAGCGGAGCACCCGCGGCGGACTCGAGCGAACCACGCCGCAGCGAGATCAGCAGCCCCGAGATCGTCGCCGTGGTTCCGAGGCAGCCGTAGACGAGCAGGTAGCCGATCTTCCAGGCCCCCGACATCTCGATCGCTCGCCGCGGATACTGCGCTCCCACCCCACCGAACATGTCGTCCCAACCGGGCACGAACTCGAGCCCGACGGTCTTCCACACCAGAGTCGTCACGGCGAGGAAGACGCAGGCCAATGCGAGCGGGCGTTCCGCCCAGGCGGCGAAGAGCCGAGGCCGCAGATCGTGTTCGGGCTGCGTCACCGCCGCAGTTCTACGACAACCACGCTCTCGCCGCGGCCCCGTGGGCCGCAACGAGCGCCCGAGGCCCGACTCTAGGACTCGAACTTCACACCGAGTGGCGCCTCCCGAACCGTGAGATCGAAGACATCACCGCGGCTGTAGTGCCCAGATACATCGAGGTCGAAGCGACCGCGAGCGAGAGCACCCGGATCGATCTCGGCGCACAGCACGCCGTCCTCGTCGTAGATCGGACCAGCGAGAACTTCCCCCAGCGGGTCGATGATCACGCTGCCACCTCGGATGAGGACGTCTTCCGGCTCGGATCCGAAGTCGGTCGACCAATTGGACGGAAGATCTCCTTGCCTCAGGTGCTGGCAGGAACTGAGGACGAAGCAACGCCCTTCGACTGCGATGTGGCGCATCGTCGATTGCCAGACGTCGCGATCATCCACCGTCGAAGCGCAATAGAGCTGCACACCTTTGGCGTAGAGCGACGCCCGAAAGAGGGGCATGTAGTTCTCCCAGCAGATCGCGCTCCCGATACGCCCGAGTTCGGTGTCTTCGACCATCAGCGTCGAACCGTCCCCCCGACCCCAGACACATCGTTCGAGCGCCGTCGGGACGAGCTTTCGATGCTTGCCACGCAGGATCCCGTCCGAACCGATCAGGACGGTGGTGCAGTAGAGCGTTCCACCGTCTCGTTCCACCACGCCGATCATCATCTCCATCCGATGACGTTCAGCGATCTCTCCCAGCCGCCCGATCACCGGACCCGGCACTTCGATGGCAGCCTCGAAGTAGCGCTGGAAGGCCTCGCGCCCTTCGGCACTCCTCGCGCCGAGTCGTATCCCGAAGTCCGAGCCCTTCGGATAGCCGCCGAGGAAGGCCTCGGGCCAGACGGCCAGACGAGCGCCGTATTGCGCTGCGATCTCTGCCTGCTCGGCGATACGCACGAGGGTCCCACCGACATCGAACGCGACCGGCGCCGACTGGATCACCGCGGCGCGGAAGGAACTCAGACTCATGGAGTCATCGTAGTTCGCTCAAGCTCCTCGTGACGAAGAGACCCGCGGGTGCTCTCGTCCGCCCCGGAGACCAGCGCGTTCGCGACATACTCCGCCCACCACAGGGCTGCCCCTTCCGCATCGGACCAAGCGGAGAAAACTCCGCGCGGACTCTTGGCTCCTTCTCGCTTGTCGAGGAACTGGAGGTAGACGTCTCCGTGCCGAGTGAGCACCTCGAGCTCGACCGATGCGCAACCGGCGAACGGTCGAGTGCCGGTAATCGACTCGACGACGTAGGAGACGAGAACGGCTTGCGGAAGCAGAGTCGTGAAGGACTCGAGCACCGGGATCGATGAACCGACCTCGAACAGTGAGGCTCGAACGACGAAATCTGCTTCCGACGCACCCTCCACGGGCGAGAACCCTACATCCACGAGCCGATCTCGGAGGGCGGAACGCAGCGTTTCAGCTACGGCCCGAGCCCCCGGACTGGGCGCACTCCCTTCGTCTTCCCCGATGGTGGCCAACGGCACCGGGTCGACGAAGAACGACTGACCTCTCGGCTGCCAACCATCTGCTCGAAAGAGCATTCCAGGCTCGTCTTCTCTGCCCGGGCTCAAAGCCTGACCAGGTGTCAGAAAGCCACTCGTCGGAGCGCTCAGCTCAGCCCGCCGCGTGGTGGCACAGGCCGAGAGCAGGCACGTGGCGAGGAAAAGGGATACTTTGGCGACTCGATTCATCATGACCAGCCACCCGCTGTTCGCAGGGAGCTCGCTCCGGTTTCAGGAAACGCCGAACCGTTCGAGGAGACCGCGATTGGATCGATCGCGGAACCGAGGGACACCGACGGCAGACACCTGCCTTGGGCCGGCGAGCGACCTGCCCCCTTGTCAGGCCGAGCCAGCACCCGGATGTTGCGCGCAATCACGCGATGATCCTCTCCATCGGAACTCGAGTCGTTTCCCAGGTGCCAATCGCCGGCGTTCGAGATGCATATCCAGTCGGAACGCTCGCGGTCGTCGTCGAGCCTCCCTTGGATGCTGAGCACGCCTATCGGGTTCGCTTGCCCGACGGGTTTGAGACCAACCTCACTCGAACCCAGTTCGTCCTCCTGCGCACCATGCAGAACGAGGGAATCGAGGCTGCTGCGGCCGTGCTCGAGGATCACGAACTCGCGGGCGCAGTCATCTACCGATGCCTGGTCGGTTCACGGGCCTACGGCCTGGCGACCGAGTCCTCGGACACGGACACGCGCGGCGTCTACCTTCCGCCAGCAGATCGACACTGGTCGCTCTATGGCGTTCCCGAACAGCTCGAGAACAAGGTGACGGACGAGGTCTATTGGGAGATCCAGAAGTTCCTGGTGCTCGCTCTCAAGGCCAACCCGAACATCCTCGAGGTCCTCTACTCGCCGGACGTTCTGACGACGACGGATCTCGGCAACGAGCTTCTGGGGATACGAGAGAGCTTCCTCTCGAAGCTCGTCTACCAAACCTACAACGGCTACGTGATGTCGCAGTTCACGAAGCTGAATCAGCGGCTCGAACGCGGTGACGAGGTCAACTGGAAGCACGCCATGCACCTGATCCGTCTGCTGATCTCCGGCATTCGCGTGCTGCGAGAGGCCGTGGTCCCCGTCCGGGTCAGCGACGAACACCGCGACGACCTTCTGACGATTCGCTCCGGTCGCTGGGCCCTCGAAGACGTCGATCGGTGGCGGCTCGAATTGCAATCGGAGTTCGAAGCGGCCTACCGCGAGACATCACTCCCCGACCGACCGGACTACGACGCGGCGAACGCTTTCCTGCTCCGCGCGCGTCGCGCGGTTCTCTGACTCGGCGAGACGGCTGCACTCCGAACGATGGAACAACGCCAAAACGAGTGGCTCGCATGTATGGCAGCTGCGGAGGGCGAACTCACGTCACCGGTCGGCAAGCCACGAGCCGAAGGAGGGTCGCGGCAGCGAGTCTCTGAGGACCTCCGGCTTTGGCGATGGCCGTCGTTCGAGCCCTGGGAGACCTGGGTCTTTGTTAATCGCTACGACGGCAGGACCGGCGAGAGCCGAACGATCGTTCGCCGACTGCGCTGGCGAAACGATCTGGACGGGAGCCGACTCCAATCTCCGATGAAGGGATTGAAGTTCGGGCTCCACGCCACACCCACGATCGAAGTCGAGGAAACCGAGCTGGACAGAGGTGATTGGGCGCGTCCTCGCCGGGAACTCGAGGGGGTCGGCCTCGCGACACTGGCCCTGTCCAAAGTCGTCGCGATCGACGGAACTCGTTTCGGAGTCTCGTTTCCCAATCGTCTTCGGTTGGAGTGGACCTCGACTCCGGATGGCTGGGAGCACCTCGCCCGATGGGTCGACTCCACGCAAGCCTGGCTCGACTCTCTTTCGTTCGCTCCTGCACCTACCCGACCGACGACCAGGTGATGCAGCAGGACATCGTGTCTGAGTTCCGAAGCCGCGCTACCCCGAGACTCCTGGAAGCCCAGACGCTCACTTCGATCGGCGACCTGGTCGTCGAGGTGCGATCCCCAGCGGACGACGGTCGGACCGTGCAGATCACGGTCGACATCCACGCCGATGAAGTCATCGTCGCCTTCGGTGGCGGACACAGTCATGGCGGTGACTGGCGTGCCCCCGACGATCCCGACTACGGCTTTGCACAGACGTTCCGACTCCTCAGCGAGATCTTCGACGAGCAAGTCGTCGGATACTCCCTGCCTCGAGGCGGAGGCGGGCTAGCGCACGTCGACGCGATCCGAGGACTTCCCAGAGACGCGACGATCCGGTCTTGGCGCGGGGCACTCGACCGCCACTAGTTGGCCGAACGACACCCTGCTCGGTTAGCTTGGCTGTTCCATGTTCGGTCCCAATCGAAAGAAGCTCTCGCCCTTGTGGACGGAAGAAGGACTCCGGTTCGCAAGCGCCGTCAACGAGATGGTGGCCTTCGCCGACGAACACGGTTGGGACCAATGGCAGCGCGGAGAGCCAGAGGACCGACGCTCGAAGTCGATGGCCTCAGGGGTCCTGAAACTGCTCCGACAGGCCAACCGAGAGGGCTCGATCGACGAGTTTCGACGCGATTTTCCGCCTGCACACTCGCCGTTCGCGGACGACCTGGACAAGAACGGAACATCGATCTCCCAGATTCTCTGGCTCAGCGAGACTCGGCTCGCGTTCATTGTCGGAACTCCTTGGACGTCTCTGACAGGCTACGAACTCGATCTGACTAACGAGCGGCTCACTCCGCTCGAACGCACTCATGCGCTAGCCACCTCACCCGACGGCCGTCACATCGCTCGCGTGTCGCCCGAAGGGATTTCGATCTCCGAAGACTGGGACGGGAGCCCAACGACGAGACTTCGACTGCCGTCGTATGAGCGTGAGGGGAAGCCCCTTCATCAATTCACGCAGCTGCACGTGTTTCCAGGCGGCCGGAGGGTCCTGACTGTCTGCGAAGACGGCATCTACCTGGTCGATGAACACGGCAGCCGACTCGTGCATCCCGAACCAGATCCAGATGAGGCGGAGTGGACGCCGTACGTGGACATGGCGCACGCGGCAGTTTCACCAGACGGCGAACTGATCTGTGTCGGCGACCAGTGCTCCATGCACCGCGTTCTCGACCGTGATGGTCGGCAGGTCGCCCGAATCGGCTTGGCAAGCTCGTATCCGCACCATGCCACCTTCAGCAGCGAAGGCTCTGTTCTCGCGATGAACTCCTGCCACTTCTACAACGGCGGAACGATCACGGTGCCGACGGATCGAGTTCACGGTCTAGAGACCAAGGACTACATCTCCTCAGAAACTCCCGAGCCGTGCAAGCTCCTCGATGAGAGCATGCGCATCTACGCGAGCACCACCCTGCCCGGCCAGTTCCTCTTCGGAGGCGCCTACGGCTACGTCCGAGCACTGAACTTGGACGGAGAGACCCTGTGGCAACACCACGTCGGTTCATCGATCTCCGGCCTGGCCATTTCACCGGACGGAAGGACGATGGCGATCGGTAGCTCCTCCGGAATGCTCCACATCGTCGACATGGATCAGTCGGAACCGGACCCGAATCAGATCGGCACGGGAAGCCACGTCGAGCGCCGCCGGTGGATCTTCTGGCGAGGCGAAAAAAAACCACTCCGCTGGTAGTCGCCTCCGCAGGAGAACGGACACTCCGCGACCGACCGGCCTGCGGTGCCGCGCTCCATCGATGTGCTCAAGAACCGAACGTCGGTACGCGTCTTGTTCCCTCGCCAGGATTCCTGCGCGATCCGTCTGCAACCGGAGATGGGTGACCCCGGCTCTGACCGGGTTGGTCGGAAGCTTGCGAACGGTGTTCGAACGAAGGCGTTAGCATCTCGCAATGCGCACGCCCCGCCTCCTGGCCGTAGCCGCCCTGATCTGCGCCCTGCCCCTCGCTGCCACGGCTCAAGTCCATATCGCTGTCATCGTCGAGCAACCCCTGAGCGCCGCAGCGAGCTCCGGTGCGCCTAGAGCCGTCCCCGCAGGCAGCAGCTTCGTCGCAAGTGCGATGAGTCCCCAGTCGCTCTCGGCTACGAGCTCCAGCACTCCCGCGTTTCCAGCCTGCAGTTTCAGTGTCAGCTCGGGCGTTCACGCCGGCGGGTTCGCCGGAGGCCAACACGAGGTTCTCGCCTTCGGCGGCTCCTCGGCTTCCGGCCAAATCTGCTTCTCGTCGAGCGGCGGCCCGTTCAGCGGGCAAGTCCTAGCGACGTTCAGCTCAGCGATTCCGACTCAGGGCTTCTTCCGCGTCGAGATTGGACCTCGCCGCTTCATCAATCAGCCGCCCTTCTCCTTCGCAACATCGATCTCTGCCTTCGTCGACATAGGCGCAGATGGAGTGAACGAGGCAACGACTCTCATCCCTGGGCCAACCCCCAGAACCGATGGCGTACTGTGGCTTCCGGCAACCCTCGATGCAGCCGGTGTTCCAGTCCGCATCGGATGGAGCGGCGCCACGACCGGCTCAGCTCGTGTTGAGTTCTTCGAAGCGGGAACAGGCCAAGTGGTCGTCGCCGAGCCCTCGTGCGGACCCGGGCTCAACGCGGTGTGGGTCCGGCCTACAGGAGGTGGGCCAGACCAGCTCCGCATCGCGTTCTTCGACCTACACACCACCCCGTTCGGGGCCACAGGTGAATTCCTCGTGTTCGGCACAACGGACCCGATGCTGACGCTGCCCGGCTCGACCGGTTGCGCTCTTCGAACCGACATCCTCGGTGCGTTCTTCTTCCCAGACCTGCTGTCCAACATAGACACCCATCCAACGCTGAGCGTCCCGATTCCACCAGGTCTCTCGGGCCTCGACTTCCGCGTTCAGGGCCTCATCGGTGCCATGAACTTCAACGGAATCGAGTGGCGAACAACGGACACGTTGAGAGTTCTGCGGCCTTGACGAGGCGAACCAAACTGCGGTAGCTCAGACCGACGACAGTGCCAGCGATCGGCGGAGTGGGCTTCGGGGCCAATTCATCCAAGCCGAGCTCGGCAGCCACGGGGCCCGAGTTCGCGTGCGCTGCACCTCTCCCTTCCCAAGTCTCAGTCGGAGTGTCGCGATGCGTAGGCGGCTCCGTGCTAGACAGAAAACCGTAGTACGTGCCCACCAGGGCAACCGCGAAGGCAAGAAGTCTGCCTAGAAGTTTCATCGAGCTCCCCTCTTGAGCCTGCGGGAGTGTAGCGAGGCCAGAAGTCCGTGTTCGCGCGCTCGAGACGCTACCTTTCACCGACTCTTGCTAGTTCCCGAGAAAGGCTCGCAGAGGTCTCTCAACGAACTTGCCAGCGGTTACTCGAGATTGCGCGCACCGCCCTGAAAGTCTACGACGTCCACGTGGCACGCCGCAGAGAACACGACCAGGAAGCAGCGCGCGCTGGCGCTGTCGAGGCGTTTCGGCGGTCGGGCTACGCAGCAACCTCGCTTGCAGAGCTTGAGGAAGCCACCGGACTTGACCGGCGTCAGCTCTACAATGCCTACGAGGACAAGCGTGGGGTCTTCATCAAGGCGCTCGAGGACTTCTCGAGCATGGCAGCAGCGCGCTTCCTCGAGCCGCTGGAGGCTTCCGCTGCTGACCTGGACGTCATCAAGTCGACCCTGCACGCCATGGTGGAGATGGCGGGCAGCGACTCCGGACGCCTTGGCTGTCTCATCTGTAACACCGCGCGTGAGCCCATCGCTTCCTCCGATGCAGAAGTTCGAGACCTGGTTCAGCACTACTTCGATCGAATCGAGCGCGCCTACGCAAACGCACTGAAGAGAGCGTGTAGCTCGAAGCAGCTGACTCTCACAAGTGCTCGCAGGCGCCAAGCAGCACGCCACCTGATGGCCACGCACGTGGCACTCTGTGTTCTGGCCCGCGCCGGCTCCCCCACCGAACTGCTCCGCGACGCGGCTGCAGCAGCACTTAGCACGCTCCAGTGAACCGGGCCGCGAAGCTTCCCTAAGAGCTCTCCTTGACTTTGTTCACCGATCGGTGAACAACGGATCTCATGAGTTCGAGCACCCCGACGCCGGAGTCTTCAGCCACGTCGTCAACCAACAGTGAGGTCGATTGGACCCTCGATGGAACCTGGCCGCATCCGCCCCAGTGGTTTGAGCACGAAGACGGGAAGATGCACTACGTCGATGTAGGCCCGCGCGACGCTCAGCCCGTCGTGCTTGTTCACGGCAACCCAACTTGGAGCTACCTATACCGACGATTCATCGATGCGCTCACGGAGAACGGCTACCGAGCCATCGCGATGGACCATCTTGGCTTCGGTCGCTCAGAGAAACCCAACCAGACCAAGCTCTACCGAGTGCCTCGTCACGGCGAGCGCTGCACGGCTTTGCTCGAAGCGCTCGACTTGACGCAGGCAACCATGGTTGAGCAAGACTGGGGAGGACCCATCGGTTTGCACTGGGCAGCCAAGCATTCAGATAGGGTTCGAGGGCTCGCCATCTTGAACACCTTCGTGCGTCGCCCCCACCAGAAGGTGAAGCTGCCGCTTCCACTTAAGCTCTTTCGGACGCGAGGCATTGGAGAGCTCATGGTCAAGGGCACGAACGCCTTCGTGAACGGTCTGCTCTTCAAGGCGGGATTGCACGATCGTACGCGCCTTGGGCCAACCGAGAAGGCCGCGTACCGCGCGCCTCACCCGCGGTGGTCTGATCGAAGCGCCATGCTGGTCTTTCCCCGTGAGATTCCCTCCGGCCCAGACGGGCCAGTCAGTGACTACGTCGATGAGATCAACAAGCGGCTGGTTCCCGCCTTCCAAGACAAGCCCGTCCTCATCGCCTGGCCGATGCAAGACATCGCTTTCACGCCCGACATCCTCGAAGAAATGTTGATCCCAGACTTTCCCAACGCCGAAGTGCACCGCATCGAGGGTGCCGGGCACTACATCCAGGAAGACGCCCACGAGCGGGTGATTCCGCTACTGCTGAGCCACTTGAAGCAGTGAACGCATCGCGAGGCTTCTGCAGGAATCGTCCTCTGGAGGAACTTGAGCTCGACCCCTTCGTGCTCCCCCCTGTTCTTCGTGCCGCTTCGCTCTTCCGCCATGAACGCCATCTCAGCCTCCGCCTCCCTTCTGCTAGCCCTAACCGTCCTCGAGCCGCTGGCAGCTCAGCCGGGGCGCTACGCCAACGAAGTCTTCGAGTTTGTCGACGTGCAAACCGACATCGCCTACGGCTCTGCATTCAACGACGCCACTGGGGTTCAAGAAACGCTGCTCTTGGACCTCTACCGGCCGCTTGGTGATACGGAGACCTCACGGCCCGCAGTCGTGCTGGCTCACGAAGGAGGCTTTCTCATCGGGGATAAGAGTCAGGTTGAGTTCGCTGTCATCGGTAAGGACTTGGCCAGCCGCGGCTACGTCGCGGTTTCGATCAACTACCGTCTCGGCGTTGAGCCCGTCACTCCGGCAATCGTCAACGCTGCCAGTCACGATGTGCTTGCGGCTGTTCGCTGGTTGCGGTCCCAAGAAAGCGCCCTTGGAATCGACGTCGATAGGATCGCTTGCTTTGGTGCTTCCGCTGGCGGTGTCGCCAGCATGACATCGCAGTACGACAACGATCTTGGCGAAGGCAGCAGTGGCAACCCAGGGTTTAGCTCCGATGCCCAGGCTGTCGTTGAGCTCTGGGCAGCCTTCAGCTCCTTCGAGCTGGACCCCGGCGAGGTGCCGTTTGCCATCGTCCACGGCACCGCAGACCAGCTGGTACCTTTTCAGTTCGCACTGGACCTCTCAGCGAAGGCAGCCTTGGTTGGAATCCCATCCGAGCTGCACACAGTTCAAGGAGGCCCCCACTCCGCGTGGGACTTCTATCTCCCCACCTATCACCTCGAGGTGGTTGGCTTCCTCTACGAACAGCTTGAGCTCGGAGCCCTTGCCGGGCTCTCGGCGCAACCAGGCTTTGCCTCTCCAGGCTCAGTGACCTTCGAGTCGTTCGGCACTGCTGGTGACACCGTGGCCCTGCTGCTTGGCACCGCCTCTGGCTCACTGCCGATCCCGGGATTCGGCACGCTTTGCATCGGGCCGGTCGACTCGTTGGTAAGCGTTGGGCTCAGCACCTTGCCCGCGCAGCCTCGACTGAGTGACACAGCCTTCAGCCTGAGCTTGCCGGCGGGCCTGGGCGGAATGACCTTCCACTGGCAGGCACTTCAGCTCGAGCCAGGTGGGTTGGGGCTGCTGACGAACTGCGTTCAGACGACCCTCTAAGGGTCCCGAGTCTGGGTTCGTCGGCCCCCACCTCCGCAAGGCTGCTTCGCGACCAGCGAGCATGCCGAGCTCAGCGCAGGTAGCTGCGTCGCACCTGAGTCAAGTCCAACTCGACCCCAAGGGTCTTGCCCGCGCGCCGCAGCCGCACAGGCACAGACTTCTCGCTGCCTCGCCTCGAGTTCGCGTCGATCAAGCACTCCGCGTGACACACGTCTTCTTCGCCGAACGCCAGGATCAGATCACCTCCGAGCACGAGCTCGCGGTCCCCGATGCGGCACGGGACAGCACCACCGCGAATGCCAGCCTCACGCGCTGGTGAGTCGCTTTCGACTGACTGCACAAGCAGCGCTCCGGGCAAGTCGAGGTTGAAGAGCAGGAGAAGAGTCTCTCGGCACAAGAAGACCGCATCCATCCCCGTCCACGTGCCATCTCAAGAGCGAGCAACTGCCTAACGGAGTTGATGGCGACAGCGAAACCCAAGCCCTCTGAGCCCCCGAATCGCGTGTTGATGCGCGATGTGATGCCGACGACGCGACCGTGGGAGCCGGAGACAGGCTCCCCCACTGCTGCCGGAGTTGATAGCCGCACTTTCTGCAAGAACTCGACGAGCACGGATCCGTCGTAGAGTCGCGCGAAGTCCCGGAAGTTGCTCAGGATGCCAGTGGTGAACCTGTTGGCGAGTCTTCCTGGATTGCCGATGACAAACAGATCCTGGCCGATGGCCATTCGATCCGAGTCGCCCAGGGGCACTGCAGGCAACTCCGCATCGGGCTCCTTCAACCGAAGCAGTGCGACGTCGGCTCCAGGCTCGCTGAAGAGACTCTCTGCTTCGCGCCGCTTGCCATCGCTTGCCCCCACCATGATGCGCGAGGCGCCATCGACCACGTGCGCAGCGGTCAGGATGTGAAAGGGTCGTCAGAGCCCCGGAAAAGCAAAAACCCCGCCGCAACTGGCGCTGCGACGGGGTCTGCGTGTGGCATACCCGGGAGGACTCGAACCTCCAACCTCCTGATCCGTAGTCAGGTGCTCTATCCAATTGAGCTACGGGTACTCGTTGCGGGCGACAGAGGGTAGCGAGGAAGACCTCGGACGCAAGCGCTGGGATGGAGTTTCCGGCGGGGCGCGGATCGGTCTGAATCAGCGGCAGGCGCAGCTCCAGGCCTCGCGGAGAGGGTCCTCCGCCATCTCCGCCTGCGAAGCCCCCCCATCGAGGCTCGCCCGACGCGGCCCGCGGAGGGCGTTCGTCACCCAGATCGCATCAGCGGTCCGAAGTTCGTCGAGCGAGATCTCCCGGCGATCGACGTCGACGCCGGACGACTTCAGCTCACGGAGGATTGCCGTCTGCCCCACTCCGGGCACCCGCGCACCGTGAGCGGGCGTCGTGACGAGCTGCCCACCGATGCGGGCGAAGACGTTGCCGATCGTGGTTTCGAGGACCTGACTCGGCTGCCCCTCGGACCCCGGCGCAACGAGGAGGGCGTCCTGAAATCCCTCGGAACGCGCCGCGACGAGCGCCATCTCGTACGCCCGGCGGTCGGTCGACTTGATCCGGCCGAGCGGCAGCCCCGAGTCTTCGTCGAGCAGCGACTCCGGCTCACTTGGCGGGATCTCTTCGGCGCGAACCATCAGCCGGACAGCGTCGGGATCGGTAGGCCGCTCGACCTCTGGCGCGGCCCCCCAGGCCAAGCCAAGCACACAGGCTCCATGCTCTTCGTCTCGACCGACGACGAGCTTCAGGCGCAGCTCTCCGTCGATCCGGAAGAGCTGCGATCGGACCTCCTCGTGAACCCTGTCGAGGTTCGGAGGCAACTCCAGCCCCGTGCGATAGATGCCGTCGACGAGTCGATCGACATGCAGATCCCAGAGCGGCAGGTAGGGAGCTCGTAGCTGCCTTCCGACGAGGATCGTCTCGAAGACCCCGTGCAGAGTCGGTAACGAGGGCACCTGCTGGCCGCGTCCGGACAGATTGGCGAGGTAGGCGCCGTTCATGCCGCCCCCGCCTTTGAGAAGCCGGAACGGTGAGGGCGAACCACCTCCCACACGAGGGCCATCGCTCACGAACCATCCCCCGGCCGAGGCCCGCCGATCGGTGACTGGGCGCCGAACGAACGCAGCATTCCGGCGGCCTTGTCCCAGGTCTCTCGCCACTCGGCGACCGGATCGGAATCCGCGGTCACGCCTCCGCCGACGTTGAACCGAACGCGGCCGTCACGAAGGGTCATCGTGCGAATCGCGACGTTGAGATGCATCGTAGGCCCGGGCCCAAAGACACCGATCGCGCCGGTGTAGAAACCCCGCCGAACGATCTCGAGCTTCTCGAGGATCTCCATGCAACGCAGCTTCGGCGCGCCCGTGATCGATCCACACGGGAAGGTCGCTCGCAGGATTTCGGCGGGTGTTACACCCGCACGTAGCTGTGCGGTCACGGTGCAGAACAAATGATGGACCTGCGCGAAGCTCGCCTGCTCGGGGAAGTCCGCCCAACGCACGGATCCGATCTCCGCGACCTTGCCGAGGTCGTTGCGGAGCAGGTCGACGATCATCGCGAGCTCGGCGCGGTCCTTCTCGCTCTCGAAGAGTTCACTCCGGAGCCGCTCGTCGACGGCCGGATCTTCGTCGCGTGGCCGAGTGCCCTTGATCGGGCGGGTCCGCAGCACGTCCCCATCGCGATGCAGGAACTCCTCGGGCGACGAGGACAAGATCGAAGTCCCAGTGCCCGTCGACACGAAGGCAGCGAACGGTGCCGGTGATACGTGGCACAGCTCGTGGAAGAGCCGTTTGGGATCGCCTTCGAAGCGACCGTCGAACGGCTGTGTCAGGTTGGCCTGGAAGATGTCTCCGGCCCGAATTGACTCGACGGTGCGCGCGACGAGATCCTGATAGGCCTCGGCCGAGAGAACAGGCGCCGGTGTGACCGCGCTCCCGAGTTCGCCCTCAGGGTCGGACACTGGGCGCTCGGGGAACGCCTCCATCGAGTCGTGCGCCTGGAGATGCACGACCGGGACCTCGAAGTCCTCTTCGCTCTCGCGCTCGATCGGCTCGACCGCGTCGCGCAGGTCGTAGCCGAGTGCTCCGGTCACGACCCGGTCCTCGTGCTCCCGCAGGAAAGCATCGATGCGGGCGAAGACCTCCGCGCCGGCGACTTCGGCGGCCGAGATCTCCAGCACATCCACCGGACTCGCGAAGAGCATCGCACCGAAGGTCGCCACGCCGGGCGGCGCGCCGACCGAAGCCCATCCGTAGCGACCGTCCGAAAGTCCTCCCGCGCGTCCGACGCCGCAATCGACGAGAAGCGTGCACGGCTGGTCCGTCGGCAGCTCCGCGAGCCGAGCGAACGGATCCTGCGGAGTGTTCTCGGGTTCGGGCGTCGGCATCGGAGAGGAGACGTCGAGGCGTCCCGGAGCCTCGCGGACGGCGAGCACCCCCATCGTGCCGGGCCCCACCTCCGCGAGTCCCAGCTGCGGGATCGCACGGACTGCCCATCTGACCAAGTGGCAGCGGTCGTCGCCACCGTCGCGCGACGATCCGGAGCGGATTGACGAAACGGAACGAACCGCTCCGCTAGGTCGGTCTCAGAGGGGACGAGCTCCCGAGGGCGGAGCGATGCTGATGGAAACGGCGCGATCCAACCGCAAGCAGACTCTCTTCGGTCTGATGCTCCTGTTCGTGGCCATGGTCACGGTGTGGGTCGCCCTCGAAGCAGGATCCCGGGCAGAACGGGAATCCGCTCCGATGTTCGAGGCATCGGATGCCCGAGAGTTCCAGACCGGATCCGTGAGCGCGACCCAGACACCGGATCGCGACGGAGAGATCGGCCTCCGGACTACGGGCGGCGCCGAAGCGACGGCACGGAGAGAATCCGTCGGCGGTGCATCACCGCAAGCCTGCCGCGTCCTAGGCCGCTGTGTCGACGCAGACGGACAACCGATCGCCGGGGTTCGCCTGCGAATCCGAGGAAGCTACGGAACCCATCGCGAGGTCTCGATTCTCGGAGAGGAACGATCCGTAGCAGCTACGAACCAGGAGGGCCGATTCGAGGTGCGATTCTCGCCGGATCGACTGAGCGTGCACGACCTCACTCTGACCCATCCGGACTTCGTGGACCTCACCGACTACTTCGTGCGAGTCGAGCCAGGAGCTACGCATGACTGCGGCACCGTGCCACTGGTCGAGGGATTCCCTTTCGCTGCCCGCCTCGTCGACTCGCAAGGGCGGCCGACCCGACCGTTGGAGCAACCAGCGACCTTGACCCTCGAACGAGAAGTCGTGGGTCGCCGCAACCTGGGGTTCCGGCCAGAAGACGAGATCCGACTCTTCGTCGATCGCAGCGGGCACGTTCGATCAACACGACTCGTTGCGGGAGGCATCTACTCGCTCGAAACAAGCGGGTTCGATCTCGTGAACACGCGCGAGTTTCTCGAGTTCGACGGGCGCGACACGATGCTCGAGGTGCCCATCCTCGGCACGGACGACTATCAGCACATCCGGGGTTTCGTGATCGACGAGCGGAGACAGGGCCTCGGCGACGCGATCGTCTACCTCCAGCCCCGGGACTCCTTCCGGACTCGCGTCCGCACCACCACGGATGAGAATGGAGCGTTTGACCTTCGTGCACGCCCCTACCAGGACGTGACTCGATCAAGCCAGATGCAACTCCGAGTCACACGGTTCGGCTATGAATCGGTTCAGACCGAGGCGGTGTTCGACTGGGGCGACCGGGATGCTCAGGTCGTCCTGCACCGCAACCCCACTGCGCGGTTCCTGCTTCGATCTGCAGCGGATGGTGAACCGGTGACGCGCGCCAGACTCCGATCCTTTCCGAATCCCACCGGTCGCGGAGGGATCGGTCGTGTTCACCTAGTCAACGACGTCGTCCTGAGCGAGGGACAATCCAGGTTCGCCGAGTTCCCCGACGGAGTCGTCGAACGCCCCCTGATCGGCGCAGGGGAACACCTGATCTGGGTCGTTCCGGACCCCGTCACCGGCCTCGCGGCGGACTGGTTCGAGGTCGACGTGCCAAGTGGTCGCTCGAGTGACTTCACCCTCGAGCTCGACGAACTCGTCGAACAGGTCGTCGAGGTGAGAGCCACGGAGGGTCATTCGCTCGCGAGAGCTGCAGTCGAGGTGATCGATCCGAACGGCGAGTCCGTCGACGTGAACACGCCGACGATCTCCGAAGCGACACCGCACCAGACAGGCACCCGTGCGCGGCGACTCTTCCGGAGCCTCACCGAATCGGGCGGTCGAACGACGGTGCGGGGCCCTCGGAATCGCGTCGTAGCGATCCGAGCCGGGCTTCCCTGGCGCCACGGTCGCGCGGAGGGCTCCGGCTCCGGCGTGACGGTGATCCACGGTGTCCGACTCGGCGGCGATCCGATTCAGATCACGATCCCCTGACTCGACGATGCTTGACGCAGACCTGGCAGCTGCGATTCTCAGCCTCGATGGAGAGAAGGAGTTCTTCGTGGCTGCTCGTCCTTCTTGCGGCAGCCGCTGCAGCTGGAATCGCGTGGGCCGTGCTCACCGATGATCGCGGCGGGCTAGCTCCAGATTCGGGAACCGGGGTCGAGAGCCGAACGGAACGGAACACCACGCCCCCTGTTCCCGCGGCTGCCAGGCAGGCGACAGGTCAGAATCCCCAACCGTCGGAGCGTCGAACGGAGGACTTCGCGACGCTGCGCGGGCGCTGCGTGGATGAGCAGGGACGCCCCCTCGCTGGGATCTCCGCCGTCCTCCGAGGGCGACTGGGCGCGGGGGATGAGCGATCGAATTGGGTCTCCCTCAACGGCGACGTCGATTGGTCGCCGCCTGAGTCGTTCGAAACCAGCGAAGACGGTCGTTTTGAAGTCCGCTTCTGGCCACCCCCGCCCTACGTGTTCCGGTTGTCTCTCGTTGCCCAGCAACGGGTGTCGCTCGCGCGAAACTTCTTCGGGATCGACTCAGGGACCGAAATGGACTTCGGTGACCTGGTCGTACCGGTTGGTTCGCAAGTCAGGGGGCAGCTTGTGGACGCTCAGGGTGTCCGTTGCCTACCCAGCCCCGACCAGGCCATCGAGGTTCGTTTCGGTGCCGTGAGAGAGCGACGAGCGGAGGACTCGGGTCCCCCGAGTCAGCTCTTCGAGCCGTCGAGAGTCGTCCGAACCACCGTGAAACCTGACGGGACCTTCGATCTCGAGGAACGCATCACCAAGAGTGCCTGGAAGGTCGAAGTGAGTGGCATCGAACCGCTCTCGGAGACGATGGAGGTCCTCGTCCGGGAATCGGACGAGTCGCTCGACGTCCCCGTACGGAGACAGCTTCCGGAAGACTTGATCCAAGGAATCGTCGTTGACGAGACTGGACAGCCAATTCCGGGCGTCACGATCGAACCCATCCCGCAAACCAGCGGCCGGGGCCGGCTCACTCTTTCGAACGAAAGCGGGCACTTCCGCCTGGTCAGGACAGCTCTCGACCAGACCAACGAAGTCCGGCTCAGGGCGAGGCTGGAAGGGTTCGAACGAACCTTCACTGAGGAGACCTACGAGTGGGGAGCCCAGAACGTCCGGCTGGTCCTCGAGCGAGGTCAATCGTTCCGGTTCTTCGTCACCCGAGCGAGTGATGGCCGCCCAGTCGAGGGCTTCGCGCTTCGCCTCGCGTGGCGCAAGGACTCCCCCGAGGACGACCGATCACTCCGTAGCTACTCGATTCGCGGAGGCCTCGAGCACGAGGGCGGCGTTCTCGACCTACAAGGCATCCGCCGCGGCCGCTACGACGTCTTGGTTCGACCAACCGATGAGGGGCTCGGACCGGCGTCGATGCTCTTGGAAGTGGACGAGTCGTCGGCACGAGATCAGCGAATCACAGTCCCTGAACGCGTCTTCCAACCGATCCGGGTGGTGACGACGGGAGGATCACCGATCGTCGGATCGAGAGTCGAACTGATCGATTCGTGCAGCGACGAGATCCGCCGAGCCACACCCACGCGAGACTTCCAAGGTGCTACTTCGAGATGGAGTGCGGGCTGGCTGCTGGGCGACGCGATCACTGACGAGACCGGACGAGTCCAGCTCGATGCACCTGCGGGCACGGAGCTCGTACTTCGAGTCTCAGGGGAGCATGAGACGCTTCTCGAAACGCCGTTCGTCGAGACTGGAACCGAACACGTGGTTGCACTTCCGATGACCGGCTCGCTGATCCTGCGTACCACACCGGCCTCCGTCGTGACCAAGTGGACGGAACAGATCAACGTCTACACCCAGGCGAGCGGCCGTGACTTCGACCCCCCGCATGCATTTCTTCGTCGGGTCGAGAGTCGCGATGAGGTCTTTCCACCGAGCTTCGAGGACGGCGATCCGGTCCGGCTCGGTGCGATCGACCTTGCTGGCGCATGTGAGCTCCGTGGCATCCCACCCGGCGAATGGCGGGTGTTCCTGAGGACTGGAACCCCCAGCTTGGCGGGCAAGCTGTGGACCGACGACATCCTCGGTCCAAGAGTCACGATCGAAGCCGGAACGACGACCGAAGTCTCGATGGACCTCTCGTCGGAGCGAGTCGGGACACTGCGCGCAACGGTCGAGGTCTACGGAGCCAGCGCGGCGCCCAACTACCTCTACCTCTCTCGACCCGATCCGGACCATCCTTCGGAATCACACCGCGGGCGATACGTGTATCCAGATGGAGACGATTTCGTCTCCGAGTTGCCGTCCGGGGCTTGGACGGTGAAGGCATTCGTGACAGCCGGAAACGACCGTTTCAGTGTGGCCATGGAGGAGCCCGTCTTCATCTCGCCAGGCCAAGTTGCAGAGCGACGAGTCGTCGTCCAACTCGCCGAGGTGACGGTGCGAGTCTCCGACCTCGACGGGAACCCGATCTCTGGCACAGTCGTTCGTCTCCGCAAGACCGACGGGGCGCTCGCCGGAACAGCAACGACGACCGACACCGACGGACGATCGACCGTCATCGCACCAGGTGGGACCTACGACGTCTTCGTCGCCGTGCGAAGCCTCTCGTCGGAAGCCGCGTGGCGAGCTCGGCTCCTCGAGGCGGCGCGCAACCGCGACCAAGAACCGGTTCAGGCCGCCATCGACAGAGGGCTGACCCGAGTCGACTCGATCACGATCGTACCTTCCGGCGAGACGAGCTCGTTCGAGCTTCGCGCCGGACCCGATTGGGACCGATGACCGGACCCTCCGTCCGTTGCGTCCGAGCCTCGTGAGTCTCACCCGCAGCCGTTCCTGCCGGTTCTGCGTCTGAGACCCGGCTCAGGGGCAGGCAATCGAAACGTGCATTCCGGCCCAGAAGGGCTAGCGTGCGCCGCCCCTCCGAGCCACGTCGCGCCGGCTGGGCCGCGCTGCACCCAGCGGCCCCGACCCTTCACTCCTTCCGGATCGCGAATCGGGCTCCCCAGGTCTGATGCTTTCCTCGACGTCGCTGAAGCGCGACTGGTTGTCCAACCCACGACAGGACCTGCTCGCAGGCCTGGTCGTGGCCTTGGCTCTAATTCCCGAAGCGATCGGGTTCTCGATCATCGCCGGAGTCGATCCGCGGGTCGGACTCTACGCGTCGTTCACGATCGCTGTGCTGACGTCGGTGTTCGGCGGTCGGCCGGGAATGATCTCGGCGGCGACTGCGGCGATCGCGGTGCTGATCGGGCCCTTGGTCCGCGATCACGGCCTCGAGTATCTGTTCGCCGCGACGATCCTGATGGGCATCGTGCAGTTCGCCGCGGGCTTGCTGCGGATCGACCGCGTCATGCAGTTCGTGTCGCGATCGGTCGTGACCGGTTTCGTGAACGCGCTGGCGATCCTGATCTTCATGGCCCAGCTGCCGGAACTGACCGGCGACAGCGCGACCCTGGAGACCTACGGACTCGTCGCTCTCGGCCTCGCCGTCATCTACCTGTTCCCCCGCGTCACGAAGTCGATCCCATCCCCGCTGGTCGCGATCCTGACCTGCACGGCGATCACCCTCGCCATCGACCTGCCCGTGCGCCGGGTCGGCGACATGGGCGCGCTGCCGGACGCACTGCCGTTCTTCGCGCTGCCGAAGGTCCCGCTCACTCTCGAGACGCTTGAGATCATCCTTCCCTACTCGGTCACGATGGCCGCGGTCGGCCTGATCGAGTCACTGCTGACGGCACAGATCGTCGACGACCTGACGGACACCCCCTCCGACAAGGGACGCGAGACCCGCGGTCAGGGAATCGCCAACTTCGTCACCGGCTTCTTCGGCGGAATGGGTGGCTGCGCGATGATCGGTCAGTCGGTCATCAACGTGAAGTCGGGTGGCCACACGCGACTCTCGAGCCTCGTCGCGGGTAGCTGCCTGATGCTGCTCGTCACCTCGCTCGGCTTCTTCGTCGCGCGCATCCCGATGCCGGCCCTGGTCGCCGTCATGGTGATGGTGTCGATCGGCACCTTCTCCTGGGCGTCGATCAAGAATCTCCGCACCCACCCGTGGCAGTCGTCGACGGTCATGGCGACGACCGTCGTCGTCGTGGTCGCCACGCACGACCTCGCCCAGGGCGTCCTCGCCGGCGTCCTGCTGAGCGGCGTGTTCTTCGCCAGCAAGGTGCGCAGCCGATTCCAGGTCACCTCGGAGCTCTCGGCCGATGGTCAGGAACGGCACTACGTCCTCCGCGGCGAGGTCTTCTATGCGTCCGTGGACCGGTTCGTGGAGGCTTTCGACTTCCGCGAAGTGCTCGAGACGGTCACGATCGATGTCGATCGCGCGCACTTCTGGGACCTCTCGGCCGTACACGCGCTCGACCGCGTTCTGACGAAGTTCCGCCGTGAAGGCACCACGGTGACCGTCATCGGAGTCTCCGAAGTCAGCGCGAACATGATCGAGCGCTTCGGTACAGTGAACCCCGACGAAAACGACGGGATCGACTCCGAGTCCACCCAGCTCGCCCACCACTGAGCGAGGCGAACATGAACAAGATTCTCGCCTGCCTCGACGCATCCGACTACGCACCCAGCGTGGTCGACATGGCCTCCTGGATCGCTTCGCGATCCGGTGCGTCGGTCGAACTCCTCCACGTCGTCCAGAGGGACGACGCCGTCGCGGCGCGCCACGATCTCAGCGGCGCAGTCGGCCTCGGAGCCAAGTCGAAGCTGCTCGAAGAGCTCGCCGCTCTCGACGAACAACGAACGCGGCTGCAACGCGAGCAGGGCCAGGAGATCCTTCGCGAAGCCGGCCTCCGACTCGCCGAGTCCGGGATCGACGAGGTCACCTCGACGCACCGCCACGGCGGCGTCCTCGAGACGATCATCGAACGCGAAGCCGAGGCAGAGCTCGTCTTGATCGGCAAGCGTGGTGAGTCGTCCGAGTATGCGAAGGGGCACCTCGGCTCGCAGGTTGAGCGGGTGATCCGCGAAAGCGATCGCCCGGTGCTCGTCGTGCACCGCGAGCCGCGCGAGGTGAAGCGCGCGTTCTTGTGCTTCGACGATGGCGACACGGCCTGGCGTGCCGTCGACTTCGCGGCCAACTCCCCGGTGATGAAGGGCGTGGAACTGACCGTCGCGATGTCCGGCCACAAGAAGGCGGCGAACCAAGGCGTCCTCGAACGCGTGCAAGAGCGCCTCCCGAACGCCACCGTCCGCCACATCGAGGGCGTGCCGGACTCGGTGCTACCGCCAGCCTGGCAGGCGATCGAAACCGACCTGGTGCTGATGGGCGCCTACGGCCACTCCCCGCTGCGTCGATGGATCATCGGCAGCACGACGACGATGCTGCTGCGCACGGCGAAGGTGCCGGTGCTGGTCTTCCGCTGAGGGGAGTCCTCGGCGACTCCAGGGCTTGACGTCGCGCGCCTCGGGCCGATCGTCGGTCCAATGAGGAAGAGCGGAGTCGGGCGGACCGCCGGCCACCACTCCGATCGCGGGCGGAAGTGCCGAACGCCGCAAGTCCGAGTCGCCTGCAGAAGGAGTCACTCAGACGGACGCCCCCGAGGCCATCGTGCGAGGCCGGTGCGTGGATCAGCGTGGCTCGCCGATCGCCGGCATCCGGGTCCACTTCTATGGGCTGCAGCGAAACGAGAGAGCCCTGTTTGAGTACGAACGGGACCACGGCGATCTCGACTGGACCAAGCCGGACGAACAAGTGACCGGGGCAGACGGTCGCTTCGAGTTCCGGTTCTGGCCCCCACCTCCGTACCAGTTCTCGATCGTTCTCTACGGATCAGGCCGAACACGCTTCTCTGGGCACTGGAGGACCATCGAGTTCCGCTCGGTCGAAGATCTGGGCGACCTGGTGATCCCGGCCGGCGTGCAGGTGACCGGACGGGTCGTAGACGACGAAGGCTCTCCGGTCCTGCCGCCGCGAGAGAAGTGTCGCGTGCGTCTACGCCGCTTCTCGGAGGACGTTGAGACGCCCGAAACTCGTGTCACGGCGTCCACCACCGTCATCGCGTATGTCGAACCCGATGGGAGTTTCGAATTCGAGGACGGCGTCCCCGAGGGCAGGTGGAAGATCGACGTCAGCGGCTACGTTGCCGCCAAGGCCGACCAGACCGTGACGCTGCTGAACCCGGACGAGCACGTTCAGTTCGTGGCTCTGAGGCCAGATCAGACCGAGTACATACGTGGTGTTGTGGTCGATCCTCGTGGCCAACCAGTCCACCGGGCGCGAGTCGAACTCCATCAGCGCCGAGTCCATCCAGGACTCTCCACTCGAACGCGGGAGAATGGCTCGTTTGAACTAGCCCGTCGCTCGCAAGATCTACCGGCATCTGACGAACACCGCATCGACATCACCATTCGCCACGACGACTTCGTGCCGAGCCGTCTCCACGACGGAATCGATTGGGGTATGCGAGATCTGACCATCGAACTCTCGCCGGCGTTGACCCACAGAGTCCGCGTCGTTCGTTGATCCGACGCCCAACCCGTCGAGGACTTCGGCTTGCGACGCATCCAGGGTCGCAACGCCCGATTCGTGACTCGCATGGACCCGATCGCCGCACCGATCGGCGGCCTCACGCACGAGGGCGGAGTCGTGGAGCTGTCCGGAATCGAACCAGGCCCCTACCGGATCGTGATTGAGCCGCACTCAGAGCAACTCGCGATGACGATCCGGTCGGTCTCGATCGATCGGCACTCCGCGACCGAGACCACGATCGAGCTAGTTGACCTCATCGAACAGTCGGTGCGGCTCGTCGAGTTCGACGGACGCCCGATCGAAGGCTCGCGGATCGAAGTCCTGGACCCGGACGGCGAAGTGCTCGAGATCACGACCCGCCCGCTCGATCCGTGGACGGTCAACATGGGTTCCCAGCGCACGGGGTTGCTGATCGCCGAGGACACAACGAACTCGGACGGGAGGGTCACGCTACCCGCCCCGGTTGGCCGTGAGATCGCCCTACGTGCATTCGGTCATCACGAGCCGATCCTGGTGCCCGGTCTGCGAGCGTCCGGAGCCGAGCAGGAGATCCGACTCCCACCGACCGGGACGATCGAAGTCCGTGCCACTCCAGTCGACTTGATCGCCTCGTGGCTTCGGAACAACGCGTCCTCGGAGCGTGGATCACGACTGCCGAACGGTGGCCCGGGAATCTCGGTCGGCCGCTCGTCTCCGGCCCGACTCGTCGTCCCGACACGCGACCCCCGATCCGAGCTACCGCAGGACCAGGGACGTTTCGACGCGACGGGAGTCGCGATTCTCAAACGCGTTCCAGTCGGTGAGTGGTCACTGAACCTCACGGTGGAGCACTTGGACTCGAATGGAGATCTCATCCAGGGCTTTTTGGACCTCGGCCGCCTCACGGTCACGGCCGGAGAGACGGTCGTTCGCGAGGTAGACCTCTCCGGAGAGCGAGGGGCCACGTTTCGGGGTCGCGTCGTGATCGACGGATCCGCAGCAATCCGATCGATCGGTGCGCGACGCGTGGAGTCCGGCTCCTACCCGGCGACCGGAC
>JBCBZB010000147.1:0-1733 GCA_039815565.1 Planctomycetota bacterium
AAACCGTTCGATCGTGGAGAGCGTCGCGCTTGCCCTTGAAGGTCCATCCGTCCTCGCGGGGGAGGCCGGTGGCCGCGAGGTCCATGCGAAGCTTGGAGACCATCTCCTGCGGGACCATGATAGCGCTGCCGCCGCGCTCGACCGTATATTCGACGCCTTGGGCATCGAGCTCGGCGGTCACGTCGGCCGTGTCCTCCATCGCCAGTTCGGCGAAGAGCGGCGCCATGGGCGTGGTGAAGGCGCGGACCATGATGAAGGCGAAGAAAGCGAAGAGGGCCAGGCCCACGGCTCCCATCGCTACGAGCCTTCGAGGCCCGATCTTGTCCACGAGTTCGGTCACATTCGACATACGGCATCCCCCAGGCGACGCTGACACGTCACGAGGCAAAAAATGCCGTGTCTCTCGTAAACAGCGGGTTAACCGTGTGCCGTTCTTGGACGGAGGACGCTAAGTTTCGTCAATGGGTCCGCAGGCGTGGCCCGGAAACGACAAAGGGAACCAACCCCGTGGGCCAGTTCCCTTCCAAAACACATCAGCGTTGCTTTGCGCGTGACGACCTCAGGGTCTGTATTGCTGGATCCGCGTGGTGCGAAGCCCGGCCAGCCCGTGAGATTCGATCGAGGCCTGCCAGCTGAGGAACTCTTCGACGGTGAGCGTATATCGACGACACGCGTCCTCGAGGCTCAGGAGGCCGCCGCGGACCGCGCACACGACCTCGGCTTTCCGGCGAATAACCCACCGCTTGGTCGAAGAGGGCGGAAGATCCGCTATCGTCAGCGGACTACCGTCGGGCCCGATAACGAACTTCGCCCGCGAACGCGCATGGCTGGTCATAGGTACTCACACAACTAATTACGCAACACATGTGTAAGCTACCCATCCCGGCTTAAAATTCGTCTAAGTCCTCGTCGCAGAGTCAAACAGTTTGGTTGAGAAGCGGGTAAGGATACCCGCTCCGGGACACTTCAAAGGCCCATCAGGGCGCAAGTGTTCAGAGGCCGGTAACCGTCCGGACCGAGCTGAGCGGCACGCGCGTGCCGCCGACGACGAGCATGGGGCCTTCTGCGGCGAACTCCACCTCCGTTACGCGGCCCAGAACCTCGGTCTCGACCTTGATGCGATTCCCTTCGCGATCGGAGCCGACCATCTGGATCGAGTAGGTACCGTCGGGCGCCGTATTGCCGTCCAGCGTCTGGCCGTTCCAGGTGAAGGCTTCGCGGCCGCCACGGATGTCCTTGGTCTCGGTCCAGACGGTGTTGCCCGACCGGTCGATGATGCTGATCTCGGCTGTGCCCGCGCTCGCGGCATCGAAGCGCCACTCGGCTCGGCCGGACTCCAGTGTCGTGCGCACGCCGGAGGCCGAGACGTTGGAGCCGATATAGCTGACGGCGTTGCTGGTCTCCATCGTCGCCAGCTGGGCGGTGATCGATTCCAGCGACTTGTTCTGCTTCAGGCTTTGTTCGACCTCGGTGAACTGGACGAGCTGCTGCGTGAACTGGTTGGTGTCCAGGGGCTCGAGCGGGCTCTGGTTCTTCAACTGCGTGGTCAGCAGCGAGAGGAAGGCCGTGAAGTTCTCGGCAATGGTCTGCTTGGAACCGGTCAGCTCGGAAAAGCTACCGCCGGAACTGCTCGCTGCGATGTCTGAGATGCTCATGGAATACGGTCTCGCGTGTGCGGTGAATCGGGAAGCGCTAGATCATCAGATCGAGCAGGGCGTCCGCACGGATCGTGC
>JBCBZB010000095.1:0-16309 GCA_039815565.1 Planctomycetota bacterium
CGCGCTTGAGGGTCTCCCACTGGGCCACGGTGCCCGAAGCGTCCGAGCGTTCGGCATCTCCGAACACGTGGGGGTGGCGGCGGACCAGCTTGTCGTCGATGGCTCGCGCAACGTCCGCGACTCCGAATCGCCCGGATTGGTCGGCGATCGTGGCGATCAGGAAGACGTTCGCGAGGACGTCGCCGAGCTCGGCGCAGGCATCCCCCCAGTCGCCTTTAAGAATCGCATCGGTCGCCTCGAAGGACTCCTCGATCAGACTCGGCGCCATCGAGGCCTCGGTCTGTTCGAGGTCCCAAGGGCAACCATCGTCAGCGCGCAGCCTTCGGACCGTCGTGAGGAGCTCCGAAAGCGCGGTGGCAGCGGGATCTTGGGGGACTTCGTTGGGTGGAGTCACGGTGCCATTCTGCCGGTGCAGCCTGGGAAACCCGAGCGGTTCTGGCCGCTTCGCCGATTCTGGCCCAGCGAACAATCAGGGGAACTTGTCCCAGCCTTTACTAGCCCTTGAACCGCCGGGAAGAGCCTTCCGCGCATCAAAGTCATCGGCCCGCGGAATTCCCCCAAGGGGGGAGGGCCGTCACTCCACGAACGACATGCAACCATCTCTCCTGAAGCTCCTCGCCCCGGCCGTTCTTGGCCTCGGCCTGGCTGCGACCGCCTCGGCTCAAGCGGTCATCAACGTCTCGTCGGACATCACGACGTCGGCCACGTGGACGTCGAACAACGTCTACCGTCTTACTCAGCAGATCTTCGTCCGTCCGGGCGCGACGCTGACGATCGAAGCGGGCACCCTCATCGCCAGCACGGCCGGACTCGGTGGCTCGCTCGCCGTCTCCCGCGGTGGCCAGATCTTCGCCGAGGGCACCAAGGACGCCCCGATCATCTTCACCTCGACCGCGGACACGGCCACCTGGGCCGGCGGCGAATTCGGTCCTCGCGAGACGGGCACCTGGCGCGAAGCGGCCAACGAGTGGGGCAACGTCACCATCATGGGTGAGGGCTACATCTCGGAGAACGCTGCGAACGTCCGCTCCGGCGGCGGCAACAACGTTCCGACCTTCGACGCCAACAACGAGGCGATCATGGAAGGTCTCGTCGAGGCGTTCCCGGGCGACCCGGACGTGCGCTACGGCGGTGGCAACGACGACGACGACAGCGGCACGCTGTCCTACGTCTCGTTCCGTTACGGCGGCAACGTCATTGGTCTCAACAACGAGCTGAACGGTCTTTCGCTCGGCGGCATCGGTCGTGAGACCGACATCGTCAAGGTCGAGATCATGAACAACGTCGACGACGGCATCGAGATCTGGGGTGGCGCTGTTTGCCCGCGCTACGTTTCGATCTGGAACATCGGCGACGACAGCTTCGACATCGACCAGGGCTGGCGTGGCGCCGCTCAGTGGGTCTTTATCGTCCAGGGCTACAGCCTCAACGCCGGTCAGGGTTCGGGTGTCGGTGACAACGCGTTCGAGCACGACGGTGGTGAGAACTCGTTCTGGCAGCCGACCACGGCCGGTCGCATCCTGAACGCGACGGTCATCGGCCAGCCCAGCTCGGACGGCATGACCGCCTGGCGCGACAACTGCCGCATGCAGTACTCGAATTGCCTCTTCATCGAGGGTGGTGACAACATCGTCCGTCCGGACGGAGACGACGGCGACGGCGCCGCCGGCTACGGCGCTGCGGGCACGCTCAGCTTCAACGCGCACTGGTCGACCACGGCCGACGTCGCGACCTCGCCGGTCTACGCCGCTGCCTACCCGAACACCACGGGCGCGTTGGCCACGCTGATGGCTCGCTACTCGTCGCAGCGTTCGGGCGGCAACCTTTGCGAAATCATCGAATCGCAGTTCTACCGTGTCGACGGCAACCCGACGAACCCGGGCCCGTTCGGCGGCCTCGGTGGCTTCGCCCCGGCGAACAACAACCTGATCGACGACGCGAACCTGCCGATCGCGGCCCTGAACCGCGCCGGTGTTGTGGTGCGCGGTGGCCTCCCGCAGGAGCGCGTCACCTTCGTCGACCCGCGTCCGGTCGGTGCGGCCCGCAACGCGGGTGTCCCAGAAGTGCCGAGTGACAAGTTCGACTGCATCGCGGTCAAGGGTGCGTTCGCGGAGGACAGCAACTGGCTGAGCGGTTGGACCGCGTCCGAGCAGTTCGGCTTCACCCCGAACGAGGACATCTGCCCGATCGGTGGCGGCACGAAGGGCGCCAACGGCACGCCGGTTCTCGGCGCTGGCGGCGCGACGATGTCGGGCGCTGGCGCGCTGAACGTTCGACTCTCGAACACGCTCCCGAGCGCGTTTGCTTCGATCCTGATCAACGGCGCGGTGACGCCGAACAACTTCCTGGGCCTCGAGCTGCAGGTCGATCTCACGACCTCCGCATCGACGACCGTGGTTGCTGGTCCCAATGGCGAGCTGACGCTGCCGCTGAACCTTCCGCCGCTGCCGGCGAACCTCGACTTGGTGTTCCAGGCGATCGTCATCGACCCGACCGTCTCGGTCGGTCCGTTCAACCTGCCGGTCTCGGTTTCGACCGCCACCGTCGTCACGGTCAACGGCTGATCCCCGGAACTCGGGCGAGACGTCCGCAAAAGATCGGCCCACGGGGCCGAGGAAACCGTCCGGTAGGGAGATTGCCCAATCGGACCATCTCAGGCGGCTCGCGCTCGTGAGCCGCCTGAGTTCGTTTACCGAAGCTTTATACAACCCGAGCCTCGGCGCGGTTCTCAGGGAATGCCTCGCACGGTTTCATTCCCGACAGGTCCCCAGGTCGGGTCCTCCGCAGCGACACGGTCGACCGCTCACCAGCGGGCTTCTTGGTCACCGAGCGTCAGGAATGGCGCCTCCGATCGTCTTCGCCGCAGAGCCCCAAAGGTCAGACCGTTCGAGCCTACCGCTCGTGGCCAGTCCAAAGATGTTTCCTTCATCCCTCAACCGCTTCGACTCGAGATTGAGCCGCTTGCCGTTCTGGACCCTTCTGCCCGTCGCTCTTCTGTTCGGTTGTGGAGCGAAGGACGGTCCCGATACGGAGACCTCGGGAAACACCACCATCGGGAATCCGGCTGGTGGAACCGATGGCAACGTTGCGAACGAATCCGAGAGTCGTCCGAGCGTGGATGGCTTCCTGGATGCGGAGCTTGAGCCGTGGCGGCGTGAGCTCCTGGTCGAGGCGTTCGAGAACGCATCGAAGTTCCCACTTCGCCCACACCTGAAGAACCGGAGTAAGGCTCAGCAGGAGTTCGTGATCGCGACCTGCATCGAGCTCGGTCAACTCGGTCTTGCGATCGAGTTGGCGAATGACGTCGACAACTGGCGTCGGGGACTCGCCGTCGCGGAAGTTCTCGAGCGTGCAGTGCGCGATGGCTCGCGTGACGGCGTCGATCCCTGGATCGATCAAGCGACCGAGATCGCCTACGGCGTGACGCTCGACGAGAACGAGCAACCATGGCGTCGGGATCGGATCCGTACCAAGCTCGCCGAGTCGTGCATTCTTCTCGGGCGAATCGAACAGGCGACCGAGCTCGAAGCCGGTATCGTTCCGTCGGAGCGCGGAAAGAGCGACATCGCGCTCTCGCGCATCGCCACCCTCGAAGAGGTCGAATTACTGCTCGACCAACTCGACGGTGTGCTCGAGCTACGAGATTTTGATCGTACGCTGAACTCGCTGCCTTCGATCTGTGTGCTCTACGAACGCTTCTTCGACAAGAAGGACGTTCGGCGGCGTATCGGCTCCCAGGTCCGTGGATGGATCGAGTCGAAGAACCATCCGGCCCAGGCGTCTCTCGACGCAGCGGTGCAGCTTGCGCGGGTCGCCGCGGATCGAGGGTCGAACGACCTTGCCTCGAGTTGGCTCGACCTGGCTCAACAGGTGTTTGACAGCGTTCCCTGGAACCTCCACTTCGGTCTGACGCAGCAGTCCAAGATCTCGGAGGAGCGGTTTCGGATCGGCGAGTCGGATCTCGCCAGGCAGCACATGGATCCGGCGATCGAGCGCTTCAACCAGCTGATCGAATCGATCACGGACATGGAGCGCTGCGAACCTCTCTGCGCCGCTGCCCAGGCTTTCGCGGTTGGGGGTGAGCTGGCGATGGCGCGGACGCTCTACCGGAGTGCGCTCGAGCAGGCGTTCGTCAACCAGAACGCCCGCCCACGCCTGTTCGACTTGCTGCGCGTCGCACTGTCCTGGGCGCGGGTCGGCTTCGATCCGGACCAAGAGCTCCGAGAGAACCTGACCGCCAAGTTCGCCAGCCTGGGAGATCCTTGGTGAGCGGAGTTGCCGGCGCGCTCGCCTTGCCCGTAATCCTCCTGTGTGGGGAGCTTCAGGCGCAGAACGCGCCCGGGACCATTCGTGGCGTGGTGGTCGACAAGGAGCGCGGTGCGCCGGTGAGTGGCGCGCGCGTTCGGCTGCTCGGAACTTCCGTTTCGACCGAGACCAACTCGGAGGGCTACTTCGTGCTCTCGGGTCTGGAGCCCGGTCGCTACACGGTCGAAGTGCGTGCGGACGGTTTCGTCACCGAGTTCGACGCCGGGATCTTCGTCGCCTCCGGCGGATTCGAGGATCGTCGAATCACACTGTCGCCGTCCTACACCGACCTCGGTGAGTTCAAGTACGAGGGCGAGATCGATCTTGCGGCCGGCTCGGAAGAGGCGTTGCTGCTTGAGAAGTTCGATTCGAAGGGGCTGATCGACTCGATCGGTTCCGACCTGATCGGTCAGTCTGGTGCCAGTGGTGCCGACGATGCTCTCCGCCTGATCCCCGGAGCCACGGTTTCGAACGATGGATTCGCGGTCATCCGTGGACTGCCGGATCGATTCGTGTCCGTGCAACTCAACGGCGTCCGGCTCCCGTCGTCGGATGCCGAGACGCGTTCGGTCGAGCTCGACCAGTTCCCGTCGACGGTCATCGAGAGCGTGCAGGTCAGCAAGACCTTCAGCCCCGAGCAGCAGAGCGATGCGTCGGGCGGTGCGGTCAACCTGATCCTGAAGACCGTTCCGGACGAGCCCTTCTTCGTCCGGTTCAGCTCGTCGCTCGGCTACAATTCGCAGGTTCAGCGCCGCGTCGACTTCCTGACCTATGAAGGTGGGGGAGTCAGCACCTTCGGCTACGACAACCGTCGGCGGAATCAGCAGCCGACACCCGGGGATGGCACGGGAGCGATCTGGAGTGGAGCGCTCGGAACCTCGCGTGGTCAGGCTCCCGTCGACTTCAGCTATTCGCTCGTCGTCGGCGGTGGCTACGACCTGAACCGCGACTGGCGAGTCGGCGGTGCGGTCTCGTACTTCTACAGCCGCGACACCTCGTTCCAGAACGACGCGTTCGACGACCAGTGGTGGATCGCGCCTGGAACGAGTGCGCTCGAGCCGGCCCGAAGCAACGTGAATGGCGCCTCGAACTTCATCACGTCGCTGCTCGACATCCAGCAAGGTTCGCAGCAGGTCCAGTGGGGTACGCTCGCGACTGCCGGCATCAAGTCCGAGAACAACGAACTCTCGTTCACGTTCCTGTTGACCCGTTCGGCCGAAGACACCGCGACGATTGCCGAGGACACGCGCGGTCGTCAATTTTTCTTCCCGGGCTACGACCCGAACGACCCGTCTTCGCCGGGGTTCGGCAACATCGAATCCGCGCCACTGCTGCGTCGCGAGACGTTGGCCTACGAGGAGCGCCAGCTGACTTCCGGTCAGCTGCACGGCGAGCACACGCTCGACTTCGCCGAGTTCGGCATCTTCAAGGCGCCGAAGATCGACTGGACGTTGTCGCTGAACCGGTCGGAGTCCAACGAGCCGGATCGTCGACAACTCTCGAACACATTCCAGGACCCGTTGGTCTTCAACGGCGTCGAGTTGGTTCCCGCATCGCAGGCCGCGCTGCCGCCGAGCGCCACGGCGTCACTCGGTCCGCTTCAGCGGATCTTCGAGCGAGTTGAAGAGGAGAGTGAGCAACTGTCGGTCAACTTCACCCTGCCGTTCGAGCAGTGGACCGGTGACGAAGGTGCGATCCGGTTCGGCTACTTCAACGACCAGGTCGACCGCGACTACAACCAAGACACCTTCAGCAACGCCGGTTTCGATCCGTTCCCGACCGTTCTCGGCGGGTTCGACACGTTCTACTCGTCGGTGTACCCGTTCCTCGGCGTTCCGGTCTCAGGCATCGGGCCCAGCGGTGCCGGGGCCATCGACGTCGACTACACGGGTGTGCAGGAGATCGAGGCGTTCTACGTCGTCGCCGACCTGCCGCTGACCTCGAACCTGACCCTGTCGGGCGGCGTCCGCTTCGAAGACTCGTCGATCTCGACCGATGTCACCGGCGAGGAGTTCGCGATCGCGTTCCTTCCGGGGGCCGCGGCGGGCAGCTTCTTCGGAGATCTCGCCGACCCGACGATTGCGAACGCCGACCAGTCGAACACCAACACGCTTCCATCGGTGTCGTTGCGCTACGACCCGACCGACGATCTGACCCTCCGTGCGGCCTACAGCGAGACCGTTGCGCGTCAGACCTTCCGTGAGCTTGCGCCGGTCCTGCAACAGGAGTTCATCGGAGGTCCGATCTTCGTTGGCTTCCCGGGTCTCCAACAGTCCGAGGTCACGAACTACGACCTTCGCGCGGACTACCGCCCGTACGAGGGAGGGTTGGTCTCAGCTTCGTGGTTCCTGAAGGACTTGTCGAACCCGATCGAGACCTTCGAGAACCAGATCGGTGGCGCGAACTTCACGACCGCCGGCAACTTCCCCGACGGTGAGATCCAGGGTGTCGAGCTGGAAGTCCGCCAGGATCTCGGTGTCGTCTGGGATCAGCTCGAAGGGTTGTCCTTCGGAGCGAACGCGACCTTCCTGCGGACTTCGGTGACGGTCAGTCAGACCCAGATCGAGGACTTCGAAGTCCAGGGCCTCGAGATCCCGGCCCTGACGCGCGACGCGACTGGAGCTCCGGAGTTTCTCTACAACCTCTACAGCACCTACTCAGTGCCGTTCCTCGAGACGCAGATCGGGCTCTTCTACACGGTGACCGGAGACACGCTCGTCTCCGGCTTCGGATTCAACCGAGGCAACCTCGTGCCCAACGTCTACCAGGCGGAATTCGGAACGCTCAACCTGACCGTGACGCAGCCGCTGGGTGACTACGTCCAGCTGAGCTTCAAGGCGTCCAACCTGACCAACCCCGACATCGAGCAGGTCTACCGCGACGACCTGATCGATGGCGACTTCACCCGCGCGTCGTTCTCGCGCGGCATCGACTACTCGTTCGGCATCAGCGCGCAATTCGATGTGTGACCGATGGCTGGATCAAACCGCACGGAACCAACCCGACACGACGGCCGCAGAGGCAGGATCATGAAGGACCTTCACCAACCGAGCAGCTCCGGGCCGACCCGGACCCAGCTCCTGTTCGCGATGACGTTGTTCGTCTTCGCCGCGACAGTGCTGCCCGCAGCGCTGTCGATGCAGGATCCGCAGAAGCCCACTCAGGACCCGCAGGGCCGGGGGCAGGCGGCCACGACCGCTGCCACGGACCAGGATCCTGCCGCCGAGAATCCGGTGGCCGCGCGTCTGCGGGGTCTGAACGAGCTGGTTGAGCAGTTCGCGCGGATCAATGAGACCCTGGCCAACGAGTCTCGGGATTGGCGGCGAGGCGAGGAGATCTACAGCGATCAGATCACACTGATCGAAGCGGAGATCGCGGACCTCGAGGAAGGCACCGAGGACGCGAGGAAGAACCTCGCCGAGACCGAGGAGGACTTCGCGCGTCTGACCGACGAGAAAGCCGAGTTGGTCACAGCCACTCAAGGGCTCGAAGAGATTATCGGAGAGCTCGAAGCTCAGGTCCGAGAGCTGACGGACGGCTTCCCTGAGCCGCTGAAGGCCCGTCTCGAGCGATCGCTCGCTCTGATCCCGGAGTCGGAGGAGCAGGCGAAGGAGCGCAAGCTCGACATCGCGCGTCGCTTCCCGCCGATCCTCGCGATCCTGGCTCAAGCGGAGAAGTTCCAGAACGGCGTGCACCTCGAGGTTCAGACCGTGCCGGTGAGCAACGGCGAGCGAGCCGAGTGCAGCGTGATCTACTTCGGCCTCGGGCAGGCCTTCTACGTCAGTCGCGATCGGACCTTCGCTGGCACTGGGCATCCGACTGCGGAGGGAGGGTGGACCTGGCTCGCCCAGAACACGGTCGCCCAGCAGGTCGGCCAGGTGGTTGACATCCTCAACGCGGAGGGTCCGGCGGTCTACGTGGAGTTGCCGGTCCAACTGCAGGTCGGAGAGCGCTGAGCGCAGAGAAGACGAAAGCGATGAACAAGTTCACGACGATCTTCCTCTCGGCTGCGTTCATTGCGCTGCCGCTGACGACGCTCACGGCCCAGGAGCAGGGCGGTGAGCCAGAGGCCGCGACGGCTCAGGAACCCTCCGAGATCGTTGCGCCGGTCTCGCCAGAGCTCGATGCCGCGACCGCGCGCATGATGGAGCGTCTCGAAGCCGCTCGCGCGGATCTCCAGGCGTTCCGAGCAAGGGTCGACGAGGAGCGGCTGCCGCTCGCGACTCAGCAGCGGGAAGCCGAATCACGATTGAGCGAGGCCAAGGCCTCGTTCAAGGAGGCGGTCGACGCGAAGGACACGCGTGGTAGTGAGCTAGGTGCACTCACGCAGGATGTCGAGGCCCGCCGCGCCCAGATCAAGTTCGTCACCGGTCAGCTTGCGGGTTTTGCCGGTGAGTTCGGCTCCCGTCTCCTCCTCCACGAGAAGGAAGAGTTTCAGGGTGTCTTCGACACCGCGGACCAGGCTGCCGCGAACCCGACTCTGAGTCCGGCCGAGATCTTCGAGGCGCAGATCGCGCTCGTGCGGACCTCGATCGTTCGACTCGAGTCGTCGATCGGTGGTCGGCGCTACAACGGCCGGGCGACGGACGCGCAGGGTTTCGTGCGCGAAGGGCAGTTCGTGACGATTGGTCCGGTGGCGTACTTCGCCGCGTCGGACGGGGTCACCGTCGGACTCGTGAAGGAGGTCACTGGAACCAGTCGGCCGAGCGTTGGGCCCTTCGCCAACCCGGAGCGCAACACCGCCACCGCGCAGGTGTTGCGCGACGGCGCGGGTGTCCTGCCTTTGGACCCGACACTCGGTTCTGCGGAGAAGATCCTCGCGACCGAGCAAACCTGGCTCGAGCACATCCAGGCGGGTGGCCCGGTCATGTATCCGATTTTCGCGATGGCGGGGATCGCCTTGCTGATCGCGCTCTACAAATGGGGGCGCCTGCAGTTCGTTCCGCGTCCGTCGAAGAGACTGGTGCGTCAGCTTCTCGATCATGTTCGCAATGGCGAGAACGAGGAAGCCGAGCGCACGGCTCGCGAGATGAACGGGCCGATGGGCGAGATGCTGCTCTCGGGCACCCAGGCGCTCGGATACCCGAAAGAGCTGGTCGAAGAGGTGATGTACGAGTCGATGCTGACGTCGAAGCGTCGCCTCAACTCGATGCTCCCGTTCATCGCGGTCTGCGCCGCGGCGGCGCCGCTGATGGGCCTCCTCGGAACGGTCACCGGCATCATCGATACCTTCCGCTTGATCACCGTGTATGGCTCGGGCGATGCCACGAGTCTCTCGGGCGGTATCTCGGAGGCGCTGATCACGACCAAGTTCGGCCTGATCGTCGCGATTCCGTCGTTGCTGCTGCACGCGTTCCTGTCGCGCAAGGCGCGCGGAATCGTCGCGGACATGGAGTCGAACGCGATCGCGCTCGTCAACCGGGTCAGCACGATCGAGTCGACGCGACCCAGCACCGCGACCCGCGAAACGGCGTTTGGTGACGCCGTCAGTCTGGACTCTGAGGCCGTGCGTGAGCAGGTCGAAGAAATCGTTCGGGAAATGTTGGAGCCGCTGGCTTCGACCGGCGGTGGTCAGCCGCAGCAATCCTGATTGCACGAGTAGTTCGAGACACCGAGGAGAGCATCATGATTCACCTTGCGAGCGTTTCTGAAACGGAAGTCCTGAGCGACCGCCTTTCTCTCATCTGGGAGAAGGCCCTCGAGATCTGGGATGACGGCGGTTGGGCCATGTGGGGGATCGCGGGAATCGCGCTCTGCATGTTCGCGATCGGCGTCCACCTGATGCGTACGATCCATGGCAAGGGCTTCCACAAGCTGCCTGAATCGACCTGGCGGCGTTGGCTTCGTCACCCGTTGGAGCGCCGGGGGCCGGTTGGTGCGATCCTCGACGAGATCATGTCACGGGAGACCGCGCGGGAACGTGTGACCGCCTGCCGTGAGATCGAGACGATCGAGCGCACGCCAATCGATCGCGATCTGAACATGATGAAGGTGTTCGTCAGCGCGGCTCCGCTCGTTGGCCTTCTCGGCACGGTCGGGGGCATGCTCGCGACCTTCGGCGCGCTGTCGTCCGGCGGCGGTGGCGACCAGACCATGGGGCTGATCGCTCAGGGTATCTCTGAGGCGCTGATCACGACCGAGACCGGACTGATCGTCGCGCTGCCGGGGATCTTCTTCCACTACGTGCTGTCGCGTCGTGCCGCGGCCTACCGCGGCTTCCTCACTCAGCTGGAGTCGGCCTGCCTGCAGGATCTGTTCGAGCGTCAGCACGATGAGCGCGAGGAAGCGATTCAGCGCCTCGCGAAGGCGCGTGTCGCGCAGATCATGATGGAGCGGAGTCGCGAGCTCGCCGCCAAGCGCGCCTTGAGCGCGTCGAAGAGCGCTGGCGATGAGCCGTTGGCTTGGATCGAGCAAGGCGCCGGCGGCTGATCTTCGACGCCTGACCGATCACCGACTTCGAACAACGAATCACGAACCTACGGAATCCACACCATGGGACGCTTTCAGGACTCAGCTGCTGATGACCAGACGGAGAGCGTGGTCGATATCTCGCCGCTCATCGACTGCGTGTTCATCCTGCTGATCTTCTTTATCGTGACTACGACCTTCGTCGAGGAGACCGGGGTCGACGTCAACAAGCCGCAATCGTCATCCGCCGAGGCACTGGACAAGAACAGCATGCTGCTGGCGATCACGCCGGCCGGCAACGTCTACTTCGGCGGCCAGGACATCGGCATCGGGGGCGTGCAGCGAGAGGTGAAGCGCGAGCTGCAGAAGGATCCGAACACGCCGATCATCATCCAGGCGGATCGCGATGCGACCGTCGGGATCTTCAATCGCGTTCTCGACGAGGTGAATCTCGCCGGGGCGACTCAGGTCAGCATCTCCAACTCGCCGGCGGATTGATCCGCTCTCGGGCGCAACGATGAAGAAGAAGATCGCGTTCAAGAAGGTCGGCAAGTCACTCGGCTCCGCTTTTCGTAGCGGTGTGACCGTCGCGTTTGCGGTGGCCCTGACCATCGGTCTGTTCTTGTTGTTGCCGCTGATCCAGGAGCTCAACGCGTCGGACACCTCGCGGTTCGATAGCGACAATCTGAGCAAGATCCAGTTAGACGAGCCGCCACCGGTCCCGGAGGACGAAGAGCCGGAGCCCGAGGAGCCCGAGGAGGCGCCGCCGGAAGAGTCGTTCGAGCTCGGTGACCAGATCAGCTTCGACGACCTGAACTCCATCCTCGATGGCCAGCTCGGTGGGTCCGGCGCTGGCGGTCGGGATTTCGAGGCGCTCCTGAGCAGTCTCGGAGGGGGAGGCGGCGAAGAGGAGCTGTTCTCGACGGCCGATCTCGATCAAGCGCCGCTGCCGAAGTTCATCCCGAACCCGAATCTGCCGCCCGCACTGCTCAAGCGGAAGGGCGTGTCGGTTGACGTGGTCTTCACCTGCACTTCGACCGGACGGGTTCAGGACGCCCGGATCCTTCAGTCCCAAGACGCAGCATTCAACTCGGCCACTCTGGCGTCGATTCGCAAGTCGACCTGGGAGCCTGGGCGGCGCGGAGACACAGCGGTCTCCACGCGCAACTGCAAGTTCACCTACACCTACTGACGATTCGATGAAGTTTCTGCGATTCGAGTATGGCCTCGGCCGCTCGTGGTGCCGCTTCGCGAGCCTCCTCGTTGTGTTGCCGGTTCTCTCCGGCTGCGCGACGACCGATCCGGAGCCGACCGACGACGAGCGTCTGGCGGTCGAGGAGCAAGACCGACGGACCGACACCGAGGAGCTCGGAGTCGTTGCCGCGACCAGGACAGCGGAGGCCGCGTTCGAACCGGGCGAGCAGTCCTCGGACGGTCGACCGGGCGTGACGGACCGTGATCGTTCGATCTCTGCCCTCTGGCGGACCGAAGCTGGGGTCCGCGAGCTGCGAGACAGCCAGATCCCGAACTCCGACATCGAGCCGCCGATCAACCAGAAAGAGGTCGAGATCCTGCAAGAGGCTCGCCTGTTGATGGACCAGGAGCAGTTCGCCGAGGCAGAGGCCTTGGTGGACCGCTACACGAACGAGGCGGCGAGTGCGCAGCTCTTCATGCAGCTGGCGGTGTGTCAGATCGCTCAGGAACGCCCGCTGGCGGCGTTGGCCAATCTGCAGTTCGCCGTCAGTGATCGGAAGTCTCCCAAGTTCCGCCGCGCATGGGTGAAGATCGCTCAGATCCAGTCGCAGGCGGGCAACTTCATCGAGGCTCGCAAGGCCTTCACCGAGGTCATCAAGCTCGGTGGACAGACGGCGTTCAACTGGGGGCTCCTCGGAGTGACCGAGCTGCGCCTGGGACATCCGATCGCCGCGGAGTCGGCTTTCCGCCAGGCGATTGCCCTGAACCCGGAGCGCCCGGACTGGCAGATCGGCCTCGCCGAGGCGTTCCGGATGCAACGGAACTGGCCGCAAGCGATCGCGCTGTACTCCCGATTGATCGAGGACGATCCGGGTCGCTCGAAGTTCTGGATCGAGCGCGCTCGGGCCTACAACAAGAGCGGCCAGAAGCTCGAGGCGATTCGCGACCTCGAGGTTGCCGTTGCGATGGACGGGGTCGAGTTCTCGGACCTGTTGCTCCTCGCGGCGCTCTACTGGAAGGAGGGGCAGCTGCGTCCGGCGGTTTCGACGTCGTTGACCGCGCTAGAGCTCGACCGGGAGGCTCCGATCGACACGATCCTGCTGATCGCCAAGGCGGTCGTGCAGGGCGGTGATCTCGAAGAGGCTCGTCGCCTTGTCGACGGCATTCGAGTCGAACGGGGAGAGACTCTCTCTCCGGAGGAGGAGAAGGCTCTCTACAACATCGATCTTCGGATCGCGATCTCGGACGGAGGAGGCCCGGCCCAGGCCGAAGCACTCGAGAACATCCGCCGCATCGACCCGCTCGATGGTGATGCGCACCTGCGCCTTGCGCGCTACTACGAGCTCGCGGGCAACTTCGAGTTGGCCGAGCTTCGCCTGCAGCAAGCGTCGGGGCTGGGCGACGAGTGGATCGTCCGCGCCAACGACGCCCTGGCCGGTCTCTACTACCGGAAGGGCGCGGGCGAGGGTGGGACCAAAGCCGACTTCTCGAAGGCTCTCCAGGCGCTTCGCCGGGCGCAGAAGGCCGAGTTCCGGGAGGACCGGGTGCCGTTCGAGCGTCGCCTCGAGCGCCTCTCCGCCGGCGGCTGATCAGGGCGCCCGGCACATCGGGCGTGACAAACCGGGCGGCGACGGCGATTCTTCTTTTCGCGGCGCCGTTTTGGCCGGCCCGCTCTGCCGTGACCTCGCGTCGACAGTTCAAGAAATCCGCCCAGCGCCTCGGACTGACCGAGAACGAGCTGATGTTCGCCCAGCTCCTCGAAGAGATGCTCGAGGAGATGAAGTGGCTGCACGTGCTCGGCTACAGCAACCAGTTCCTGCTGCACAAGCACCTCTCGGCCGACCCGAAGGAGCGTGATGCGGTCGTCGCGGCTGCGATCAAGGAAGTGGACCGGCACGGAAAACTGCACGAGTGGCAGCAGCGCTTGGCTCGCATCAAGGCTCGGATCCAGGGGTTGGATGAAGTCGCTGACTCCGAGGGGGCCGACGCTGGGGAGAGCGAGTCGGGAGCGACGGAACCGTGAGCGCTCGTTCGTCCGAGGGGACCGCTTCCGAAGCCGGGGGCGAGGAGCAGCGCGTCGTTTCGCTGCCTCGTTCCGTCGAGCCGATGCTCGAGTCAGGTCGGGAGCTGCGGACCGCTTCGGGCGTTCGGCTGACGGGTTGTGTCATCAGCTTCCAGGAATCCGACCGAATCGCAGAGTGCGTCCATTCGCTCGACTTCTGTGACGAGATCGTCGTCGTCGATTCGGGTTCGACCGATGGAACTGCCGAGCTGGCTGCCGAAGCAGGTGCACGAGTCTTCCGTCAGGTTCCGTTCCTCGGGCACCGCGAACAGAAGCAGCGCGCAGTCGACCTCGCGACGCATGACTGGGTCATGTGTCTCGATGCCGATGAACGCATCACTCCGGCCCTGCGCGCGCGGTTGATCCAGCTGAAGCAGGAGGGTTTCCAGGGCTCTGGCTACAACATGCCGCGCGAGAACCACTACCTCGGCCGGGTCCTGAAGCGGGGGATTGCCTGGCCTGATCGCAAGATCCGCCTGTTCGATCGTCGCAAGGGGCACTGGGGTGGCACCAATCCGCATGATCGGGTCGAGCTCGACGGGAGTGTCGAACCGACGCGTCTCGAGGAGTCGTTCCAGCACCTGAGCTTCCGTGATCTCCGTCAGCACGTGCGGACCGCGGACAACTTCGCACGGATCTCGGCGAAGGCCCTGTTCGATCAGGGGCGGCGCACGCGTCCCTGGGACCTGCTGTTGCGCCCGCCCGCGATGCTGCTCAAGAGCCTCGTCCTCAAGGCTGGGATCGTCGATGGGTGGCGCGGTGTCGCCGTCGCCGGTCTCGCGTCGTGGAACAACTGGTTGAAGTATTGGCGCCTCTACCGACTCGGCCGACAAGCGGGGCGGCGTCCGACATGAGTGCGACCGAATCGAGTCGAACGGTCGTCCCCACCAAGCCCGACGAGAGCCTTCGCCCCGATGCGTCGGACTGGTCGGTGCTCCACTTGTTCGCGAACTACAAGTGGACTGGGCCAGCCGACCCAGCGATTCGCTGTGCGGTCGAGACCCGCGCCCTCGGAGCTCGAGTGCACTTCGCGCAAGCGTCTTGGATGCACCGAGACGGGTTCCATCGGATGGCGGTCGAGCTCGCTCGGCAGCGAATGCCCGTTCGGACCGGGTTAGGGCTGCGGAAACACTTCCATGTTCCGACGCTCGTTCGGGATCGGCGCACCCTTCAGGCCTGGCTCGACGTGGGCAAAGCGCGTCCAGGCTCGGCCGGCGGCTACGACGTCGTCCATACGCATCTCCTCGCCGATCATCTGAGTGCGGCTTGGGCCAAGTCCCGGGTTCGCGCCGCTCGACCCGGGGTGTCCGAGGGTCCGCTCCTCGTGCGACACCTTTACGAGCCCGAGGCTCCGAAGTGGGGTTGGCGAGAGCAGATCGCCTTCGGGCAGACCGACGGTTTCGTGGTTCCGACTCGTCAGTGCGCAGCGGGTCTCGTCAGTCGATTCCGGTTCGATCCGAACCAGATCCTGGTGCAGGATCCGCCGGCCCGTCGTTCGGGTTCCGTCGACCCCGACGCTTCGGTCCGTGAGAGTCTGGTCGGGAGGCGAGGAGACTTCCTGCTCGGCATCACCGCCCGCATCCAGCCGCATCGTCGCTTCGAACTCCTCTGGGACGTCGTCGAAGACGTCGTCCAGGCTCGACCGGCGGCACGCTTTGTCCTCTTCGGCCGGGGCAACGACGAAGACGTGCAGAATCTCTGCTTAACTCCGCTCGCCGAGCGAGGTTTGTCAGATCACGTGGTGCTCGCAGGCTACCTCCACGAACCCGAGTACACCCAAGCTCTCCAATCACTCGATGCCTTCCTGTTCCTGGTCCCGGGTTCGGACGGCACGTGCCGCGCGGTGCGCGAGGCTCAGGCTCTCGGACTTCCGACCGTCGTGACGGACAAGGGCATGCTTCCGGAGATGGTCGAGGCGCACGGCGAGCTGCTCAGTGCGGGTCCCTCGGGAATCGTCTGCGACAGCGATCGATCAGCTCTGTCGGCGGCCCTGTTGAAGCTCCTGGGCGATCCGGAGCTTCGTTCGAATCTCGGAGCCTCGGCTCTCGCGCGGACTCGAGGCCCACGCGATCCAGGTCACGCCGCTCGGCGACTGTTGGAGTTCTACGAACGCCTCCGAATGCGTCGGCGTTCGGGATGACCGAGAATCGAGAGGAACAGGGCTCGGAGTCCTCGGCTCGGTTCGTTGTCGAGTTGCTGCGAAGGATCGAAGACGCGGGCGGTCGATTCCCCGACGAGATCGAGGTCGTTCAGAGTCGCCTGATTCGATCCGTCGGGCGTGTCCGAGGACCTGATGGGCGGTTCGTCTATCTGAAGGCGATGACGTTCCCGCGCCTCAAG
>JBCBZB010000133.1:0-4929 GCA_039815565.1 Planctomycetota bacterium
GGTCCGAGGCTCGCCGGTTGCAGTCGGCGCGCAGGATGTGAGCGTCCATGAGCAAGGTGCCTACACCGGCGAAACCAGCAGGTGGCCACCGCAGTGCCCCCGCCGTCTGTGTCTCCTTGAGCGAGGACGCCAGGACCGCTCGCAGACAGGGTGGAAACGACTGCCGCACCCGACCCGTCTCGCACCAGGAGCGACGTCGCAGAGGCCGAGACCATCGCTGTTGCCGAACCTGAGCCGTTGATGATCCCAGTTCCGACGTCAGCCGCCGGGGCGGTGAATGGGTCGGGGATGACCGCGAAGAAGTTGATCGAGTTGTCGGGAACTGCGAGGAACTCCGAGCGACGAGCATCAGGCCCGATGTAGATCGGGTTGTTCGCCAGCCGCTCCTGGATCGCGGCCTGAACCGCAGGATCATCCGGGTGGTAGAAGTTCGCGAGCAGGATCAGCGCACAGGACCAACGGTTCCACGTCGCCGAGCCCCGCTGGAACTGCGGAACCCCACCGTTGTGACCGATCTGAGGTCCCCAGAGCGCCCCGCTCGTGCGCAACTGGTCGCTTGAGTTGCAGAAGCGCGTGACGTCGCCGTAGGACTCGACAGGAATCCGCGCCCCACGCTCCGTCGGGCTGATGTCACGGAAGATCACGAACGGGCTGAACCACTGACCGCCGACGAGCTCGTAGCCGAACTGCGGCCAGCCACGTGTGAACTCACGGAGCGAGAAGTCGAGCTCTGAGATTGTGACCGCGCCGCGGATGTTGCTTGGGTCGTGCTGAGCAACGACCCGGCCCGCCCACATGCCCATGCACTGGAGCCCCTCCTGCCACCCGTTGGACGACGGCTCGTTCTGCGCGGAGGACGGCCAGGCGAGCGTCAGAGGATCTGAGCCGCACAGGAAGTGCTCGTTGTTGTTCGTGAAGTAGCGGGTGTTGTCCTCGGAGGTGGCTGCGTAGTCCGTGAACAGCGAGCTCTTGCGGTTGCCGAACCTCGAGCTCGCAGACTGACCTTGGTTGTCGGAGCTCCCCCAGTAGGCAAGGGCCTCAGCCCTCAGGTGCAGCTTCTGGAAAAAGTCTTCCAACACCGTCGGGTCGGTCTCGAGGGTCACCACGTGCGCGACAGACCGGAGCCATCGGCCCTCCGATCGTGGCACTCCGGTGCCCACCTGCGACCAGACGTATTCCCCGCTCTCCAGGTCCTGCGGAGTCTGCCGAGAGCACATCGCGACGTTGCGCAAGTGCTTCATCTCTACGTCCAACACCCAGCGGTCGCCCGTCAGGTAGGCAGCAGCGCAGGCCTGGTTGAGGACGAAGTGCTCGTAGTCGTAGCCGCTCCAGCCGTTGCCAGACGTCCCTCGCGGACTCGACAGAGTTCCGGAGAGCGACCCTGCGCCCCACTTGCCGAGCTTCCAGATGAAGTTGGGCTCAGGCCCCGTGCTCGGCCACTGGTGGTTCCAGTTCGACGAGTAGAACGGCTGACCACGCGAGAAGTGCGCCGAGCTCTGCCACTTCGTCGGCGTGCCTGGATGCCGCACGTCGTCGTAGCGCATCACCGTCCCGTCCACGCGGTAGTGGTGGTGCCAGCGATGAGCCTCTTGGCTCACAGAGAGCCAGAGCGACCGGCAATCCGGGTGGCCCGACATCGCCCACTCGAACCCTGAGAACGCACCGAAAGACTGCTGCGCGCCCGTTGCAGCCGTGTATCGGAGGCAGCCGTGCTGCGGCTCCTGCCACGGGTCTCCGGTGCGGTAGGCATCTCGAGCGGCACGCAGCCGAGCTCCGACATCGCTACGCAGTGCGTCAACACTCGCCCAGCCGTGCTCGGCCACGGGATCGGGGACCACACCGAACGCACCATAGGTGTCGTGGTCCTTCAGGTCCGTCGGGATCGCGTAGAGAACCGCGTCCTCGCCTCGCGACTCGTCGACCGGCTCGTGCAAGATCGCGGCCCGGGTCTCGGACTCCTCAGGCGTCAGCGGGTCGCCACCCGTGAAGTAGAAGACTCCCTGGTAGACCCGACTCATTCCGTCGTGGAACGAGCCGTAGCCGCGTCGACCGTTGCTGCCGTCCTCGATCTGCGAAAGATCGAAGCCCATGCCCCCAGCGAACGTCGAGATCCCAGGGAGCATCGCGTCGTCGCCGTAGATCACGACGTCGGCGGGGAAGTTGGTTAAGTCGCCGTTGAAGATCGTGAGGCGCGGAATCGTCGAGCCCCAACGGCCGTTGATCACCTGCGGCGCTCGAGGGTTCGCGTCGTCCGTGACCATCGAGTTCGACAGTTCGACCCAGAACCGCACTGCTCTAGCCCAACCACCTGTCGAGACGCTCGGCACCTCGTAGATCAGGCGTGCGAGGAGGCAGGGCTCGGTCTCGCTCTGCGGGTCCGCAGGGCTGACGGTGTCCCAGTCCTCAGCTTCAGGCAACAGACGCTTGGTGACCTCGTAGGCGCGCATCCACCGCGGGCCAGAGCCCACCGTGTCGGCCATCTCCGTTCGCGGGCGCGACTGGGCCGGGTAGCCGAGCGACGTGTAGTCGTTCCACTCCGACGTCATCGGGTCGATGATCCAAGACCTTTGTGGCCCAGACGGACTCACGACGTTCGCGATCGACGGCATCCAAGCCCCGCCGATCTCCGTGCGAAACCGGAACTGCATGACCGCAGGGTCGACCGCAGGATGGACCGCGTAGGTCGGGATCGCATCTGCAGAGCCGAGCTCGAACTGGAGCTCCTTGTCCGCCCAGATCGGATAGTTGAACTGCGGGTCCGTTGCCGCAGCCAGGCTGGCTGGGAACTGGCAACGCGCGATGCGCCAGGAACCGTCGCCCCGCTTCATCGCGCCGTTCACGTAGTGAACTTGGACCGCCTGGTCCGTGCTTAGGTCACGAACGCGGATGGCCGGCTGGCTCGAATCGCTGATCAGGCCCGCAGGCAGCGGCACCATAGCCGTGAAGACCTGGCTCCGCGCATGGGGCGTCATCTGACCGATGCGGAGCGTGCTGAGAACGGTCGGGGCGTTGTTACCGGCGACGATCTGGGGAGCGCCCACCCCGAACGTGAGGTTCGCCGGAGGTGGCGTCACGACCTCGGAACCCAGGACTCGAGACTGAACTCCGAGTCGGAGATTGGCGGGTGGCGGGGTGATGATCATCGCCGGCTCCGCTCAGACAGAACCGGTGATTGGAAGCCCGCTGAAACCGATCTCCTCGCCGATCCCTGCCGTGCGGTCGGCCTCCATGTCGATCCACATCCAGACCTCGCGGTCCGCGATGACCGGATCATCCGTCATGACGATGCCCCAGCGAGCACCGGAACCCGCCGACGGCAGGGTCCCACCGGAGGCAGTCCAGATGATGTCGCGAATCTCCTGGACCGTTGGGTTGCCCTCGACGAGTGAGTCGAAGTCGGTCGTCCCTCGGTTGATCTGGATCCCGCCAGCGTCGTAGCCGTTGCCTGCTGGGATCTCGTCGAGCTCGCCGAACGTGTTGGTGGCCACGGTCGGAGTGACGGCGTTCGACACGAGCGCGACGTGGAACACCTCCGCGGGCGTCGCGCCCTGAAACAGGATCTCGAACGCGCGAGCGTTCCCTCTATCCGTCCACCCCGAGGCCATGGTGGCCTATTTTAGTCGGCGGGATACGGGTCAGAATCCGTTGGCCCTGCGGGTAGTCCACCCGAGGAAGCAGGCGCCGATCGGTGGGCCAACCAAGAGACAGCTCCAGGATGGCCATCCAACCCATCGCGCAGCAAGGATCGACCCTAGTCCGATACCGACGACTGTCAGCGTTACCGCAATCGTGATGGCGAGCCTCTCGAGCGTGTATCGATCCATCAGATCGGGTCCTCACTCTGACGGCAGGTTGGCGGATTCCAGAAGCCTCAACTCCATCTCTGTGAGCTCCGGATGCACACGGACCAGGCCATCTGCATCAAGCTCATAGAACTCCCATTCGTCGCTCATCCAGCGAGCTTAACGACAGGCTCAGTAGGGCCTCGGACGCGGCAAAGCTGACGGCCTCTCCACGATCACGTCAGTCTTTGTCGCCTTCTGAGATTTGTTCCACGGCCGCAGCCGATGCACGTCGCTCTTGCTCGGAAACGTCCCCGGTCCTTCGAACCGAACCGCACGATCGTCGAGGTAGATCAGCGCGGGTGGCTTCGAAGTCGGAAATTGGATGTCTTCAAGACCACGCTCACCACCGCCTTCGTACCAGAGAGGCGCCGGCGTGTGCTCTTGCAACCAGGCCCGCATCGCCTCGATCCCACCCTCCTGCCAGTTCCGCGTCGACATGATCGCGATGTCGAAGTCCTGGATCATCTCGTGCAGCCATTCGATCGCTCCTTCGACCGGAGGGTCGGGCAGGACGGTGGCCCCCTGCCAGCCGGACTCGTAGGAGTTGAGCACGCCGTCAAAGTCGACAGCGATCGTGTAGCGCTTCGCCATCCAGCGAGCGTAACCAGCGCTATGACTTCGCTGGATCAGACCAGCCTGACTCTTCCGTCCAGAGGCGCGCCCGACCTATCCGCTTGCCGTCAACGAAGGTGCTGTAACGAAGCAAACCATCTTTCTTCACCCGCACCAACCGGTGGAGGTCGCCTTCAATGTCTTCCACCCAGAATTCGCCACTCTCAGTCGCTCCGAAGTAGTCGCCGCGCATCTCAGGCACAAGCGAATGGATTCTGGCGGCGACGCCGGCGGTTAGCTCAGAGACTTCACCCACCCGAACTGCTTTGGACAGCACGCGCATGACGCCGGCTAGTGGCTCGCTCATCCAGCGAGAGTAACTACCGCCTACGAGGCTCAACGCGACCCAGGAGGTCCTCGATCACCTCCCGGATCTCCTCATCTTCCGGATGAGCAATCGCCCGCTCGAGCGCACGCAAGATCACCATGCACTCGAACGCCTGAGCCTCAACGCCACCTCGCTCTCGTGGGA
>JBCBZB010000138.1:0-2836 GCA_039815565.1 Planctomycetota bacterium
GATGACCACATCGTGGGCAGGTCCCTCATCTTCGAAACGCCCTTCCTCACCCTCGGGGCTCCCCATCCGATAGGAGAGCTGGTCACGCCGGTTTCCGACGCCGATCGGGCACCACCAGCTCTCCCCCTCTCGCGTGGGCACCGTCATGGCCGAAACCACCGCCGCGTCGGGGCGCTCTCCAAGATCGGGATGGGAGAAGAGTTCAACCTCAACCTCCACCGCGAGCGGCATCGACTCGGAAGAGAGCGTCTCACGTCCTCGGTCCAGCGCCTCCAGCACGGCGAACGCTGCTTTTGAGTCCCACCGCTCCTCGCGGATCTCGCGGATGTCCTCACGAAGGCCGACCAGCCAGGCAGGTTGCTGCATCGACGGCAGGTCGGGCCCTGGCGGACCGTCGCCTCCGAGCCAATCCCACGGATCCGCGAACAGCAACAGGGACGCGAGCACGACCAGGAGCGAAGCGCCGACGATCGCCGGGGAGGGTCGACGAGTATCCGAGGGCCCCGGAACCGAAGGACCGGCCAGCGACTCGACGATCTCGGCGCAACTCGCCGGACGCCCCTCTTCCTCTCGACCGAGAGCCCGAGAGAGGAGAGGACGCCCTGCGCAGGGAATCCGCGCCGTCTCAAACACCCTCTTCTGCACCTCGGGGTCGTCGAGCTGCATCAAGACTCCCGGTAACAGTCCGCCCGACGTCAACGAATCGAGAACGGTCTTCGCAAACGAGTAGACATCGCTCCTGCGACTCGGCTTCTGACCCTCGATCACCTCCGGAGCTGCGAACGACATGTCCGCGACGGGTCGCGTCACGAAGTCCCGCACACCAGCCTCACCGGCTTGATCGAAGTCGACCAATTTGGGTCGGTCACCCTCGGCAAGAACAACGTTCGAAGGCTTCACATCGCCGTGCGCACCTTCGGCGCCCGCGATGCGGTCGAGCTCCTTGCCCAACTGCCCGAGGACCCCGAGCACCTGCAATCGCTTGTCGCACAGCTTCCGCGTCCAGCTCGACAACGTGCCACCGGCACAGTGCTCCATCGCGAACCAGTGCAGATCGCCATCCTGCTGCGGTGGCTGAACGACCTCGGCGACGTGAGATCCCGCCCAACGCTGCTGGAGCGCAGCGCCGGCGTAGAACGCTTCGAGCGCCTGCGGGTCGTCGGCCCTCGCCGGGTGCAGCACCTTGATCGCGACGGATTGACTCCCATCGTCGGCCTCAGCACGCCAAACCCGGCTGAAACCGCCCGATCCGATTTGTTCCACGAGAGTGAATCGGTTGCCGAGCTGTACGCCGGCCCGCAGGGCTCCCGGTGAGTCCGCACCCGGCCCTTGGGAGTGACGCCGCCGGAATCCTCGATCGTCGAGAAGTTTCGAGATGCGGTCGACGAGCCGATCCCAGTCCTGATTGTTGGCCGCGTCCACCGACGCGCCCTGCAATGAGGGCAGAGCGTCAATGCTCTCGGGAAACTCGCGTCGCTCGGGCAACTTGCCGGGCTCGACAACGATCGGCAGGACGGCGAGATCTTCGGCACACCGATCGAGGGCAACCTCGATCTCGAACCGCACCCAATCGTCTTTCTCGTCCAGCCGCCTCCGACCTCCGACACCTTGGAGCGTGAGCCAGCGTTCGCCGATCAGACACAGAAACACGTCGCAGGACGCGACTTCGGTCCGCAGCCGATCGGCCCAGTTCTCGGACAGGTCTACCCCGTCGCAATCGACGAAGATCTGCCCCGGCTCGAACCGCTGGACCAGATCCGACACGAGTCGAGCAGCCACGACACCAGTGTCTTCTTGGCGGTAGTTGAGGAAGAGCTTTCGAGCCGATGGGGCAGTCATGCGGAGTCGTCCCGATCAGCCAAGCGCTCGCCCTCTGGGACGGCGTGAAGCTAGGCACGACGATCGAAAGAAGCCAGCGGGGTGACAGCGGCGAGGCGACACCGCCGATCAGACCGATCGCGGCGGGCCGGCTGCGGGCTTCGCCCCGCGGCCGGCCATGCGCTCCGCGCGCGATCGACAGGCGGACGAATCGACGCGAAGCCTCCGAGCAACGACAGACGGTCCGAGATTGAGCGCACGCCCTGCCTCACCTGCGGCTCGCGGGCGCCAGGCAGGTGAAGTGGTGAAGTCACTCCGTGACGAACCTGGCGGGGCGAAAGCCCTGGGCGGGGAGGCGGTCGACGGGGAGCCACCAGAAGCGGTAGGCGGAGCGGCACCTCTGGGCGAGGTCCAGGAACGACCCACCGCGCACGACGCGGAGGGGGGAGCCCTGTGATTCTTCTGACAACTCCCAAACAGAACCATCAGTCGGCGCCCCGTCGTAGTCGCCGTGCCAAGGATCCTCACACCACTCCCTCACGGTCCCGTGGACGTCAAACAAACCGAACGCATTCGCTTCGTTCTGCGCGACCGGCTGCGGGTCCTCGGCGTTGTCTCGGAACCAACCCACACGCGCCAGCTCCTCCTCCGAGTCGCCGGACCAAAACCGGCTCGACGTTCCGCCGCGCGCCGCGCATTCCCACTCCGCCTCACTCGGTAGCCGAGCACCCAACCAACGGCTGTACATGACCGCGTCGTACCAAGTCACGTTCACGACCGGCTTGTGCTCGTCCACCTCCTCGAACTCGTGAGCCAACATGAACTCGCGATACTGGCCGTTCGTCACCGGCGTCGCTGCGATCTCGAATGGCCGGGCGATGACCACATCGTGGGCAGGTCCCTCATCTTCGAAACGCCCTTCCTCACCCTCGGGGCTCCCCATCCGATAGGAGAGCTGGTCACGCCGGTTTCCGACGCCGATCGGGCACCACCAGCTCTCCCCCTCTCGCGTGGGCAC